>JBAXVX010000009.1:0-115159 GCA_037128705.1 Bacteroidota bacterium | reverse complement strand
TCAAGGGTTGTTCAAGGGTTGTTCAAGGGTTGTATAAGGGTTGTTCAAGGGTTGTATAATTGATGAACAGTTAAAGAATAATTAAGGAATAAGCAAAGTATATCCCCGGATGAAAAAAAACCATACATTAGCCGGTTTTAGATAAAACCCATGGTGCGTATCCTGTTTTCTACACCATATATTCCTTATCCAAAAGCCAGGCTATTTGAGGATAACATCGATTTTTTTTATTACAGGAATACGCTCAGGCAGGGTATTTTCCAACTTCGCCAGAACCAGAGCTGGCATCCCCTGCATTTTCTTGCACAAAATTTGCCGGTAGCTTCGCTGGTCTTGGAAAATCCAACATTGAACGGGTTTAAAAAGGAACTTATGCGGCATCACTACGATGTTGTTGCACTGACCTTTAGTATCATTACAACCTCCAGGATACTTGAAATGGCCACCTGGGTGAAAAAAATTTCTCCCGGAACAGAAGTGATTATCGGCGGATATGGCACGGCTGTTTTCAGTGAACCCTGTGAAATTACCGAACAGTTAAGAAACACGGTTGATCACATATGCACAGGAGAAGGCGTTGCTTTTCTGTCAGATTATCTGAAGGAGAAGTTTGGGATCATCATCAGCAGGCCTCTTGAACAGAACCTGCTGCCAATCAGGGTGAGTTTTTTCAGGACCCGGTTTCCCATTAACATGAATCTGAATTTCATCGCAGCCCTCGGATGTAATTTTCATTGCAGCTTTTGTTCCACTTCCAGCCAGTTTAAACAAAAAAAGGTATTGTTCTCCGGCGAAAACCTCTTCCGGTCGGTTAAACAGGGTGCCGAACGATATCCCCGTGCCACATCCGGGGTGATATTTGAAGAGGATTTCCTGGAAAACCGTGAAGCGGTGCTTGAATTTATGCATTGCATGGAAAAAGATACGGCACTGATCACGCGCCCCTTTTACCTGACTGTTTTTTCCTCGGCACACAACGTAGTCCGATATACGATGTCGGAACTTATCCGGTGCGGCATCGGCATGCTGTACATCGGGGTCGAATCTTTTGATGATGATCTTCTTGAAACCGAAAAACTTAAAAAACGGGGTGGCAGCCAGGTTGATATTGAACAGCTTTTCGGCCAATTGCACGCTGCAGGCATACATACCCTCGGATCGATCATCATCGGCTGGGATAAACATACCAATCAGTCAATTCCATTGGAATTAGACAGGTTTGTTAAGCTGAACCCGACCTTATACCAGGTGATGCCTTTACAGGCCGTGCCCGGAACGCCGCTTTGGCAGCGCATGAAAGAGGAGGGGCGGATCAATCCTGATTTTTCCTTTGATAAAGCCCGGCTCGAAAAATCCTCCTTCCGCTTTAAAAATATCACCCAGGAGGAATCCATGAATTACATCCTTCACACCTACCAAAAACTGGTGGACGAAGGCGGTCCATGGCCTTTCAGGATGCTTGAAAATATGTACAATGGCATTGGATCACTGGAAAAAGAGGAGGGTTATGAATTCAGGAACCGCGTGAATGGGTATAAAAAATTGCTTCTGCCAACCTATGTTCTGTCGTGCATTTGCGGACTGCTGTTTTATGGCCATGGATTCCGGAAGCGGTGGAGGCGTTTGATGGGAAAGATGTTTCTAGAGAGGCCGTTGTGGTCTATCCTGGGATGGATCATGGCCATTTTTGCTTTACCTGTTCTTTCAGGATATATTTTACTGGGGTCCTTAAGGCATTTTATTCTCCCGGCCGGCGACCAGCCTGAAACCATCCGGATGGAATATAAAAACCCTTTATGGTGAAACAGCCTGATTTTGACCTGGAGGGTCATCTGCCAAAAAAAATGGAGAAAACCATCATAAAACTTCGCTCTCCTGAATATCTTAGTCCTCAATGGGACAACCTGGCTGATTTCTATTTTCAGAAAAGAGAATTCCTGGATCATCTTCACCGGTACAACCCGTGCGCCCAGCGTTATTATGAACTCTATCGTGACAACAAGCTGGTTGCAGGAACAGTTGTATACACCTTGAAGATCGACATTTTCACCTTTGTCAACATCCCAAGTCCGTTTAAAGCGCAAATCATAGGTTTGCCTGCCTCCATTGCCACTCCGCCTATGATCGGTGATCCCGGCGAATTTGAATATTTCCTGGCAGAACTGATTAAAATGGAATCGGGACTGATCCTCGGGGTAAATTTCATGGAAGATTACCTCATAGATAAAGTGTTAAACCTGAGAACATTGCCTACCATTGTATTGAAATTTGAAAGTACGGGTATTCCGGGTTATGAAAAATCGCTCCGGCACAGCTACAGAAGAAGGATTCACAGGATCAGGGAAAAATTCTCAAATGTCACGGCGCTCAAAACCGATTGCACTGTTTTCACCGAGGAACACTATGCCCTGTACCTGGAAATTATGAAAAAGACCACGACGAAACTGGAAATACTCAGCTTCGATGCGTTCAGATATCTTCCTTCAAATTTCCTGCTTACCACCTATTACACTGAAAAGAAGATGTTGTGCTGGCATGTTGTCTGTAAAGACAAGGATGTTCTTTTTTTCTATTTTGGCGGACTCAACTATGCCTTCAGGGACCAATACCATTCATACAACAATAACCTGCTGGGTATTATTTCTGCAGCGGTTGATCATAATTATGGTATCGTGGATTTCGGACAAACGGCCGAAATTGCCAAAACCCGTTTGGGCGGGAATTTGAGCGAAAGAAGAATGTTTGCCTATCACCGGAACCCCGTGTTTTTTTATTTTCTCAGGGTATTTAAAAGTTTATTTACCTATTCGAAACAACCTGAGCATTGCCAGGTTTTTAAAAATGAAAACTGATTCGTTATTAAAATTTGCTTATTGAAAATACTGTTTATCCGGCCTAAACCCTCCCCTGATACCATCGGTCTGCAACATCTGATGATTGTAGAACCGTTGGAACTGGAGATACTTGCAACGCTTGTTCAGGATGAGCATGAGGTCACGATTGTCGATATGATTCTTGAAGCGGAGCCGGTGGATGTTTTTATTAAATCATTCGCGCCGGATATTTTGTGTCTGACAGGGTATATCACACACATCCCGGTTATAATTCAATATTGTACAACTGCAAAACGGATGAATGAAAAGATCATCACCGTTGCAGGCGGGGTGCATTTTGAAAAATTCCCTGAAGATATTGACCATGAATCCGTGGATTACCGGATTGTTCGGAATGCTGTAAGATCCTTCCCGCAACTTATGGATCACCTGATGGGGAAATCATCCTTTCCTTCGGGAGCCCTGAGAAGGCATGAGGTGTTAAACGAATCCATGCTGCCGGAATACGACTTTTATATTCCGTTACCCAACAGGGACCTTACGGCAAAGTACCGGGGCAGATACTTTTATGTTTTTCACAACAAGGTGGCTTTAATAAAAACCTCGTTTGGCTGTCCCTACAATTGCAAATTTTGTTTCTGCCGTAGAATAACCGGTGATAAGTACCATGCACGCCCGCTTGATGAGGTAATGAATGAGTTGGCATCCATCAGGGAAAAGGAGATCTATATTGTGGATGATGATTTCCTGGTCAGCCCGAATCGCACGAAAGAATTCATCGGGTTATTGAGAGAACGGGGCATCAGGAAAAAATTTCTGGTTTATGGAAGAGCTGACTTCATTGCGGCAAACCCTGAACTGATAAAGGAATTCAAAGAGGCTGGCCTGAGAACGGTCATTGTAGGTCTCGAATCATTTGAAGATATTGAACTGGTTGATTTTAATAAACAAACCACCAGCAATACAAACAGGATGGCCATGGCTGTGCTGAACAAATACAAGGTTGATTGTTATGCGGCTGTCATTGTTTCACCCTCGTGGAGTGCCGGCGATTTCAGAAAAGCGGGCGATATCATGCTTGAACTGGGAATTAAATTCGTAAACCTTCAGCCCTTAACCCCATTGAAAGGTACCGGCCTAAACGTAAAAGAGGAAGATCTTGTGATCGCCAGAAACGACTATGACAAATGGGACCTCGCCCATGTGGCCATCCGGCCTGAAAAAATGAACCTGGAAGATTATTACAAGAGCATCCGTGACCTTTATCTCCGGATTATCCTTCACCCGAAAAACCTCCTCAGCCTTCTGAAATATCCACTTCACATGCAAATAAAGTTGGCAAAGGGGCTGATAAATGTAAAACGGCAGTACAAGAAGAAAATCATGGAGGTAACCGAACATGCCTAAGGTCCTGTTGATACAATCCTCCCAATATCTTTCTACCGGGGATGTTGTGCGGCAGAAGAAACTTTACCTGCCGGGATTGGTGTTTCCGCTTCTGGCTGCCATGGCTCCCGAAAACTGGGAAGTAGAGGTGAAACTGGAGGTTATTGAGGAGATCAACTTCGACACCGATGCAGATATTATTGGCATTGGCGCTATGGGACACGCCATCTTCAGGGCATTCGACCTGGCCGGTGAGTTTAAAAAGAGGGGAAAGATTGTTTTCATGGGAGGGTACATGGCCTCGATGGTCCCGGAACTGGCCTTGAAATTTGCCGACAGCATTGTCATCGGGGATGCGGAGATCTCTTTCCCGAAGCTGTTGTCTGATTTCGAAAAACTTGGCACGCTTCAAAGGATTTATGATAACCCTGTAGTTGACCTCAACAATCTGCCGCTGCCCCGGTATGAACTGCTGGCCGAAAAACGAATTGGCGACATGCTGCCGGTTCAGGCGGGACGGGGCTGCAACCACACCTGCAGCTTTTGCTCCATTGCCTGTTTATATAAGGGTCGTCACATGGCAAGGCCGGTGGATGACGTGATCAGGGACATTGAAAAGATTAAAAGTCTCGGATACCGCAAATTTTATATGATTGATGACAACATTGTGAGCAATCCCGCCTACCTGGAGGAGTTGTGCAGAAAGATACAGCCCCTGAACATGAAGTGGTCGAGCCAGTGCACCATGAACCTGGCCCGGAATGAATCCTTGTTGAACCTGGTTGCCCGGTCGGGATGTGAGATACTCAGCCTTGGCCTGGAAAGTATTTCGCAGGAGGGGTTGGACAAGCTCAATAAAAAATGGCTGAGGATTGAGGATCATCAAGAACTGATGGCGGCTTTCAATAGGGCCGGCATTATGGTAAGCGCCGAAATGATTATCGGCACCGACGGCGATACCGCGGAATCATTGAAGGCAACCTATGATTTCATTAAAAAATGTAAAATTCCCCTGCTGCGTATCTATTTTCTAACGCCGGTTCCTGCAACACAGCTCTATGTTGAATATAAAGCGGCAGGCCGGTTGATCCATGAGAACTTCGATCATTATACGGCTTCTGAATGTGTTCATTATCCTGAAAAAATGACCCCGGAAAATCTGACCGAAATGTACCACTGGCTGAACGGGAAAATATTTTCCCTGGGCGGAATCGTCTCCCGCACGCTGTTAAACAGGCAAATACTGAAACATCCGATGAATTATATCTTTGCATTTGCCGTAAATCTGCATTACCGCTCCTATGTGAAAAGAGGAGAAACGCCCCTGATCGTTTAATAAAATTGTAACTGAGATATATCCCTCGAATATGAAATCAACGCATGCACTTCCTGAAATCACGACACTCTACCGGCTGCCGTTCACCAAAAACGACAATCCGAACGGGTGGGTCGAGATAACCACCGACTGCAACCTCAAATGCCCGGGATGTTACAGGGGCTGCGACAGGGATGACAATATTCCGGTTCACGAACCCATTGAAAAGGTGAAAGCAAACATCCTTGAGATGAAGCGGCTGCGGAATTGCCAGATCATCTCCCTCAGTGGCGGAGAACCATTCCTTCATCCGGAACTGGGGAACATCATCCGGTTTATCAGGGATCATGGGATGTATCCCTTCGTTCATACCAACGGGGTGCTTTTGACGCCTGAGCGCCTCACGATGCTCAAAAAGGAGGGGTTGGCCGGCCTCATCATCAGGGTCGACTCCTTAAGCCGTCACAGGTCAACCACAGAAGATAAACTGAATTCCCTCCGCAGGCACTACGGTGAAATGGTTTACACAATCGGGGGAATACATCTGACCTTCCTCTGCGTGGTGAACCACGACAACCTGAACGAAATGGGTTCCGTGATAAAATGGTCGGTGGAGAATTCAAAACTTGTTGATTTTGTAACCTTTATCCCCATCCGGCAGGTTCTTTTCGATAAAAACGAGCAACTTGATTGCTCGAAATGGGTTTATGCCAAAGATCTGTGCAACCAGGTGCAGACTGTTTTGCCTGATATCAGGTATTCTGCATTCCTGGGAAGCAGGCTCGAAGATGACGGAATCAAGTGGCTTCAATCGTCCTACATTGTTATGAACAAAAAGATTCTCGGATACACAGGTCCGAAATTTGTCGAATTATTTCAGATGTTCCATCATCTGTTTGCCGGAAAATATGCCTATAAATTCGGCAAGGGAAGGAGTTACCTGAATTTTCTTCAGATTGTGTTGCTGGCCATTGTCCTTCGGGACTTCAGGGTCATTGCACGAAATTTTCTTAAAGAGATCATCCGGAATCCCCTGAGTCTGTTCAGACGTTCAACCGTACAGCTGCTCTGTTACATCATTCCACCCGGATTTATAAACGGGATAAGAGATGAATGCGACGGCTGCCCGGATGCGATGTTATATGAAGGACGGCTTGTCCCTTCGTGTGGTTTGGAAGAATTCAAGCGCCATGGTAAACCATTAGAAAAACAGATAGTTGATTAGGATATGATAGAAATAGTTGAAGTAAAGTCCAAAAAAGAGCTCAGAAAGTTTATTCAATTTCCCGACTTTTTATACAGGGATGATCCATGTTATATTACGGAGCCCCATCTCTTTCAGCAGGTCCTTTTCAATCGCAGGAAGAATCCTTTTTTCCTCCATTCCAGGGTGGATTTTTTCCTGGCGTACAAAGAAAATCAGGTAGCAGGCCGTATTGCTTTGATTCGCAATAACAACCATATTGCCCATACCGGTGAGCTGTGCGGTTTTTTTGGTTTTTTTGAATCGATCCATGATTTTGATGTTGCCGAAGCATTGCTCCACCTGGCAGTAAACTGGAACAGGCAGGAAGGATTGACAACCCTTCGTGGTCCTGAAAATTTCACCACCAATGAATCATGCGGAATGCTTATTTCGGGATTTGACAAACCGCCCATTGTGATGATGCCCTACAATAAACCATGGTATAATGATTTCCTGGTCAGGTTTGGTTTTGAAAAAGAGATGGATTTGTCCTCCTATGCATTGATTGATGACCAGGTCCTGTTATCACCCTCCATGGTAAGAATAATAAAACGGATCAGCGATCATCTTACGGATTCGGAGATCACGATCAGAACGATTAACTATAAAAGGCTTGATCAGGAAATCATCCCGCTGCTTGGCGTTTACAATGAGGCGAATAAGGACAACTGGGGATTTTTGCCGATGACGGAACAGGAATTCAGAAATACAGCCAGGCAGTTCATGCAATTTGTGCCTGAAAAACTGATCCTGATCGTTGAAAAGCAAAGGAAACCAATTGGTTTTTTATTGGCAATTCCTGATCTGAACCAGGTATTCAGCCACATCAGATCAGGAAAACTGGGACCACTTGGAATGGTTCAGTTTCTATGGTACAGGCGAAAGATCAACAATGCACGCATTTTGATCCTGGGCATGCTCGATGAATTCAGGAACAAGGGGATCGATCTGTTCCTGTACCAGAAAATAAAGGAAAATTGCCTGGCTTTGGGAATGTACCACGGGGAGGCCTGCTATGTGATGGAAAATAACCTGAGGATGAAATCTATTCTTGAAAAAGTGGGAGGAAAATGTGTTAAACAGTACAGAATCTATAAATTAGATATTCTAGCGGGCAAAAATACAGAAAGATAGTCCCTTGAATTAGCCTTGCCGGATCCCCAGTTTCTTCAGGATTCCTTTGAGATAATCCGTTGCCCCGGCCGATCCCTCTTTCGGGGCCCAGGAGGCAAAATTTTTATCATCGATCGGGCTATAGGGACCATCTTTTACTTCATAGGCAACAGAGTCAGGATCAAGTGCGATGATCGTATGGAAGGTTCGTTCGGGAATTTCAGCGCCGAAGTTGCCATCCGATGGGTCCAATACCATGTGGCCGGTGATATTTCCCAGGTCATCAAACTCGATCACGGCAATTCTTCCACGCAGCGAAAAGAAAACTTCCCGTTTGTCCGGATCCGCATGCCTGTGAGGCTGGATATAGGATAAAGGCTCCATCGCATTAAGCAGGCGCTGCAGGGTGTCGGAATAATCCTTATGGAAGTTGAAATTCTGGCGCCTGCGCGGTGAAACCTTGGCCTGTGCCGAAACAACATCGAGCAACTTACTGTCAATAATGATCATTCAATCAGAAAATCAAAAATCGTATATCGTATATCGTAAATCGTAAATTGAATTATCCTCTCAGCTTCTTATACTTAATCCGATGCGGTGCATCATCGCCCACCCGTTTTTTCTTGTTCTCCTCATAATCGGAGTAGGATCCTTCGAAGAAATACATCTGTGAATCTCCTTCGAATGCCAGGATGTGGGTGGCAATCCTGTCGAGGAACCACCGGTCGTGGGAGATGATCACGGCGCATCCTGCAAAATTTTCGAGACCCTCCTCCAGGGCCCTGAGGGTATTCACGTCGATGTCGTTGGTAGGCTCATCCAGCAGCAATACATTCGCCTCCTCCTTCAGGGTGAGGGCGAGGTGCAGTCGGTTACGTTCACCCCCGGAGAGCACCCCGCATTTTTTTTCCTGGTCGGCACCGCTGAAATTGAACCGGGCAACATAGGCACGGGCACTCATCGTGCGTCCGCCGATCTGCATGTTTTCAGCGCCGCCTGAAATTACCTGGAATACCGTTTTTTCAGGATCGATGGATGTATGGCTCTGGTCAACATATCCGAGTTTTACAGTATCACCGACCTTAAAGGTGCCGGCATCTGATTTTTCAACACCCATGATCAGACGGAAAAGGGTCGTTTTTCCTGCTCCGTTGGGGCCGATTACGCCTACGATTCCGGCCGGGGGCAACGAAAAACTCAATCCCTCGAACAAGAGTTTGTCATCAAACGACTTTGAAACCTGGTTGGCTTCAATCACCATCGTGCCGAGGCGCGGCCCATTGGGGATATACAATTCAAGGCGCTCCTCCTTTTCCCTGACATCCTCGTTCATCATCTTTTCGTAAGCATTCAAACGCGCTTTACCTTTTGCCTGGCGGGCTTTGGGCGACATGCGCACCCAGTCAAGCTCCCGTTCGAGGGTTTTGCGGCGTTTACTTTCAGTCTTCTCCTCCATTGCCAGGCGGTTCGACTTCTGTTCGAGCCAGGAAGTGTAGTTCCCCTGCCATGGAATGCCTTCGCCCCGGTCGAGTTCGAGGATCCATCCGGCAACATTGTCGAGGAAATAGCGGTCGTGGGTGATGGCGATCACGGTTCCCTTGTATTGCTGCAGATGTAATTCGAGCCATTGCACCGATTCGGCATCGAGGTGGTTGGTCGGCTCGTCGAGCAAAAGAATGTCGGGTTCCTGCAAAAGCAGCCGGCAAAGGGCAATACGACGCCGTTCGCCTCCCGAAAGATTTTTTACCGGTGAATCTGGTTCAGGGCACCGGAGTGCATCCATGGCCCGTTCCAGCTTACTGTCGAGATCCCAGGCTTCATGCTGATCAAGCAGTTCGGTAAGCTCTCCCTGCCGTTTGATGAGTTTGTCCATTTCGTCATCGCTCAGCGGTTCGCCAAACTTATTGTTTACGGCTTCATATTCTTTCAGAAGATTCACCACATCCTGGGCTCCCTCTTCCACGATCTGCCTAACGGTTTTTGTGTCGTCGAGCTGCGGATCCTGCTCGAGGTACCCCACCGAATAACCCGGTGAAAAGACCACCTCTCCCTGGAATGATTTCTCAACTCCGGCAATGATCTTGAGCAGGGTCGATTTTCCGGACCCGTTCAACCCGATGATGCCTATTTTGGCGCCATAGAAGAAGGAGAGGTAGATGTTCTTCAAAACCTGCTTGTGGGGTGGGAATATCTTGCTGACACCCACCATGCTGAATATTATTTTACGATCGTCGGACATTTGGGGAGAATTTTAAAGGTGACAAGGTAACAGGGTGACAAGGTAACAAGGTGACAAGGTGACAAGGTGACAAGGTGACAAGGTAACAAGGTGACAAGGTAACAAGGTAACAAGGTGACAAGTAATGAAGTAAAAAAATCGTAAATCGTAAATCGTAAATCGTAAATCGTAATTCGTCATTCGTAATTCGTTTTCCTCCTGATGAGCCGGTCGATTTTACCGGTCTCGGTTTCCCAGGTGAAATTCCGGTGGACAAACTCGTATCCGTTCAGCGCGATTTGCCGGGCTTTTTCAGGATTGTTAAGCAACATCAGGATGTGTGCAGCATACTCTTTTGGCGTTTCTGCCACCAGGATGTCTTCACCGCTGCGGGCATTCAGTGCCTGGAACGCAAGCGGAGAGGTGATACAGGGGATCTGCATTGCCATGGCCTCCAGAAGTTTGTTTTGCAGGCCGGTGCCGATCTGCATGGGTGCAATGAAGATCCGGGCGCCGGAATAACATTCACGCATGTCGGGAACCCATCCGGATACATCGACCCGGCCCGATTTAAGGACCATCACACGGAGATGCGGACTGGCTCCGGCAATCAGCAGGCTTATGTCAGGCTTGTGATGCAGCACCTCGGGAAGGATTTCATTAACCAGGAATTCGGCGCTTTTTATGTTGGGCGGGTAACCCATGTTGCCTGTGAAGACCAGGTCATACTCCTTTTCCCGTTCCACCGGTTTGAAGAAGGTTGTATCAACCCCGTTGGCCACGACCACAATTTTGTTGCGGTCGGGATGGGGAATGAGATCACGGTCGGGTTCTGAAATAATGATCTTGTTGTCAAACGCTTCGAAGGCAGCATGTTCGTACCTGAGCAACCTGTTGTACTCGATCTTCAGTAAAGGCTTCATGTAAAAAGGCGAGCTTTCAAGCCGGCGCTCCATTCCCTTTGAAAAGACATCCTGGTAATCGAGTGTTTTGGGAATCGGAATTCCCTTTACATACTCGGCAACGCGGATCAACTGGCAAAAAATGTGATCCGGTTTATATTGCTCAATAAGTTTATGAATCTTGGCCGCCGATGATGCATTATAGAAGTACCCGACCTGGAGGGGTTTATCCGAAAACAATGTTTTAAACAGGTTGAAGGCAATGGTTGCCTTGGAGATGGAAATAATGTGAATGGCTTTCACATATTTTTTCAGTACCGGGATGGCATCCTCATGGAGGGTTCCGTCGTTCAGGGCACACAAAATGATCTCATGGTTTTTCGACAGATGTTTTATCTGGTGAAAAGCCCTTAATTTATCTCCCTTTTCAGTGGGATAGGGAACCCTTGGCAGAATGAAAAATAGTCGCATGAAGGTATCTTGCAGGAAGCAAAAATATAAAAAACTGCGTTATTCCCCGAGTTGTTGATAAAAACCCTGCAGTTTTTGAAGCAGATTCTTTGCGTGATATGTTGTCTCAATCAATACCCTGGCCCGTTTCCCGATTTTTTTGCATATTTCAGAATCCATGACGCACAGGGAGATCATTTCGAAAAATTCGCAGGGAGCATCCGCAATCAAAATGTTTTCACGGTTGGTGTAGCTGATTCCTTCAGCCCCGATACTGGTGGAAATGATGGTTTTCCCCGCGGCCATGCCCTCAATGATCTTTACCCGGATGCCGCTGCCCGAAAAAAGCGGGACAATCATGATGGCTTTGGAGGCGATGAAGGCCGGGGCATCTTCCACCTCACCCAGCACCACCACATTTGGAATATCCAATGACCGCATCCATCCTGGCATCTCCCGGCCGGCAAGGTAATATTTCAGGTTCGGGAATTGCCTGTGCACATCGGGCCAAACCTGGTCAAGAAACCACCGGATGCCATCCTGGTTGGGGATCCAGTTCATCGAACCCAGCGAGAAGAGCGAAGGATATTCCGTTTCACTGTCGTCAACCCGATAAAGATCCGGTTCCAGGCCATAGGGAAGATCGGTGATTGCAATTTTAGATTTACGATTTTCAGGGTCGTTTTGATACTTTTCCGGGAATAAACCCCTGAAAAAGGCGGCATCCGTCGGTGTGATGGCCAAAACCCCATCAACCCTGGACACGATGTTTCGTTCATATTTTTTGAGCGTCTGTGCCAGGTGCCTGATGTACCATTTCCTGAAGGGATTTGCGGCCTCCTCCGATACACGCTGCCAGATGAGGTGCTCTATGTTGTGGGCGCGCAGCACGATCCGGGCGCCGGAATGCGCTCTGATTGCTTCGATGTAAGGGCACATGAAGAGGGTCTCCAGTTGCACCACATCATATTCGCCCTCCGACAACACCTCAATGACCCGTTTTCTGAAAGAAGCTGAATTGAAGCGTTTCACATGGTAGGATGCATCTGTGAACAGATTTAAAAAAGCATCCACCGGTTTCACCCGAAGATCCACATCGATCAGCTCAATCCCCGTTTTATTTACGTAGGTTCCGGGAATATCGGACTGCCGGATGTTGTATTTAAAGGAATTAACCGCCAGAACCTTTACATGGTGGCCGGCGTCCGCCATGCCTTCGATCAGCATGTTCATGGCCATCGGTCCGCCCTCTTTGGGGGGCCAGGGCGATTTGTTGCAAAGGAACAGGATTCTCATAGCCTGTGCTCGGGGATTCTGAAAAGTTTATTAAAGAATCGGATCCAGGCATCCACATCAAGTAATGAGGCGTCATTGGTCGATTTCAGTGTGAGGAACAGTCCAATGGGCATCAGTACGGCCGAGGCGAACCATATTCCCTGCCAGGCAGGAACGACCCCTTCGGCAGCATATTTCTCCCCGCCGAAGGAGATGACCCAGAACAGGATAAAAAAGAGGGTGGAAATAACAGCCGGCATGCCCAGGCCCCCTTTCCGGATGATCGCTCCCAACGGTGCACCGATAAAAAAGAGCAGGAAACAGGCAATGGAAAATGCAAATTTCTTGTGAAAGACAATCTGGTGCTTATAGATCAGTTTGTGCTTGTTGTAGAGCTCCTCCTGGTTTATCTCCAGGTTCTTCTGAACGGATTGCGCCGCATTTTTAGCGTTTTCAAGAACCTTGGCACGGTTGGCAGCCTTGAAATTAACAATCACGCTCGAGTAAAACCTTGGCGCCGGGACAACTGGTTTTTTTACTTTGGTGTCGAGGTTGACATAATAGGGCATGCTGGAGATGAAGTTCCGCTGATAATTTTTCTGGTCACCCGCCAGCTGGGTTTTAATGGAGTCGATGGAGAAAGTCAGCTGGTTGATATTCTGCATTTCATAGTTTTTCTTGAACAGACTTTCGTCGGTACGGGTGAGTTGAAAGGCAGAAAGATCGAATTTCTGGTATTGCTCCGAAAACTTCGTTCGCTGAAAGGGTCTCGAGATTTCATTGTAGCGAAGATCGATCCTTTCTTCATAGTTGATGCCATTGTAAAGATGGAAGATCAGGAAACGCTTGTCGGGCGAAAGTTCCATTTTTCCCCATTCCGCAGTGGTGAGGGAAACATTTCCCATGCGTTTCGTATGGTCATACACCATCACATCACGGATGGTGTTCCCGTCTTTCTCTTTTTTCCCTATCCTGATGACAAAACCCTCAATCCCATCATAAAAAACACCCTCTTTCAGATTGAAGGCCAGCTTTTTTTCCCGAACATCCCACAAAAGGGAAAAGGATTTCAGGTTTGCCATGGGAAGGATCACGTTGGAATAATAAAAAGCCAGTCCGCTGATTAATATGGAAACGACAATGAGTGGCCGCATGATCCGGCTCAGGCTGATGCCGGCCGCTTTCATGGTCACAAGTTCATAGTGCTCGCCCAGGTTGCCGAAGGTCATAAGCGACGAAAGCAGGATGGCCAGGGGAAGTGCAAGCGGAACGAAGGTGGAGGAAAAGAAAAACAACAGTTTTACAATGATATACCACTCTATCCCTTTCCCGACCAGGTCGTCAATATATTTCCACACAAATTGCATCAGCAGGATGAAGAGGGCGATAAAAAAGGTCATCACCAGCGGACCGAGGTAGGATTTTAAAATAAAGAGGTCTAATTTTTTCATGGTCGGTTGATGTCCCTCTGCAAAGATATATAATAACGATAATGTAATTATTGTATTTTTGTGATGTAAAAGTTCATAGCTCTTTGTCAAATTATTAATTTGTCACGCGTCACGCGTCACGTGTCACCGATATTATATGTACCTAACCGAAGTAACCTCTCCCAAAACACACCGCCAGTTTTTAAATATGGTTGACACCATATATAAGGGAGATCCAAATTATGTCCGGACTTTGGACTCGGAAATCAAAGACGTGTTTGATCCTTCCCAGAACAGCTTTTTTCAGCATGGCGAAGCTGCCAGGTGGATCCTGTTGAATGACGAAGGAGATGTAATTGGCCGTGTTGCTGCATTTATCAACAGCCGGAAGGCCTTCACCTTCCAGCAGCCTACCGGCGGGATGGGCTTCTTTGAATGCATCGACAACCAGGAAGCGGCCGTCATGCTTTTTGACCAGGCCCGCAATTGGCTCGCTGCACGGAGCATGATGGCCATGGACGGCCCGATCAATTTTGGTGAAAATGACGTGAACTGGGGTTTGCTTGTCGAAGGGTTTACCCACCCGGGATTCGGGATGAACTACAATCCGCCCTACTACAAAGCCTTTTTTGAGGGTTATGGTTTTAAATTTTACTTTGAGCAGGTCTCTAACCATCTTGATCTGACCAAACCCTTTCCCGAACGATTCTGGAAAATTGCAGAATGGTGCATGCGCAAACCGGAGCTTAAGTTCCGGCATTTCACCTACGAAAATGCTGAAAAGTGCATTCATGACATGAAGGAGGTGTATGACGATGCCTGGAAATTTCACGAGAATTTCACACCCATGGAGGTCGCCACCCTGAAGAAAAGTCTGGAAAAAGCTAAATCGTTTATTGACCCGGAGATGATCTGGTTCGTATACCATGAGGAGGAACCCATCGCCTTTTTAATCCAGTTCCCCGATGTCAACCAGATACTCAGACATCTTCACGGGAAGCTTCACCTGGTGAATAAAATCAAATTTCTCTGGCTGAAGTACCGGAAAACCATTACCCGGACCCGCATCGTGATCATGGGCGTGAAACCAAAGTACCAGCGATACGGGGTTGAATCAGGTATTTTCTGGCATCTGAATGAAAAGATGAAACATAAGCCCCACATCACCGAGCTCGAGCTTTCGTGGGTTGGCGATTTCAATCCCAAAATGCGCGCCTTGCATGAATCGGTCGGGGCTACCTTTGCAAAAAGGCACATCACCTACCGGAAAATATTCTCGGCCGATTTGGAATTCCAGCGATCCACCATTATTCCGGTCGATACAAAGGAGAAGGCATTGCGGCAGGAGGGGGCATAGCCAAATTTTTTTTTGACCCAATGGCAGATTATGAGATTTTTTTAATATTTTTGTAGTTCTCTAAACTTTTAACCTAAATTTGTATCCAATAAAATCTATTGTCAAACCAAAAACCAAAAACCATGAAAAAAATTCTACTCTTTGTTTTTTTGACTATGTTTGGTGTTGTCGCGATGGCGCAGTACAAGCCCGCGAAATTTGCCAAGATCCTGAAGACTCCGAATATCAGGGAAACTCCGGCCACTGACAACCAGGCTCCAGGCGTACAACTCGGAAATCCGGTGGTGAACACGAAAGCTGCCATGGGTGAATATATTGGCACATCAGGCACCTACGATATGCAATCAAACGCATCCAGCATGGATCGCGTGATCTGCTGGCCCGATGGTACTGTCTCTGCTTCATGGATGATGGCCAATGCAACCAGTTATTCCGATCGCGGAAGCGGTTACAACTATTTCGATGGCACAGCCTGGGGTGCTGCTCCAACAGCCCGCGTTGAATCTGTAAAAACCGGTTGGCCAAACCTCTGCAAATGGAATGGAAATGGTGAGATCATTGTTGCACACAACTCAACCAAAGACCTGGTTATTTCAACACGTCCTGTTAAAGGAACCGGTTCATGGACACAGACACTGGGACCCACAGGCCCCATTGGTTCTGCCGGAGCTGCTTTAAACCTTTTATGGCCAAGGGCAATTACGAATGGAGAAAACAATCAGAATGTACATGTTATTGTCCTCACCATGCCGGTTGCCAACGGAGGGATCGCCTATAAGGGCGTTGACGGTGCCTTGATTTATTACCGGTCACTCGATGGCGGCGCCACCTGGGATCAGCAAGCAGTTCAGTTACCTGGTTGTGATTCATTGCATCATCTCGCCTTTAGTGGTGATGATTATACCTGGATCGAACCCCATGGTGATACCATTGCTTTCCTTCAGGGCAACACCTGGAACGGTACCTTCCTGATGAAATCATTTGACAATGGGACCACCTGGACAAAACAGGATGTTCTCACAGCATACTATGCTACTGCCCCGTTAACACAGATCGTTCCTACTTTCTACGGATGCGACGGAACCATGGCCGGTGCAATGGATAAGCATGGCGTATTTCATGTTGCTCTTGGACGTATGCTGGCCTATGGTGACGGAACCTCCCATTACTGGAATGCAGGAGTTGACGGAGTTGTTTACTGGAATTCAACCGAAGCTCCCCTGGATACAGCCATGATGGCAGATCTCAATCTTCTGGATGCAGCGCATAAACTGATTGGTTATGTAGTAAGTCCAAATCAAAACGGTGATACAGTTGTTGATTTTCCTTACTATAAAGGAAGCCTTTCAAATTATCCCCAGGTTACAATCGACGAATATAACAACATTTATTTCCTGTGGTCAGGCCTTACCGTTGGAAATCCTGACCCGACACCCTATAATTTCCGCCATGTTTGGGGCCGTGCCTGGTTTGATGGCAAACCCGCCTGGACTGAAATGCAGGATTTCAATGCCGATATCTTTGATATTTACACTGAATTCGCCTATCCTGAAGTGGCAAAGGACCTGAAGAACAACAAACTTCAGTTGCTGACCCAATCTTCACCGCAGCCTGGTTCGAACGTAGCAGCAGGAACCACCTATCCACCGGTTCCCGTTCATGAAGTCTCCTTCGATTTCCGCGAAATTGCCACTTCATTGTTCATCCCTAGCAGTGTACCTGTAACCAAAGCCAACCGGAATTTTGTAGGACAGAATTTCCCGAACCCGGTAAAAGGCACAACAGGATTTGCAGTGAACGTTGAAACCCCCTCCAATGTAATTATCGAAGTTTCCAACGTAATGGGACAGAAGGTGATGACACTTGACAAGGGTATGGTAAACAGCGGTGCACAGAAATATACCATCGATTGCAGCCAGTTTAACGCCGGAATCTATTTCTACACTGTGAAGATCAATGGTGAATCCTTTACACACAAGATGATTGTTGAATAGGCACTCATCTGAAATTTTAAAAAAGGCTGCCCAACCGGGTGGCCTTTTTTTTTCTTCCTAAGGATGCCGGGTGTTTTTTTTACTTCACCTGAAATCTGGACCAGTTCATCGAAAAAATCAAAATTTAATCACGTCGGACGAAAAGGTAAATTATATTTTGTAAATTTGTTTGAATAAATGTTATAAACCACTAAACTCCTGATTATGAAAAAATTTACCCTTTTTGTACTGGTCATGTGTATGTTTGTCATGGCCATGGCACAATCAAAGTACGCGAAACCGCCGTTACAGTCGGTGCCGGCTAAAGCAATTAAAAATCAGATCCTGCCTGCCCAGCCGGGGAACCCGCTTGTTAATTCGAAGGCTGTCCTGGAAGACATCATTGGCACAACGGTTTACGACATGCAAACAAATGGCTCCATGGATTCACGGATCACCGTTTTTCCTGACGGAACCATGGGCGCAACATGGATAAGAGGTACATCCACCAGCAGCCAGAGAGGTACTGGTTATAACTACAACGACGGAACAGCCTGGGGACCTCCTCCGACTTCCAGGATTGAAAATGATCGCACAGGATGGCCTTCCTATGCACCTTTGGGGCCTTCAGGCGAAATTGTTATTGCCCACCTGAACGACGGACTTAAAATTTCATCAAGATCGATCAAAGGACAGGGAACCTGGAATCAAAGTGTCCTGATGGGACCTGTCGGGGCCACCGACATTTCATGGCCGAGGATCATGACCAATGGTGCCAACCACAACAATGTTCATATGATTACCTCTACTTACGTAGCCTATGAAGGGCTTGACCTGGCCTACCTGTATTACCGTTCACTTGACGGTGGCCTGACATGGGATAAGAATGCTGTTATTCTTCCCCAAATGACCTCTGCCGACTATGATGGATTTAACGGCGACGAAATTGCCTGGGGAACTCCTCATGGCGATACGATCTATTTTGCCATTTCCGGACCATGGGTTGATACCTTTATTATGGTCTCATACGATAATGGCGAGAACTGGACAAAGATCCCGGTATTGAGCAACGCCAATAAAAAACTTCCGGCCGGAACGACCGAAGTTGCACCGTTCACCATGTCGGATGGCTCCTGCGCCGTTGAAATGGACAATTCAGGTGTATTCCATCTTGCGTTCGGCGTGGGTGGCGGATATATGACCGGAGATACCAAATATATCTATATCAACAGGAACGGACTGGTTTACTGGAATTCGACCATGCCGATGGTGAAAGACAGCCTTGACCTGGCTACCCTGGAAACCGACGGTCAGCTTCTGGCTGCCGTTTATGACGGACCAGCGCCCGGCGATACCATTGTGGGCGCTCCAAGCTACCGCGTGGGTTTGTCAAGCTTCCCGCAGATCTCCATTGATGCATGGGATAATCTCTATTTTTTATGGTCCGCCGTCACACCAGGCAATCCCGATCCGACACCCTATAACTTCCGCCACCTCTGGGGAAGAGCTAAGTTCCACGATAAAGCACAGATGACTGATATGATTGACTTCAACGCTGGTTATTTATATATGTTCTTTGAATTCGTTTACCCGGCCATGGCCAAGAATATCATGAATGATAAACTGCAGGTGATCTATCAAACCTCTTCGCAGCCTGGCTCAAACATCGTCGATACCAATATCCCCGTTCACGACTGTAACATCGAATACCGTGAAATCCCCGGTTCAGCCTTCTTCCCGACCGGAATTCAAAAGAACATGGTCCCCCTCAACCCGGTTACCCAGAACTCGCCGAACCCGGTGAAGGGAACAACCTGGTTTAATGTCAACCTTGACAAACCATCGAATGTGGTCGTAGAGGTTACCAACCTGACAGGCCAGAAAATCATGAGCATGGATAAAGGTCTCGTTATGGCTGGCTTACAGCAATTCGCCATCGATGCCCGTCAGCTCTCCGCCGGTGTCTATTTTTATTCGGTGAAGATCAACGGGGAATCATATACCCACAAAATGATTGTTGAATAGATTAACTGTTAATGAACTGATTGTAATAATCACGGATACAGTGTGTTGAAAAACCCCGCGGGAAACCGCGGGGTTTTTTTTATCTTTGCACCAAAATTCGCCGTCAGCAGATGCACTACCTGGAGATTAAACACCTTGTTGGAAAAGAGATCAGGCTTGAACTGAAGCAAAAATATGTGCTGAATGGCATCCTGTTGTACCTGGTCTCCACCATTTTTACCACCTATCTTGCTTTTGAAGACGCCATTACGGCCGAAACCTGGAATTCACTCTTCTGGATCATCCTGCTCTTTGTAGCCGTGAACGGGATCTCAAAGAGTTTTGTGCAGGAGAGCCCTGCGCGGCACCTGTACTATTATACCATTGCCAGTCCGCAGGCGGTGATCCTCTCAAAAATACTCTATAACCTCTTCCTGATGGCCATCCTCTCGGCACTGGCATTTGGGTTTTTCCTGCTGCTCATGGGCAACCAGGTTGTGAATGTGCCCCTGTTTTTACTGACCTTGCTGCTTGGAAGCCTGGGATTGTCATCGGTGCTTACCATGGTCGCCGCCATCGCCTCCCGGGCGAGCCATAACTTCTCTTTGATGGCCATTTTGAGTTTTCCGATCGTACTCCCCCTGCTTGCCACCCTGATGAAAGTTTCCCGGTCGGCCATCAGCAGCATGGATTGGTCAGGTTTATCGGGCCTTTTGGTTATCCTGCTCTCCATCATCATCGCAGTGATCACCCTGGCCTATTTGTTATTTCCGTACCTTTGGAAAGACTAAATAATTTACGATTTACGATTTTAGATTTTTGATTAATAATTAATCGCATGATGTTAAAAAAAGATTGGTGGAAATATTTATCGGTGATTTTGTTGTTGTACGCCATCATCGTGGGGTTCATGGTTGATGTTCCGGATACCATGATCAGGGAGACCATGAGGAATTTGTTTTACCACGTGGGAATGTGGTTTGGCATGATGGCCATGCTTGTCACCGGGTTTATATACAGCCTCCGGTATTTGAGCAAATTCAGGGAGGAGGAGGACATCATGGCGGTTGAGGCGGTGAATGTGGGCCTGATGTTCGGATTTCTCGGCATCTTCACCGGAATGGTCTGGGCAAATTTCACCTGGGGTGCTCCCTGGGTGAAGGATCCCAAGCTGAACGGTGCGGCGGTCGGACTTTTTATCTACCTGGCCTACATGATCCTGCGAGGCTCCATCGACGATGTGCACAAGCGGGCGAAAGTCAGTGCAGTGTACAATATTTTTGCCTTCTTCCTGTGGATCGTTTTTGTGATGGTACTTCCGCGGCTGTCGGGCGAAAGCATCCACCCGGGAAAGGATTCACCCCCGGTATTGCCCATGCACCTTGATCCCTCCATGCGCATTGTTTTTTATCCTGCGATGATCGGCTGGATCCTGCTCGGGTTCTGGATCATGAATATCAGGGTCAGGATCAGGAAAATTGAAAACAGATTGTTGAATGACTAATAACTTTTAACCTAATTTGTATGGAAGTATACGGAAAAATATTTGTTGTCGTTGCAGTATTGGCAGTCATCATGGTTGGGGTATTCGCCTATTTGTTTACCATCGACCGCAAGGTGAGGAAACTGGAAAAAGAAATTGAAGAGAAATCAACGAAAAAGTAAACATGAAAACCATTCATATTGTCATCATCCTGATCCTGGTAGTTGCTGTTGCCGTGGTGATCACCACCATGACCGATTCGAGTACCTATTCCGATTTTACAGAAGCCGCCCTGAAACCGGGGAAGGAATTGCACATCATCGGTAAATTGAACAAGGCCAAACCCATCGAATACAATGCCCAGAAGAACGCCAACCAGTTTTCATTTTATATGGTGGATGAAATGGGGATCGAGAAAAAGGTGATCTATAACAATGCAAAGCCCCAGGATTTTGAAAAATCAGAGAAGGTCGTGATCATCGGCTCCATGCACGGCGACCAATTTATGGCGAAAAGCCTGCTGCTGAAATGTCCGTCAAAATACAACGACAAGAAAGCGCCATCAAAATTCAGCAATAAAAAATTCGGCTGAAATCGAAATCTTATATCTTACATCGTAAATCGTAAATCGTACATTGTACCATTCCCTCCTTCAGTTTATTTCCGCACTTGAATCGCACGGTGAGCTGGTTCGTGTAAAAGAATTCGTTTCACCCAACCTTGAAATTACCGAGGTGGCCGACCGGATGGTGAAAAATGGTGGGAAGGCGCTGCTTTTCGAGAATAACGGAACGGACTTCCCCCTGCTGATCAATGCATTTGCATCTGACCGCAGGATTTGCATGGCCCTCGGGGTAAATCAGCTTGACGAAATAGAATCGGCCATCGCAAAACTGATGAAGGAGTTTCTCGGACCCAGGAAGAGTCTGCTTGATAAACTCAAGGTACTTCCTGCCCTGAAAGAGGTGGCTTCATGGATGCCGAAATCGGTGAAGGGTCGTGGCCGCTGCCAGGAGATCATCATGGAAAAACCCGATCTGGCAAAACTTCCCATACTTACCTGCTGGCCTTTTGACGGCGGGCCTTTTATCACCCTGCCCGGCGTTCACACGAGGGATCCTGAAACCTGGGCACGAAACCTCGGGATGTACCGGATGCAGGTTTTCAAAGCCGACATGACGGGAATGCACTGGCATCTGCACAAAGGATCGGCGAAGCATTACCAGCATTATAAGGAACTTGGGAAGCGCATGCCTGTTTCGGTTACACTTGGGGGAGATCCGGTTTATACCTATGCAGCCACGGCACCCCTGCCCGAAGAGGTAGATGAATACCTCCTGGCCGGATTCCTCCGGAAGAAAAAGGTAGAACTGGTCAAATGCCTGACCAACGACCTGGAGGTGCCTGCCGATGTCGACTTTGTGATCGAAGGGTATGTTGATCCGGCTGAGGAACTGATCATGGAGGGTCCTTTTGGCGATCATACCGGCTTTTATTCTCTGGCAGATAGGTTCCCCCGCTTTCATGTGACATGCATCACCCATCGCAAAAATGCTGTTTATCCGGCCACCATCGTGGGTATTCCACCCCAGGAGGACGCCTGGATCGGAAAAGCCACGGAACGTATCTTTTTAATGCCCGTTAAAATGACGGTGGCTCCTGAAGTGACGAACATGCACATGCCGGCCGAAGGGGTTTTTCATAACATCACGATCGTGAGCATCAGGAAAGAATATCCCGGGCAGGCGCTTAAAATCATGAGTTCGTTGTGGGGGGCAGGCCAGATGATGTTCAATAAAATCCTGCTGGTCACCGGTCAGGATACCGACCTTGCCAATTACCGCCACCTGGCCCGGCTTATCTCCGAACGCGTAGACCCGGTGAATGATATTCATTTTTTCCGTGGACCGGTTGATATTCTTGACCATTCGAGCAGCCGCTATGCCTTTGGCAGTAAAGTAGGGATTGACGCAACCGGAGCGGGACCGGACAGATCTTTATCGGGTCAGATCAAAGGGTTCCCGGTTTTTTTCATAGAAAAGATACGTGCAGGATTCCCTGAGATCAAAGATATCCGGACCGACCTGGTTGCTGATGGAATTTCTTTGGTGATCATTGCCGTGAAAAAATCCAAAAAGCGGCATATCCGCTTGATGGCGGCTGATCTCCTTCTGAACAAATGGCTGGAACAGATAAAATTCATCCTTTTTGTGGATGAGCAAGCCGATTTGACCTCATTATCCCAGATAACCTGGCTGGCAGCCAACAACATCGACCCCATGCGTGACTGTTTTTACCAGGATGATGAGTCCGGAAACAAGATCCCGGCCCTGTGCATCGATGGTACCCGTAAAACGAGGGAACTAGATGATTTTCAACGCGATTGGCCCAATGTGATTGCCATGGATGACCAGACCATAGCCGCCATTGATGCAAAGTGGGCTCATCTTGGCCTGGGGCCCCTCGTGTCCTCCCCGTCTCTCATCTATAAGTCGCTGGTTATCAGTAATGGTGCGGTTTCTCAGGCTATAGAATAGGATGATATTCCATTTCTTTTATTACATTTGCAAGTTAAAATCATATAGATGAAGCAAACCTTACGATTATCTATATTTTCAACCATCTGCCTGTTATTTTCCCTGGCTACCGAGGCCCAGGTTTCGGTGATCAGAGGCAAGGTTACAGATGATAAGACCTCTGAAGCCTTGCCTTATGTTAATATCGGGGTAAGCGGACAAACTGTTGGCACATTTTCCGACAGCAACGGTTCGTACAGGCTTGAGTTGCCCAAGGGGGATTATGATCTTTTCATCTCCTCGGTTGGTTACGAAAAAATGGAGAAGTTCATCCACCTGGATGGCAAAAAAACGTACACGATTGACATTCGTCTTGTAAACATTTCCCAGGAATTGAGCACGGTCGTCGTATCAGCTTCAAAATATGCACAGAAAATTCAGGAATCCAGCTCCTCCATTGAGGTGATGAAGGCCAGAACGATTGAAATAGGCAATCTGCCAAGCGCCGACAAACTGGTCGACAAGATGCCGGGGATTACCATTGTAAATAATGAACCGCAGATCAGGGCTGGCAGTGGTTTCAGTTCGGGACTTGGTTCGCGCGTTATGGTCATGGTTGATGAGATACCCCTTTTAAGGGGAGATGCCGGTCGTCCTGACTGGGCACTTCTCCCCATCGACGAAGTGGATCAGATCGAGGTTGTCAAGGGAGCCTCATCGGTATTGTTTGGATCATCGGCCATCAATGGGGCCATCAATATTAGAACGGCATGGCCTACGGATGAACCTTCAACCAAAATTATTACATTCCTTGGTGCTTACAGTAAACCTGAACGCAAATATGCAACACCCTGGAGCGGGATGAATCCTGTGGTTTACGGGATCACGGTGAACCATTCGCAAAAATTTGATAATAAAGATCTGGCCGCCGGGGTGAGTTTTTATAAAGACCAGGGATATATTGGCGGTACGCCGGAGGGGAAGGTAGCCGATTCTATTTTTAACGACGGACAATATAACAACCGGTTAAAGTTCTATTTCAATTCAAGGGTCCGTTCAAAAAAAGTAGAAGGTCTTTCCTATGGGCTGAACGGGAATTTCATGTTCCAGGAAAATGCCGAGACCTTCTTCTGGTATGATGCCGATACAAATATCTACCGCTCATTTCCCGGATCATTGTCGCGCTTTAAAGCATTCACCTTCTACCTTGATCCGTTTATTAAGTATTTTGCCAAGAATGGGGATGTACATTCCCTGAAAAACAGGGTATATTACCTGAATTCTGACGGGCTTTATAACCAGAGCTCGCTGAGTGTAACTGTTTTCAATGAATACCAGTACACCCACAAATTTAAAAAGGCGACCGATCTGATACTCGTCACGGGGGTGATGAACAGTTATACCTATGCTTTCGGAAAGGTGTTTTCGGGCAAACTGGCACCCGACGGAACGACCAATGCAGGGGAAAACGGCACTTTTACAGCAGAAAATTTTGCCGTCTATGCCCAGCTGGAAAAAAAGTTCTTCAAGAAATTATCCATTCTGCTGGGTGCCCGGTATGAATATTATCAACTGGCTGACCTCACCGAAGGAAAACCTGTTTTTAGGGCAGGGGTCAATTTCCAGGCAGGCAAATCAAGTTATTTCAGGGCCTCGGTTGGTCAGGGATACCGTGTGCCGAGTATTGGTGAGCGTTACATCACCACCACTTCGGGCAATTTCGGTTTTTATCCCAATCCTGACCTCGCGCCTGAATCCAGCATCTCCTATGAACTTGGATTCAAACAATTGTTCAAGTTTGGCAAATTTGCCGGGATGTTTGATATCGCAGGCTTTTATGAGAACTATGACAATTATGTTGAGTTCAATTTCGGATTCTGGGGATTGAACCCGAACCCAAGCAAGGATGTGGGATTTAAATTCTTCAATACCGGGCCGGCACGCATTTATGGCATCGATGCCTCCATTGCCGGTGAAGGCGACCTGATGAGGAACCTGAACCTGTCTGTCATGGTTGGTTATACCTATTCCGTTCCCCAGGCGCTCGACCCGAATTATGTGTTTTACGTGAATCCGAACAATGTTAAAAATTCCCTGACCTACCTGACGACCTCATCCGACACGACAGGTCATATCCTGAAATACCGCGTCCAGAGCCTGTTAAAGGCTGATATACAGGTTACCTGGAGACGTTTTTCAACCGGGTTTGGCGGCCGTTATTATGGATTTATGCAGAACATCGATAAGTTTTTTTATGAGATCCTCGACGGCCAGATGTTTGGTGTAAAAACGGGAATCAAGAAATACCGGGAGGAGCACAATACCGGAACCTTCATCGTTGACTATCGCGTCAGTTATGCCTTGAAAAGCTTTAAATTTTCTGTTATCGTGAACAACCTTATGAATACCGAGTTCTCCCTGAGACCTCTTACCATCGAGCCACCGCGTATGACGCAGTTGCAGGTGATTTATAAAATATAAAAGGGTGACAGGGTAACAAGGTGACAGGGTAACAAAGTAATGGAGTAATGGAGTAATGAAATCTAAAATCGTAAATCGTAAATCGTAAATTCCTTTATAGCTTAACTTAACAATTCGTATTATGAAAAAAATGTTTACCATTCTTTTGCTTGCATTGGCTATGAATTCAGCCTATTCCCAATCAAATGTCCCAAACGGTGACTTTGAAAACTGGTATAATGTCGTTATTAGTGCTTCATTGAACTATGATGATTTAGGGACGGGACCTGCTGATAACTGGCTTTCAACCCTCAATTCACTCGCCGCTGTTCCGCCCACCGCAGGCGGACCTGGCCCGGTCACTGTTTTTAAAACCACCGATAAATATTCGGGAACCTATGCTGCCAGAGCCGTATCGGCAAACTTCCCTCTTGGACCTGTCACCATTTTTATCCCGGGAATGATCGGAACCGCTGTCATGGATATGGTTGGTGTAAAAGCTTTGCTTGGCAGACCATGTGCTGATTGCAGACCCCTGCATTTAAAAGGATATTACAAATTTGAACCGGTGAACGGTGATTCCTGTTCGGCAGTCATTCTGCTTTCAAAATGGAATGCTGCGGCTAAAAAGCGCGACACCATTGGTTACGGGAAATGGGTCCAGAAAAGCCCCGTCACTCACTACACAGAGTTCGATGTTCCGGTCAGTTATACCGGCAGAGGTGCCATTGATACCATGACCGTGCTGATTGTCTCCAGCGCCGGCTTTGATGTGGTAAGTTTCGTAGGCAGTGTCGGACAGGTTGGAAACACCATGTATGTGGATGCCCTTATGCTCGAGTATCCTTCGGGAGTTCAGCAGATGCTGATGCCGGAGATCGGCGTTCGTGTTTATCCCAATCCAGCTTCGGATATACTCCACATCAAACTGAGCAGGGAGGTGAAGGATGGTTTATTGGAAGTATACAATGTGGCCGGAAAACTGGCCGGATCGTATGCTGTTTCGCAGGAAGAAAATGCAATACCTGTATACAGCCTGCCAAACGGAACCTATTACTTCCGCCTGATGGATGGAAAAGAAATAATGAATACGGGTTCATTTGTCATTAAAAAATAACCTTTATTTCCAAAATAAAATTTATGATCGAAATTACAACCTCGCAGATGGCGATTGACCTCGAAGACAAATACGGGGCCCATAATTACCATCCATTACCTGTTGTGTTAGCCAAAGGAAAAGGCGTCTTCATGTGGGACGTCGAAGGCAAACGCTATTATGACTTTTTATCGGCCTATTCTGCCGTGAACCAGGGTCACTGCCATCCAAGGATCGTCGGGGCCCTGATTGAACAGGCTCAAACCCTCGAATTGACCTCCCGGGCTTTCTACAACAATGTGCTTGGATCGTACGAGAAATTCATTACTGAATATTTTGGCTACCAGCGTGTGCTTCCGATGAATTCGGGCGCCGAAGGCGATGAAACCGCCCTGAAACTTACCCGTAAATGGGGCTATATGGTGAAGGGGATACCTGAAGACAAGGCAAAAATCATCTGTTGCCAGAATAACTTTCATGGCCGTACCATCACGGTGATATCCATGTCGAATGATCCCGATGCCCGCAAGGATTTCGGACCGTTTACGCCCGGTTTCATTTCCATCCCGTACAACGATCTCACCGCCCTTGAAAATGCGTTGGAAGATCCGAATGTAGCAGGTTTCCTGGTTGAACCCATCCAGGGAGAAGCGGGTGTTTTTGTGCCCGACGAAGGTTATCTGAAGAAGGCATATGATCTTTGCAAGTCGAAGAATGTCCTGTTTATCGCCGACGAAGTACAAACCGGCATTGCTCGTACAGGCCGTTTGCTTGCCTGCGACTGGGAAGGTTTCAAGCCCGATGTGCTGATCCTCGGCAAAGCATTGTCGGGCGGGGTGTATCCAATTTCAGCGGTGCTGGCCGATGATCACATCATGATGTGCATTCATCCGGGCGAACACGGATCTACCTTTGGAGGCAACCCGGTGGCAGCCAAAGTGGCCATGGCAGCCCTCGAAGTTGTTCGTGATGAGAAACTGGCGGAGAATGCCGAAAAGCTGGGTATCCTGTTCAGGGACGAACTGCGCAAGATCAACTCTCCCTATATCGAACTCGTTCGTGGCAAGGGTTTGCTGAATGCCATCGTGATCAAACCGTTTAATGGAAAGAGCGCATGGGATGTTTGCCTGAAGATGCGCGACAACGGCCTGCTCGCCAAGCCAACCCATGATCACATCATCCGTTTTGCGCCACCTCTGGTGATTACGGAAGAACAGATCCATGAAGCTGTGGAAATTATCCGCCGATCCATGAAGGAACTGGAATAAAATCACATTTTACCTAAACAGCCTCCGGCATCTTTTTCCGGGGGCTTTTTTTTCATCTTTTGATTAAGCCGTTCAACCCTTTTATCGCGAACCAATGAAAAAACTACCTATTTTATCAGCCTTGTTGTTTGCCATCGCTTTGTTAGCCAATCCGTTGATTGCATGTACCAACCTCATTGTTTCAAAAGGAGCCAGTAAGGATGGGTCGGTGATGATCACCTATGCAGCCGACAGTCACACCCGGTATGGTGCCCTGTTTTTTTATCCGGGTGGAAAACACGAAAACGGAAGTATGCTGGATATCATCCATTATGAGAACGGGAAATTGCTGGGGCAGATACCTGAATCACCGGAAACCTATACCGTGGTTGGCTTCATGAATGAACACCAGGTGGCCATCGGCGAAGATACCTGGGGCGGCCTTGACTCTCTTTCTTCGCAGCAGGGTGCCATCCTCGATTACGGTTCCCTGATGAAAATCGGGTTGCAGCGGTCGAAAACGGCCCGGGAGATGATCCGGGTAATGACCGACCTGGTTGAAAAATATGGTTACGCCACCAGCGGGGAGTCGTTTGCCATTTCCGATGCCCGTGAGGCGTGGATCCTTGAACTGATCGGCAAGGGAAAATATGAAAAGGGTGCGGTTTGGGTTGCACGCAGGGTCCCCGATGGATTTGTGAGCGGTCATGCAAACCAGGCGCGCATCACCCGGTTCCCTTTTCAGCCAAAGAACGACTGGAACAACACGCAACAGGATTGCTACCATTCACCCGATGTGGTCACCTTTGCCCGTGCCCATCGATTTTTCAAAGGTCCGGATTCAACCTTCTCCTTCTCTGATGTATACAACCCCGTAAACTTTGGCGGAGCCAGGTTCTGCGATGCACGCATCTGGACATTTTTCAGACAGGTAAACAGTGAAATTCGCAACAATCCTGCCTGTACAGATTATGCGCTGGGAAAACTCAGGCGTGATTCAAAATTTGCCGACGGATCGCCCAACCCGAATGGTTTTGTGACCAACCGGCTGCCCCTGTGGGTAAAGCCCGACTCACTGGTATCGCTGCAGTCAATGATGAGGGCCATGCGTGATCATTACGAGGGAACCCCGCTTGATATGCGTTTTGATCTCGGCGCAGGACCTTACGGCGCTCCCTACAGGTGGCGCCCGATGGAATTCAAGGTCGACAGCATTGAATACCTGCATGAACGGGCAATTGCGACTCAGCAAACCGGGTATGTTTTTGTGGCGCAGTCGAGGCAATGGCTTCCCGATGTCATGGGCGGCATTTTCTGGTTTGGAGTCGATGACGCCGATGGTTGCGTTTTTGCACCCATGTACTGTGGAATAACAGCCATCCCAAACAGCTTTGCAGTCGGCAATGGGTCGATGATCCAATGGTCCGAGACATCCGCATTCTGGACCTTTAACCAGGTGAATAATTTTGGTTACTCAAGATACAATGTCATCCACCCCGAGGTGGAGAGATACCAGGATAAACTTGAAAATAAATTTCTGGAAGAGATTGAAGCTGTTGAAACAAAAGCAGCATCACTTTATAAAGCAACACCCGCTGAGGGGATTGCCTGCATCACGGATTACTCGGTCAAAACAGGAAATCAATTGGTTTCTGACTGGCGGGACTTCTATCACTACCTTTTCATGAAATATAAGGATGGGAATATCATGCAAACCGATGGATTCAAACTCCTCGACAACGGCAGCGGGAAAGGGATCCCCAAAAAGCCATCACAGCCCGGCTATGGAAAGGAATGGGAAAAAAGAATGATTTATGGGACTGGCGACAGGCTTAAAGTGAAGGTCGAATGACGAATTTTTTACTTCATTTCTTTATCACCCTGTTACCCTGTTACCCTGTTACCCTGTTACCTTGTCACCCCTAAAACTGCGCCACCAGTTTCAAATTGAACATTCTCGGGGTCAGGTAATTGGGAACCGCGTACTCTTTGCCATTGATGTCGGTGACCCACTGGTACGAAACGGTATTGTTGATTTGCAACAGGTTGAAAATTTCCAGTGACAGCCACATGGACTTAAAGGCGCGAAGCGGATTTTTGGAAGAAAATTTGGTTTGCTCGCTGATCAGTTGTTTCGACAACCCAATGTCGACACGGCGGTAAGGAGGAATGCGCAGGGTCTGGTCTTTCCGGGGTGAGTCCGGCGGTCCGAACGGAAGGCCGGTACCATATACCAGGGTGAGGTTCATTTTCCAGGTCGGAAATTTGGGAATATAATCCTGGAAAAAGATAGCCAGGCTCATTCTTTGATCTGTCGGTCTCGGGATCCACGATCCCTCATAATATTCTTCTGTTTTCATAAAGGATAAACTGGCCCACGATTCAGCCCCCTTGACAAATTCACCGTTCACCCTGAAATCAATCCCTGTGGCGTATCCATGGGCGTCATTGGTGCCATAATATCGTATCTTCAGGTTATCAATTTCATAGGGGATCAGGTTCTGGATATTTTTATAGTAAACCTCAGCCACGAATTTAAACGGACGGCTCCAGGCCTTAAAATAGTAATCAGAGCCTGCCACCACCTGGATGGATGTTTGTGCCTTCAGCCCGGGAACAACGTCGCCCTGCAGGTTGGTCATTTCACGGAAGGTGGGTGGCTGTGAATAATAACCTGCTGCAATCCTGAAAACGGTTTCGTGTTTCCAGTGCGGCTTGAATGATACATTGATCCTTGGATTCAGTGAAAACTGGCTGTTGTAATCATAAAAGATGGCGCGCAAACCTGCCGTGAGTGAAATGTCATTTGTCTCGTTTTTGAAGGTCCATGTATCCTGGATGAAGGCCGAATAGCGGTTGGTGTTGACCGTGCTGTTGGTTTGGATGACATTGTAAAGGTAAAGATCGTTTTTGGGAGGATTGGTCGACCCCAGGGAATCATGCGGATGGGGGAGTGAATACCCGGCCGAATCCTGCAATTCCCATTCATTCACGGCGTACTTGAAATATTCATGCTGGTATTTGATGCCCCAGCTCATGCTGCTGTTCGCCTTATCCCACGATCCGCGGTGCTCGATGTTGAACACAGTGCCATCGAGGTAATTCCTGGCGTGTTGCAGGTAGGCGCCCACACCCATGATCTCGGTGATCTGGCCCTGGCTGTTCCCCTGGAAAACCTCAAGTTTGCCAAGCCAGTATTCTCCCGAGATATCATATGTTTCGGCCTCGTAGGTCTGAAATGCAGATGAGATCAGTTTCAGGCGGATATTGCTCGTGGGGCGATAAGTGAGGGTAAGCGCCGACAACCAGTTCTGATAGCGGTCAACCTCCTGGCCATCGAAAAAGATGGTAATCTTATAGGCCTCATCCAGGGTCCCGAAGCTGGTTTCCCGTGTTTCAGGGATCAGTTTGTAGTCATTGTTTGTAAAGGTCCCCAGCACAGATAACTCCCATTTCTTGTTGAATTCATAATTGAGCATTCCCTGGATATCGAAAAAACGTGGTTTGTAATTTCCTTTCGTATCCAGTCCTTTGAGCAGATAGGCGTTGGTCTTGTACCGGGCCCCCAGGAGATAGGAAAATTTCTTGGTAAAAGTCCCCTCCACATGACCAGAAGCGCCCAGGAGACTTACATCGAAAGAGGCGGCGAATTCAGTCGGCTTTTTGTATTTGATATCGAGTACCGACGACATTTTATCGCCATACTTGGCATCAAATCCGCCGGCCGAAAAGGATATCCCTGAAACGAGATCGGGATTCAGAAAACTTTGTCCCTCCTGCTGCCCCGAGCGGACAAGAAAGGGCCGGTATATCTCAATGTCGTTGACAAAAACCAGGTTCTCGTCAAAGTTTCCGCCACGAACCGAGTATTGCGAACTCAATTCGTTTCGTGATGAAACGCCGGGCATGGTTTTGATGAGATCCTCCACGCTTGCATTGATGGTCGGAATAAATGTGACCACCTTTGGATCAAGTCGGCTGAACGAATTAGTCCGCAACTGCTGGTCTTTTATCTCAATGGATTCAAGTTGCGTAGCACTGGGTGTCATTGTCAGCCTGATGCTCTTGTGCTCTCCGCCTGAAATTTTAAAAGAGACCGAATCGGTGACATAACCGACATAGGAAAACAAGATGACCATATTCGTATCGGGAGGAACCTTCATTTCAAATCGTCCCTCCCTGTCGGTGGTGGCACCAATGGTTGTTCCTTTTACTGCCAGGTTGACAAACTGAAGGGGTTGTTTTGATCCGGAGAGGGTGACCCATCCTGACAGGGTCCCGGGGTTGCTGGTGGCTTGCTGGGCGCACACAACCGTGGTCACCGAACTTAACAGTAAAACGAATATTTGAAACAGTTTTTTCAAACAGGATGTTATTTTAATCGCTCCTCCTTCGATTTGAACTTTCCATCCTTCCAGGCTTTGATGAATTTCGCCCAGGCAAAGGGATTGAATATGTTGAAGGGTTGTTGCTGCCCAAAGTAGTAAAGCTTGCTGGTTTCCTTGTCGATGTAGTTCCGGTAATTCATGTTTGCATCCATCGGATAATCTTCGGCACGCATGCGGATATCCGCGTCCATCAGGTTTTTTCGGGCAATCTCCAGGTCATCGTCAGGAATTTTCAATTCCACGAAGGCCCTTTTAAAATCTTCCAGGGTTGGCCAGGGAAAAATGTAGGCCGCCGCCAGTGTAAGCGTGTCGGACGACATCAGCTGGATGAGGGAATATCTCTGCTTGGTGATGGTGTCGGGGATGATGAAAGAGGCCGGTTTAAAACCGAGGGCTGAAAAGATTACGGTGTCGCTTTTATGCGCCACAAAGGAGAAGTAACCATTTACATCGGTCGTCGTACCACGGTGGCTGCAAATATCAATGATGCGGGCATAGGGAACCGGGTTGAGGCTGTCGGCCGTAATGGTCATCCCTGAAAATTGCACTAAGGTACTGTTGTCATCCTGGTTCTGGACCTGCTGCGATTTTCCGATAAATGGAAAACAGAGTAAGAGAAGGAGAAAATACAGGCTTTTATTCATTCGCGGATGGTGGTTCTTAGTCTGTTAAAACGTTAAATCCAGCTATTTATTTCCTGTCGGAAGGGGCAAAAAAAATGCTGTTACCCGGTAACAGCATTTTTACCCATGAAAAATAACTTACTTGGTAAGATATCCCTTTTCCCTTGCTTCCTTGATGCAGACATATACGCCCTTTTTATTCATGTGGCGCAACCCTTCGGCCGATACTCTCAGCTTAATATCACGGTTTTCTTCCTGCACAAAGAAGGTTTTGGTTTGAATGTTGGGGCTGAACCAACGTTTCGATTTCTTATTGGAGTGAGAGACTTTATGTCCCTTGATTGCAATCTTTCCAGTGATTTCACAAATCCTTGCCATGGCTATCCTGATTAATAGGTACTTCAAAATGGAGTGCAAAAATAGGTATTATATTTTAAAATACCAAAGAAAAAACCGAAAGATCAGAATCAAACCGAAATTAGACTGAAAATCCCAGTCCTATTCCCTGGATTTTTCCAGGATGATCTGTTTCCTGAGCAGATTCAGCGCCTGCAACGCCGTTCTCCGTATGTTCCGATCGCGGCTGTCGCCGAAGGTGTAATGGCGTGCCAGGACCTCCTCCGGTGTGGCAATGGCTATCCAGGTTGATCCGACAGGTTTTTCAGGTGTTCCGCCATCGGGTCCGGCAATGCCGGAAGTGGCGATCACGTAATCAACGTCAAACAGTGTCTGAGTTGCAAGTGCCATTTCGGCAACCACCTCCCTGCTGACAGCACCGTGCTTTTCCAGGAGATCGTCGGGGATAAACAGGATGTTCTGCTTGATCTGGTTGGCGTATGGCACGACAGATCCTTTGAAATAGGCAGAACTCCCCGGGATGCTGGTGATGAGATGGGCGATATAGCCTCCTGTACAGCTTTCGGCCGTGGCCAGGGTCTTGTTATTGGCCTTTAATAACTTTCCTATGATCTCTTCGAGGGTGTCCTCATCATAGCCAAACAGATATTCCGTGATGAGGTTTTCCAGCTTTGCAGCTTCAGCATCCACCTGTTTCCGGACGATCTGCTCCTGGCTGCCCGTGCCCGATAACCTGAGCCGGACAATTCCCGGTTGAGGCAAATAGGCCAGTTTTATATTCCCGGGAAGGGCCGATTCCCAGTTTTCGATGTGGGCGGCCAGGAAGGACTCTCCGATACCCTGGGTCAGCAGGGTCCTGTGATAGATGAATGGGGTTTGAAATATCTCTTTTAATCTTGGTATGACATACCCGGTCATCATTCCCTTCATCTCGAAGGGTACGCCCGGCATGGAGACAAAAATTGTTTTCCCGCCTACGGTACGATCCTTCTCAAACCACATGCCCCGTGCAGTGCCGGCTTTATTGGGGATGCCTGTGCAAGTTTCAGGCAGTTCGGCCTGCTGCCGGTTGAGCTCGGTGACCGCATAGCCCCGCCTGGCAAAGATCTCCTCAACATCGCGGTAGGCCGCTTCATTAAAAACAAGCCGGGTTTCGAAGAATTCACACAGGGTGTGCTTGGTGATGTCATCCTTTGTAGGGCCAATCCCTCCCGAGATTAGTACGATCCCGGCACGCAGCTCCGCCCCGGTTAGTGATGCAAGGATATGCTCCCGGTCATCGCGGATCACCGTAACCTGACTGACCGAGAATCCCGACAGGTTTAACTGTTCTGCCATCCAGGAAGCATTGGTGTTGATGACCTGCCCGATCAGCAATTCATCGCCGATATTGATTATTTCAACATTCATATTTTTTCTTCTTTCAGACTTGAATTAAGATCCCTCACAGATGTGATACTTTCAATGATCCAGGAGATGTTTTCCAGCAATACGAAGGAGAGAACAAGCAGTATGGAGAATTTGTTTTTTTTTACTATCGCAACGAGGGTCATGGCCGGAAGCAAATATTCGTTCCTCAAAGTTATTAAATGAAGTCGTAACTTTGATAATTATTAAATCGATGGTCGCTATGAAACGCATCCACCTCCTGATTTCCATTGTTTTTGTTTTTGTTTACTTGATGTGAACGCGGCGAAACCGTTCCGGGAATATACCGCTATTGTTCCGGCCGGAAAAACGGGTTCAATGTGTGGATCTTTGTATTTTAGCTCTTTCGATCGTTGACCAGGAATTCCCTTAAGGTTGATGAACCTATGCCTGAAATCGGAAAATGTCCTTTACATTTGAATGCAAAATTACACAGCGTGTTTCATTCATCACGGATTGCGATTGCCTGCCTTCTTCAACTGCTCATCTGCCATCCCGGTATGAGCCAGGTCTGTACCCTTTCTGATTACATCGACAATGGTGTGAAACACAGCCCGGTTTTACAGGACCTGTCCAGCCAGATCCTTTTAAACCAATACGATAGCCTTATTTCCCGGGCCAGCTACCTGCCCCAGGTTAATTTCAACGGATTGATGATGTACGCCCCCGTGATAAACGATTGGGGTTACAGCGATGTGATCACCAACGGGCAAAACCTCATTGGCACCATCAATGTAAACCAGGATATCTTTAATAAAAAAAACCGGGAAGCCCATTCAGAGAAGTACGGGCTGGAGTCCGGAAAACTTAAAAATGCAAAAAATATTAGTCTGAATGAATTGAAAAAGGCCATCACGGCGCAATACCTCGCTGCCTATGCTGCCAGGGAAGAACTTACATTTCAGGAGGAGATCTTGTCCTCATTGAAGAACGAAGCGGCCATTTTGAAAGCCTGGACCGAAAAAGGGATCTACCGGCAAACCGACTATCTTTCAATGCAGGTTGAAATGCTCAATCTAGGGCGAAATATCCGGGATCTTGACCTCCAGTACAGGAGGGAATGGTGGAACCTCAACCTGATCTGCGGCATCGGGGATACGGTTCTTTGCGACCTGGCGTTGCCCGTCATCCATGATAACCTGGGGAAGACTGAAGAAAATTCCATATTTTTCCGCAGTTTTGTCATCGACAGCCTGGTGATAAAAAATGAGAAACTGCTGATCGACCGCAGGTATAAACCTGTCGTGAGCTGGTTTGCCGATGGCGGTTTGATTAACAACGAACCGCAGTACCTGTATCAGAATTTGGGCATCAGCGCCGGGTTGAGCATGACCCTGCCCATATTTGACGGAAATCAAAGGAAATTTAATTACCAGAAGATCCGCATGCAGGAAGAAACCCGGAAGAACTACCAGGATAATTTCCGGTTCCGCTATCATTCCCAACTCAGGCACTTGCAGTCCGAACTGGAAACAACCCGCCGGTATATGCAGGAAAACGAAAAGCAGATTTCACTTTCACATGAATTGGTTGCCGCCGATAAAATCCTTTTAAATACCGGGGCAGCCTTGATTACCGATTACATCCTGGCAATTAAGAACCTGATAGAGGCAAAACATGCCGGGTTGGTCTATCAGATCAGGACACAGTATATCCTAAACGAGATAAACTTCTGGAAACAATGATCAACAGGGCATTGATATTATTACTGACCGGGGTGGCAGGCCTCTCCATCTTCATTTCCTGCAAAAGCAACCCCGACCAGAGTGAAAGGGAGGTCAGGGCAGTTGTTCCGGTAACGGTAACTTCACCCCGCATCGGGAAAATGGTTGAATACACTGAACTGATGGCGACATCCGCCTTCCTGCTCAAGGCTGTTGTAAAATCTCCCATTGCCGGGTATATTGAGAAATGTGTGGTTTCAGCCGGTGACCGGGTCGTGAAAAACCAGCTGCTGTTCCAGCTTCGCACGAAGGAGGCAACAGCACTGCAGCAGGACAGCCTGGTCTCATTGAACTTTAACGGGATTGTGATGATGAAGGCCTCCATGAACGGTGTGGTCGCCACGATCGATCATCCGCAGGGAGATTATGTTCTGGAGGGAGATGCACTGGCAACCCTGGTTGTCCCGGGAAGCATGGTGTTTCTCCTGGATGTCCCGTTTGAGCTGAAAAGCAGGATCCGAACAGGCCAGTCGTGCAAACTGGTACTCCCGGATAATTCACAGGTTAACGCGACCGTTAAATCAATCCTGCCCTCCATGTCGGGGGCTTCCCAAACGCAACGCGTGGTTTTGCAGCCGCTTACCGGCATTGACATCCCCGAAAACCTGGTGGCCAAAGTCAGCATTGTCCGGAATGCGAAAGCCGGGGCGGTGATCCTGCCGAAGAGTTGTATTTTGAATGATGAGATCATGAAAAATTTCTGGGTGCTGAAGCTGGTCAGCGATTCCATCGCCATAAAAATACCGGTTGAACTGGGAATCAGGAGCGCCGACAGCATCGAGGTGACCTCCCCTGTATTGGGTGCCGGCGACCGTATCCTTACCGGCGGAAACTGGGGTCTGGGCGACACCACCATGGTCAGAATCATCAATCATGAATAATCAGGATCATCCGATGAATGGAAGGATATTGAACCAGGATCTTTACGGCAGGTACACCAAACCGGTCATCTTCGTTTTACTGGCGGTGCTCATTCTTGGTGGATTCGCATACAGGAACATGGAAACCCTGCTGTTCCCGGACGTGGTGTTTCCTAAAATCCGGATCATCGCGGATAACGGGGAACAGCCCATTGATAAAATGCTGATCACAGTGACCAGGCCGCTGGAAATCGCCGTAAAAAGAGTCAATGGCATTGAAACGGTGCGTAGTTCAACAAACCGGGGAAGTTGTACCATCGAGGCCTTTTTTCAATGGAATACCGATATCAATGTCGCCCGGATGCAGCTGGAGGCACGGATCAATGAGATCAAAAACACCCTCCCTTCAACCACCAACCTCACCATCGAGGCCATGAGTCAGAATATATACCCGGTGATCGGGTATACGCTGGAGAGTGAAAAATACGGACAGGTGGAGATGCGAAATGTCGCCATGTTCTTCGCACGACCCCGCTTCTCTGAAATTCCGGGCATCTCCAATGTGGTTGTCAGGGGAGGCAAGACCAAAGAATTTGTGATCACGCCCGATGCAATGAAGATGATCCAGCTTGGTCTTACTCCGCAAAACCTGATTGACGTCCTGGGAAGTACAAATTTTATCGAATCCAATGGATTGCTTTCCGATTACCGCAGGCTGTACCTTTCAGTGACCGACAGCCGGATCAGTTCCCTGGAGGATTTGCGCAATGTAGTGATCAGGAACGACCGGAACCGGATCATCCGCCTGGGCGATCTGGCTGGTGTTGACTTCCAGGAACAGCAGGAATTTATCCGCATCAATGCAAACGGACGTGAAGCGGTGATCCTTGATATTGTAAAACAAAAGGGAGCTAACCTGGTCGATTTTGTTGACAGGGTGCTGGAAAAGGAAAAGGAGATTCAGAAACAGCTTCCACCGGGGATGATCCTGAAACCCTATTACAATCAGGCATTGTTTGTGAACGAGTCCATTAACAGCGTGCTCCGCGCCATCTTTGAAGGCCTGGTACTGGCATTGCTCGTGGTGGTGCTTTTCCTTCGTTCGTTCAGGGCAAGTCTGAACGTGATCATCATCATTCCGGTTACCCTGGCCCTGACCCTGACCGTTCTCTATTTTGCCGGGATCACCCTCAACATCATGTCGCTCGGTGCCATTGCGGCATCCATCGGGCTGATCATCGACGATGCCATCGTGGTGATTGAACAAATCCACCGGGGCCATGAGGAGAACCCTGACAAAGATCTGCAAACGGTGGTCAGGGATACCATCAGGATGCTGTTCCCGGCCATGGTCGGGTCATCTCTGAGTACCATCGTCATTTTCTTTCCATTTGTACTGATGAGCGGCATTGCCGGAAGTTTCTTTACTGAACTGACGACGACTATGGAAATCACCCTGGTTTGCAGTTTCATCACTACCTGGCTTGGGTTGCCGGCTTTGCACCTGGCGCTTGGCTACAAACACCGCAAAAGCACGCAGAACCAGGAAGAAAAACATAAAGGGAAACACCTCGGCTGGCTGATCTGGTTCTTTGATAAACCGGCGTTTGCACTGGGTTTCATTGTCATCCTTGCCGGAAGCGGCCTGTTCCTGATTCCGAAATTAAATACAGGCTTCCTCCCGGTCCTGGACGAAGGAACCATTGTCCTCGATTACCTTACTCCTCCGGGCACCTCGCTCGATGCCTCCGATGCCATGCTGCGCAGGGTCGACACCCTGGTCATGCATCACCCTGATGTCGCGACCTACATGCGGCGAACGGGCACCAACATGAGTTCGAGCATCAGCATGGCCAGCGGGGTGATTCCTCCCAACGAAGGTGATTACCTGATTCAGCTCAGGCCGGGGATCAACCGGTCAACCGAAGAGGTGATCTCCGAGCTCAGGGGTAAGATCTCCGCACAGGAACCCGCGCTGACCATCGAGTTCGGGCAAAGAATCGCCGACCTGCTGGGTGATTTGATCGGGCGGCCGGAACCGATCGAGATAAAAATTTTCGGAGATGATAAAGCAATCCTCGAAACCCTGGCGAAGCGGGCACAGGGTCTCCTTGAGAAGGTCAGGGGGGTGGCTGACCTGAAAAATGGGATTATCGTTGAAGGCCCGGCCATTTCCATCATTCCCGATGAGGCCAAACTGGCGCAATTCCATCTCACCGCCGCCGACCTTCAAACCCAGCTGAAGGCCTGCAATGAAGGCGTGCAGGTTGGCGAGGTGCAGTCGGGCGAACAGATGCTGCACATACTTTTGCGGTTTACAAGTTTTAAGGAAAATTCACTTGAAAAGATACTTTCCCAGCCCATCTTTACGCCGGATGGTTCATTCCGGCGACTGAAGGATTTTGCCAGGGCTGATCTTTCAAAAGGAACACCGGATATCACACGCGAAGATCTCAAATCGAACATTGTGGTGACTGCGCGTCTCGAAAACCGTGATCTGGGCGGAGCAATCAGGGATATTGAACAAACGCTTGATCAGAAACTGATGCTGCCTCCCGGTTATTACATCGTGTACGGCGGTACCTGGGCGCAGCAGCAGTCCTCATTCAGGGAGTTGCTTATGATTTTGCTGTCGGCCGTCGTCCTGGTGTTTTCCGTCCTTCTCTTTCTTTTCCGTGATTTCCGGATCTCACTCCTGATCATATTCATCTCCATCATGGGAACGGCCGGTTGCATTTGGGCACTTTTTCTAACCGGAATTCAGCTCAATGTTGGCAGCTATACCGGGATCATCATGATTGTCGGGATCATCGCAGAAAATGCCATTTTCACCGTCAATCAGTTCAGGGTGAATATGCTTTCATCCAAGGGCAATGTGGATGCATCCATCCGGTATGCCATCTCCCTGCGGATCCGCCCCAAACTTATGACAGCCATTGGTGCCATCCTGGCATTATCGCCGCTGGCCCTCGGGATAGGCGTTGGGGCGCAAATGCAGCAACCCCTGGCCATTGCCGTAATCGGAGGATTTGTGATGGCCATGCCTTTGCTGCTCTTTGTTTTCCCCTCCCTGCTGAGGTGGATTTCTATCTCCAAAGTGATAAAAAACGTGACTCGGGACGCGTGACGCGTGACAAAAAAAAGGGCCGGCCAAATGGCCAACCCTTTTCAATATGAACACAAGCTGGATTATTTTTTTGGTTTTTCTGTGCTCTTCTTTTCGGCTGGCTGAGCTACTGGCTTGCCTTCTTCTTTGGTAGCAGGTTTAGCTGTTTCTTTGGCAGGTTTAACTGCCTCGGTTTTTGCCGGCTCCTTTTTCTTTTCAACAGGTTTAGCTTTTTCCTGGGTCTGAGCAAACATGGCTACGCTAAACATGGCTGCAAGGGCAACTAACATTACTTTTTTCATTGTTGTTGGTTTTTAGGTTAAACTTTAATTGAATGTCTTTTCTGTTTGATTTCCCTGGTTTTTCAGGAGAAATTAAATTTGACATGGCAAAGTTGCCTCCAGATTCTGTTGAAATTCTGTAGATGGGAGATTTTAAAAAGAAATTTTCAGCGTGTGAACCGAATTACCATAAAAATACTCCACCTTCATGTGGTAAAGGTTTACAATTTTCTGAACGATCGAAAGTCCAAGGCCAACCGAATCGCTGTGGTGCTCCGATTTTCTGAATCTTTCAAAAAGATTCTGGGGATCAGTTTTCAGGATCTGACCTTTATTGGAAATTGTTAACGCGCCGGATCGTACAATAATGTCGATATGTCCCTGGTGGATATTGTGACGGATGGCATTGGAGAGGAGGTTGGTTATTAAAATTTCTGCCAGCATGCGGTTCATGACCAGCGTGGGCTTTTCGGAATAGTCTTTTGTTAAAGTAATTTCACGGTGGTCGATCATCTCTTCAAAATGCAGCAGTGTCTTATCCAGGATCTGCACCAGGTCAATGGCCTCATTCTGGTAGAATTGATTGTTCTCGATCTTGGAGATCAGAAGCAACCCCTGGTTGAGTTTCGACATCCGCGTCGTGGCTTCAAAAACAGAACTTATCAGCTGGAGCTGATGTTCATCCAGGTTCTCCTTCTGGATAAGCAACTCGAGTTTTAATTTGATAATGGCCAGGGGTGTCTGCAATTCATGGGCTGCAATTTCATTGAATTCCTTCAGGTTTAGAAAATCCTGTCTGATTTTACCTGACATCTTTTCAAGAGCCTTGTTCAGGAGGATGAATTCATGGATGTCGGTTTGTGTCAGCTGAAGCGGATGCTCCTGGTTGATGTCATACTGGTTCAGGTTGCTGAGGATCCTGTAGAAGGGGATCCAGACACGCCGGGCAATAAAGTAATTTACCAGTACCAGAAGGAACAGCAGGGTGATGAAAATCAGGGTTACCGAGATCAGGATCTCCGCGATCAGATTCTCCGATTCGCGCAAAGACTTGTAAATGTTAATCGTATAACCTTGATTCAGGAGCGATTTATTTTGAACAAAGAGGTGCCGGAATTGTCCGAACTGACCCTGTTCGCGATCGTACATCAGTGTATCGGTAATGGATTCGAACTTTTTTTTCGGACTTTTCAGGAGGGTGATATTGATCAGATGGCCGAATACCGAATGGAAATCAGGCACCGTGTCGGACTCACTGATGGTTTGTTCGATCAGCATTTTCTCTTCAATCAGCCGTTCATCGATCTGATTATAAAATATTTTATGCAGGAGATGAAAAAAAATAAATCCCGCGATGATAAAAACGGTCACCGAAACCAGAATATAGGCACCTGATGTTTTGGTTAAAAGTTTCACTGGTTCATCATTTAAACGGCAACGGCCGAAAATTTATATCCCATGCCATAGATGGTTTGAATATAATCCTCTCCCTCTTTTTCGATGATCTTCTTCCGGAGATTTTTAATATGGGTATAGATGAAATCGAATGAATCGGCCATATCCATGTCATCACCCCAGAGGTGCTCCGCGATGGCCTCCTTGGTCAGCAGCCGGTCTTTGTTCGAAATAAAAAAGATCAGCAGGTCATACTCTTTTTTTGTCAATACCAGGGGATGTCTGTTTACCGTAACCTCCATCTTCTCAGGGAGGATCAATATTTCATTAAATGCGATTTCGTTTTCCCCGCCAAAACTACGCCGGCGGATGATGGATTTGATGCGTGCATTGAGTTCGGGCAAATGAAATGGTTTGGTCAGGTAGTCATCGGCCCCGATTTCAAGGCCCGTCACTTTATCATCCAGTGAATTTTTTGCTGATATCACGATGATGCCTGCTTCCGATTTGTTTTTCTTCAGTGACCGGATCACATTCAGTCCGCTTCCATCCGGCAGGTTGATGTCGACGATGATACAATCATACTGGTAGAGGTTGATTTTTTCTATGGCATCCTCGTATTTATAGACGGCCTGGCAGCGGTAATTCTCTTTCTGCAGATATTCCGAAATAGAACGTGAAAGTTCTTTTTCATCTTCGATAAGCAGGATTTTCATTTAACCAATTCTGAATTGTTTATCAGTCACCCTTGCAGTATTGATTTCAGGTAATGTCTTTATCCCTGCGGATGATGATCCAAATATCCATGGTGTAAAGTTAATGAAAATAAGCGGAGGAGATGAATGATTTTGATGTAATGGATCAGGGCCGGTGATCGGGTTATTTAGTACTTTTGTAAAAAATTGAACCATGCCCTCACTCGCAGAACCTGACCTGATCATAAATCCTGACGGAAGTGTTTACCATATTTGCATGAGGCCTGAAGACCTCGCTGATACTGTGATTGTTGTCGGAGATCCTCAGCGGGTTCATGAAATTTCAGACCATTTTACAGCGATCGACCACCGTGCCTCCAACCGTGAATTTATATCCCACACCGGTTATTACAACGGGAAGCGGATCACCGCATTGTCAACAGGTATTGGAACCGACAACTGCGATATCGTCATGCATGAACTCGATGCTCTGGCCAATTTCGATCTGCAAACCAGGACGCAGAAACCGGCGCTGCGTTCGCTGAGCATCGTTCGAATCGGTACCTCCGGCTCCATTCAGGCCGATGTGCCTGTCAACACCTTTGGTTTATCCACCTACGCCCTGGGGTTGGATAACCTGCTCCATTTTTACAAAGGAGCCTCGGGAATCATTGACCAGGAGATGACCGCCGCCTTTGCCGCCCATGCTTCGTGGCCCAGGGATCTTTCGAGACCCTATTTTATCAAGGGTTCCGACAGGCTGATCGATCTTTTCAGACCCTATTCTGTGGCAGGTATCACAGCTACTGCACCCGGGTTTTATGGCCCCCAGGGACGTTTTCTCAGGCTGCCGCTCGCCGACCCCGACATGATAAAAAAGCTGCAAAGTTTCAGGTATGAAGGGCACCGCATTGTGAACTTTGAGATGGAAACCTCGGCATTGTATGGACTTGGCGCACTTATGGGGCACGAAATGGTCACCATCTGCACCCTGATTGCCAACAGGGCTACCGGTGATTACAATCAGGATCATAAAAAAATCGTGATGGAGCTGATCACACTTGTACTCAATAAATTAACGACATAACGGAAGCATTCATTATTCGCATCATCCTCTAACCTACACTCCAGAACATTGCCAGAAACATCTAACATACCTGCATTGATCAAGTTGCTGGATGAACCGGATGAAATTGCTTTCGGCCTGATCCGGAATCAGATTTTTTCCATCGGACCGGATGCACTGGCTCCGCTGGAGAAGGCGCTGGAGAATACCTTCGACAGCCTTGTTCAGGAACGCATCCAGGAGATCATCAGGAAACTGAACCAGGAAAATCTTTACGTTGATTTTGTAAACTGGCTTAACCTCGGTTCCGACGACCTTCTGAAGGGATTTATCCTCGTTACCCAAACACAATATCCGGCACTGAATGAAGAGGAGATCAGGATCACGGTTGAACAATTAAAGATGGATGTATGGATTGAACTGCATGAAAACCTTACGGCGCTTGAAAACGTCAAGGTGATTAACCATGTGCTGTTCGACCAGCATCATTTTGACGGAAATAAAAGCGACATGAATGCGCCCCAGAATTCATACGTGAACACCTTCCTGGAAACCCACAAGGGAAGTCCGTTGTCGCTGGGAATCCTCTTCATTATCCTGGCGCAGAAACTCGGGATGCCGGTATACGGGGTTAACCTGCCGCAACATTTCATCCTTGCCTATCTGATGGAACCAGGGATCAGCAACCCGGGTGAAGATGATGTTTTGTTCTATATCAATCCCTTTAACAAGGGTGCGGTTTTCACACGGCGTGAAATTGAATTGTTTATCCGGGAGATGAAATTCAAACCGGAGAAATCCTTTTTTTCTCCATGCACCAACCCCGACATTATCCGACGGCTGATCAACAGCCTGATATCTTCGTACAATCAATATGGATACCTGGACAAAATTGAAGAATTACAAAACCTCTTAAATGCCTTTGAATGAAAAAACTCTTCTACCCCGCTTTTCTTATCATGCTTTGCCTGTTGCTTTCTTCCTGGGGGTCGAAGGGACATAAGAAAATCAGCCAGAATTTTGCCGCCTGCCTGCCGGCCAGGATGTCATTTCTGCAACCCGTATGGACAAATTTTATCATGACCCATGCCTCCGATGCCGATAATCGTAAGAGCCAGGATCCCGATGAGTCTCCCCGCCATTACATTGATATTGACAGTTATACTGAATTCATACAGACTGGCCGGATTTCGATGGATTATGATTCGCTGGTTGATTTACACGGATATAATTTTGTGATCGGGGAGGGGGTACTTCCCTGGGCCACCCTGATTACTTATGATTCACTTAAAAGCTGCTTTCAGCGGAGCGACTGGAACAGGTCGATGCTTTTTGCCGCAGACCTCGGCCATTATATCGGGGATGGCCATATGCCTCTGCATATTACCAACAATTACAACGGGCAGATGACAGGGCAAACCGGGATTCACTCCAGGTACGAATCCTCCCTGATCTCCCGGTATGAAGCCCAGATTACCTATCCCGCTGATTCAGCGCAGCTTGTTCCGGATGTTCGGAAATATATTTTCGATTACCTGTATGACGACTATCGGTACATCGACAGTTTATTGCTGGCCGATACCTACGCCAAAGCCATTGCCGGAGGTACAGGTTCCGAGACCTATTATCAGACGCTTTGGACAAAGACCGGAGGTTTTACTGTGAAATTGATGAGCCATGCCTCAAATGCGTTGGCCAGCCTGATCTATACTGCATGGGTGGAGGCAGGCAGCCCGATGATCTATCCGAATGCCATTGACGAACCCGAAACACCGGGTCAGCCTGTTTTATTGCAGATTTACCCAAATCCGGCTGTTGATTTTGCATGGTTCAGTCTGGCAGCCAACGATCATCCGGTATCCTACACCCTCAGCATTTTTGATTCCTTTGGGAATTTGAAAGATACCATGGCAGGCCAATCCTCCGGAGATGAAATCATGAAAATCAGGCGCAACTTTCATGGCCTGGCCCCTGGACTTTATATCTGCGTGCTGCAGTCAGGAACATTCCAAACATCCAGGAAATTTACAGTAGTAAAATAAATTTGTCACGCGTCACGCGTCACGTGTCACGTTTTTTTCCGTCACGCGTCACGTGTCACGTTTTTTTCCGTCACGCGTCACGCGTCACGTGTCACGTTTTTTCCGTCACGCGTCACGCGTCACGTGTCACGTTTTTTAAACAGTCCTTTAAAGGTTAGCGCCAGGATCCTGAAATACTCCCGCAGGCTCTGGTTCTCAATGTACCGTAAATTGTACTTGATTTTCGCAGGCATCACCTCTTCGATATAGCTCTTTTCAGGATCAGCGGATCGTCCGAGCAATTCATTTTCATCCATGAATTCGATGGATGCATAATCGGTGATCCCTGGTTTGACCGTCAGGACAATGCGCTGTTCGGGGGTATACCTGTCAACATACATGCGGATTTCAGGCCGCGGGCCAACCAGGCTCATATCCCCCGCCAATACGTTGAGCAGTTGGGGCAATTCATCAAATTTGAATTTCCGGAGACAATATCCGACACCAGTCACACGGTTGTCGCGGGTTCCGACGGTGAGCCCTCCCAGCTTTTCCGCACCGGCAGTCATCGTCCGGAATTTGACCAGCCTGAAATCTCTTCCGTTTTTCCCAACCCTCGTCTGGCAAAAGAATACGCCACCCCTCGAATCAATCGCAATAACCAGCCCGATAACTATAAACAAGGGCAAGAGGACAATCAGCCCGGCAAAAGAAATAAGTATATCGAAAAAGCGGATCATTCGTAATTCGTAATTCGTCACTCGTCATTCGTCATTCGTCATTCGTCACGCGTCACGCGTCACGTGTCACGTTTTTTTGTCATTCATCATTCCCCGATCACGCTCTTCACCGACTCCACAACCGCTGCCACCACCGTATCGGCCATCTCATCGGTAAGGTCATAATAAACGGGCAAACTGATCTCCCTTGAAAAATTATCATATGCAACAGGGTAATCCTTGATCTCGTGTCCCTGGTTGTGGTAATAGGTCATCATCGGAAGGGGAACGAAGTGAACATTTACCGCCACTTCCCTCGAGAAGATCTCGCGGATGATCTGGTCACGCTGCGTTTCGGTCACACCTTTGATACGCAATAAAAAAACGTGAAACGATGATTTTTTGTCGTACGATTCATATTGGGGAACCTGTGCCCAGGCATGCCGGGAAAAGGCTGCGGAATACCGGTCGAAAATCTGTCTGCGCCTCACCAGCATGTCATCCTCGTACCTCGACAGTTCAACCAATCCAATGGAGGCCTGGATATCGGTCATGTTGAATTTGTAACCGGGTTCAATGATGTCATAGCGCCAGCCTCCGATCTGGGTTTTTGCCAGGGCATCCTTGGTTTGTCCATGCAGTGACTTGGCATTCAGGTCGCGGTAGATGGCGGTATGATCAAAGGGTTCCGGCAGATTCAGGCATACCGCGCCCCCCTCGGCCGTGGTGAGGTTTTTAACGGCGTGGAAGGAATATACCGTGACATCTGTGAGATTGCCGACCCGTTTTCCCCGATATTGCCCTCCAATCGAATGGGCGGCGTCAGAAAGCACAAGGATCCGGTTTAGAAGATGCTGTTCCTTTGAAGCCGGCTGGAAAAGTCCGAGAATATCGGCTCTCTGAACTAAAGCGTTGATCTCATTATAATCGCAGGGCCATCCTGCTATATCCACCGGCATGATCACTTTGGTTTGCGGGGTGATGGCCTTTTCAATCGCTTCAAGGGAAATGTTAAAATCTGCGCCAACGTCCACGAATACCACTTTGGCGCCGCAATGCACCACAACGTTGGCCGTAGCCGAATAGGTATAAGCCGGGACGATCACCTCATCACCTTCTTTCACGCCGAACCACCGGAGCATAAGCTCAAGTCCGGCAGAAGCTGAACTGACACAAAGGGTTACCTTCTGACCGCCATATTCGGATAACAGCTTCTCGAATTTTTTTGTTTTCGGGCCGGTGGTGATCCACCCGGAATAAAGCGTGTCGACGACTTCGTCGACGATACGCTGATCCATGCGGGGTGGGGAGAAGGGAATCAAGTGGAATTACGAATTACGGATGACAATGATCTTGCTATTTTGATAAGTTTGAAGCGAGCCAGGAGTTGACATTGGATTCAATGCGTACCAGGATCTGGTCGGTGTCGGCGCGATTAAATTTTTCGCCGGTGATTCCCTCGTACAATTCAATGTACCGGTCCGAAATCTCCCTGGTCCAGGCATCAGTCATTTCGGGAACCTGCTGGCCCTCTCTTCCCATAAATCCATTGGCCATCAGCCATTCGCGGACGAATTCCTTTGAAAGCTGGCGTTGCTGCTCTCCGTTCACCTGGCGCTCTTCATAGCCTTCAAGATAGAAATAACGGGATGAATCGGGGGTGTGTATCTCATCGCAGAGATAGACCTTGCCATCATTTCCCTTTCCAAACTCATATTTGGTGTCAACAAGGATCAGCCCTTTTTGAGCGGCCATCTCAGTGCCGCGTTTGAAGGTGGCGTAGGTGTATTTTTTGATCAGCTCATACTCCTCCTTTGGGATCACCCCCTGGGCAAGGATTTCGTCTTCGGTGATGTCTTCATCATGCCCTGCCGCTGCCTTCGTGGTGGGCGTGATGATCGGATGAGGAAAGCGCTGATGTTCCTTCATCCCGTCAGGAATCGGAACCCCGCAGATGACCCTGGCCCCTTTTTGATATGAACGCCATGAACTGCCTGTGAGATAACCCCGGATGATCATTTCAACCGGGTAAATTTTACAAAAGCGACCGATGGTTACATTGGGATCAGGAGAGGCAATTTTCCAGTTGGGACATATATCGGTGGTCGCATCCAGAAATTTGGAGGCGATCTGGTTCAGTACCTGACCTTTGTATGGAATTCCTTTGGGTAAAACAACATCGAAGGCTGAGATGCGGTCACTCGCGATCATCACAAGAAATTCATCATTGATATTGTAAACATCGCGGACTTTTCCGGTGTAGAGGCTCTTTTGCCCCGGAAAGGAGAAGTTGGTTTTCTTAAGAACGTTTGCCATGATCTGATTTTTAAAGAGCAAAGATAGGTCAATTTGGAATATATCACCCTCGTGAAGAACACAATGCCGTCACCTTTCATATTTAGAATTAATCTAAATAATATTGTATCTTTGCAAAAGAGAAACATCATGCGATATGCACAGAATGACATATCGATAAAATGGTTAATTTTGTCAATAAATCTTATATCAGATGAATAACGCACTTTTCAACATTGAACGTCCTCAGAATGAGCATACCCTGAGTTATGCCCCGGGGTGTAAAGAGAGAAAAACATTGAATGCCGAGCTTGACAGGCTGAGTTCAGAGATCCAGGATATCCCGCTGATCATTGGCGGAAAGGAGATCCGTACCGGGACGACAGGCAAAGTAGTGATGCCGCACGACCACCATCATGTTCTGGCTACCTACCATATGGCTGGTGAGGCTGAGGTCCGCATGGCCATCGACGCAGCGCTGAAGGCCCACAGGGAATGGGAATCATTTCCCTGGGTCGACCGGGTCTCCATCACGCTGAAAGCGGCTGAGCTGATCTCGAAAAAATACCGGTTCCTCATCAATGCCGCCACGATGCTGGGGCAGGGGAAAAGCGCTTACCAGGCCGAGATCGATGCTGCCTGTGAAACGATCGACTTCCTGAATTTTAACGCATGGTTCATCACCGAAATTTACAAAGAACAGCCCCATTCCCAACCTGGGATCATCAACCGGATCGAGTACCGTGCGCTCGAAGGGTTTGTGTTTACCGTCTCCCCCTTTAACTTCACGGCCATTGCCTCCAACCTCAACATGGCGCCGGCCCTCATGGGCAATACGACGGTGTGGAAACCTGCAACCACCTCCCTGCTGTCGAACTATTTTCTGATGCAGGTTTACAAGGAGGCAGGACTTCCCGACGGAGTTATCAATTTCATCCCCGGAAAAGGAAGTCTGATCGGGAGAAGCGTGATGTCGCACAGAGACCTCACCGGAATACATTTCACCGGTTCCAACAACACCTTCAACAATCTCTGGTTGTCGGCCGCCCAGAATATGGCCAATTATCGTTCCTACCCGCGGATTGTCGGGGAAACCGGGGGTAAGGATTTCATTTTTGTCCATCCGTCATCCGATCCCCAGGAGGTTTCTGTTGCCATCGTGCGCGGCGCCTTTGAATACCAGGGCCAGAAATGTTCAGCCGCATCACGGGCCTACATTCCTGAATCACTCTGGCCGGAGGTGAAATCCCGGATTGGCAGCATGATTGATCGGATCACGGTAGGCGATGTGCGCGATTTCAGCCATTTTATGAATGCCGTGATCGATGAAGCCAGCTTCGATAATATCATGGGTTATATTGAATTTGCAAGAAAATCATCTGATGCAGAGGTGATATTTGGCGGAACCGGGGATAAAACCACGGGCTATTTTGTTCAGCCCACGGTCATAAAAACCACAAACCCCCACTTCAAGACGATGGAGGAGGAGATCTTTGGTCCGGTTATGACCATTTATGTTTACAAGGATAAGGATTTCGAAGAGACACTTGAGATCTGCGACCAGACCTCCCCATACGGACTTACCGGTTCGGTATTTTCAAAGGACCGGGAGGCCATCAACAAGGCCTGCCGTATCCTCCGCTATGCTGCCGGGAATTTCTATTTCAACGATAAACCTTCTGGGGCGGTGGTTGGCCAGCAGCCTTTCGGTGGCGCCCGCGGATCGGGAACCAACGACAAATCAGGAAGTCATCTGAACCTGTTGCGCTGGACCAATCCCCGGACGATCAAGGAGACACTGATCCCGCCCACCGAGTTTACCTATCCATACATGAAGGAAGACAAATGCCATTAAAGGAATGAAGAATGACGAATTTTTTCGTCACGCGTCACGCGTCACGTGTCACGTGTCACGTTTTTCAATTCGTCCCTTCTCTTGCGGTAAAGAATGACCGGGTAATCTCCTGCAATAAGATTTTCACCCATTTTTAACTGCGATGGCTGCGGCTGGTGAGTTTCAACAACCCGCCTGTCCTGGTTCAAGACGATGAGGTTGAAAATTTTGGTAACGGCAAAAAAGAGCTCCTTCAGCACCGGAACCTTTACCATTTTCTGGTAGGTGCGCAGGTAAAAGATGGTATTGTTTTCATCAACGGGAACGAATGCCACAATAATCCGCATGGAGTCCATGATGTGATTCTGCCAAAGGTTCGGAAAAATAAAGGTCAGATACGTGGAACTCTTTTCCGGCTTGGTCATCTTTGCCGGCGACACCGGTGTTTGCCCGCTATCCTGTTCGTTGGATGGCCAGAAGGAGATGCTGTTGTCCTGGACCTCGGTGTAAGGCCCGTTAACCACAGGCCCGATCCCTCTGCCAATGGTGTTGTGATGGATGAACGGAACGTGAACCACATCGAGCTGATTTTCTATACCCCGCGAATAATGTGCTTTCCAGTGATTGGTGAATCCCTTCCAGACCAGGTCGGGCCCAAGATCCCTGAACCAGGGTACGGGGGGTAAATTGGGGAGGTCTGAAGGATTTGTAGCTGCAGGATCCTCGGTATACCAGATGTAGATAAATCCGTTTTGCTCTGAAACAGGGTATGCCGCTGCCCGGATATGATCCGGCACCTTTGCATTTTTTCCGTTGGCAGGAATGAGCAGGCATTTTCCTGTGCGATCGTATTCAAATCCATGGAATGGGCACTGAAGATGATCGTCCTTGATCTTCCCGAGGCTGAGTTTAATCCCGCGGTGAGGGCATTTATCCCGCGCCACACCGGGTTGTCCCTGATTGTCGCGCCATACGACCAGGTTTTCGCCTAAACGTTTTACACCAAGAACCTTATTTTTCTTAACCTCCTTTGTGGCAAGAATGACATACCATTGATTTTGAATCATGTGCTGGTTGGATAAATTAAATTGATTTTAAATTTCGGTTTGAATCCAGCTAATACTCAGTTCCTTTTAATTGACTGAAGTTGGTGTGTGGCCATAAATGTGGCAAATTCCTCATAGCCGGATTCTCTGATCTTTGCAATTCCTGCCGCACGGTCAGATTTAAAAATAACAGCAAAGATCTTCGACATGAAATTATTGAATTTTTTACAGGCCATCGGATCACTGTAATCCTTGCAATCAGCACAACTGGCGTAACCATGTTCCATATTGCAGGATCGGATTTTACACCAGGAAGCTTTCTGGTTTTCGTGGCATCCGGGACATGAACCCGACAGATACTTTTTACAGGCACCGCAATAAAGGCCACAAAATGAAACGAGGGATTTGTCGGCAATGATAGTGTTCATGATGAAAGAATTTGGAATAGCTAAATTAGTAAAATTCAACCAGACCAGACCTTTTGTATCAAGATCCTGTTCTTGAAAAAATAGAAAGTTTTCCTACTGAAGTGGTGTAACTACCGCTAACAATTCAGGCAGATCCATCCCGAGCTTTTTGAGATGTTCGATCTTAGGCACCCCGTTTTTGGTCCAGCCCCGGCGTTCATAAACCGCATCCAGCAGTTGCTCGTAGCGGTTTTCACGGTAAGCACGGAGGGCTTTCATCTTTTCTTCAGTTGATTTTCCGGAAGGATCGAAATGAACCTGTTCAAGGAGTTGTTTGTCATACCGTTCAGCGCGTGATTCGTATTCCTCCCTGGTAACAGGACCACAGGCACGGTAAGGCTGGGCATCATGAAGGCGCAATCCCTTGCCCTGGCGGATATTGAAAATACGCTGGAAGTTATAAACCCGCTCCGACATGTGAATGATCTCCTGCTTGTCAATCTTCGACCCGGTCACTGCATTAAAGATCGTGACATAGTTGTCAACATGCTTGGGAACCTTGGCAGGTTCAGCTGTCTGGGCATTGTCTTCAGGTTCCACATCATTCCATGGCAATTTGCAGAATCCGGCGAGACCAAACCATGTCCGGAACATCGGAAAATAATGCAGTGCCTCAGCCTTCTTTTCAAATGTGGGTATCTGGTTATTGACCATATCCATGAAGATCAGCCAGGCTTCATCATGCTGCGGCCCCTTGTTGGTCATGGCATAACCGCCTTGCTGGGCCAGTGACTCCTTGGAGACATACTGAGAATATTCAAGGCCCTTGTTTTCCATGCCGATATCCTGCATGAAACCGGCATCACCCCAGCCGTTCTTTGCAAACAACGCTTTCATCTTGTGAACGCCAAGGCCGGCCGTTAAGCCGAATCCTTCTCCGCGGGATAGTTGGTGCAGCAGCTCCATGGCGGTATCGGCGTTCCCGAAGTTAAGCTTCAGTCCGCCGGTGCGCTCCAGGTCCAGAATGCCATTTTCATAACATTCCATCACAAAGCCGAGAATGCTGCCCCAGCTGATGGTGCAAATGCCATAGGTGTCGCAATAGAAATTGGCTTCGATGGTGAAATCGGGGTTGAATATCCCTGCAATGGATCCGAGAGATGAGGTCGTCTCATATTCAGGCCCGTCAACAATCACTTTATCTCCCTTGTAAGGTCCTGAGCGGAGCTCGTAATTATCGACCCCTTTTGCACAGGCCATGTTGCATCCCACCCAGCAGCCGTCGGGAACATTCTGGGTAAAAAATGACTTCCATACATCCCCGCTGATCTTAACGGCATCAGGGTGGCTCCCATACTTGAAGTTGTTCACCGGCAGGAGGTCATAGTCGTTCATCACGAGGGTGAGGTGAGCCGTCCCCTTTGATCGCATTTCGCACTGCTTGTCATCGAGTTCACGCATCTCCTTGTTAAAGGTGCGGCCACGCTCCTGGATGGCTTCCATGTCAACCACATTATTCCGGTTGCCGCCGATGGTTTTCACATGCGCAACGATGGCCTTGATCTTTTTATCCCGTAAAACAGTCCCGATCCCACCGCGGCCAGCCTGTTTCAGGCGGATCTTCTTACGTTTGATATCGTAGAAGCTGAAGTTCAGCATCCCGATCAGCGAATGTTCAGCAGCCGTGCCGGCCGAAACAACCGAAACATTGTATTTGTCCTTTTCATTTCCGGGAACAGCCATCATGTCATGCAGCTCTTCTGCAAGAACATGACTGTCGGAAGGCAGGTCAGCGGCTTCGTATATCTCAATGACTTCACGTGCTTCTTCAAAAACCACAAGAACCTCTGTGTCCGATTTTCCCTGCAGTTCCAATGCATCAAATCCACAGAATTTAAGAAAAGGACCAAAAAAACCACCTACATTCGAATCCACCACGATATCGGTTTGCGGACTGATGGCACAGCAAATGGCCTTTCCGCTTCCGGAATACTGGGTGATACCGCAACAGGGCCCTCCCGAAATAACAATCTCGTTTTCAGGATCGCTCCATCGTGTTTCAGGCCTGGTGGCATCCCACAGCAATCGTAGGTCAAAACCTTTTCCGCCGATGAATTTCTCTTTCATCTGTTGCGTCACCGGTTTCTCTTTTATCGTAAGATCGCCGACATTGATGTAAATGGAGCGGTTATTATAGCCTTTGTCAATCGGGGCCCAGGTATACTTGTATTGTGCAAGCAGTTTGTGACTTGATTTAAAATCGTCGAATGTCATATCCGTAGGGTTTGTTTTGTGAAACGCTTAACGAAGCAAATTTAACAAAAAATAATTTGTAAATACCCATCAATCAAAAAGTTCGATAGGTTTAACGCTGCATATCGACCTCCAAAATCGATATTTTCTTCCGTCACGTGTCACGTGTCACGTTTACGATCTCCCAAGATCCTCCTCTTCCGGCTGTGAAACTTCATGCCAGGTATAAAGCCCCTGAAGCAGCCGGTCCTTTTTTTCCTGCGGACTTAATTTTTCGTAGGCTTCGCGTGCTTCCCGCGACTTACGCCTTTTTTCCTCTTCAATGTGATGAATATTCTCAGTATACTTTTCCTCCACACACTTCTGAAGGAAGTCCCGGGCGACTGTCGGAAATAATTCAAGCAGGAGTTCATCCTTTTCATTCTCAGCGAGTTTCATGTCGCCATATTCCTCAAAGACCGTATTTTCCTGCCGTTTGTAGTTTTTGGTATCATAGGGGGTCTCCTCCCTTACCCCGGTAAGTTGTTCCCTGAAATCGGGATCAACCGGGATAGGCGTCCTCCCGTAAATTCCTTTGACAAGATTCACAAACTGGATCGATTTGGTTGTAAAGTAGGGAAGCTCCTTGTTTTCGTCGATCACGCAGTTCACCGCCTGCACCCCAACGATCTGGCTGGTCGGGGTGACCAGTGGCGGACAGCCTGACTTGATGCGAACCAGGGGAACAAGTTCGAGTACGCGGGGCAGTAAATGATCCAGCTTAAGCTGTTTGAGCTGCGCATGCATGTTGGTGTACATTCCCCCCGGGATCTCAGCCTTTTTTACGGCATCATCCGGTTCGGGAAAATTGAAATGCTTATCAATGGCGAGACAGGCATCCAGCAGCTCCTCTTCACGATCGTGTTTGGCCATATAAATGGCTTTGATAAACAGCTTGTTGATCTCCTTTGGCAATTTATCCTTTGTGAAATCAAATTCAACCGGCAACACCTTGCAGGTATCAAATTCAGCCAGCTCCTCCCGGATGATCTTTAACTCTTTGTTGATGGCAACGACCGCTTCAGGATTTACTCCGGTTTCTATTCCCATTTTTTCACAAAAGATATGGATCAGCTCATAGGCCGGTGCAGCCGGACCACCTGCAAAATTCCATATGTTGGTATCCACAACATCCACCCCGTTTACGATGGCCGATAATACCGATGCCAGGCCATAACCGGGCGTACAATGCGTATGAAAATCGATGGGAACACGAACCTCAGCTTTAAGCCTCCTGATCAGCTTTCCGGTCTGCGAAGGAGTTATGAGCCCCGCCATGTCCTTGATAGAGATCATATCAGCGCCCAATGCTTCGAGCTGACGGGCTTTTTCAACGAAATAATCGATGGTGAAAATATCATGCGGAAGCGCTTTGAAATGGATCCAGGAGCGGAATTTTTGCCTGGTTGAAAATTTCGGGTCAACAGTAAAACTAATGGCACAATCTGCAAAACCGCCATTTTGTTTCACATATTTGATCGTCGATTTCATGTTTTCAACATCATTAAGCGCATCGAAAATACGCATGATCCCGATGCCCGATTGTATAGCCCTGCGGTTAAATCCTTCAATAACCTCCTCAGGATAGGGATTGTAGCCGAACAGGTTGCGCCCCCTCGACAGGGCAGTCAAAAGTGAAACATCACCAATCGCCTCTTTGATCTTCTCCAGACGCACCCAGGGATTTTCCGAAAGATACCGCATGATGGAATCGGGAACAGCCCCTCCCCACACCTCCATGGCATAAAAACGGGCATCTTTGAAATAGGGTAACACACGGTCGACCTGTTCCTGGGTCATCCGGGTAGCAAAAAGGGATTGCTGGCCATCACGCAATGTTAAATCCCTGATTAGCAGTTTTTTTGTAGGCATGTCTGTGGAATTAATGGAAATAGTAAACGATCTGTACAGAATAAAGTCATCTTTAAACCTCAATTACTGTTAATAAAATAACAGTACACAAAAGTAGTAAATTCGGCAATTCAAATTTTCCTATTTTTGCAGTTGATTTAAATAAAAATGTTGATCCGAAATAATAAACCTGGACTGTCTCGAAAATTTATCACATCGCCTGTAAAACATGAAGTCAGAAGAAATAGCCGGAATACTGAACAGTAAAATAGTCGGCATAGCCGGATGCGGTGGCCTGGGCTCCAATTGCGCCGTCGCATTGGCCCGTGTCGGCATTGGAACGTTGATCATTGCCGATTTCGACGTGATCAGCCCCGGAAACCTGAACCGTCAATATTATTTCCGTGATCAGATTGGCCGGAAAAAAGTTTGGGCACTGACTGAAAATATAGCACGAATTAATCCGGAGGTTAAAGTAATTGCACATGATCTCAGGTTGACTTCACCCGATATTCCTTTGATTTTTAAGGGATGCGATGTAATTGTGGAGGCCTTCGACCTTGCTGACCAGAAAGAGATGTTGCTTGAATCGGTGATCACCGAAATGGCTTCGGTTCCTGTGGTGCTCGGCCTGGGAATGGCTGGATGGGGGATGAATAATACCATCCGGTGCCGGAAATTGGACAACATCTTTATTTGCGGCGACGAAATTTCTGAAATCAGTCCTGATTTGCCGCCGCTGGCGCCCCGGGTAGGCATCGTGGCCAATATGCAGGCCAATATGGTCCTGGAATTATTGCTTGCGGGTGAAGAGACCAAATAATGAAATTTAAGATCAAAAACAATTCTCAGAGATTGTGCGTAAACCGTGAAACCATGAAAATCATTCTAAACAATAACCCGGAAGAAATTCCCGGTGATTCGGTTTCAGTCAATGACCTGTTGTCGCATAAGCATTTTACATTTAAAATGCTTATAATCAAGATAAATGGTGTCCTGATAAAAAAGGCTGAATATGAAATGGCCATGATCAGCGATGGGGATGATGTAACCGTACTCCACCTGATTTCAGGCGGATGAAAGGGCTACATCAGTTCCGCAACCACGAAAGTACTCCCTCCGATAAAAATCAAATCTTTAAGATCTGCTGAATTCCGGGCTGCAAGCAGTGCGGATTTTACTGAATCATAGCGCGCTCCGGTCAGGCCAGCCGCTGTTGCCTGCCGCATTAATTCACTGGCATCCAGGCCCCGGGGAATATTCGGTTTGCAAAAATAATAGGTGGCATCTTTTGGCAGAAGATCAAGGATGGGAGGGAGGTATTTGTCGTTCACCACCCCGAAAACGAAATGGAGATGCGCATGGGGAGTGGTGGTGATCTGGTGCAGCACCTCCCGCAATCCACCCTCATTATGACCTGTATCGCAGATGGTTAACGGGGTATGGCCCAGGATCTGCCAGCGGCCCGACAATCCCGTGTTTTTAACTACATTTTTAATTCCGGTCCGGATGGTGGGTTTACTGATTTCGATTCCCATCTGATTGAGCTTCATGGTGGCACCCAGCACCGTCACCGTGTTTTTCAATTGATAAAGTCCTGTCAGGGGAGTCCTGAGTCGATTTAGAAAAAGACGGCTGTCACGGTAAATGTCCATCTCCCGCGTATTCGTTTTATCCTCCGGCAGAATACTGTTACGTACGGAAAAATCCTGATCCGCAAAAAGGATTTCTGAATTGACGGAGAGGGCCTTCTCACGAAACAAATCCTTTGTTTCATACTGTGTCTCCCCGATCACAACCGGGATTCCGGGCTTAATGATCCCCGCCTTCTCCGCAGCGATCTTCTCCACGGTGTCGCCCAGGAACTGCATGTGGTCGAAACTCACATTGGTAATGACCGACAGGAGCGGGGTGATGATGTTGGTCGAATCAAGCCTTCCGCCCAGCCCGACTTCAACAAGGGCGATGTCAACCTTCTGTTCCCTGAAATAGGAGAACGCCATGCCAACAGTGAGTTCGAAAAATGATGGGTTGATCTTTTCATATTCTTGATGGTAGTCCCCGATGAACCGGGTAACATAGCTTCTCTCGATCATCTTTCCGTTCACCCTGATCCGTTCCCTGAAATCCTTCAGGTGAGGGGAGGTGTACAATCCTGTTCTGAAGCCTGCAGTCTGAAGAATGGAGGCAAGCATATGCGAAACGGAGCCCTTTCCGTTGGTTCCGGCCACATGGATCGATTTGAAAGAATTCTGAGGGTTGTTCAGTAAATTGCAGAGGGCCACCGTGTTATCGAGGTTCGCCTTATAGGCAGAGGCGCCTACCCGGTGAAACATGGGGAGTTTTGTGAAAAGATATTTGATGGTTTGCTGATAGTTCATAGGTCTACGATATGGAGCCTCCTGAAGAATCCCGGGTGGCACCGGTCACACTGCAAAGGCAGTTGACCTCATTTCGCCAGCGCAATACACCAAGAAATGCAAAGATCAGCGCCTCCTTGTAATTGATGGTATGGGCATCGGGAAGAACAATCTTTATGTTGGTATGATGCTGTATCCGCCCGATCAGGAAGTTGTTAAAAGCACCCCCCCCGGTGATCAGTAATTTTTTCTCCTGTCCTCCCTGAACTGAAGATGCAACCTGAATGGCAACGTGTTCACAATAGGTGGCAAGAAGGTCGTTCACACTGCACTTTTCATCCTCCAGCAAGGGCGAAATATGTTGAATAACCCACTCTTTCCCAAGGGATTTTGGTGGAGGTTCCCCATAGAATAACAAAGAATTGAGTTTGCCCAGTATTTCCGGATTGATCATTCCCCGACCGGCATTTTGTCCCTCCGGATCGTACCCCAGGTCCAGGATGTTTGCGAGTTTGTTGAGTACGATATTCACAGGGCAGATGTCAAAGGCGATCCGGCTGCCAGCCTTTTCATAGGAAATGTTGGCAAAACCGCCCAGGTTCAGGCAATAATCAAAATCAGGAAATAATAGCCGGTCTCCGATCGGAACCAGGGGGGCACCCTGGCCGCCCAGCGCGACATCAAGTGACCTGAAGTCGCTGACTACGTGAAATCCTGTCTCGGCCGCAATGGCCGCCCCGTTTCCGATCTGGGTCGTGAGCATTTTCTGTGGCTGGTGAAAAATGGTGTGCCCGTGTGAGGCAATAAAGTCAGGCCGGAGATGATGTAAATCGATGAACTGCCTGGTGTACTTCCCGAGAAGATGTCCGTAGGAACAATCAGCTGCTGCAAAATCAAAGGCTGTCCCCGATTCAAGGTTTGACAATCGATCGCGCCATTCCTTGCTGTAAGAAATTGTCTCTGCATGAACGATCCGATAGTTCCATCCGCAGTCGCTTTGGTGAAATTCGCAAAATGCAAGATCCAGCCCATCCAGGCTGGTTCCTGACATTAATCCGATTACATGATGCTGTACTTTAATCATTTAAGAAAAAGTAATACAAAAATAGTATAAATTATCAGAGGGATTCGATGAGTTTCTCAAGTTTAATTCCTCGTGATCCTTTGATCAGGATTGTCGCTTTTTCGATCGGGTGATGCCGGAACCACATCATGGCCAGGGCTGCATCGGTAAAACAGATAAATTCACGGATGGTATTGATTCGGGTAAAACAGGGACCGACCAGGTAAACATTTTCCAGCTGCATCCCATTCAGGATTTGAATGATGTGCCGGTGCTCCTCATCCGATTCCCGCCCAAGTTCGAGCATGTCGCCGAGAATGACGGTCTTCCCGGGATAGTCAGCCTTTGAAAAGGCCATCAGGGCCGCCTCCATGCTGCTGGGATTTGCATTATACGCATCAAGGATCAGCAGGTTACGCGCCGTCTGCATTACCTGCGAACGGTTGTTGGTCGGCCGGTAATTTTCAATGGCTGCTTTGATCAAATCGGTGGGGACCCCGAAATGTTGCCCGATGCAGGCTGCAGCCGATATATTATCTGAATTGTATCCTCCGTAAAGGTTCGAATGAATGACCACGCCCTTCTGATTTTTAAAATCGAGGGTGACGGAAACCATGGGATCGGACTTGACCGCGACAGTTTGCAGGTCTGCAGGCGGATTCCCGTAAGTTGCCTGCCTCAACCCGGTTGCATTTTCTTTCAGCAAGGCGTCATTCCCATTTAAAAATGCCAGTCCGCCATCCTCATTCAGAAACCGGTAAAGTTCGGTCTTGGTAAGGATAACCCCGGCAAATCCGCCAAAACCCTCCAGGTGGGCTCTCCCGATATTCGTGATCATCCCATAACCGGGTTGGGCAATCCGGCAGAGGAAATCAATTTCCCCCCGGTGATTGGCTCCCATTTCAATAACGGCAATCTGGGTCTGGCTGGTCATTTTTAACAAGGTAAGCGGTACGCCAATGTGGTTATTCAGGTTCCCTTCGGTGGCCAGGGTCCGGAAGGAGGCCGATAACACCGATTGTATCAGCTCCTTGGTGGTGGTTTTCCCATTCGTACCCGTAACGGCGATCACCGGAATGTTCATCTGCATCCGGTGATGACGGGCCAGCTCCTGGAGCGTTGAAAGAACATCCTTTACCAGTATGAAACGGTCATGAAGGGCAAATGCAGCCTCATCCACGATGGCATAAGAAGCGCCCAACTCGAGGGCCCTGGAGGCAAATTCGTTCCCGTTAAATGACTCCCCTCTTAAAGCGAAGAACAGCGATCCGGGATAGATCTTCCGGCTGTCGGTCGAAATGACAGGGTGTTCTGAAAAAATCCGGTATATATATGTTAAGGCAGGTTCCATAAGATCATCAAAGGATCAGGCAAAATAAATAAAAAACCCCGCTTCATTGACGAAACGGGGTTTAATTCTTTTAGCAATTCACTATTTTCCTCCGACCGAACCTCCAACGCGGGTCATGGCACAGCGGAAACCAATGGCGTCCGAAGCATCGCTTTCATCAAGATAGCGTCTTGTTCCGGGACTCATATAATAGGCCTGATCTTTCCAGTTCCCGCCTTTGTAAACACGTGCATGGTCGCTCACAAGTGAACTCATCCCATACTGATACATCAGGTTGGTGGCGGTCGAATCTTTGCCCACCTCTTTCCATAAATTATTGTCAATATTTGAGGCAAAGTCACCATCAAGGTAATTGATGTTGTCGGCCTGGCGGTAGTTCTTACGATTCATGGCTTCGGCGGTGGTGATATCGCGGTATTTGATATGACCGAGACTGTCTTTTTCTGCCAGGAAGCCTTCAGCATCGCGAACCGGGGTTTTGAAAACATTGCCCCTGAACGGACGGAGATCAGACACTTCATAGGAATTCAGCGGACGGTATACGTCAAGAACCCATTCACTTACGTTCCCTGCCATGTTGTAAAGTCCGTAATCATTCGGGAAATAGGAACCGCAGGGGGAGGGAATGTCGGCCCCGTCATTCAGGTTGCCGGCAACGCCCATGTAGTCACCCTTGCCACGCTTGAAGTTATCCATGAAACTGCCGTAATATCTTGATTCGTTGGTACGTACATAATTGCCATTCCAGGGATAGTTTTTACGTTCAACCACGCGTTCGTAGAGCGTGTTTCCAACAAGGCCGAGGGCGGCATATTCCCATTCTGCTTCAGTCGGCAGACGGTATTTGGGAAGCATGATCCCATCTTCCATTTTCACCTTGCGGGTGCCGGTCCCATTGGGATTGAGGTCGGGTAACGGCTTGTCAACCAGCCCTTCATACTGTCCGGCCAGGTATGCTTCGGTATTGAAGTTGTTTTCGTTCTTTTGTGCAGGATCCATGGCAAGAATGCCGCGTTTGATGAGCATCATTTCATTGACACGGTCGGTACGCCAGGCACAGTAATCGTTGGCCTGAACCCACGTAACTCCAACCACTGGATAGTTGCGGTAGGCAGGATGACGGAAATAATACTCTAAAAGAGGTTCGTTGTAGGCCAGTTTGTCGCGCCAAACCAGGGTGTCGGGAAGCGCCTTGCGGTAAACGCCCGGATAGTCGGTTGCGTATACCCGGCTCAGCCAGTAAAGGTATTCGAGATAATCAAGGTTGCGTACCTCTGTTTCGTCCATATAAAAACTGGCTACCGTTACCCTGCGCGGACTGTTATTCCATTCGAACATGACATCGTCCTGGGTATTTCCCATTGTAAAGGTGCCGCCTTCGATGAAGACCAATCCCGGCCCGGTTTCCTGGGCTGTATATCCGCGGATCTCGAATCCGCCATTTTTAGGATTGTTATATTCCCAGCCGGTGGAGCGGGATGCTTCTTTCTTGCAGGCTCCGACCATGAGAACAACACCTACGAGGGCGCTTAACTGAAATAACCTGTTAATTTTCATTGTTGAAAATTTTTGCAAACCTACATGAAATCCTCAAAATTAGCAAATATTTATGCGAGTTAACTTAGCTTCAGAACAACCCGTCAAATCGAAATTATCGCTATTGAGAATATATAACTAAAATCTCGGGCATTTTATTGCCTTTATTCGTCTACTTTTTTCTGCCACCGAAAATTGCCAGGAGACTGAAACCTCATGGGCACCGCCTGAAATGTTGATCAAACGGCTTAAAGAATAGTCATAACTGTATCCGACCCGAAGATTCTTGTAATGAAATCCAAGCATCGGGATGATGGCGTCGGGATTTTCAAAATTATGGCGGAACCATAAACCGCCGATGAAGGGATCAATCGTCAGGTACAAACCGACATTCAGCTGGTGAAACTGATACTGCTGCTGGTAAAGGATATTCGGAGAGATAGAAAATTCACGGTCTTCATCTGCGCTGCCGTTTGTCCGAAGGCTGATAACGGAACCGATGTGCCCTGTGTATTTCATATACAACTGGGTCGTGTTGTTGGCATAGAAGCCGATGTCAGGCTGTGTCAGATGCTCCATGGCAAATCCTCCGTAAATAAATTCATCGTAGGAAAGGAATATTCCCGCTGAAAAATCGGGGACACTCACTTTTGTCTGGCTGGGTATTGGTTCTGCCGGGTTCGAAAATATCAGCTTCGAAAAATCAAGGCTCCGCTGGTAATATCCTCCCTTGATGGCAATACTGGCCTGCATCCGCGAGGTGATGTTAAATTTAAATGCATACATCAGGCTGATCATGGTCGTATTGAGTGTCCCACCGCCTGCCCTGTCGGCAGTAAACACCACCCCAAGCCCGCCATGCAAAAAACCGACATACTGATCATAGGAGAAATTGTAGGTATTAAAAGCCTTGCCCATACCAGGCCACTGGTTACGGTAATTCGCATTGACACGCGGATTTAGGGTCACACCGGCCAGGGCTGGGTTCAGGTAAAGTGGATTGGCATAAAACTGTGAAAACTCAGGATCCTGGGCAAAAACTTTACCAGTCAGGAAGGGGATTGAAAACAATAAAAAAACCGTAAATCGCCTGATCATGAATGCAAGGTCTCTCCTGATGAATTAAGGCTTACAATATTACAAAATAATATTAAATATGCGGGCCGTGAATGACAATAATTGACTATAGGTAACGTTTAAATGACAATAACATTTTGGCTTTGAAAATTATTTTATCATACCAGCAACCTTTTTGATCCTTTTGTTGTCTTTAAGTTATAGCACAGCACCCGAACACATCCTATGAAAAATCGGTTTACTATCGTCATCAGTGTTTTCCTCCTGGCTTGCGGGTTGTTTTTTTCCGGGAAGTCCCAGGGAACACACCTTGAAAGTAATTTCACCATTTCGTGGAATCCGCTGCAGGTGTATAGCAACCCCGGATCATCTGCGACTTCGATCATGTCATTTCAGGGATCTGTTCTGAAACAGGAGTTTGGTTTGCTGCCGGTATTTCTCAAATTGTTTCCACTGGCGACTGAAAATGACTCTGTTGTCAATGTGCTCATTTCAAACCAGGTATTTGTGCAGGTTCCTGCGGCTGATCTTCTGAATGTCCAGGGACTGGATAACATTCCCGCTGCCATTGACCCGGTGAGCCTGGTCACCCTGCAAAAGAAAAAACCCAGCCTTGAACTCAGCCTGCTTCCCCTGCGCAGGAATCCCTCCACAGGGCTGATTGAGCGGTTGACATCCTTTTCTGTTTCTTATGATTTGGTCAGGGGTAAGGTTCCTCACGCTTTAAAATCAACAGTTTCCTACGCACCGAACTCCATTCTTGCCTCCGGAACATGGGTTAAGTTTGCAGTGGGCTCCGACGGAATTTACCAGATCTCGTACGAAGATCTTAAAAAGGCCGGAGTGGATGTAGCCTCCGTTGATCCGCGGAACCTCAGGATTTATGGCAATGGGGGTGGGATGCTCCCGGAGGCCAATTCAGCAAAACGTACCGACGACCTCAGGGAAAATTCCATATATGTCTTCGGCGAAGAGGATGGCCGTTTTGATCCCGGCGATTACCTGGTGTTTTACGGGCAGTCACCCGACCGATGGGTTTATAACAGGCTTGATCACCTTTACCACCACCGGAAAAACGTCTATTCCGACAGGATGTACTACTTCCTGAACTTTGATCTGGGCCCTGGTAAACGCGTGGGATCTGAGACCTCGACCACCCAGCCTTCAACCTATGTGACCGATCGTTTTGATGATTATGCCTTTTATGAAAAAGACAATTTTAACATGATCAAATCGGGTCGTGAATGGTGGGACGGGCAAACATTTGATATCACGACCGTCAGAAATTATTCCTTCAGCTTCGCAAACATTGATGAGCTCGCCCCGGTGACCCTCAAGACCGATGTTGCAGCCCGGTCGACCGTTGGCAGCAGCTCTTTTACCATCTCGGCTCAGGGAAATGTTGTGCTGTCGCTCAGTGTGCCATCAACCTCAGGAGGATTTGAAAGCGATTATGCGGTTGAAAGATCAGGAACTGCCACTTTCCTTACCTCCAACCCGGTCGTTGATATCAGTCTGAATTACCGCAAGAATTCAAGTTCCATTGGTTACCTGAATTACCTTGAAGTCAATGCAAAAAGACACCTGACCATGAACGGGGCTCAGATGATGTTTCGTTCTGGTGCCAGCGCCTCTCCCGGCACGGTAACGGAATTCACGATGAATGGGAACGGGCAGAATGTACAGATTTGGGATGTCTCCGAAGGAGGTGACATCCGTGCAATCCAGGCCTCCAAAGCGGGAAACAGTTATATTTTCCGTCTGCCTACCGATACGCTGCGGGAATTCCTTGCTTTTGACGGCAGCTCGTTTGCCATCCCTGAGTTTGTCGGCCGGGTTGAAAATCAAAATCTCCATGGCGCTGCGGTTCCCGATTACCTCATCGTTTGCCATCCTGACTTTTTAGGGGAGGCCGAACGTCTGGCAAATTTCCACAGGCAAAACAGCCATTTTTCAGTTATGATTGCCACTCCGGAGAAAATCTACAATGAATTTTCCTCGGGTGCCCAGGATGTAACCGCTATCCGCGACTTTGTGAAAATGTTATACGATAAATCGGCCCCTGGTGGAGGTATCCGTTACCTTCTCCTGTTCGGAGATGCATCCTATGATTATAAAAACCGGATCCAGAACAATACCAATTTTGTTCCGGCCTATGAATCCGAGTCATCACTCTCCCCCATTTCCTCTTTCGTCTCCGATGATTATTTCGGACTGCTCAATCCCAATGAAGGGCAGGGAGCCAGCGGAACACTGAACATCGGCGTCGGGCGCCTCCCGGTTGATACACCCGACCAGGCAAAAGCATCGGTCGAAAAGGTGATCCATTATTGTTCCCCGGACGATGCCGTGAAGAACGACTGGCGTAATGTGGTAACCTTTGTCTCCGACGACCGGAATAAGGACGAAGGAAATTTGTTTATCGAATATTCAGAGGAACTGGCAAAAGGTGTTGATGATACCTATAAGAATTACAACATTGATAAAATCTATTCTGATGCCTATACCATCGTTTCAACGCCGGGCGGAGCACGTTATCCCGAAGTAAATGATGCAATTACCAAACGGGTGGAAAAAGGTTCTTTGATTATGAATTATATCGGTCATGGAGGGGAGGTGGGTTGGGCACACGAACGGATCCTCGAGGTTCCGGATATCAAAAACTGGAACAACTTTAACAATATGCCCGTATTTGTAACAGCAACGTGTGAGTTCAGCCGCTTTGATGATCCTGAACGGGTTTCAGCCGGAGAATGGGTCTTTCTGAATCCCAGGGGTGGAGGCGTTGCGCTCTTTACAACCTCCAGGCTTACCTACGCAGGGCCCAACCAAACACTGCTGGTTAACTTCTTCAACAGTGTATTCAAAAAAACTGACGGGGCCTATGCCAGGTTGGGAGACCTCCTGGTTGCTGCAAAGAAAGGCATGTCAAGTGCGCCGAATATCCACGCCTTCGTTTTACTGGGCGACCCGGCGATGCAGATGGCCTATCCGAACCTCAATGTGGCGACTACCTCCATCAACCAGAATACTTCAATGGCCGTTCCCGACACACTGAAAGCCCTGGCAGAGGTGACCATCACCGGCGAAGTTCAGAATGCGTCCGGACAAAGGGCGGTCGATTTTTCCGGAACCCTCTTCCCCACGGTATTTGATAAAAGTTCTGAAATTTGGACCAAGGCCAACCAGGGTTCTGCTCCTCCCGTACAATTCTTCCTGCGCAAAAATCCGGTTTACAAGGGAAAGGTCTATGTGATCAACGGTTCATTTTCCTTCTCCTTCATTGTTCCCAAAGACATTGCTTATAAATATGGGGTAGGAAAGATCAGTTACTACGCGAGGAGTCCCGAAACCGATGCCAACGGATATGATGAGGGGGTTCAGGTAGGCGGATTTAACTACCAGGCCCCGGTCGATGATCAGGGTCCCGAAATATCCCTCTATATCAACAACCGCCACTTCCGTTCAGGTGGAATCACCGATCAGAACCCGGTGCTGCTGGCCGATGTGAGCGATACTTCAGGCGTGAATACGGTGGGGAATGGCATTGGCCACGACATTACCGCAGTACTCGATGGTAAGACGACCGTACCCATGATCCTCAACGATTATTATGTATCGGACCTCAATACCTTTAAAAGCGGAGTAATCAACTATCCACTGAGTTCTTTGTCCGACGGACCCCATCAGATTACCGTAAAGGTCTGGGACGTCTATAACAACTCCTCCGATGCCATGCTGGATTTTATTGTTACCTCTTCTGCCGAATTTGCGCTTCAGCACCTGATGAACTACCCCAATCCAATGCGTGATCAAACAACCTTTTCATGGGAAACAAACCAGGTAGATCAGCCTGCCGAAGTGGAGATCCGGATCTACACCCTTACCGGGAATTTGATTAAAACCATAAAGCAAACAATTTATTCGCAGGGTTACCGCGCTGCATCCATTGAATGGGATGGCACCCAGGATGATGGCCGGAAAATCAGTTCAGGAATGTATGTGTATCAGCTGCAACTGATGATACCCGACGGAACAGCCAAACGTCTATCTTCGAAGTTGGTGGTTATCCGTTAATTGCTAACTTTGCAAATCAATTGTGAAATGGTTAGAAAAAAAATATTTCTTCTCCTGGTCGTCCTGATTCCGGTTGCTTTAATGGCAGGATTACCGCACAAAACCGCGTCGGTTCTTGCAACCGGCCGTTGGTATAAAATAGCCATTACCGAACCGGGAATTCACCAGATCACCTTCAGCGATCTGCAGTCCATGGGGATCGACCCGGCTGCACTCGCAACGGATAACATCCGCCTGTTTGGAAATGGAGCCGGGATGCTTCCGGAGGTGAATCAGGCCCCGCGTACCGATGATCTCAGGGAGATTGCCATCGAGGTTGCCGATGGGGGTGACGGTAAATTCGATGCCTCCGATTATATTCTTTTTTACGGAGAGGGTGCCGACCAGGGGAGTTTTGAACCGATCACGCGTTTTTTTGTTCACCAGAGAAATCTCTATTCCGACACGACCTATTATTTTCTGAATTTCGATCAGGGCCCTGGCCGGCGCGTGCAGCCCCTGCAACCCCCTTCAGGAGCCCCCACCAATTTCTCATCCCGCTTTGACGATTTTCTCCTCCACGAACTTGATCAGCGGAATCTCCTTCGTTCAGGCAAAGAGTGGTACGGCGAAGTATTTGACCTTACAAAAAATTCATGGGATTTCCCCTTCTACTTCCCCGATATCGACAGCACACTGCCTGTCAGAGTGCGGACCAATGTTGCTGCAAAATGCACAGCGATAAGCTATTTCATCATATCACAGCATGGAGACAGAATCGATTCTTTAAAAGTTGATACATCCGAACCCTCTGATCTTAACCGGGCAGGACGATCAAAATTCAAAATGTCTACCATTCCCTCTCCCAAAGCGGATCAAACCCTGACACTTACATACAACATGCCGACTCCCAATGCGACAGGCTGGCTTAATTACCTGGAATTGAGTTGCTCACGAAACCTTGTATGGGTTGCTCCCCAGATGCAGTTCAGGGATGCGACCAGTGTTGGCTCGGGAAAAATCACCGAATTTGAAATGAAAAATGCAACCGGACAGGTGGTAGTGTGGGATGTGACCAACCCCTCTTCGATTGGGTTACTTTCTGCGACATTGACGGGCGACCGGCTGAAATTCAAGCGCGAAACCGACACCTTGCGTGAATTCATTGCATTTGACCATTCTTTTTATTATCCGGTGCGGTTTGCCGGGGAGGTGCAGAATCAAAACCTCCATGCGATGGAACCCACTGCACTGGTTATTGTGACCAATCCGATGTTTCAACAACAGGCCGGGTTTCTGGCGAACTTTCATCGTGAACACAATGGGATTTCGGCGCAGGTGGTCCTCTCTACCCAGGTCTTCAATGAATTTTCCTGCGGACAACCCGATCCGACAGCCATTCGTGATTATATGAAATTGCTGTACGATAAGGGTTCCGTGCAGACCAGGCCGAAATACCTTCTTTTGTTTGGTGATGGTTCCTACGACCCGAAGAACCGGGTGCCCGGGAATAACAACCTGATTCCGACATTCCAGTCGGTTGAATCATTAACAGGGATGGCCTCTTACGTAACCGATGACTATTTCGGAATCATGGGAGATAATGCAGGGCAGGGAGCCAATGGCGTCATCGACATCGGAATCGGCCGGCTGCCCGTCTCTACCGTGACCGAAGCCCAGACTATGGTTGATAAGATCATACATTATTCAACCGGCAATTACCCGGTGCGATCCGATTGGCGCAACACGATCACCTTTGTTGCCGATGATGAAAATGACAACATGCACCTGAATCAGGCCGAAGAGGTAACCGCCATTGTCGGATCCAAATATCCGCTGTTTAATGTGAATAAGATCTATTTCGATGCCTACAAGTTACAGGAAATTCCAGGTGGAAGCCGCTTCCCCGACGCCAACGCTGCATTGAACGACGCCGTGGCGAAAGGCACCCTCATCATGAATTATACCGGGCATGGCGGAGAAACCGGCTGGAGCTTTGAAAAGGTACTCACCACGGCCGATATTGAGCAATGGCGCAATTCAGAAAAGCTTCCGGTGTTCGTAACGGCAACCTGTGAATTCAGCCGGTTTGACAACCCCGAACGGTTTACCGCCGGCGAAATGGTCATCCTCCATCCCGATGGCGGGGCCATTGCTCTTTACTCCACCACACGGCTTGCCTTTGCCGGGGAGAATATTAAACTGGATACCAGTTTCTTCCGCCACCTGATGGACCGGGATGAAAACAATGAATATGTCAAGATGGGCGACCTGATCAGGTTATCAAAGAATAACAACGGCAACAGCTCCTCCCTCCGTAATTTTGTGCTTTTGGGCGACCCGGCCCAGACCATTGCATTTACCTCCAATAATGTAAGAACTACCATGATCAACGGGCAGCCGGTTGACCAGCAGCCTGCTACGGTCGAAGGACTGACTACCGCAACCGTTAACGGGATCATCGAAGATGAAGGCGGACAAAAAATCTCCGGGTTTAACGGAATAGTGAACTGCAAGGTATACGATAAAGTGGTGACCAATACCACCCTTGGAAATCGGGCACCATCAGGCTCACATCCACAGAATTTTAAGGTGCAGAACAGCCTCCTTTTTAAAGGGGATTTCCCGGTGAAGTCGGGGGATTTCCAGTTCTCCTTTACTGTTCCGAAGAGTATCTCTCTCCAGTTCGGGAACGGAAAGCTGAGCTATTACGCCTACAGCGATGATAATGAAGCTGCAGGGTATTCCGACCGGATCATCATCGGAGGCAGGGACAATACCATCATCCCCGGCAACCAGGGACCCGATATCAGTCTGTACCTCGATACACGGAGTTTTATCTCCGGAGGAAAAATCGGGAACACGCCCATACTTCTTGCCGATCTGTTCGATACCAATGGGATCAACTATCTTGGATTGGGCATCGGCCACGAAATTGAAGCAGTACTCGACAACGACCGGGCCCGTTCTTTGGTTTTAAATGATTATTTTACCCCTGATCTGGATTCCTATACCCGAGGAACCATTGCCTTCCCGCTTTCAACCCTCACCACAGGAACCCATAGCCTGACGCTGAAAGCGTTTGACATGTATGACAATTCATCGGAAAAAACGATTTCATTCTATGTTTCAGATCATCCGATGCTTACGGTGAAAAATGTCGTGAATGCACCAAACCCCATGACCGACTTTACCAATTTCCTGTTTCAGCCACAACAATCTTATGGTGGTTCGATGGAAATCCAGATACGAATCTATAACCTGAACGGGATAATGGTCCGCACCCTTGCCGCCACCTATGAAGAATCGCTCCTATTGTCGGTGCTGCCGCCCTTATCGTGGGACGGTACCGATTCAAACGGTAAGAAACTCAGCAACGGGATCTATCCCTACAAAATCATCTTTAAGGGCAGGAATGGGGCATACAGCGAAACAAACCAGAAACTCGTGATTTTGAGATAGATGGGACAGGTGTTCCCTCAAATTGCTTACTGAAACAATAACTGAAACGGAATAGCGTTATTTTTGCTGCCTTATCATAGTTGATCATATATTTATAAATTTTGAAAATGAAGATTCGATTAATTTTATTGTTTGCTTTTGCGCTGATGATTACCAGGACCTTTGCTCAGCTTCCCCCGGAGCCAACAGACGGATCACGTGTGATCTCGACAGCCGTGCCTTTTTTGACTATTTCTCCGGATGCCCGTTCAGGTGGCATGGGCGATGTAGGGGTCTCCTCTTCGCCCGATGCCTATTCCATGTACTGGAATCCTGCAAAATACGCCTTCATTGACAAGGCTTTCGGATTTGGAATCGGGTATGTACCCTGGTTGCGCGGACTTGTCAACGACATCGGACTGGCTTCCGTAGTCGGATTTGGCAAAATAGGCGATAAACAGGCCATCGCAGCCTCTCTTCGTTTCTTCTCCATGGGAGCCGTCATGTTTACGAATGATGTTGGTCAGGAGCTGGGAGAGGTAAAACCCAACGAATGGACCATTGATGCAACCTATGCCCGTAAATTTTCAAAGGAATTTTCTGGTGCGGTGGCGGGCCGTTTCATCTATTCTAACCTCGTCCCTGTAAATTATGGCCCGGTGGATGTAAGGCCTGGAACCTCCATCGCCGCTGATATCGCAGTCTATTATCATCATGAAATGGAGATAAAGGGAATCTCAAATGCCTCCATCGATTTCGGACTCAACATTTCAAATATTGGTGTTAAAATGTCGTACAGCAGCTCCTCGATCGTTCGTGACTTTATCCCCACCACCCTGCGGTTGGGCCCGTCATTCACCATGGACATCGACGATTATAACCGGCTCTCCGTCTCCGTCGATTTCACAAAACTGCTGGTCCCTACGCCACCGGTTTATTATACCGATTCGATCGGACCCGATGGTAAGAAGGTAATTCAGGCAGGCTATGACCCTGATGTATCAGTTGTCAAGGGAATGCTCCAGTCATTCTATGATGCCCCCTATGGCTTTAAAGAAGAACTCCAGGAGATCAATGTGGCAGTCGCTGCCGAATACTGGTACAACAAGTTGTTTTCGATCCGTGCGGGATACTTTTATGAGTCAAAATACAAGGGCAATCGCCAGTTCTTTACACTTGGAGCCGGTCTCCGGTACAATGTGTTCGGACTCGATTTCTCCTACCTGATTCCGATCCAGCAGAATAACCCGCTGCAGAACACCCTGCAGTTCACCCTGCTGTTCAATTTCGACAATGCCAAGAAAGGGGTTGCTGAAAAAGAAACCAGCACGTCGAACTAATATTTCTGCCTTGTTTGCCGCTCTTTTCACATGAGCACAAATTTTTTATCCGGAGGATCGTTACAGGTTTGTAATTCAATACCCATGATAAAGATTGGTTTTGGTTTTGATACGCACAGGCTGGAGGAAAACTGCGATTTTTGGCTGGGAGGGATCCTCGTCCCTCATTCCAAAGGATCAGTCGGACACTCCGACGCCGATGTGTTGATCCACGCCATCATCGATGCCCTCCTGGGTGCCGCCGGTTTACCCGATATCGGTTCCCAGTTCCCCGACTTCTCCGTTGAATTTAAGGGAATTGACAGCAAAATACTCCTTTCAAGAACCATGGAGATGATTCATGCCAAAGGATTTTCCATCGGGAACATCGATTCTACGGTAGTCCTTCAGCGACCGAAGATCAGCAGCCACATTCCGGCCATGGTTCAGTCACTTGCAGGCGTCATGAAAATAGGGGAGGACCGGCTCTCCATCAAGGCAAAAACCAGCGAAAATCTCGGTTTTATCGGCCGGGAGGAAGGCCTCTCCGCCTATGCAACGGTACTTCTTGAAAAATTCTCCTGAAACTTTTCACCCTGTTACCCTGTCACCCTGTCACCTTGTTACCCTGTCACCTTGTTACCCTGTCACCCTGTCACCTTGTTACCCTGTTACCTTGTTACCCTGTCACCCTGTTACCCTGTTACCCTGTTACCCTGTTACCTTTTTTCTTTATTCCCTTTCTTTTGGTAGAGTGAAATATTCTTTGTACTTTTGCAGTCCTTTTTAAAAATCATAAATTCATTAAAATCAACGAGAAATGTTAAAACAGTACGAAACCGTTTTCATTATGACTCCCGTTTTGTCTGATGAACAGATGAAGGAAACGGTAGAAAAGTATCAGAAATTCCTCGTCAGCAAAGGTGCTGAGATAGTTCACGAGGACCATTGGGGGTTGCGGAAGCTCGCATATCCCATTCAGAAAAAATCAACCGGGTTTTACCACCTGATTGAATTCAAAGCGGAGCCTACCCTGATCCGCGAATGGGAAGTGACCTTTAAACGCGATGAGCGGATCCTCCGCTTTTTAACGGTAGTTTTTGACAAGCACATGCTCGCTTACAGCGAAAAGAAGCGCAATAAGTCGAAGGCTGCGAAGGAAGTAAAAGAGTAGTAACCACCAAAATCAGTTAGATCATGGCAACACAACAACAAGGCGAAATAAAGTATCTGACCCCGATCGCGGTCGATACCAAGAAGAAAAAATATTGCCGCTTCAAAAAGAGCGGCATCAAATACATCGATTATAAAGACGCTGATTTTTTGCTCAAATTCGTCAATGAACAGGGCAAACTGCTTCCCCGCCGTATTACAGGTACATCTACCAAATACCAGCGGAAAGTGGCACAGGCAGTTAAACGGGCCCGGCACATTGCCTTGATGCCCTATGTTGGAGACTTATTAAAATAAGGAGGCTGAACCATGGAAGTTATTTTAAAACAAGACGTCCTTAACCTGGGCTATACGAACGAAAAGGTTAACGTTAAGCCCGGTTATGCCAGGAATTATCTGATTCCCCAGGGCATCGCCATTCTCGCCACCGAATCCAACAAAAAGGTTCTGGCCGAAACCCTGAAACAAAAAGCGCACAAAGAATCGAAAATCAGAAAATCAGCCGAAGATCTCTCCGAAGGATTGAAAAACCTGACGGTAAGGATCGGCGCAAAAGCTGCTGAAAGCGGAAAGATCTTCGGATCGGTGAACGCCATCCAGATCGCCCAGGCGCTGAAAGAACAGTTCGATTTCGATGTGGACCGCAAAAAAATCCATGTTGACCATGAACATATCAAAGAGCTGGGAACCTACAAGGCCAAGATCCATTTGCACAAGGATGTGCAGGTTGAAATTAATTTCGAAGTTTTTGCCGAGTAGTATTTCCTGAAAATATGTAATTTTATCCCGGGGTCCTGACGATTCCGGGATTTTTTTTATGCTGTCACAAAACCAGATCAAACATATCACCGCCCTCAGGGTGAAAAAATACCGTGAGGAGTACGATCAATTCATCGCCGAGGGTCACAAACTGGTGATGGATTTGCTCAATAGTGATTTTACGATCGTTGGCCTCTATGCCTCGGCCGACTGGATTGTTGCTAACTTACCCCTGACCGGGAAAAAAAATATCCCGGTTTTTGAAACAACACTGCAGGAGATGAAGCGGATAACATCGCTTTCAACCCCAAGTCCCGTCCTTGCCGTCGTAACAATTCAGGATGACGAATTTTCAAATCCTCAAATCTCCAAATCCCCAAATTTTCAAATCCCCAAATTATTTTTGGCCCTCGACGATATCCGCGACCCGGGAAACCTTGGAACCATCATCCGGATTGCCGATTGGTTTGGCCTTTCGGGGGTGTACTGTTCTCAGAATTGCGTTGATATCTACAATCCGAAGGTTGTTCAGGCTACCATGGGCTCCATTGCCCGGGTGACAGTGTTTCGGCGCGACCTCAAAAAACTCTTTATTGACATCGCAAGATATAAGATCGACATTCCTGTTTATGGCGCCCTCCTCGAGGGTGAATCCATCTTTTCACACCCGCTTACCCCGTATGGGATCATCCTCATCGGCAACGAATCCCGGGGGATTTCACCGGAATTGATCCCGTTTATCACCCAAAAGATTTTTATTCCCTCGTTCGGCAGTACGGAATCTGGCAAGGCAGAATCACTCAATGCCTCTGTGGCCGCCGCCATCCTGTGTGCTGAATTCCGGAGAAAAACCTGAAAATTATTTTTCAATGTCATTCGTCCCTCGCACTTCTTCCTTTGTTACTTTTTTTTTGTCACGCGTCACGCGTCACGTGTCACGTTCTCGTCACGCGTCACGCGTCACGCTTTTTCTGCTGGCTTCCGTCTTCTCCTCCGCCTGTTTCGCAGTCGGAATTCCCACTGGCAGCGACTGTTATGATCCCTCCATAAAAACCATCCAGGTATTCAAAGAGGGTTTCGAACTCTCAGCACCCATCATCCAGCTTAATTCATCAGAGCGGCTCTCCATCTCCTTTGATGATCTTTATGCCGAGATCCGGAGATTTAAATTCACCATCCTGCATTGCGAGGCTGACTGGCAAATCTCTTCGGGACTCTCAGTTTCTGATTATATCGACGGTTATACCGAAGAAAACATCGATCGCTTTGAATATTCCTACAATACCACAACAAAATACACCCATTTCCATACATCCTTTCCTACGGAGAACATGCGCCCGAAGATCTCGGGGAATTATCTCCTGATAGTTTACGACGAAGAACCCGCCAACGTGATGTTTACCGTGCGGTTCATGGTCGTCGAATCCACCGGGGTGGTTTCCGACGGAAAGATTGTCCAGAGCACCAGGAATGAGGACCACCTCACGCACCAGCAGATCGATTTTGTGGTCAGGCTCAACGGCTTCACGGTTCGCGATGTGGATCGCGAGATCCGGGTCGTGTTGCAGCAGAATGGCCGTTGGGACAATACCCTCCTGCTCACCAGGCCTCGTTTTGCCCGCACCGATGAGCTGGATTACCGTTACGATGAATCGATCTCCTTCAACGGGGGCAACCAGTTCCGTTCATTTGACATCAAAAGCCTGGTCTATCAGTCTGAACGCATTTCAAAGATCAGCTATGACACGGCAAACCAGGTGGTTTTACTGTACGATATGCCCCGCACCTTCAAACAATACACCTTTGAGAAGGATCTCAATGGCCGGTTTTACATTAAAAACGAAGAGCATGCCCAAAATAGTCAGACGGAGGCGGATTATGCCTGGGTTCATCTCTTTCTTCCCTATCCCGCACCCATCACCCTGGGCGACTTCCATGTGGTAGGGGAACTCACCGGCTGGCAACTCAATGACCGCAGCCTGATGAAGTTCAATGCCGCCCGGAAAGGCTACGAATTGAACCTTTTTCTCAAGCAGGGTTATTATAATTATATCTATATGCTCAGGGAAAAGGGAAAAACCTTCGGCGACGAATCTTTTATCGAAGGAAACCATTGGGAAACAGAAAACGAATATACGGTATACGTGTATTTTCATGAAACGGGCTCCCTTTACGACCGGCTCATCGCAGTTAACTTCATCAATGCCTTGCAGCCGTAGTAATCGCCGTCCAAAATAGCCTATCGAAACCATTACAATTTTAAATCAAAAATTTCCTCCTTCATCGTAAGAAATTATCCAAAAATTACACTTACGAACAAATTGGCTACATTTACTAATAAATTATACACATCCCCTTGTTTTTTGGATTTTTGATATTATCTTTGTAAAATATTAAAAGTGGGCAAAGTTTAGACTTCGCCTGAAAAAGTTATAAAAACTTTAAAACGGATTTACTTAAACAACCATCATATGAAAAATCATGTACACAAATTAAGAGTATTGACAATCGTTTGTACTCTTGCATTCATTTCGTTGGCCGCCCAGGTCTTTGCCGGATCTCTCAGTGGAAAGATTACAAAAACCTCTGATGGTAGTCCGTTGGCCGGAGCAATGGTAAGCGCTCAATCACCTTCATACTCCTATTCTACTACGACTGATGCTAGTGGCAATTATTACATGTGGGTTAACTCAGGCACTTATACTTTAAAGGTTTCGAAAGACCTTTATCGTACCAAAACAGTTACCGGAGTGGCTGAGGGTGAGGTGAAGAATCTCACACTTGACTTTAACCATTTTGGTTTTATCGGAGGAAGTTATTATAACGCTTATTACTGGGATCAGTACATTTTTGCAGCAGACTTTGGTGTAGGTGCTCCTGCACTGCAGGCTGGTGATGAAATCGGTGTTTTCGATGGTGATACATGCGTTGGACTGCTAATTCTGGAAGGTCCGATAAACCAATATTATCAACCAAAATTAACGGCATATGGTACCTTATATGACGGACAACACTTTTATCGCGGATTTGTTCCAGGCAACGAATCCACCTACAAATGCTATACATCAAACGGAGTCGAAGCATTGGGTACAGCAACACGCTCAAATCCCTGGGGTGGTACTCCCTATATGGGCAATACTTTTCCAACCGCGAACCCTTACAGTATAACTAATTTGTCTTTCACCGGGCCTGCTGCCAGATCGGTCGTTGTTACTGTGTCAAATAGTGGCTTGAGTCCTGTTCCCAATGTGAAAGTACTTGTTAATAATATTCTTGATACCACTGATGTTCTTGGCCAGGTAACATTCACATTGCTTGGAGGTACTTATGCCATTACAGCTACTCCCATAACTCCGGGGCTTTATGATCCATACAGCGGATCAATAGTAGTGCCAGCTGGCCCTGGTTCGTCTGCCTTTCCTATCACTCTCGCCTCAGCTACTACCACAATAAAGGGTAAAGTTACCAGATCTGCTGACGCAACCGTGGTCGTAGGTGCAACTATTTCTGCTCTTGCTACTTCTGGCGGGGGGATTGTTCCTGATGCTACAACAGATGTTGATGGTAACTACACCTTGACCTGCCCCAATGTTATCGGTACATATACGGTTAAAGCTGTTTTTGCAGGATTGACTACCGCCACCAAAACAAATGTCACTGTTACAAAGGGCAATTGCACTTCTGGACAAAACTTTTCTTTGACTGCAGGATCACCATTCGCTGATGTAACTGGAGATCCGAATCAGGTGTGGACGATTTATCTTAAAAAAATTACATTTGGTAATTATGATATGAACATCGGCGATGAGGTTGCCGTTTATGATAATGCCAGCGATAAAATTTGTGGTAAGTTTGTGCTTACATCAGGTTTTTCAGGAAATCCATACCAGAATGAGATGGTCGTCTTTCTTAATCCGGATGGCGTAGGTGACGTTAAGGGTCATCAATATTCATTTCAAGCTTGGAGTGCACACGACAACAAGTTGATGGAAGTAGTTTCATCACAAACATATAGTCCAACTTCATCATATGACCCAACATTACCGTATTCATTTCCACTGCAGAATGATCTGTATTCAGTCGCTGATGTGAATTTTTTCTATGCTGCTGCGGCGACAACTCAGACAATTTCGTTACATACGGGGACAAATTTTGTTTCTTCTTATGTTACAAATAAAGAACTTAGCGGATCCACAGCTTCTTCTACAGTTGCAATGGATATTGATAACTTAATGTATTTAGGAGATGCCGGAGTTGGTATTGCCAATGGTACTTATACTTCAATCGTGAAGGATCGCACCGGTATTGATTTTACTCCTTTTGCATGGACGGGCCATGGTCTTGGACTTAGTCAGGGCCCAGGAAAAATAATCTGGGATAATCAACAGGCTTATTGTTTTAATATGACTGGTGGCCCGCACACTTTGGTTTTCACAGGCGATCCGGTTAATCCGTCAACTCCAATTATTATTACTAACCCAAATGCCACTCCACTTAACGTTTTTATACCATACGTTCAATCCTATGCCATGGATGCTTCGTACGCTTTACGTAGCATTACCAGCACTCCGGATGTTGGTGGCGGCTATACCAGTGCAACCTGGATCAAAGATGATTTAGGCCATATGATTCGTTTCCTGGGAGGAACTTGGGTAAATAATATCGGAAATTTGAATCCCGGTAGCGGATATCAGGTACAAATTCCAGCAGGAATAGGTCAGAAAATAAGCCTTGTTTATTCGGGATTAAAGTCAATGGAATCATCAACTAATGTGGATGATATGCCTACCCATTTCGGTATTAACGGGGATGCTGCAAGTTGGATTTATACCATTTATCTTGATGTTACCGGTTTTAATCCTGGTGATGAAATTGCAGCCTTCGACGGCAATCAATTGGTGGGTGCAACTAAACTTGTTGCAAGCTCGGGAACTTATAAAAATGCGATTCCGGTGTTCCACGAGTTAACCGATCGTATCGGCTACCAAACGGGAAATCCTATTATCCTAAAGGGTTATGATGCCCAACTGAACAAAGAGGTGAAAGTTTATTATACCCTGATGCCGATCAAGGGAGCAAATCCCTGGATGGCCCCGGTTTATCCTTCTGGCGATGGTAAATATTCTTTAGCTGCAATTTCGAAATATGGTGTTGGATTTGATGATCCTTCAAACGCTTCTGTCAGTGTTTACCCGAACCCGGCACACGATATGCTCAAGGTGGTTGGTAATCAAACGATCGACAAAGTTGCTTTGTTAAGTGTCCTTGGACAGACTGTTTTGACAAAGAATGTAGCAGGTCAGGAAACCCAACTTAATGTAAGTGGATTTGTATCCGGAATCTATATTCTCCAGATCACCATGAACGGACAGGTAGTTACGAAGAAGATCTTCATCAACTAATCTTCGGTTCTAACTCAAAAAAAGAAGGTTGCCAAACGGCAGCCTTCTTTTTTTTGGAATTACCAATAATTGGTTAATTTTGCTCAAAAGGACAGATAATGCTCTTCAACTCCCTGCAGTTTATATTGTTCTTTGTCATTGTTACCACGCTATACTTTTCCATCAGGCATAAATACAGTTGGATCCTACTGCTGATTAGCAGTTGCTACTTCTACATGGCCTTCGTGCCTGTTTACATCCTGATCCTTCTTTTTACCTCTGTTGTCGATTATTTTGCCGGCATCGCCATTGAAAAAAGCAACGGGGGGCGTAAGAAGTTTTACCTGGCAATCACCCTTGTTGCCAACATCGGCGTGCTTGGATTCTTTAAATATTACAACTTCCTCAATGAGAATATTTCCTTTCTCCTTGGAGGCTTTGGTATCCAGGACCGGATGCCGTTCCTCTCCTATATATTGCCGATAGGTTTGTCATTTCATACTTTCCAGGCGATGAGTTATGCCATTGAGATCTATCGCGGGAATTTTAAGGCCGAGCGTAAATTCGGGATGTACTTTCTGTACGAAATGTTCTACCCCAGGCTGGTGGCTGGCCCCATCGAGCGACCTCAGAACCTGTTGCATCAATTTTATGAACCCCATAAATTTGACATGGTCAGGGTAAGCAGCGGACTGCAGCTCATGGCATGGGGACTTTTCAAGAAGCTTGTGATTGCAGACCGGTTGGCCATCATTGTTAACAATGTATATGAGTTCCCGACAAATTTCGAGGGAATATCCCTTGCCATCGCCACAGTCTTCTTCGCATTCCAGGTGTATTGCGACTTTTCAGGATACACCGACATTGCCATCGGGGCGGCTGAAGTAATGGGTTTCAAACTGATGACCAATTTCAACAGGCCCTATTTGTCGAAATCCATTGCTGAATTCTGGCAACGCTGGCATATCTCGCTTTCAACCTGGTTCCGTGACTACCTCTACCTGCCCCTGGCCTATTCCACCTCCCGAAAACTTAAAAAGGAATCTTTCCTGGGTATTAAAACCGATTATGCGGTATACATCTATGCCACCATGATTACCTTCCTGATTTGTGGTTTATGGCACGGATCAAGCTGGAATTTTGTCATATGGGGCGGCCTTCACGGGATCTTCCTGATTGTTGCCCTCCTCACCAGCAGGCCGAAAGCAAGAATTTATAAGAAGTTGGGAATTAACAAACAGGGAAGTGCATTCCGCATTTCGCAGATCCTGGTTACCTTTTCACTTGTTTCGCTGGCATGGGTATTTTTCAGGGCCAATACGCTGCAGGATGCTCTTTATATATGTACACACATGTTTACCGGGATTGCTGCCAATATCAGGGAAGTTTTGCATAACCATGCCGCCATTAAAACCATCATTACCCTTGATTCGGGCAGGAACTTTGCCTTTTCCATGATCCTGCTGCCTTTGTTTTTATGGATCGAAAGCCTGAAGCGCAAAGGGGATGTCAGGGACCTTGTGCGCCAGCAACCGTTATTTAAAAGATATATCATTTACTATATTTTCATTATGGTCTTTATTCTTTTTGGTGTTTTTGATTCCAGCCGTCAATTTATTTATTTTCAGTTCTGATGCGAAAGATCTTTTTACGAATATTCATTCTCACTATGTTCGTTGTGGTTTCCTGTGCCGGAATCTATTATTACTATAAACACAAGGTGCCCGGGAATCCGAATGATTTTGTTTTGGCTCTGAAAGATAAAACCGTTACACTCGAAAATACTGCATCACCCCGTATCGTATTCGTCGGGGGATCAAATTTGGTGTTTGGTGTTGACAGCAAGCGTGTTCAGAATTCAACCGGTTTGCCTGTTGTGAATATGGCCATGCTTGGAGGATATGGCCTGACGTTTATGCTTAACGGAGTTAAGCAGGGTATCAGGAAAGGCGATATTTTAATCCTTTCATTTGAGTATTATTTGGGGAGGGGTGAAATGGATCTTCTTGCCCATACGGTCGACATGGTCCCTGGAGCCTACGCCTATCTGAATTCATATGAAAAAAGGGCCTACCCGTTTGCTGATGCCAAACTTAAACTGAAACATTTCATCGATGCTCTGCAGATGACTGCTCAATTTAACACCGGGTATGTGGAGGAAATCTATCGGAGAGACGCGTTTAATTCATATGGTGATGTTATCTCACATCTTGACAAACCTACTCCGAAGGTTCTAGGAAGACGGTTTAAAATTGAAGCGAATGACTATACCCATTATATCCAAATAATGAATGACTTTGCTGCGTATGCGAGAAGTAAGGGGGCTTCGTTATATTATCTTTATCCTGACTATCCCCGTTCTGAATATAAAAAGTATCTGCCAGCTATAACATCCTATGATCAGCAAATGAGAAAGTTGCTCACAATACCCATCTTAAATAATGTCGATACCTTTATTTATGATGATGAATATTTTTTTGACACGGTCTATCATTTGAATAAAAAGGGCCGGGAAATGCGTACAACCACTTTGATTGATATCATCTTAAGTCACATCGGAAAAATAGAAAAATATGAAAAACGAAGCTGAAGAAAAAGTTGCGAAATTTTATAGTGAAAAAGGCTGGGAGGTTGTTGATGGCGTGACGAAAGATGCTCAATTGTATGAAGATTTCAGGGACAATGCCATCGATTATGTTATCAAGTGCCGTAAAAGGGTTCAGCAATATATCCCGGAAAGCGGAGGTGAAAATATGCTTGATGTTGGATCCGGTGCCGTGCAGTTCAAGGAGTACCAGGACTATTCAAAGGCTTTTAAAAAGCGGTGGTGCAACGACCTTTCTCAAATGGGATTGGACGAGGCAAAAAAAAGGATCGGCGATCATGGAGTGTTCCTTCATGGAAGTTTTTTTGACCTTGATCTGAAGCCTGATTTCTTCGACTGCACCATCAGTCTCCATTGCATTTACCATATGGACAAAGACAAGCAGGAAGAGGCCGTCAGGAAGATGATCAGTGTTACCAAGCCGGGGCATCGCGTTATCATTGTTTATGCCAATCCCAGGACCCTCATCTTTTATCTGAAGGTGCCGGTTAAAATATTGAAACGTGTGGTCGGCCTGTTCAAACAGAAGAAGGCTAAGGAGGAGGTTGATCTTTATTATTTTGTGCATTCCGTCGGCTGGTGGAAACGTTTCAGGGATGTTGCCGATGTGAAGTTGGTCCCATGGCGTTCGTTTCGGTCGGACGACCAAAAGAAACTTATTCCAAACAGTGCCTTCGGAAAGAAGATTTTTGACACACTGTATAACTGGGAAAACAAATATCCCGGATTTTTTGTGCGGTTTTTTGAATACCCGCTTATAATCCTGACAAAAAAATAGGCATCGACAAGCCTTTGCTTGTCAGATGTTATTCCTTCGGTAGCTTATTGAATTTATAATCCTTGGAATTAGAACGGATACCCGATCCCGAAATTCCAGATGATGTCTTTGAGCTGCATCTTGTTGAAATACCATCGGTCGTTGGCGGGGTAGGATGGAACACGCAGCGGAATGGCAGGGTCGAGGCGGAAAATAAAGAAATCGAAATCAAGCCGGATGCCAACACCGGCATCCAGGGCAATCTGCTCAATGAATCCCGGGAAGGTAAATTTCCCACCTGGCAAATCCTGCGAATCTTTTAACAGCCATATATTTCCTGCATCAATATATAACCCTCCCCTGATCCAGTTATAAACCGGAAAACGATACTCCACATTGGCCTCCAGCTGCATGTCGCCGATCTGGTTGAAACTGTTGGTGGTTCCCGATGTATTGATATAGGAACCGGGCCCGAGGGAATACATCCGCCATCCCCGCATTCCATTGGCCCCGCCTGCAAAGAAGGCCTTTTCAAACGGGAGCAGGGTTGAATTGCCATAGGGGATTCCGATGCCAGCATACACACGGTATACAAGCGTATGGTTTTTTCCAAGCACATTGTAATATCTGAAATCGATATCAGGCCTGACATATTGGGAGTAAGGCAGTCCAAAAAGGGTATACGATGCCCCTGAATCCCTGGGTGTTTTAAAAATTTCATTGAAGGCATAGATCAGGTTGCCCCCGGTTTCAAAATTGGCCCTGATGTAAATGAAATCCTTCACCTTGGTAAATTTCTGATTGCTGAAGGTAAAGGAGTATTTCAACCCGGCAACCATGTGATCCGTATACTGGTTCTTCAGCCGTGCATCATTCTGCGAATTGATCACTGAATCAAAATAGGCATCCTTGAATATCTTAACCAGGGAAATTTCAATCGGGTTCAGCACATGTTTGATCTTATCATTCTGAAGCCATGAATATCCAAAGGTGATATTGGAGATATGCCGGTTATAGTGCTCCTGGAGTTGAAAATTATACCCGATGCTGATGGTGGTCCTGGGTTTGAAGTTTTTTGGCAGAACTTCGGGGCGGATGGGGATCAGGAACTGGGGAAAGGTAATTCCTGCATTGGCTCCCAACTCAATGGTATTGAAGAAGGAACTTCCCGATGTTCCGTCGGAGGCCTGCATCTGCAGGGATCCATTTAAATTGATTTTCAGGGACTGGGCTCCCCTGAAGATATTCCGGTTCTGATAACCGAGGTTCCCCTGAACCCCGAATGCACCCCCCGAATTGGTGCCATCGGTGGTAATGGAAAAAGATTGTGCAGGCGTGCGCGAAAGTTCAACATAACAATCAATCAGGTTTTTCTTACGTGATTGTTCCTCCTGCTGGTCTTCTACCTCTTTAAACTGGATGTTGATATACTTGAACACCTGTAAACTTGAAAGCTGACCATAGCTTTGATTGACATCCAGCAGGTTGTAATAGGAATGTGGGGTGATAAAGATGGCCTGTGCAATGGTGCGCGCTTTCACCCTGAAATAATCCTTGTACAAAAAATAAAAGGTATTTGGAGGTTGTCCCTTCTCAGGGCTCTGGAAATTCTTAACCAGGGTATCGTAAATAATGGTATTCGTTTGAAGGTGATCAAACTCGGGGTACACATAGATTTTGTTTATAAAGTACCGATTATGGGGAACCTGTCTGACCGTCGTAAAATTATCGAAGGAGGGCAGAACCTGGTTGATGATCTCAATCTTGACATCCATTTTCCGCTGCATGAAATTTGAGTCAACCTGGTATTTAATATAGGCCGTTGAAAAGCGAAAAAAACCATAGTTAAGCAGGTTGTCCTTGATCCGGTTTCGCTCGTTGTCCATCACATAGGAGTCGAAATTGTCTCCAGGGTGGATCAGGCATTTGGAAGTATCCCTGTAAACAAAAGATGCAACCTGGGTGTCGGGGACAGCATAAGTTATCCTCCTGATTTTATAGGGTTTTGAAGTCTGAACGCGATAGATAACCGTGGCTTTTTTCTTTTTAATAATAACAGAATCACTTAATATTGTTTGAAAATAACCTTTGTTACCAAGGTAGAGGTTCATTTGCTTGAGCGAAACAGATATAAGGCTGGTATCCAGAATGACAGGGGCGCTTCCGACTTTGGTTTTCAGCCAGGTCTTGAATTTGGTCTCTTTCCCGCTGTTCCCAAGGTTATAAAAGGCAATATTGGAACGAAACAAGCCAAAAAGTTTTTTATTTGGCTTCTGCTGCAGATACGGATCCAGATCTTCGGGAGGAATATGATGATCGGATATCTGGATTTTATTTTTGATGAGCAAATATTCATTTGATTCTAAATGTTTTGTGACACTACAGCCACCCGTGATAAGCATCATCAGGAAAACAAGGCAAACGGAGGCTGCAGATTGCTTATTCAATTCAAATAATCATTAAAGTATTTGAATATTTACTATCCCGATTTGATACAGAGTTTGTGTCTGAATATCGTTCATTGGGATAAAAAATAATTCATCGTAACAAAAATAGGGATAAAAAATAAAGCAGTCGTATAAAAAAGTATACCTTTACATCTCCATGTCATATCCTGATGTATGAGCTGGAATTCTGGAATTTAAAACCATGTGATCATGCCAACCAGATATCTGAAGGAAAAGGTACGGATCCTGTTTGCCGAGGATGTAATGATCCACTACCGGATGAGCGTTGAAATTCTTCACAGGGAACACATTGTTTTTGAGCCGTTTTTAGTTGCTTCCAGAGCCGATTTTCTTGCAGCCCTTGATACATTTAAACCTGATATCGTTGTCACGGATTATTTGATGCCGGAGTTTGATGGAATCGAGGCACTTCACCTGACTCTTGATCATGATCCGACGATCCCTGTCATCATTTTGACTGGTTCCATCAGCGAGGAGGTTGCTGTTGAAGCCATGCGTGCTGGTGCTACCAATTATGTTCTGAAGGAAAACCTGATCCGGCTGCCTTTTGCAGTGAAGGAAGCGATCAAGAAAAAAATGGCACTGATCGGGAGTACAAAAGCCATCCAGGCGCTTACTGAAAGTGAATCAAAGCTTCACACGATTACCCATGCCGCAGGTGACGCGATCATCATGATGGATCATCAGGGACTGATCTCTTTTTGGAATCCTGCTGCTGAACAGATTTTTGGCTTCACCGAAATGGAGGCAATCGGGAATCCGTTACATGAACTCATAACTCCACCTGAGTTCTATCAGGGATTTGCCGATAATTTCCCGAATTTCCAGGTTACCGGAGAGGGGAACGCCATCGGGGTGACCCAGGATCTTGAAGCAATGCGGAAGGACGGCAGCCGTTTGTATATCTCCCTGAACCTTTCTGCGGTTAAAATCATGGACCAGTGGCATGCGGTCGGCATCATTGCTGATATTACAACGAGAAAAAAAACTGCCCGGGAATTGATTGCAGCAAAAATGAAGGCCGAATCAAGCGACAGACTAAAATCGGCCTTTATAAACAACATCTCACACGAGGTGAGGACTCCGTTAAATGGAATTATAGGATTTGCCGACCTGATAACCAAGAATGATATTACCAATGACGAGAAGATAAGTTTCATTTCGATGATCAAATCCAGCAGCAAACGTCTTCTGGATACCATGACCAGTTACATGGATATTTCGATGATTGTGACCGGGAATATGCAGTTGCAGCAGAAACCATTTGATCTGCATCAATTGCTGCAGTCACTGTACGAGCAGTTTAACCCCATATGTATCTTTAAAAACCTCACCCTGAATCTCCGGGTTCCGGATCCGTCAAATTTCCTGGTACTCAATGCAGATATGTCAATTTATACAAAAATATTGTCTCACCTTCTTGATAATGCTGTGAAATTCACCCCTGAAGGAGCCATTTCTTTTGGATACACCAGGCAAGGAAGCAATTTTCGTTTTTTTGTCAGCGATACCGGGGTGGGGATCCAGAAAGAGATACAGCCTATCATTTTTGAGCAGTTTATGCAGGAGGATGATTCAAATATCAGGGCATTCGACGGAAGCGGGCTTGGTTTGTCCATTGTCAGGGGATTGGTCAGTCTGCTTGGTGGTGAAATTGAATTCGAATCAGAAAAGGGCCGTGGCACAACTTTTTTCTTTCATATTCCTTGCGAAGAAATTCCATTCATCAAAGATCAGGCGCCTGTTAAACCTGACAAATTAATACAGACGGGGAAACCCGTAATCCTGATAGCGGAAGATGATGAGGCTAACTATTTGTACATCAAAACGATCCTGAGGCGTAAGGATTACACTATCCTCTGGGCTTCCAACGGGAAAGATGCAGTTGATCTGTGTGAATCGAATCCGGAGATCAGCCTGGTTATCATGGATATCAAGATGCCCGAAATGGATGGCCTTGCTGCCACCAGGCTGATTAAAACCATCAGACCTGATTTAACCGTCATTGCGGTTACAGCTTTTGCCATGAGTGGGGACGAACAAAAGTCCATTGAAGCGGGTTGCGATGATTATATCGCCAAACCGATCATGGAGGATAGACTGATCAGCAAAATTTCTTCCTATTTTAAATTCTAAACGAAAATAATTTCAGCCGCCTTTTTTACCCGCATGCATATATGCAAATGAAGAGGTCACAAAACATCTATCTATGAGAACATTTGGAATAATAAGCAAACTCTGGTTGTCTGTAAGTTTATTTGCGTCTTGCGGCGTATCTTATGCGCAGACGGCTTCAGACCCATTCACCAATGACAGCAAAGAACGGAATATGATTGTTGTGATCAGCGACATTCATCTGGGTGCCGACCTGGCCTACAGTGAGACCAACAAAAATCTGAAACCACTCGGGAATTTTCTTGATAAGATCCGATTGTCACCAAATATAAAAGAACTTGTTATTGCCGGAGATTTGCTGGACGAGTGGTTCGTCCCGGCTTCGACCGACACATACCAGGGAAAGGACCAGGCTGATTTTGTCAGGCGGATAGCGATCACCAACAAAGGAGTGATAGATGCCCTGAACCGCATCATCCAGGATCGAAAAATTTTAGTTTCCTATGTTCCCGGGAATCATGATCTGACAATAACCGGGGAAAATGTCGCCAGTATCCTGCCGGGAATCAATCAAGCCAGGGATAAAGAGCTGGGCTTAGGCACCTATTCCCCTGCTGACCGTCCGGAAATAGCTATTGAACATGGACACCGTTATAATTTCTTCTGTGCACCCGACCCTATTTCAAACCAGGATATTGCACCCGGGACAATCATGCCTCCGGGATATTTTTTCACAAGAATCGCCGCGCTCCATGTGGTTCAAAATTGCCGTTCTCCGCACGATTCAATACCTGTCGTTACGAAGAATACTTCGGACGGCGAAAGCCAGAAATTATTATTTGGATACTGGAAACTCTGGAATGCGACATTGAAACTGTTCAGGATAGAAAACAAGTTTGATGAAAAGATAATCGTGACAAAGGTAAACGGCTTCACGGAGACATATTCTGTTAAAGATCTTCTGCCTTATCAGTCGTCAGCCGGAGGCTTGATCGATGTGAAGCTTTATAAGGGGATCCCGGAGACATGGACCCGGAGACAAACACTCAACCATGTGGCTGTCAGTATTTCTGTTGCCCAGGCAATAAGATATGTTGCAGACGCGGCTGAAACTGACAGGCAGTCGGTGCTGCAATACTTTATGAACCCCAATTCGAATAAGAGGATTGTTGTTTTCGGTCATACCCATGTTGCGAAAATCAATTCATCAAACAACCGTAACGGGCTAAAATCCATTTATGCGAATTCCGGAACTTGGATTGATCATAATCCAAAGCTGACAACCACGAATTTTGTCGTAATCACGCTTCAGAATGCTGATGCATCTTCTCAGACCTATGTAAAACTGTACAATTTCGAAGGAGAAGTTGTAACAAAAATGGCTGAAGACTCAGTACGATTTTAATTGGACCTGTTCTAAAGGCTTGTGTTCACCCCGGCAGTTTCGTTGGGAAGGTGTTTCATCTGCTTGCGTATGATCTTGTAGAGATCTGCTGCCATATAAGGTTTTGGCAGGTAATCGGTTACGCCAGCCAGTTTAAGTTTTTCAATCTCATCCTGAATCAGGTTTGCAGAAAGAATAATGACCGGGACCTTTTTGTTCGCTGGACGAATGGCGCGCCTGATATTCCTTGTTAGTTCCAGCCCGTCCATTTCAGGCATGTATACATCGCTGAGCACGAGATGGTATTCCTTCAGCTTAAATAATTGAAGTGCTTCCGCTCCATTTCTGGCCTTGTCAACAACGACTCCCCATTTTCTGAAAATTGAATCGAGAAGAACCAGGTTAATTTCGGTGTCATCGGCCACTAGAATATTTTTCCCGTGAAAAATAGTGAAATCAAAAACGGTCTCAGCAGGATCTGGTTCTTCCGATTTGCCGACAAAGGTCTGATACGGGATGATAAAAGAGAAGATGGAGCCTTCATTCTTTTCGCTGGTCACCCATATTTTACCTCCCTGTTGTTCAACAATCTTCTTACAAATCGGCAACCCCAGGCCGGTACCAATGATCCATTTTTTTGATGACTGTTCATGTACCTGGGAAAACTCGCTGAACACATCATTCAGCTTGTCTGCGTCAATACCGATTCCCTCATCTGCAACATCTACCTGCAGTTTGGATTTCCCCTTCGAAATTTCAGCAGAAATTGTTACCGTGATGGTCCCCTTCTCAGAATACTTGATTGCATTGTTCACCAGGTTAATGATTACCTGTTTCAGGCGCATCTCATCTCCCACGAAGCAGTGGCTGTCAGGGACCTTGGAAATCAGTTCAATTTGCATATCCTTTTTCGCCGCCATCGGGCGAAGGCTGTTCAGGACCTGTTCGAAAACCGGTTTCGCCAGAAATGAGAATTTAACAAACCGAAATTTCCCTGAGTCCAGTTTCGACATATCCAGGATGTCGTTTACCGTTGTCAGCAGGATGTCCGATGAACCACCCATCGCATTTACATACTGTTTCTGATCCGCATCAAGGTCGGTTTCCTTCAGTTGTTCAGTAAATCCGACGATTGAGGTCAGGGGTGTCCTCAGCTCGTGGCTCATGAAGGCCAGAAATTTGCTCTTTTCAGCGGCCTCATCCTCGGCTTTTTTTCTGCTGGCAATGATCTCTTTCTGGTATTTGATGATTTTCCGGATGTTCAGGGCAATAAGAAAAGCGAGCAGGAATGCGAGCGCTGCACTCCCCAGCACACAGTATTCGACAATGCGAGAATATTTTAAAATATTCACAACTGCCAGGTTCTGGACCCGCTCCTCCCTGACGAGGTTATCGCGTTTAAGTTCCCTGAAAATGCCGGAAATGTTGCTCATTAACTTTGAATTAAGTTCAATCAGCGATTTTTCCTTTTCTTTGAGCTGTTGATTCAGCTGGTACTGTTCCTTCAACTGTTTCTCATAATATTGGTTGGTCTGGCGTGCCACTTCAATGCCAACTTCAGTCAGGGTGACCGGACGATCGTTTTTCACCGGCACTGCTTGCAAGCCTGCTTTTACAGAGACATGCTTCTGTGTTTTTGTGGTCTGGTTTCCCCTTTAAAAAAGGTCTTGACCTTGGCGAAGAATCCCTTTTTCTTCTTTGTGGTTTCTTCAGTGATAACTTTGACTGTGTCGCTTGAGGAGATGGCGACGGGGATGAAGGTAAGGTCAGGATCGTATTGTTTTATTGCAGCAATATCTGGTTTGACGCCATCATCATTGAGCGATTGCAGCGAATTAGCCGTAATTAAAAGAGAATCTGCCATCCTTCGCAGTTTTCCGAGGCTTGCCTGCATGATCTCCTTTTCCCTGTTTCCTGATTGAAGCGAATAGATAGAATTGTTATTCCCGGCATCGGAGGAAAGACTGGCATGGAGTGCAGAGGTAAGAGAGTCCATTACCTTCAGCTGGTACCTGTATTTGTCGGACGACTCCTTGCTGAACGACAGGGTATACAACCTGAAATCGTTGTCAACGTTATAGATCTGCTGGATGCACCGATCAAGTATTTCAAGTGGCTTGTTTTTCTGCTTCAGAACCTGGGCGGCTTCAACAATATTCTTTTTTGATTCATTCTGGATATAAAAAATAGCAGCGCCGAAAAGGATCATCACAATAAGTAACAGCGCGATTAATATGCGCAGCACATGAATGATTATCGGAGTTTTGCTCATTGGCTGAGGAATCAAAGACCTAAGATACAAAACTTATGTTTATATCATTTTATTGATATTAATTCCTAATAATATAAATCTCTTATCTCAATCAATTTTTTTTGGAAGTTCAATGGTTTACCCGGGGGTGACCAGGCGAAAGCCAATATTGAAGTGGCGGTGGTCGGGGAAGTAATTATACCGAAATGCCGATCGGCAGAGCTGTGCAAAGTTGCGCCAGCCACCACCACGGAACACACGGAATGTGCCTGTCGGCGGGCCTTCCGGGTTGGTTTGCTCCGTTGCCGGATACTCGTCATACCAATCGTTGCACCACTCCCAGATATTGCCATGCATATCAAATAGTCCCCATCCATTGGGAGGAAAGCTTCCTACCGGCAATGTCTTCGCAATGAACTCTCCTTTTACATTGTTGTTATACGGATAGTTGCCATTATAATTGGCCTGCAGATCAGTAAGGTTTTCTCCTGTATTGAATGGAGTGGTGGTTCCGGCGCGGCAGGCATATTCCCATTCTGCTTCAGTCGGTAACCGGCAGCCCATCCAATCGGCAAAGGCTTTTGCATCAGTCCAACTGACATGGATTACCGGGCGGTTATTTCGGCCCCAGCCCTCATCATATGGTTTTTTCATTCCTGTAGCCTCGCAAAACAGGTCGTACTGCGAAAAAGTAACCTCGTATTTACTCATCTTAAAAGCGCTCAACGTTACCTTGTGCTGGGTCTCATTCGATCTTCGATTTAATTCATCCGCGGGGCTGCCCATCATGAAGGTGCCGGCCGGGATTTCGATCCATTCAATGTCTGGTTTTTTTACGGTGGAAGGGATGGTTTCTAGCTCTGATTTTACAGCATGATTTTGAGCGGTTTCAGTTTGAGCGTTCTGTTTCTGAACTGAGACGGTAAACCATCTTTTCATTTTCGCTAAGATACTTTTCATGAGAAGAATATTTACATTTTACCTGCCTTCGGATAAGGGATTCCGGGATATCCCTTACGATTTTTTTGCATAAGTGCTAACTCAACATCAAATTTAATAAAAATTTGTCCAGCATACCACCTGAATAATTGCAGCTCTCTGAATCAAAAAGGGAAATTGTGACTATATTTGTTTATAATAACAATCCCGACCTCGTTCTTAAACATCGATAAAATATTCCGTTGCTAATATTTCTCCTGTAGAAAACCGCCAATTTTTAAATGAACAGAGGAATAGCAATTTTGAACGCACCCTATGGTGTGTTCCTTCTGTTGTTTCAGTTGTTCACGGGTGCTTGGCGGTACCGATATAGGCTGAATATGGGCGAAGGTTCACGCCCTTTTTCTTCTTTCGCTGCATCAAACCATCGAACGACTGACATAAGGCCAAACAGCAGTTCATGAAAAATACCCATACAAAATCTGATTCCGAAATCCTTCGCCAAAAGGCCGAAGAGCTGATGAGATTGAAATCATCAGGAATAGCTGCATCCCTTTCTGAAATTGAAACCCTGAAGCTCATACACGAACTGGAGGTGCATCAGGTTGAGCTGGAATTGCAGAATGATGAACTCCGGCAGGCCTGGGCAGAGGCAGAAGTTGCGAACGACAAGTATATCAGATTATACGATTTCGCTCCATCAGGTTATTTTACACTTTCCGGCAACGGGGAGATCATCGAACTAAACCTCAGCGGGGCAAAGATGTTGGGCAAGGACCGGCAGCATCTGAAAAACAGGTTGTTCCGTTTTTTTGTGTCAGAAGAGACAAAATCAATTTTCAGGCTCTTTCTTGAGAGGGCATTTAAGAGCAAATCAAAAGAATCGTGTGAAGTAACAATGGATAGCGCAGGCAGTTTGCCGTTTCATGTTTTTCTTACCGGCGTCGTTTCGGAAAATGGGGAACAATGCTTTGTATCCGCATTTGATATTACGGAAAGAAGACGACTGGAAAGCATCATCAAAACACGAAACCTAATTTTAGAACTTTCCTATCATTGTTCTTTGGATGAACTGTTGATAAAAACGCTGGATGAAGTTGAAATTCTTTCGAAAAGTAAAATTTCATTCCTTCATTTTGTTGAAGATGACCAGGCAACGCTTTCGCTGCAAGTCTGGTCAACCAATACATTGCAGAAAATGTGCAGTGCCGACGGGAAAGGCCAGCATTACCCCATTGATCAGGCGGGTGTTTGGGTAGATTGCATCGCTGCCCGTTCGCCGGTGATCCACAACGACTATCTGTCACTGCCGCATCGGAAAGGATTGCCCGCAGGTCATGTGCCGGTCATTCGTGAACTGGTAGTCCCGATATTCAGAAATGAAAAAATTGTGGCCATCCTTGGCGTCGGAAACAAAGAAAGCAATTATGATCAAACAGATGTTCAGTCAATTTCCGAAATAGCAGATATCGTTTGGGATATTGCTGAGCGTAAAAAAGGGGAGGAGGAGCTGAGGCAAAGCAGAGAAAGATATCAGAAGGATTTGATCTTGTTAAATTCGATCCTGGAAAGCCCTGTAAACATTATTATTTTCTCCCTGGATAAAAATTATTGTTACACTGCGTTTACAACATTTCACAAGGAAACCATAAAAAAAATATGGGGAGTTGAAATTTCCACAGGCATGAACATGCTCGATATAATTTCAAATCCTGAAGACAGGCAAAAAGCAAAGAACAATTTTGACAGAGCATTAAAAGGCGAGCATTTTGTTTTATCAGAAGCTTATGGAGATGAACTGCTTTACAGGACCTTTTACGATGATTATTATAGTCCGGTTAAAGATGGCGATGGAAACATAACGGGCGTTTCTGTTTTTGTCATCGACATAACCGAACGCAAGCAGTCAGAGCAGGAATTACTCAAAGCCAAAGCACATGCCGAAGAAAGCGACCACCTCAAATCAGCATTTCTTGCCAACATGAGCCATGAAATCAGAACTCCAATGAATGGCATTATGGGTTTTGCCAGATTACTCAAAGAACCTGGTCTTACAGGCGAAGATCAACAAAAGTACATCCGCATCATCGAGAAAAGTGGTAAACGCATGCTCAACATCATCAACGATATTATTGATATTTCAAAAATTGAATCGGGGCTGATGAAACTTGGCATAGCGGAGTCGGATATTAACGAGCAGATAGAATATATTTATACCTTCTTTAAACCAGAAGTTGAAGCAAAAGGAATACATTTTTTCTTTAAAAATTCCTTGTCGGCAAAAGAAGCGATCATTGAAACCGACCGTGAAAAAATCTACGCCATTTTGACCAACCTCGTTAAAAATGCCATTAAATATACCAACGAAGGTTCAATTGAATTTGGATATGAGAAAAAGGGCGAATTCCTTGAGTTTTTCGTGAAAGACACTGGCATTGGAATTGCCAAAAACAGGCAGGAATCCATATTTGAACGTTTTGTTCAGGCTGATATCTTCGATACGCAGGCTTATCAGGGGGCTGGCCTGGGATTATCCATTACCAAAGCATATGTGGGAATGATGGGAGGTGAAATCTGGGTTAAAAGTGATGAAGGAATTGGTTCAATATTTTATTTCACCATACCATACAATACAAAAAAGCAGGGACAAGGCACTACTGCAAATGTTTCGCAAGAAGATGAATCAGGTCAGATTAAAAACCTGAAAATATTAATTGCCGAAGACGAGGAAACCTCGGATTTGCTCCTCACTGCAATGCTTAAGGAAATCAGCCGTGAAGTCATACATGCAAGGACAGGGGGTGAAACAGTTGATGCCTGCCGCAACAATCCCGACCTCGATCTGATTCTGATGGACATCAGGATGCCCGGGTTGAATGGATATGACGCGACCCGTCAGATCCGTAAGTTTAATAAGGAAATCATCATCATTGCACAAACGGCCTATGCGCTTTCAGGCGACCGGCAAAAGGCAATAGATACGGGATGCAATGAATATCTTTCCAAACCCATTGACAAAGATGAATTGCTGAGATTAATGCATAAGTATTTCACTGCATAATAAGCTGGTTGACCACATTAACTTATTGACATTCTAGAAACTGATATGGTCAGGCTATTCCGGTGAAGACTGGTCAGCGTGAGCGTTTTTTTTAGTACCTAATTGTTTGTGCCAGACAACAAAGCCAGTAAAATGTATGCAAATTGTAGGCAAAAAAGCAAAAAGCCACTCAGATTTTCATCGTAAGTGGCTGATTTTGAGGGTGGGAGCACATGGATTCGAACCAAGGACCCTCTGCTTGTAAGGCATAAAATTAGGCTTATGTAAGATTTTGTTAAAATATTTTAAATAACAGAATATCAATTACATACACGACGTATTGTTGATAAATATTTTGATAAAATTTGTAAAATTAAGCCTTTTTGTTGGTACCTTTGTTGGTACCCTAAATATGGGTATAAACCCTCTGCCTAATGAGCAGAGGGTCTGCAAAAGTATGAAAAAAGAAGCAGCAACAGTAGCCGTTGTTCTGAACTTGAAAAAAGCCAAACAACGCAAAGATGGAAGGTCTCCACTTAAATTGAGGGTTACTTATAAGAGGGAATACAAATTTTATGCGCTCATATATCTGCCTCAGGACGCAGAGAAAGCCCGAAGTGCAGGGAAAGAGCCTATTTGGGAACCAGGTGAGGTCATTGCAATGACTGAGATTGAATATGACAGAGTTTTTGCAACTCATCCAAGGGAGACATATATCGCAAAAAATGTGTTTCTGACCGAATTGAGAAATGCGGCTATTCGGGTCATCGAATCGCTTGGGAATGGATTTTCTTTCGAAACATTCGAATCGGCATATTTCTCAAAACCCAAAGATAGCAACGACCTTTTTTCCATCCTCGAGGCCACTGCCAAACAATTCCGCGAGGCCGGTAAAATAAGCACAGCCGTTACCTATGAATGTTCACTAAACTCGCTAAAAGAATATACCGGCAAAGAGCAATTCCCATTTGAATCTGTTACGGTGAAATTTCTGAAAGATTATGAAAAGTGGATGCTCTCTCCAAAGCTCATCAAGGGCAGAAAAAAGGCTACAACAAATGGTCGCACCACGGTGAGCATGTATTTGCGGAATGTTCGCACCGTATTCAATAAAGTAAAGCCTGCCGGCGTATTATATCCCTTCGGAAAATCGAAGAATGGATTGTATGCAGTGCCCAAAGGCAAGAACACCAAAAAAGCATTAACCCAGGCCGATGTGGCAAAGATTGCGGCATACGAGGCGGCCAAAGGAACAATGGAGGAGCAGTGCCGCGATTACTGGCTGTTCAGTTATCTGTGCAATGGAATCAATATCAAAGACATAGCCCGCCTGAAGTATGAGAATATAAAAGGAGATAAGATTATCCTGGTCAGGGCCAAGACAGCCGATACGGTAGAAGAGGAAACAAACATCGAAATCATGATTACCCGGCAAGCAAGCCAAATAATAGAACGACATGGCAACAAACCAGCAGACGGCGATTCGTATATATTTCCCATTCTGTACCAGGGTATTACTCCCGATGATGAATACCGATTGATCCAGCAGACCGTGCGTAATATCAATGATAACATGACTAACATCTGCAAGGATAGAGAGATCGACAGGGCCACCACGTACACGGCCCGACATTCTTTTGCCACGGTACTGAAACGGTCGGGAGCATCGGTTGAATTCATCAGCGAATCGCTCGGCCACAAAAGCAAACAAACCACGATGAACTATCTCGCCAACTTCGAAGACGAGGAAAAAAAGAGGTGGGCAAATATGTTATTACCGGAAACCGAGGTTTGATCTTCTATGCCTACCGGAAAAACCGGACTAATCAGATATGAAATATAATTTATTTTCGTCCAGTTGTACGTTGGCTCAGTTATTATTTGTATCATTGTAGTCAGGTTTAACCTGACTGAGTTACTATGAGACGTAAGAATATCTCTACACAATCGAATGAACTTCTTTCCTATTTTTTCGGATTGAACCGGGTTTGCTTTGACTATGCCGAAGCTTTTAAGGTGTTTCCGCAGGCGAACGATAGCGCAGTTAAGGAACTGCTTAGTGATATGACCAAAAGAGGACTACTGATGCGTTTGAAAGAAGGCGTTTATTACATGATTCCATACGATCAGGATGCTGAAACCTTCATGCCCGACTGGCATCTGGTCGCCGGGTACCTGACCGGTGGTACTGGCCATTACATCGGGTATTATTCAGCATTGCAAATTCACAGTCTGATCACACAGCCGTCGATGAAAGAGCAAATCGTTGTTTCAAAGCAAATCAGACCATCTTCAATCGCAATCAGGAAAGTTACATTCCAGTTCATCTATCACAATGAGGACCATTTTTTCGGCGTCCGGAAAATGTGGATTGACAATTTTACCCAGGTTCAGTGTTCGGATTTGGAGAAAACACTTATTGATTGCCTATTCCGACCGGAATATGCAGGAGGTATTGTCGAAATTGCAAAAGCGCTTGAAACCTCTAAAAACAAAATTGATTTCAATAAACTCCTTACCTACGCCACCCGGTTCAAATCGCAAGCTGTCGTAAAGCGCCTTGGTTTTCTTCTGGAATTGTTTGAGATTAATACCAGCATTATAGATGATTTGCACAAAGAAAAAACGGCCTCTTATATTTTACTGGATCCCGGATTGCCTGAGTCGGGTAAGATGAAAAGCAGATGGAGCATCAGGCAAAATTTAGAGACAGAGACTATTAAATCAGCTATTTTCACATGATACGACCGGGAGAAATACAACGCATTGCCCGCGGTGCAGGAGTACGCGACCAGCAGATCGAAAAAGATTACGTTCTTTCGTGGATTTTGAATGGAATTGCACGGCATGACCAGCTTTCGGAAATCATTGCATTCAAAGGTGGAACCGTACTGAAGAAATTCTATTTTAAAGATTACAGGTTTTCAGAGGACCTCGACTTTACATTGCTTGACGACCAGGTGAGCAACGATCAGATATTATCATGGTTCAGGGAAACCTTTGAATATATAAGGAATGGAGCCAATATCCCGCTTGAAATCATTGACAACAATGAACATGAGGATGGAGGCATCAACTTTTATATCGGATATATTGGTCCGTTAGGAGGCCTTGGCAGCAATAAAAAAGTGAAGGTCGATATTTCGAAAAGCGAAAAGCTGGAATTCAAGCCTGTCAGAAAATCTGCTTTTCTCGGATATTCAGACCTGGGACCTCATGAACTTTTGTGTTATCAATTGGAAGAGGTACTCGTTGAAAAGCTGCGATCGGTGATGCAGCGTATGCAGGCACGGGATTTTTATGACATCTGGTATCTGCTTGCAGCGCATGGCATGGAGGTTGATTTACTGATCAATGAATTCTCGCATAAGTGCATCAGCAAAGGGTTGTCAGCTGATAATTTTCATTCAAAACTGGAAGAGCGGATGCCGCAATATAAGAGCCGCTGGAAGACTACGCTGAGTGAACAAATAGATGATCTGCCCGATTTTGAACAAGTGGAACGTGAAGTGACACGGCATTTGAAAAAACTGCAAAAAAAGTAAGGCTGGGTTCTCATAATTTGTTAACCAAGTGAGCCAGCGTACTGCTGTTGACACAATAGAAGAGAAATCAAAAGGCCTGCTTTGGGAGCAGGAGGTCGCAAGTTCGAATCTTGCTACCCCGACTTGAAAATCAACCACTTACATCAGTTTTTGTAGGTGGTTTTTTCTTTTTGTAGTAACAATTGTAGTAATTTCTCTGGTCTAAAATTCAATTATTATCACAAAGTTTTACGAAAAAGATATTAGTTTTGGAGACTTATTTCATCGTATCATGTCAATAAACTCAAAGATTCTTGGATTGCGTGTGGCCGGCACAATTTTCGGCATTGTTGCTGCACTGCACCTTTTAAGGGTGGTAATCGGGATTCCGATTGCTATTTCGGGATGGATGCTGCCAGCCTGGATGAATGTGCTAGGCTTCGGCGGGACGGGATTGATTGGTACATGGCTATGGCTGCTTTCGGTGAGCAGGGACAGATAAAATTTATCAAGATTTTTGTTTCACAGCTAAGGCCATTCAAAGCCACACTGACTTTTATTCATGCATGCAGTGCCAAATCCGGATAAGCCAGAACCAACCAGGTTTTCAAAGTTGGTTTCAGACTTTTTCATATAACAGGTAAAATATTGGTTTGGTATACAATAATTACTTTATAATATGATTTTTTACAATACATCATGCCAGCTGAATATTTATTGGTCTGCATTTAAAGCAAACGGTTTGTAATGTATATTTGACTCATTGAAATACATACACCAGGTTTATGGATCAAAACAATGATGACCCTCAAAGAATTTATTGACCAATACGATTATGACCATTCCATTGTACTTCTTGAAGGCAAGCGGGATGTAGCGGAAACCGACAGGAAGAATCTTTTGGACCTCGGAAAGTTGCTGGCTATAAAAACGAAAAAAATGCTTTTCAGAAGCGGCAATGCTGATGGCGCTGATTACTATTTTTCCGTGGGTGTTGCATTCATTGACAATACAAGATTGCAGGTAATAACACCCTTTACGGGACACCGGAAAAAAGACAATCAGGCATACGAAACAATCTCATTGGATGATATCGATATCGCGGCTGAGCCGGAGGTCGTATATCAATCAAAACAGAATAAGAAAACAGAAAAGCTCATTGACCAATATGTTTCGGGCGACAAAAACAGGTTTGCCATAAAAGCATCCTATATCATACGGGATACCATAAAAGCCATCGGAACAAAGGAGATCAAGCCGGCAACAATCGGTATTTTTTACGATGACCTGGATCATCCAAAATCAGGCGGGACCGGACATACAATGCATGTTTGTGAACAAAATGGTATACCTGTCATCGATCAAAGGACATGGTTTAACTGGTTGATTGAATAGAAAAATATTCTGTTCACCGGGACTTGGCAGAATACATGTTCCGCATCTCCTCAAGCATCAGCATAACCTTATCCCTCAAACTTGCAGGTTCCATCACCTCCACATCTGGGCCCCAGCCAAGTATCAGCGATATAAATTCGTAAGTTGGTGTAAGAAACAGCCGGATCAAAACCGATTCAGGTGAATCTGAGAGAATCTCCTGGCTTTGGTGTATGGGCTGGGTCAGTATGTATTTACCCTGTTTTGCCGTGAACCGGAGAATGATGTGGTCAGGCTGATCTTCGGTAACAATAACCCCCATGGCATTCTGGTAATATTGCACGGGATCAAAACCGGTATCGATAAATTGCTCTTCCTTCATTACCATTAGCTCCCTGATGCGCTCCAGGCCGTATGTCTGAATGCGCCTGTTTACAGGCTGATAGCCCACCAGGTACCACCGGTTGCGGTATTCTTTGAGGTAATAGGGGTGAACAACATGATGATGCTCATCGGGACTGTCGAAACGCTGATGCTCCAACGCCAAAACCTTTCTTTCTAGAATGGCATCCAGGATGACGGTGAGCCATTCGCTTCCCCCGATCACCGGGAAATTCTCGAACCCCACTGCCTGCCTATCGGGATCCTTCGACAGGCTCCTTCTGATCTTCATGGCATCCATGATCTTTTGTACGGCCCATGAAAAATCGGAGATGATCTCCATGTTCTTGTACTGATCCAGCAAGGCTGAAGCGAAGGTCAAGGCCTCAATGTCATGGTCATTCAACGGGAAATTTTCGATGGAATAATCGGGATTATCGTAGTAATAGGCGCTGCGCGACCTGTCATACTCAATGGGGGCATAATATCCGAGGCTTCGGTCATGCCGCATGTCATGGATATCCTTTTCGAGGGTGCGGGTGGCGATTTCATGGTCAAAGGCCTCGTAACATTTCTCCTCAAGTTTCCGGAGGGTAACATACCCAAAATCCCGGAAACACCGGTTGATGATTCGATAGCGGCTCAGAGCCTCCTTGTTTTTTGGCATGGGATCGATTTTAAGTCAAAGATAGCTTATATATTAAATGGCCATTCATTCATGTAGCTTGAACCCGATTGTCTTTCCTTTTCTTGTCCTGAACTGGGTCTCTTCCTCCACATGCCGGAGCAGCCGCATAGCATAATCAGAGGTTTCGGCGAATAAGAGGGTATCTACTAAAAACTTCTTCTTGATATTTTGTATCTGTCCTCCGCTTAGCGTGTGTTTCATGCTGATTTGGTTCAGCAGTGGTTCAGCAATGTCCGGGAACTCTTTTTTAAGGATATTGAACCGGGTTTCTTCGTTTGGGGTTTGAAAGTTTAGTTTGTAGAGCATTCTACGGTCGAATGCCCTGTCGATATTGACAATCAAATTGGTGGTGGCAATAAATATCCCCTGAAAATCCTCCAATTCCTGCAACAGGATGTTCTGCATTGTATTCAGCATTTGATCAACAGCGTGTTGCGTTTGCCTTCTTTCGCCTAAAATCCCATCCGCTTCATTGAAAAAGAGAATCGGTGTGTTTTCATAGTGTTTCAAGGCGGCCTGATACTCTAAAAACACCTTTTTCAGATTCTTTTCCGATTCACCTACCCACATATTCTTGATTGCTGAAATTTCGACCTGGAGTATGACCCGCTGATGTAATTTTGCAATTTGTCGGACCAATTCAGTTTTACCGGTGCCAGGCAGGCCATAAAACAACATGGTTAACCCTGGTTTCAATCCGCTTGCAGTGAATCTTTTTTCCATATTGGAAAAACTTTCAGGAGCGGTAAACTCCATAATTTCATTGACTGAGATCTCGTTGTCAGGATTAAAAAACAATACTTTTTCCTGAATTTCGGTCGGAACAATCAATAAACAATATTTTGATACGAATTTTGTACTTCCTTTTTTGGGAATATCCTGGCCGATATCGTCTAAAATCCTGTCTCCTAAAGTAACGGATGAAAAATCAGCCAGGCATTGATTTACAAACCGGATATATCCGTCGCGCATGATGGCGGTTTTTTCAGATTTAATCTCCCTTATCAAGGAATTCACTTCGGTACCATCGCCCGTTATGGCTTCAAGCGTTGAAATCAAGTCAAAATCATCTCTTCCGTTCAGGATTTCAGCGCTAAACCAAAATAATGTAATTTTCTCAATGTCAGTAAGGTCTGTGTTATTTAACAGTTTGTCAATGAACGGGAAAAAACTGAACCGGTCAATTTCCGATAACAGTTCTTCCGTATCCAGATGGCTGTTGGAAAAATAGTCCGTCGTTTCCTTGATAATTCTGCGAATCACCATTAATGTATCCCTTAAATTATCCGGAATGGCTATGCGTAATTTATGGGGGGCATTTTTAAGAACAGCCTCGATCACTTCATTTGCAATTTCATATCCGTTTGAATTACCGCGGCGTCTCCCTTTATTGGAAAACCTGATCCATCCGGCTTTCCTCAGGTCTTTTATCGAATTGGTTAACTGAATAAAGTCAACAGGAACAAACCCCAAGGTTCTCATGATCCTGTTAATGGAATTCGATTCCCCCATTAATTGATCACAAATGATGACCGCCAATAGGGCTGCCGGCTTATTATCGAGGCCAAAGAATGTTGAAATAACAGAGAGATCGGATTCGATTTTCTTTAAAGTGTCAGACTGCTTAAAGAGGTTTTCTCGTTCTTCGTAAACTGCGCTGATACTTTTCAGGATTGGACTATTTATTTCAATTTGCATGGTATGCAGATTATCTTGTTTGATCTGCAAAATTAATATGGCACTCCACAACCTAATTACAATGCAATCCTGATATGATTTTTTATTACTTAAACATCCCTGTGGTCCCTTGCCATTTTTCCGTTAACTTTGTGTTATGTTCAAGATTCATTGTTAGTCAAACCATTCACCTGCATAACAATAAAACTACCATGCCCGTAAGTAAAAATGCATACAAACGCTACCTGATCATTCATAATTTCCTGAACAAATCGCTCTGTGTACCTAAAAAGAAAGAAAGAATACTTGAAATACTTGAAGATGCCGGATATAAAATTTCCGCATCCATGTTCGAGAAAGATATTGAAACGATGCGAAACACATTTGATTTACCCATTAAATATCATCGTGAGCAAGATGCCGGGGGCTATCATTATGCAGAACTCGATGTCAGTTTTGATATCCCCATGAGCGATGAGGTGGTTAAGACAATATATGGAGCTCTTAAACAACTGGCGCTGTTTCAAAACACGACTGCATTCAGGAATGCGAAAGAGTCACTTCAAAAAATTATGACCCGTCTCGAAATTGATTTGAAAAGGCCTGTATCGGGAATGGAAGATATTATTTTTTATGAGTCGCAGACAAAATTTAGCGGCAGCGAATGGATTGCACCCATCTATGATGCCATTGTCGACCAAAAAATTATAACCTTTACTTTTCGTCTTTTTGATAAACAAACCAATCATATTGTAGAACCGTATGCGTTAAAGGAAATTTCGGGCCGTTGGTATATTCTGGGTTCTGAAGATGAAAAGGTTGCTGTTTATGGCCTCGACAGGGTAATAAAGCTAAAAATAAGTGATCACTATTTTACAGCCAACAAAACTTTCAGAAAAGAACTTCATGCTAAGATACGGAATTCTGTAGGTCATCTCGATTTTACAAAACGAACCCATGAAGTACGCCTTTTATATGACAGTTCTGTTGCTGACGAGGTACTTGCCAGGAAAATTCACGAGACACAACGGAATTTAAGTATGGATGAACACAATCTGCTGGTTTCAGTCAAGGTAAGTATGAATGAAGATTTCGTCCGGAAGGCCGTCCTTCCCTATGGTGATAAAGTAACAGTAATTGGACCTTGCTTTGCAACCGACCTTGTACTGAAAATCCTCAATGACACTTTACATAAGTACGACGATTACGTTGAAGAGAGGGAAAAAGCTAAAAAACAGGCTGAATCAGAACGGTTATAGCCGAAGCAGCTTCTTATCTTACCTCGCCTTGATGCCGATTACGGCGTGCAGCATACATGCAAAATCGCCGATGGATTTACGGTCTTTCCCGATTTCAAAACGCCATCTCACATCTTCACCGGTTTCTTTCATATTCCGGCTCAGCATTGCACAGGCACTGATAAATTCATCGTGGGCCATGGTGCGCTCATAATCCAGTTCAGGCTGCTCATCCAGGGCTGCATAGTACCAGTCCACCCTGATCCGTGAATAAATCATGGCGCGTTCCATCAATGCATTGAACAGTTGGGTATGTTTTGAGCCCTTCAGGGCCTCAAATATGTGCATAGCATCATTCAGTTCCATTATTTCGGGCGTTGAATATGACCCCAAGGACATTGACTGCATTTTGTCCCTCCGGTTGCGTAAGGGCCTTTATGATAGGACAAACAACCCGGACATACCCGGAAATTACATTTGTCGCAAACATACCAGGAAAAATTTGGCGGATACTGTTTTCCGCATACCATACAAGAGATCAGGGTGTGCATAGATTTTTGTTTTAAGGGGTGTATAAATAAATTGATGGTACAAAGGTAAAACGGCATTCCATACTCTATTTGTGGATGAATAAAAAGTGTGAAAAGAGCTGTTTTTGGGAATTTTTGAATTGCTTCCAGTTTGATCCATAAAGCCGAAATCATGAATGCAAATACAATGCACTGGAAAAAGGGAATTTTGTACAAATTTCAGAAACATATGAAAACAAAGGGATCAAAAGCAGTTTGTGAAGTAAAACAGGAGACAGACCTGCTACGCCTGATCGAGCAGATCACCGGTGCGGTTAAAAAATCAGGATCATTGGCACAAGTTATCATAGCCTCTGGAGCTAATGCCAGGCTGCTGGCACTGGAGTTAAAATGTACTGAGCTCCAGGCAATTTTATTTGCAATGGTGTTCAATCTCAACTTCTCAGAATCAATCATTAACGTTCATGATCTGGCTGGTTTCATCGGTTGCGAGCCCATAAGCATGGCAAAAAATGTGAGGGATCTTGAAGAGCTGGTTAGGCTGGGCTTGTTGCGAAAGGACAAAGGGGAGCGCAGAAGGTTTAGTTACAGAAGGAACAACCACACTAATTACTATATTCCCCCCGACATCATCGGGGCCATATGTGAAGGTACCAGGATTAAAGAGGAGAAAATCTGCTTTGACTCCCTGGGCGAGTTGCTTTCCATTACTGGCGAACTTTTAAACAATTACCATAATAATGAAATTGACACGGAGGAACTTAAAGAAGAGATGAACGCGTTGATCAGGAATAATATACGCCTTCCCTTTTCAAAGGTTCTCCTAAATGCACATGTTGATCTGGAATCAATGCTGATTATCATGATGCTGAGCAATTTATTGTTTACAGGAAATGAAGACATTACCCTTGATGAATTGGTAAAAAGTTTGTTCAATGATCCGCGAACCCAGTTTGCCCACAAGCAAAGATTCAGGCGCGAAGAGCATGAACTGCTGAAAAAGGAAATAGTTTGTTTTGTGGCTGGTTCTTTCAGAAGTGAATTCGTAATGAAGCTGACAGAGAAATTTGCAGCAAAACTATTTGCAGGTGACCGTGATCTGATGGAACCGTCACGGGAACGCAAGAATGTGGACTTGATCCTGCACCAGGTCATTCCGGAAAAGCCGCTTTTTTACAGCGGTGAGGAGGCCAGGAACCTGCAGTTCATCGAGGAGGCGCTGATGCCGGAGAACTTTATAAAGCTGCGCAAGCGGCTTAAAGATAAAGGATTATGTGAAGGTGTAAGCATTTTATTGTACGGCCCCCCGGGTACGGGTAAAACCGAATCGGTGTACCAGCTTGCACGACGCACCGGCCGTGACATCCGCCAGATCGATATCAGCGAAACCAAGAGTTACTGGTTCGGAGAGTCGGAAAAGATCATTAAAAAGCTGTTCGATCAGTACCGTTCCATGGCAGAAAAGAGCAAGGTAGCCCCCATTTTATTTTTCAACGAGGCCGACGGCGTATTTTGCAGCAGGCGGGAATCAGGACGGTCTTCCACCGACCAGACCGAGAATACCATACAGAACATCATCCTTCAGGAGATGGAGAATCTGAAAGGGATCCTGATCGCTACAACCAACATGGTCCATAATCTCGACGAAGCTTTTGAACGAAGGTTCCTTTATAAAGTACCCTTCGAAAAGCCTGGAATGGATGCCAGATTCAGCATATGGGAAACCAGGCTGCCAGACCAGACACCCGATCTTATCCGGCATCTGGCTGAGAAGTATGAATTCACAGGGGGTGAGATCGACAACATCATCCGCAAATACACCACCCATCAGATCATCAAGGGCGTTGATCCTGAACCCCAGGACATCATTACCTGGTGCAGGGAAGAAAATATGCAAGAGGAATACACAAAAATTGGATTTAAGTTTTGAATTGGATGAATTAGCAACAATAAAAAGATCATAGTGAGAAACCTTAAAATTCTCAGTCATGGCAAATGAAATAAGAAAGTTCAGGGCAGGGCTGGCCCAGAATGACAGGAATCAGGCCGCCTACAAAATATTGATTTGGGAAATTATCATCTGGAGTATTGTAGGAGCTATCGCTATTGGGGGTCATTTTGACTCAGACAGGGTGGCACTTATTTCATTTTGTGCTCTGGCGCTCTTTTTGATCGTTGGCATAAATATTCCCGACCTGCAGATCATCGTATTCCTCTTTTTCGCTTTGGGATGGGCATCTCCATTTATTGTAATCGGTGCCTACCTGGACAGATTCTTTTATGTGATTGCTTTTTTCTCTTTTTTAATGAGTTTTTTAGTACACTATTGGGGAATGACCTATCTAAAAGACCTTACACGGAGTGATAATGATTGAAAATTTTATAGCTTTGGGGTAATCCTTGCAAAACCAAATGACATGAGTGACTTTATGGTTGAAATGATGCAGCATGACTTCAAGGTTGAAGTCATTGCTCAAAAGGAGAATGCACATTTGATGCTCGGCATCAGAGGTTCGCATTATCATTTTGTAGAAAGCATCCAGGATGGTTCTTTTAACACCATGGATCAGCATCATATTCCCCGTTATCAGATGGCGTATTGGTTTGATTCACTTTCCAGTAACAAAGAGGCGACATCTGTCAGGCCACTATCGGCTAACATCTCTCCATCATTCAGGCTTACTCTTTTTGCGGATGATCAAGTTGAATTTTCCTCTGTTGTTGATTACATCCTTAAGGAAAAGGATTCCGAAAAGTTCTTTAATGCTGTCAAGAAAGACGTTTCGAGATTGCGAAGAGCAAAAACACTGATTCAATCAAATGATAATGGATTTTATATAGATGGGATCACTACGCAGAAAGGGCTACCAATTGAAACAGGTATCCTGGATGAGGACGACTTGCTGATGATCGCGTATGATTATTTATTGTACAAATCTCTTCGAAAACAACCAGAATTTGGACTCTATGTAATGTATAGTTATTTGATAGATAATCAATTTGAGATACCCGAAAATAACTTTATGGTCATGGCCTGCCAGCTTCATGGTATTGGCTATGATGAACTTTCACCAGAAGAGGGTAACTTTTTCATGAATGTTCAAAAAAAGTATTTCCCGAAACAGATTTGGGGTAAACAAGCGAAAGTGACCCAGGAAGAGACCGCCCGGGTAATTAAGGAGGTTTATACAAACCTTGATCCGGTAAAGAAGGTACAATTTAAATCATTGTCAGAGGCGCATGGCACCTATGTTTTTGTCTTAATCGCCTATATTTTTCAAAACATCAAGATGTCCAGTTACATTGAACTCTGCACAAGAGGACATCAGCCTGATTCAATCTGGGAACAGAAAATCAGATATGACTCAAATGTAATCCAGATGTTTATTGATAAATTCTTTTCTAAAAAGTAATATGATGAAAATTCATTACTCACAGTATTTTGACGATGGCGTATTTCAGGGCACGAGCCGGAAAGAAAAAGCTACGGTTAATGTCATTTATCTGGGCCCGATGGGTTTGCTGGGCTTTCTGGAGCGGGAGCTCGGCCTTACGGGAGATTATCCCGATGCCATGGATCGTGCAAACCGGTATTCTTCTGCCCTGCGCAAACATGTAGCTGAGTGCCCGGAAGCATTCTACGCACAGGCATTTGAAACCGATGAAACGGGGGTGGCCAAAGATCTCCTGCGATGGAGAGATGATTTGGTTTGGCTGGGATGGAAGAAATTGAAACCGGAGGAGCAGCCGCAAAGGTTAAATACACTTGCCCGGGTTGAATTGCAATTTAATGACCGGTATTTTCATTATGGTGTTGCCGACAGATGGCAGGATGTAATTGAATCGTTACAAAAAATCGCGGTTACCTTCCATGTTAAACTGATAATTTATGATGATCGGGAACTGGTTCATCCATTTTTTAAAAAGCTATTCATTCTTTTGGGAAAAAATACCGAATATCAAAATCTGAATGCAACCATCTCCATGGGAAATAACAATCTTGGTACGGTAAAAAAGCTGCTGCTGGGTAATGGTCCAAAGGGAGCCATATTCAAGCCACTAAGCGAAGATAACTCCTTTTCGATTCTGCGTTTGAAAGACAACCATCTTGCTGCAGATGTATTATCAAACCAGATCAGGCAAGGTTTCAAACCCGTGGTGATCAATGACGAAAACAAAGTACTGGACTATTACCTTGTTGCCAATGGACTGCCGGCTTGCGGCTCCACTCTGACTAATTCCAATCCCCTGATCATTCAATTGTTTAAACTGATCTGTGTCGGGCTGATAAGTCCGCTCAATGTATTCAACCTGTTATCTCTGTTACAATCTCCATACTCCCCGATTCCGAAGATCTTATCGCTGAGGCTTGCCCGGCACCTTATTGAAAAACCAGGAGTGGATGGAGCACTATGGAAAGAAATCATCGAAAATTACTTTGTGGAATTGGGAAAGAATGAACCAGGCGCTAAAAAATGGAAAAAGAAACGTGACGAGGTCGCCTTATTCCTGTCGTTCAACTTTGAACCCACTATTGATGTGATGCGGATTAAAAATGTTTATGCATCGCTTAAAGGGTGGGCCGACAGGCACTCATTGCCAGCCATCCATGATCACACCGATGAGGAAAGAGATCAGTTTGCCTACTTAAGCAGACTTTCAGAAACACTGCTGAGAAAAATCCAGGATGAATCTGAGCCTTACGACGGGAACAAATTGCTTAAAATGGTTGAAAGCATTTATGAACCCGCCTCATTCCCAAATGAAATCGTACAGACAAATTCTGTTGAAAGACTCAATTCCCCTGCGGGGTTGCTTGACAATCCACCTTTGATTTGGTGGCAGGACTGTTACAATTCGGTTATCAAGGCGGAGCAACATGCGTTTTTATATTTTGGTGAAATTGAATTTTTGAAAAGGAATGGAATTGACACATACCTGCCGGCCGACCAGGTGAAAATGGCATACGAAAAAATAAAGAGAGGCATTTTGGCAGCAGAATCGCAATGTGTATTGGTTGTTGCGGAGAAACACAATGGAGAAGAGACTTCGACGCATCCGATAATCTCAGAGATCACAGCAGGTTTTCAGAATCTCCACCAAGTAGCGGCAACACTTAACGACATTGAGTTATTGACACTCTTTCCTTTGCAGACAAAACTAACCGAAGAGATCAGGTTGCCTGAACCAAAAATCAGATGGGAGATCAAGAATCCCCAAAAGCTGACAAAACGTGATACTGAGAGCGCCTCCAGCATCGAAAAACTGATTCAGCATCCCTTTGAATGGGTCATCGAATATCAGGCAAAATTAAATACCGGGAACTCGTTTACCCTGCCTGATCTATTCACATTAAAAGGGAACATCGCCCATGCCACTACAGAAGCAATTTTGACACAGTTTAAAAATGATGCCCATTTTCGATTGACCGATGAACTCATTGCAGATCAGTTAAACATGAAAATTCTGGAAGAGGGGCTTGTTTTCATGCTTTCTGAACAACGGTTTGAATACGCTGAGCTGGTGCGGAAATATACAAATGCAATCCGGTCGCTGGTTTCAATTATCACGGAAAATGAATTGAAAACCATTGGCTGTGAGTATAACGCTGAGAAAGTTATTCCGGGAATAGGAGTTGTAGCGGGAAAAATTGATCTGGTTTTGGAAAACAAACAGGGACAGCAGGTCATTTTTGATCTTAAATGGACCAAAAATAATAAAAAATACCAGGTTAAATTAGAGGAGGGCAAGTCGGTTCAGCTTGCGATCTATTCCGGTTTGCTTGACAGCGCCCTTAAGACCGGCTATTTTATGTTCGACAGCGGAAAACTATATACCGGGCATGATTTTAAAGGCGGGAATGTTATTAAAGTTAAGATCGCTGAGGAGCTCACGGAACCGGGAGTTCTTTCAAAAATCTGCAATTCACTTGCATTCAGGTGGAAGGAGTTGGAAAACGGGGATATCGAAATCGGGGATAATGCAAGCTTAACCGACCTGCCGTATTACCATGCTACAGAGGAGAAGAAACTGATTCCTCTGGAAATGGACAAGGTGAAAAAAATAAAATACGGCGATGCTTACAGTGGGTTGGAATTCTTTAAAGGCGCTATTCAATAATTTAACAAGAATTGAAAATGAAAAATATCACGTTTATAAACGCGGGTGCCGGCAGTGGAAAGACATACAGTCTTACTGATGAACTCTATCGCAATATTCATAATGACATTTGCCGGGGGGACCAGGTGTTGTTGACGACCTTCACGAAAAGGGCGGCCGAAGAGATCAGGCAAAGAGCCCATGCCAAACTTCTTGAAGAGGGCAAAACCGAGGATGCCATTGCCTTGCAGAATGCCTATATTGGCACCGTTCATTCTGTCGGGTATCGCCTGATCAATAAATTTTGCTATCTGATCGGACTATCCCCAAATATCAAAGAACTGGCAAAGGAGGATACGGATTTCTACTTTTCACAGGCGGTTTCTAAAATCCCCTCCGATGAGGAGCTGGACAAACTGGCTGTTCTCTCAGAACTGTTTCAATTTCAAAAAATTACGGATGATAATCGCAGCGAATTTGATCCCTGGAAATGGAAAGGGCACGTTCAAACCATTATCAACGAAGCCAGGAGAAATAACATTGAAGATTTGACGGAAACGGGATTGAGTTTTGTTAAATCCATTGAGTTTATCCAGTCTGTTTTTGGAGTTGGTTCTACCCAATCGCTGGATTTTGAGAAAATAAAAACTGACATAACTGCGGTTTTTTTGGTTGTTGAGAACCTTCCCGAGAAAAATAATGGTATCCGAAAAAAGAAAGCCATCGAAATAAAAGCCAGCCTGAACAGCAAAAACATTTCATATTCAACGCTCCTCGACATTTATTCAGTTGCAGGCGATCTTATCAATAAGATAGATACTGCCAATGTGCCTGCCGCAAACCTGTTAACCGCACTTGATTCGTTTTATCGCTCCCGTACTTTTCGTGACAATATGGCTGAATATACCGGTTTGATTTTCAAAATTGCCGGTAAATGCATTGCGGCCTTTACAGCATACAAAAGAGAACATGGACTTGTGGATTATACCGACATGGAGACCCGGTTTCTGGAATTGCTGAATATCCCCGAAGTGCAGGCTGAGTTAAACCATGGCATTAAACTGGTGATGGTGGACGAATTTCAGGATTCAAACCCTATTCAGTTGAGTATTTTTATGAAGCTGGCCGGAATTATTGACCAGAGTATCTGGGTGGGCGATCCGAAACAGGCCATATATGGTTTCAATGGGTCCGATCCGATATTGGTAAGCGAACTGCTGAAGGTATTTTATCAGCAAAATGATCAAAATCTCAAATTGCAATTGCTGAAAAATTCCTGGCGTTCCAGGGGTGATCTTGTAAATATGACCAACAAAATTTATGAGGTTTGTCTGGAGGATCAGTCTTCGCCGGTGCTGATCCATAAAAATGATATTCTGGGAGATGGAAAATCCATTCAGCAGTGGATCGATGATAAATTCGGGACCAGGGATCAGATTACTCTGGGGGCCAGAGATACCATCGGGCTGATACCTGTGAGGAGGGACAAAGATCAGGGCTTTTCTGCTGCAGATAATCAGCTGGCGCTGAAACACTGGCATTTTACAAATGGTTATAAGGGTTCGGGAAACACGGAGCAGTTTAACTATTATCTCGCCAGGCGTATCAAAGAATTGGTTGCAGAAAAACTGCCTGTGTATGATAAAACTATTCGGCAAATCAGGCCGATGGTGCCGTCGGATATTGCGGTGCTTTGCCGGCAAAACAAAGAGGTAAAAGCCATCGCCACCGAACTGATGCAGCATGACCTAGAGGTAGCTGCCAGTGTTGATGGATTATCCGTTACGGCTGAATACCGGCTGTTGATCAATATACTGAACTACATCGCCGACCGGTCAAATTCGCTGGCTGTTACTGAAATTGTTTTGCTGATCAATAAGGACCATGCTTTTACCGCGGAATCTTTGATTGAAAAAAGGCTGGATTATATGTCAGACGCTCCTGTGCGCAACGATGAGGATGACGGTGAATACCATGATTATGTGTCGAAATGGGGGAAAGATGATGCTTTTATACAAAAAATGGAGCTCTTTGTAAAAAATTCCGGACATCTTTCAGTGCCTGAGCTGATTGAAAAAGCGGTTGCGGAACTGGAACTGACCCGGCACATTGCAGCCTGGGGTAATGCTGAACAGCGAAAAGCCAATATTCAGCAAATGATCCTGTATGCACACAATTATGATGATTACTGTGTAAAACTAAATCTCGCCTCCAGCCTGATTGGTTTTGTGCAATGGCTGAAACAGGACAAGGAAAAAAATTACCAGGCAGCTTCGGGCAATCTGAATGCCGTAAATGTTTTGACGTACCATAAAGCCAAAGGGCTGGAATGGCCTTTCGTGATTTTGACGAGTTTGGGCCATGATCACGATTCAAAATCACTTCAGAAGGATTTTTTCAAAACCTCGGTTAAAATGTCGGCAACGCTGGATATCGAACATCCGTTGAGCAACAGGTATATCCATTTCAGTTTCTGGCCTTTTGGGGGAAAAGGAAATATTATGGGTTTCGAGGATGAAATCAAAAATTCGGCAGCCTTTAAGGAAGCAGAAACGCGTAAGTTGCAGGAAACAAAGCGGTTGTTGTATGTTGGTATGACCCGGGCAAGGGACTACCTCACCACAACAAGTTTTTTGAAGAAAGAGGCCACTTGGTTAAACCTGGTCAATAGCCACGATGGCAACTGGAGCCTTGAAGATATGACCAATGCAAATGTGGCAAGCGCAACCATCGATCTATTCGATCGCGGGATCGATGTGCATTATCAGGTTAATTCGGATGAACGCGCTGAATTTAGCCGCGATTATGAAGTTGCAGCTTATAAGCCGGCACGTTACTTTGAAAAGGATGGAGCAAAACCCCGGCATGATCCCAAATATGTCCAGCCAAGCAAATTGAAAGGAAATAATGATGTTACTGTTACGCTGTTCCACGACTTTGTTGACCGGATTCACACTGGGAATATCAAGAATGAGACTGTAATGGGCAATTGTTTGCACGACATCCTTTATCTCTTGCCTGATGCACCGGATGAATCAAGGATAGATTCAATCATTGCACGCCACAATCTGTCGGGGCAGATAGATAAAACAGATGTGACGAAAGCGGTTGAGCATCTGAAGAATTTCATTCATGCGCTTGCTCCGGTAAAAATACACCGTGAGTTGCCCATGAAAATGGACAGCGGGGGAAGGATATATATTGGTTCAGCAGATCTGGTACTGGAATTTGATGACCAACTATTTTTAACAGACTACAAATCCTACCCCGGAAGTGTGACTGAAGTTACCAACCCGCACAGTGATCATTTTGCCGGAATCTATTCCGGACAGATGAACGCCTACTCCGAAATCCTTGAATCAGCCCTGGGTAAAAAAGTGACGAAAAAATTGATTTATTACGCTGTATTGGGAAAGATTGTGGAGATTGTATAATATGGTGTAATATCAGTTAAAGAAATTTTAGAATCTCTTCAACTAGCAGGAACACTTATAGATGACTCAATTTCTATTCCCCGTTACCTGAAGTATTATCTTTTTCTTCGTGATTATACTCCTCCAGCGCTTTTTTTAACCGTTCCCTAGTCCGTTCAGGCGAATCTGGAAATCCCGGTCCGATAAACACAACATACCGGTCATAAAACCAAAATTTTCGACCTTCTCTGACCCAAAGAACAAAGAAGTATTCCGATGTTCCCCTGTTCTGAATTCCCACACAATAGAATTCATTCGGAAGTTCTACAGTTGAAAAGGCTTTCTGTCCGTTAAATGTAAGCCAGTTGGTGTCCAAGAGAACGGGATGGCTACATAAACCTGTACCCTTTTTGGGAGTGTTCAATTAAGTGTGTCATTTCTCTTCATCATCCTCGGTTCCTTGGTGT
>JBAXVX010000080.1:0-2297 GCA_037128705.1 Bacteroidota bacterium | reverse complement strand
GGGTTTGCACGACACACCCATGCATTGGGTTGCCTACATCGAAATGGTTGAAACATTGTCTTTCTAAACCCATGGCAACATGGTCAAGGATTCTAAAATATTTGGCATTCCGGTTGTCCAGGCAATAAGTCTGGCAACATTCATTGCCGGAATTATTTCAGTCTGGGTACACCTCGAAATCCAGATCGCAGCCATCAATGTCGAGATCATTAACCTTAAAAAGAACGTGGAGCAACATTGTGCTGACAATCGGAAAGAACTGGATGCACTCAAGGTTGATATCAAATCCGACACCCGCGAAATCCTCAAAAAAATCGACGAAATCCAGGTCTACCTCCGAAACCAATCAAAATAAGCGGCTTCAATACTTAAAACTTAATCACTTAACACTATTTTCCATGAACTCAAACTTCTTTAGTCTTAACTGGTTCGACCTCGCAAAAGGTCTGCTGGTCGCCGTTATCGGCGCAATTCTCACATCTGTTTACCAGGCAATTCAAGCCGGACAGTTAACCTGGACATGGGCCTTCTTTCAACCGATAGTATTAACAGGCCTTGGCGCAGGTCTCGCGTACCTGATTAAAAACTTCTTCTCAAATTCGGCAGGAGAACCATTAAAGGGCGAGCAATGACAATTTCTGAAAAGGGCCTGGCGCTGATCGAGTATTTTGAAGGCCTCAGGGCATTTGCGTATCGTTGCCCTGCCGGTGTGTGGTCGATCGGGTATGGCACAACAGTTTATCCCGATGGTACCCCGGTTAAAGAAGGCGACAGGATCTCCTATAAGAAGGCCCGCGACTACCTTATGCATGATATCAGGCAAACCGAGTATCAGGTTAACGAAATGCTTAAAGTCCGCCTTATGCAATGTCAGTACGATGCACTGGTATCTTTCGCCTATAACGTAGGGTGCAATGCACTCAGGCAGTCATCCCTGTTAAAGTTCATCAATGACCGAAGGACAGATATTTCCATTGAGGACAGCTTCATGATGTGGAATAAATGCGCCGGAAAACCCGGTATCGATGATGATCGTGATGGGATGATCGATGAACCCGGCGAAAAACAAATATCCCTTGGCCTGAGTAACCGGCGCAGATCAGAGGCCTGGTTATTCCTGAACAATGAAGTGAAATATTTCTAAGCCATGGCATTTACATTCGATTCATCAACGATACTTGGGGCAATAAAGCGCCCCCTTGTTTGGGTTTCCATCATCCTGGCCCTGCTTCTCATCGGCGCCGTGGTACTGGAGCGGGTTTTGCACGATGCTTCGAAAAACAAGATCCTCCGCAGTCAGGCTACATTGATCTTGTCATTCAAAAACGCACCCGTCAGGATTGATACCGTCCATGATACCATTCACCTTCCCGGAAAAGTCATCATCAAACCCATCCCCATCAAAGATTCAATTACTCAATCACTCAATCATTCAATCACTCAATTATTCCCCATATTCTGGTACGATTCCATATTCACCCACAGCGGCATCCGGTTCCGCTGGCAGGCTAAAGGCGACCTGCAATTCATCTCATTCTCCGACTTCGTTTGGCCAAAAGAGATCATCACCATCACCCGGCAGGTTGATACCTGCATAACCAAACCCTTTCCAAAACAACCCACATTCCGAATTGGGCCCTATGTCGGGCTATCGCTTAATTCATTCACCAAATTTCCAGGCATCGAAGCCGGAGCCCAGCTCATCATCAAAGACCAACTCACTGTATCAGCCGGTGGGTTCTACCTCGATGGTATTTACGGAAACGTAAGATTGGGTTGGTTGTTTAAATAATCATCAACATCCCGGAAATCTCCGGAAACATTTGCAGGAATAAATCCGGGTTTATTATCTTTGACCTTTGAAAGTATTCCGGACCATGACAAAATATACAGCTGTCGAAAGTGTAATAAATGCTGTAAATTCACAATGAATTGAAATAAACATCAAATTGATTGAATCTGAATCTGAATGAACAACCTAATGCAGGCCTTTTCTTTGTTGGCATTTGCCATATAGAATGATTTTTACCCTCCCCCCTGCCCTCCCCCTTCAAAAAGAAAAAACCTGTAAGTGTTTAATTTACAGGTCTTAACATTGATTTGTTCGTACCCCGGGCGGGACTTGAACCCGCACGACCGCAATGGTCACAGGATTTTAAGTCCTGCGTGTCTACCAGTTCCACCACCAGGGCAGATGTTCATTTGATGATAAAAAAACCCTCAGTATAAGAGGGTTTTTCTGGAGCGAAAGACGGGATTCGGACCCGCGACCCCGACCTTGGCAAGGTCGTGCTCTA
>JBAXVX010000008.1:0-116885 GCA_037128705.1 Bacteroidota bacterium | reverse complement strand
TCAAGTGTTATCGTTTTAACACCCGGTTGTATATGTTTCGCGACTTCCGCGAGTGTTTTACTTACAATGATGGCATTTTCTCTCAGTAATTCTATCTCTTCCGCCGATTTTACCGTCATTTGTTTGTCAAACATATCTTATTGGCCAACAGCATAGGATGACCGTCCTTTTATCCTGCCCGATTTAGTCAGACCGTCGTAATGGCGCATCAATAAATGACTTTCAATCTGCTGCAGGGTATCCAGTACCACACCGACCAGGATAAGCAGGGAGGTGCCACCATAAAATTGTGCGAACTGAGAAGTAACCCCGACCATTCTAACCAATGCAGGCATGATCGCCACAAACCCCAGGAAAATAGAACCGGGAAGCGTGATCCGCGACATGACATCATCAATGAATTCAGCGGTCTTTTTCCCAGGTTTAACCCCCGGAATGAACCCGCCGTTCTTTTTCATATCCTCGGCCATCTGGTTTGGATTAACTGTAATGGCCGTATAGAAATATGTAAATAAAATGATCAGGATGAAAAATGTTACATTATACCAGAGACCATTGATGTCGGTAAAAACCCTTGCAAATCCTGTAAGCGTTTCATTGCTGGCAAAACCAGCGATGGTCAGCGGCAGGAACATGATGGCCTGGGCAAAAATAATCGGCATAACACCGGCCGCATTTACCTTCAGGGGAATATACTGACGAACTCCACCGTATTGCTTGTTGCCTACAATCCGTTTGGCATACTGGACAGGTATTTTTCGTGTTCCCTGAACCAGAAGGATTGTCACAAGGACAACCAGAACAAGGAAAGCAATTTCAACTACAAAAAACACGAGACCGCCGCCTTTCTGCTCCATTCTTGAAACCAATTCTCCAACGAGTGCAAATGGAAGACGGGCAATGATCCCGATCATAATGATCAGGGAGATTCCATTACCGATCCCCTTATCCGTGATGCGTTCACCCAGCCACATGACCAAAAGAGATCCGGCAGTCAGAATGACAATGGAAGAAATTCCAAAGAAAGAGAACACAGAATGATGTGTAACATTGGGGTTAAACGGTGAAATTGCTTCAGCCGGTAATTGAGAGGCCAGGTTGGCAATATAGGCAGGCGATTGAAAAATCAGGATGATAACAGTCAGGTAACGTGTCATCTGGTTGATTTTTTTACGGCCACTTTCACCCTCTTTCTGAAGTTTCTGGAAATAAGGAATAGCCATTCCCAACAACTGCATCACGATGGAGGCAGAAATATAGGGCATGATTCCCAGTGCGAAAATAGAGGCATTCGAGAATGCACCACCCGAAAACATATTCAGCAGCCCCAAAAGACCCGACTTGGTCTGGTTCTGAAGGCTGGCAAGCATACTAGGGTCAACGCCAGGAAGTACTACATAAGATCCCAGACGATAGATCAGGATAATTCCGATTGTATACAGGATCCTCTTACGGAGGTCCTCAATCTTCCAGATATTTCGAATGGTTTGAATCAGTTTTTTCATTCAAACAAGTTTAAAGTGTGTTAGCGACTCCACCTAATTCTTCAATGGCCTTCTTTGCTGTAGCCGAGAAACCATGAACGGTCACTTCGAGCTTAGCTTTCAATTCTCCCCGGCCCAAAATTTTAATCCGGTCATTCTTTGAGGCGTATCCGCATTCAACAACCACTTCCGGAGTAATAACCGTGATGTTCTTTTTTTCGGCGATCAGTTCGAGAATATCAAGATTGATCCCTTTGTATTCAACCCGGTTGAAGTTCTTGAATCCGAACTTTGGAACACGGCGCACAAGCGACATCTGTCCGCCTTCATACCCCAGTTTTTTGGAGTAACCGGAACGGGATTTTGCTCCTTTATGTCCACGTGTGGAAGTTCCACCATGTCCTGAGCCCTGTCCCCTACCAATGCGCTTTACCTTCTTTGTTGAACCTTTTGCCGGTTTAAGATTGCTTAAATCCATTTCAGTATCGTTTATCTATTATTTTACTTCTTCAACTGTAACCAAATGCTGAACTTTATTCACCATGCCCAGAATCTGAGGGGTAGCGGTATGTTCAACGGTATGGCGGATCCTTTTCAGACCCAATGCTTCGAGGGTACGTTTCTGACGCAACGGTCTTCCGATGCCACTGCGAACCTGTGTTATTTTGATTTTTTCCATTGCTTAAAATAGCCTTAATAAGATAAATTAGCCATTAAATACTTGATTCAGTTCAATTCCCCTGAGCTGAGCGATCGTATAGGGATCCCTTAACTGTATCAGGGCATTGATGGTAGCCTTTACCACACTGTGTGGATTGGATGAACCTTTTGACTTTGCAAGCACATCCTTTACGCCAACGCTTTCAAGCACTGCACGCATGGCACCACCCGCAATAACGCCGGTTCCGGGAGCTGCAGGTTTGAGATACACGAGCGCACCACTATACTTGCCTAACTGGTCATGAGGAATCGTACCCTTAAGAATGGGAACCTTGATCAGGTTTTTCTTGGCATCATCCACTCCTTTGGCAATCGCTGCGGTAACTTCCTTGGCCTTACCAAGTCCGTAACCAACAACGCCGTTTTCATTTCCAACCACCACAATGGCGGAGAAGCTGAAAGTTCGGCCCCCTTTGGTTACTTTGGTTACACGCTGAATGCTGACCAGACGATCCTTGAACTCGATTTCACTCGACTTTACTCTTTTTACATTAACGTTTGTCATATCTTCCTTAGAATTTTAGGCCGCCTTCTCTGGCTGCATCAGCCAAAGTTTTTACCCTGCCATGATATAAATAACCATTACGATCAAAAACAACCGATACGATTCCAGCCGCGATAGCCTTCTCGGCAATCTGCTTCCCGACCATCTTTGCGATCTCGGACTTGGTTCCCTTTGCGTCTTTCATCCCCTTTTCCATGGATGAAGTGGCAACGAGGGTTTTACCGGCCTGATCGTCGATCAGTTGCACATAAATTGCCTTACAGCTGCGAAATACGGTCATGCGAGGCCTGTCAGGTGTCCCTTGTACGATTTTACGTATCCTTTTTTTGATCCTGAACCTGCGAAATTCTTTTCTACTCTTAATAGCCATTGTATTCTTTTTTTAATTGTTGGAACGACCTGGCAGATCGCCCTTACGATTTTATTATTGTCCGGCGGCAGATTTACCAGCCTTCTTCTTGATCTCTTCACCCTGGAAACGAATACCTTTACCCTTATAAGGTTCAGGACGGCGGAACGAACGGATCTTGGCAGCAACCTGGCCCAGAAGCTGTTTGTCAACCGATTTCAAGATGATGGAATTATTTTTCCCTTTTACAGCTGTTGTTTCAACGTGAACTGTATCAGGAAGTTCCATAAGGATATTGTGTGAATATCCAAGGGCTAATTCCAATAGATGGCCATTCCCGGTTGCTTTGTAACCAACACCAACCAGTTCCTGAACCGTTGTAAAACCTTCAGACACTCCCTTGATCATGTTGAACACGAGTGAACGATAGAGACCATGCTTTGCGCGATCGTCCTGAGCTTCGGAATGACGCTCAACAGTCACCAGATGTTCTTCGATCTTAAAGGTGATTTTCGGGTCGACCTGCTGCTGAAGCTGGCCCAGTTTTCCTTTTACAGTTACCAGGTTGGAATCGGAGACCGTAATCGTCACGCCATCGGGTAATGCAATCGGTAATTTTCCTATTCTTGACATGTTTGTATTCTCCTAATTAACTGATGTGACATAATACCTCACCGCCAACCTTCAGATTGCGGGCTTCCTTATCGGTCATAATACCATGGGAAGTTGACAGGATGGCAATTCCCAGACCGTTTAACACACGGGGAAGATGCTCATTGTCAACATATTTCCGTAAACCAGGCTTGGAAATTCTGACCAGGCTGTTGATAGCAGAAAGCTTCGATACCGGATGATATTTCAAGGCGATCTTGATAATACCGGGATGTGGTTCGCTATCAACTTTGTAATTAAGGATATATCCTTTTTCAAAAAGAATTCGGGTAATTTCTTCCTTGATCTTCGACTTAGGAATTTCAACAACCCGGTGGTTGGCCAACACGGCGTTCCTGATTCTCGTCAAATAATCTGCAATGGGATCCGTAACCATTTATATACGTTTTATTTGTTAATTTCTATCAAAATTTAATTTACCAGCTGGCTTTTCTGACGCCAGGGATTAACCCCTTGTTGGCCATCTCCCTGAAATTGATGCGGGAAACTCCGAAAAGACGCATATAGCCTTTTGGACGTCCGGTCAGTTTGCAGCGGTTGTGTAACCTAATCGGGGAGGCATTTTTAGGAAGTTTCTGAAGAGCAAGGTAATCACCTGCTTCCTTCAGCGCCTTGCGCTTGTCGGCGAACTTAGCAACCATTGCTTCACGTTTACGCTCTCTGGCTTTGATCGATTCTTTTGCCATATCTTTACTTTGTTTTAAAAGGAATTCCAAATTCTTTTAATAAGGCATGTGCCTCACGGTCGTTCCTGGCTGATGTCACGAAGGTAATATCGAGTCCATTGATACGCGTTAACTTATCGATGTCGATTTCAGGAAAAATGATCTGTTCGGTGATGCCAAGGGTGTAATTGCCACGCCCGTCAAATCCTTTGTCATTCACGCCGCGGAAATCACGTACACGTGGTAATGCAACGGAGATCAAACGGTCAAGGAAGTCAAACATACGCTCACCGCGTAAGGTAACACGAACTCCGATGGCGTTTCCCTTCCTCAGCTTGAAGTTGGAAATATCCTTGCGTGATTTCGTTGATACCGCTTTTTGTCCGGTGATCATCGTAATTTCGTTGATGCCGTTGTCGATGAATTTACGGTCGGTATTGGCAATGCCTAAGCCCTGGTTAAGGCAAATCTTACTGATCCGTGGAACCTGCATGGGGCTTTTATAGTTGAACTGCTTCATCAAAGCAGGAACAACCTCATTCAGATATTTGTCTTTTAATCTTGGTGTATAAGCCATTATTTTATAACCTCCCCTGATTTTTTTGAATAACGTACCAATTTTTCCGTTTTAGGATCCAATCGCCTGCCGATACGCGTCGGTTTGCCCGAGTTATCAACGATCTTCAGGTTGGAAAGATGCACGGGGGCCTCTTTTTTTACGATGCCACCCTGTGGACTCTTGGCGTTGGGTTTTGTATGTTTGGATACCAGGTTAACCCCTTCGACGATGGCCTTGTATTTTTCGGTATCTACGCGCAGCACTTTTCCCTGCTGACTTCTCGAATCACCGGCAATAACCATCACCGTGTCGCCTTTTCTGATATGTAATTTCTTCTGCATGATGTGATTTGTATATGCTTAAAGCACTTCAGGTGCTAAAGAGACTATTTTCATGAATTGTTTTTCACGTAACTCCCTGGCTACCGGGCCAAAGATACGGGTACCTATCATTTCACCGGCACTGTTGAGCAACACCACGGCGTTGTCATCAAAGCGGATATATGAACCGTCGGCGCGGCGCATCTCCTTGCTGGTTCTGACCACTACGGCCGTGGATACGGTGCCTTTTTTAATATTTCCCGAAGGAAGGGCATTTTTTACCGTTACGATAATCCGGTCGCCCACCCGGGCATACCGCTTGCGTGTGCCGCCCAGGACCTTGATACAAAGGACTTCCTTGGCTCCGCTATTATCTGCTACTGTTAATCTTGACTCTTGTTGTATCATGGCTATTTAACCTTTTCAATGATTTCGACAAGTCTCCAACACTTATTTTTACTCAGAGGCCTGGTTTCGGCAATCCGTACTTTATCTCCCTCGCTGCATTCATTCTTTTCATCGTGGGCCATAAAGCGGGAAGATTTCTTCACGAATTTCCCGTATTTAGGATGCTTTACCTTACGTTCGACCGCAACGACAATGGATCTCTCCATCTTATTGCTGACAACTACGCCGGTTTTTTCTTTTCTTAGATTTCTCGTTTCCATATTGTTACTTTGGATGATACACCTGTGTGTACCTGACTACTTTTTAATTGCTTTTGTGACTTTCTCACCGTTGAGAACCCGGTGACGCAATTCGGTTTCAAGACGTGCAATTGTTTTGCGATAAGCCTTGATTTTATTTGGGTTTTCCAATGGAGAAACAGCATGGTTAAGCTTGAGCTTGGTCAACTGACGCTTTTCCTCTTCCAACCTTTCCAGGATTTCACCCGTTGTAAATTCTCTGATTACTTTCTGTTCCATTTTTCTTTAGATTGCTTCTTCAACGTAATCCTTACGCATAACCGTCTTTGTTTGTACCGGAAGTTTCTGGGCTCCCAGTCTCAGGGATTCCTTTGCAATTTCCATCGGAACACCTTCGATTTCGAAAAGAATCCGGCCAGGATTGATACGGGCCACGAAATATTCGGGAGCACCTTTTCCTTTACCCATACGGACCTCGGCGGGCTTCTTGGTAACCGGCTTATCCGGGAAAATACGGATCCACAGCTGACCTTCACGTTTCATGTGACGCGTGATGGCCTGGCGGGCTGCTTCAATCTGACGGCCAGTGATCCATGCTTCTTCCAGTGTTTTGATACCGAATGATCCAAAAGCGAGCTGATGACCACGCTGGGCATTGCCCTTCATCTTTCCCTTTTGTTGTTTCCTGTATTTTGTTTTCTTAGGCTGTAACATTATTCAAATATATTATGGGTTACAATGCGTTCAATTATTTTCTGGCACGGGGTTTCCCACCATCCCTGCTGGGTCCGCGATCATTTCTGCGGTCACTGCCACGGTCACCACCACGGTCACCACCACGGTCGCGGGGACCACGGTCGCCCTGACGTTCGCCGCCACGATGCTGTGAAGGTTTCAGTTTATTTACTGCAGTGGCATCAGGTACCAGGTCGGGACGTCCGTAAACATCACCTTTGCAGATCCAAACCTTGATCCCGATGATCCCGTAGGTCGTGTTTGCTTCAGCGGTTGCATAATCAATATCAGCGCGGAAAGTATGTAATGGAATACGACCCTCCTTGTATTGCTCGCGGCGGGCCATTTCAGCGCCACCCAAACGACCGGAGATCATGATTTTGATTCCTTCAGCCCCAATCCGCATGGCCGATGCAATAGAGGTTTTAATTGCGCGACGGTACGATATACGTCCTTCGATCTGGCTGGCAACGGTATTGCCAACAATGACTGCGTCCAGTTCCGGACGCTTGATTTCGGAAATGTTGATCTGGATCTCCTTCTTGGTGATCTTCTTCAACTCCTCCTTCAATTTGTCAACTTCCTGTCCGCCCTTCCCGATAATAATACCCGGGCGTGCGGTGTGAATGGTAACAGTTACCAGCTTCAAGGTGCGTTCAATAACGATTTTTGCAATACCAGCCTTGGAAAGACGGGCATTCAAATACTTACGAATTTTGTCATCCTCGACCAGCTTGGGCTCAAAATCTTTACCGCCGAACCAGTTTGAATCCCAGCCGCGGATGATGCCTAACCTGTTAGCAATCGGATTGGTCTTTTGTCCCATTAAAACTTACTTTTAATTAATGCTTAATAATATTGTTAATTCTTACTTTCTTCAACTTCTTCCACTTCGGGTTCCGGCTTTGTCCGGGTATCGAGCAGAATCGTTACGTGATTTGAACGTTTGCGGATCCGGTGGGCCCTCCCCTGCGGTGCTGTCAGCAGTCGCTTGAGTTGACGTCCACTGTCGACGAAAACTTCCTTCACGATGAGATCGGTCTCTTCAATCCGTATTCCCTCATTCTTTGCCTGCCAGTTTGCAATGGCGGAGAGCAGTAATTTGCGTAAATTTTCTGAAGGCTGCTTGGCATTGTATTTCAGAATGTGCAATGCCAGTTCAACACGCTGGCCCCTGATAAGGTCAGCAATCAGTCGCATTTTACGCGGTGATGTCGGGCAATTATTCAATTTGGCAAATGCCACATTTTTTTTCGCCTCTTTCCGGTTTTCGGCTCTGGTGCGGGTTCTAACTCCCATAGTCTAGCTTATTACTACGTTATTTCTTACCTTTATCTTTATTCCCAGCATGACCGCGGAAAATCCGGGTCGGGGCAAATTCGCCCAATTTATGGCCCACCATGTTCTCGGTAACATATACCGGGATGAACTTGTTGCCATTATGTACGGCAATGGTTTGACCAACAAAATCGGGAGAGATCATGGATCCGCGTGACCAGGTTTTAACGACGGTCTTTTTCTTGGATTCCAGAAGTTCCGTTACTTTCTTTTCCAGCTTATAGTGGATATACGGACCTTTTTTAAGCGATCGGCTCATAGCTTGAATTATTATCGATTACTTCTTCCTGCGTTCAATGATATACTTATTCGATTGATTTTTGCGTGCACGTGTTTTGTATCCCTTTGAAGGAAGACCCTTACGTGAGCGTGGCTGTCCACCTGAAGCTTTACCTTCACCCCCGCCCATTGGATGGTCAACAGGGTTCATGGTAACACCACGGTTTCTCGGACGGCGACCCAACCAGCGGGTACGGCCAGCTTTTCCATACGATTCAAGACTGTGGTCAATGTTTGACACCATTCCAATGGTAGCCTTACATGTCTGAAGAATCATTCGTGTTTCACCGGAAGGCATTTTAAGGATGGCGAATTTACCATCGCGCGACATCAGCTGGGCATGTGCCCCGGCACTGCGCACCATCTTTGCTCCCTGGCCGGGACGTAATTCAACATTGTGAATCACCGTTCCAAAAGGCACTTCGCTAAGAAACAGTGTATTCCCAATTTCCGGTGCTACACCTTTTCCAGCAAGAATTGTCTGGCCTACTTTTAATCCATGAGGGGCTACGATGTATCTTTTTTCACCATCAGCATAAACAACAAGGGCTATGCGAGAGGTCCTGTTCGGATCATACTCAATGGTTTTCACGACAGCAGGAATATTCTCCTTGTCCCGCTTGAAGTCAATAATACGGTACATCTGTTTATGACCACCACCAAGGTAGCGCATGGTCATTTTTCCTTCGTTGTTTCTTCCACCGGATCTCTTCGAAGGAGCCAACAGGCTCTTTTCAGGAACATCAGCAGTAATTTCATCATAGGTACTGATGACTTTGAACCGCTGTCCGGGTGTTGTCGGTTTGTATTTCTTAAGCGCCATTTATTTAAATATTGCTGTAAAAATCAATAGTTTCACCTTTGGCCAATGTAACGATGGCCTTCTTATAAGTACTTGTCCTTCCCGAAATGACACCACTTTTAGTAAAGCGGGTCTTATTTTTACCGGAAAACACCATGGTATTGACCGAAGTAACATCCACTCCATAAAGTTCCTTAATGGCCTTTATAATCTGAAGTTTGTTCGCGTTCCGGTCAACCATGAACCCATACCGGTTGAGCTTCTCGCCCAACTGCGTCATTTTCTCGGTTATGATCGGTTTTAAAATAACTGTCATTGTCGTATCGAATTAATCGGTTTAATTCTGATGGATTTTTTCAATTTCCTTTATCGAACCCGCAGTGATCAGCAGTTGCGTTGCATCCAGGATCTCATATGTGTTGAGATCAGTTGCATTAATCACCTTCACCCTTTTAAGGTTGCGTGCAGATAAGAGAACATTCTCTTCAGTTTTGGAAACAACCAGCAGGGTCTTTTTTCCGGTCAGTTGGAAATTCTTCAGAAGCTCAGTGAAATTCTTTGTCTTGGGATTTTCGAAGGTAAAATCTTCCAAAATGGTGAGATGGTTGTCCTTTACCTTGTAACTCAATGCCGATATACGTGCCAACCTCTTCAACTTTTTGTTGAGCTTGAAACTGTAATCACGGGGATGAGGTCCAAATACACGGGCTCCGCCACGAAACAGGGGGCTCTTGATGCTTCCCTTACGTGAACCGCCGGTACCTTTCTGCTTATGCAGTTTCCTGGTACTTCCTGAAATCGTTGACTTTTCCAACGTATCATGTGTTCCCTGACGATGATTGGCCATAAATTGCTTCACATCCAGGTATATGGCATGATCATTGGGTTCAATCCCGAAGATCGAATCGTCCAGTACCGCCATATTCGCGGTTACTGTGCCTTTTATGTTATATATTGCTACTTCCATCGCTCAATCATTACATATGAACCATTGTGTCCCGGGACTGCGCCTTTTACTAAAATAAGGTTCTTCTCGAGGATAATCTTTAAAACCTGAAGGTTGACAACCTTAACCCGGTCACCACCCATACGGCCTGCCATCCGGATACCTTTCATAACCCTTGAAGGCCATGAAGATGCACCCACTGAACCAGGGGCCCTGAGTCGGTTGTGCTGTCCGTGGGTTGCTCCGCCGACACCTGCAAAATGGTGACGTTTAACAACACCCTGGAAACCTTTTCCTTTGGATATTCCAACGACATCGATCATTTCACCTTCAACGAAAATATCAACCTGGACAATATCACCAAACTGTTTCTGGTGGTCAGCTTCAAAACGGGTAAATTCAGCCAACACCTTTTTTGGAGTAATACCAGCTTTCTTAAAGTGACCCATTTCTGCTTTGGTTGTATGCTTCTCTTTCTTTTCATCGAAAGCAAGCTGAATGGCTTCGTATCCGTCTTTTTCCTTTAACCGGACTTGTGTAACCACACAAGGACCAGCCTCGATCACGGTGCAGGGAATATTCCTCCCATTTGCATCGTAGATACTGGTCATCCCGATTTTTTTACCTATTAGTCCAGACATTTCTTACGTTTCTTGCGTTTTTAAATCTATTTGTCTATCTACAAATCAAACCTTGATTTCAACTTCCACACCACTGGGCAACTCAAGTTTCATCAGGGCATCAATGGTTTTCGACGTGGTACTGTAAATGTCGAGTAACCGCTTGTATGTGCAAAGCTGAAACTGTTCACGTGACTTCTTGTTTACAAAGGTTGCACGCAGCACAGTGAAGATCTTTTTATCCGTAGGCAATGGAATTGGACCGCTGACAACAGCACCCGTAGCCTTTACGGTTTTTACGATCTTTTCGGCTGATTTATCAACCAGGTTATAATCGTAAGACTTCAGTTTAATTCTAATTCTCTGGCTCATATAAAAAATTAATAAGCGGGAACATATCCCCTGATTTTATATAATACTTCGTCCTGAATCTCTTTTGGAGTATTATCATATTTAAAAAATTCCAGCATCTCCGTAGCTCTGCCTGAAGTGAGGCTGCGAAGGGTTGTGACATAACCAAACATTTCGGACAAGGGTACGCGTCCGCGGATAACCTGATTCCCGATGCGGGATTCAACCTCTTCCACATGTCCGCGGCGTTTGGTAATATCGCCGGTCACCTCTCCCATATATTCGCTGGGAGTAATAATTTCAAACTTCATGATCGGTTCCATGATGACCGATTTGGCTTTTTTACTGGCCTCTTTGAATGCGATGCCGGCTGCAACCTGAAATGAGAGTGCATCAGAATCGACACTATGGTATGAACCGTCAATGAGCCTGACCTTGATGCTTTCCATCGGGAACCCGATGATCGGGCCATTGGTCATTGCAGCTTTTAATCCCTTTTCGATGGCAGGAATAAATTCACGTGGAATATTGCCGCCTTTGATGTCATTGATGAATTGTAATCCCTTAACTCCTGCATCAGCCGGGCCAACCTCGATGACGAGATCGGCAAAACGTCCGCGTCCACCAGTTTGTTTTTTGTAAACTTCGTGGTGCATCACGGTGTTGACGATCGCCTCTTTATAAGCAACCTGCGGATTACCACGGTTCACATCAATATTGAATTCGCGGCGCATGCGGTCGGCAATAATGTCGAGATGCAACTCGCCCATTCCGCTGATCAGGGTCTGGCCGGTTTCGTTGTCAATCTTCACCTGGAACGTGGGATCCTCTTCCGCCAGCTTTTGCAAGGCAATGGCCAGCTTCTCAAGATCTTCCTGGGTTTTGGGTTCAACCGCCATGTTGATTACCGGTTCAGGAAAAATCATGGTTTCAAGCACCAAAGGATGTTTGATATCGCAAAGGGTGTCTCCTGTACGGATATCCTTGAATCCGACTGCAGCTGCAATCTCACCGGCTTCAACCTGCTTCAGCGGGTTTTGCTTGTTGGCATGCATCAGCATGATCCGCAGCAACCGTTCTTTTTTATCAGTACGGCTGTTCAGTACCACATCACCGGCTTCCAGACGACCTGAATAGACACGGAAAAAGGCAATGCGACCAACAAAGGGATCGGTTGCGATTTTGAATGCATAGGCAGTAAATGGTTCATTTGGATCAGGATGACGTGACTCTTCCTTTTCTGTGAAGGGATTCATGCCGAGTACCGCAGGCATATCGTATGGAGATGGCAGAAATTTAATGACAGCGTCAATCAGTAACTGAACACCTTTATTTTTGAACGAGGCTCCGCAGATAACAGGGGTGATTTTACCCTGAATGGTTGCTTTGCGAAGTTCTGCGATTATTTCGTCTTCTGTAATCGAGTTGGGATCGATCATGAATTTATGAAGAAGTTCATCACTTTCTTCAGCGGCACCTTCTATCAGTTTTAACCGATATTCATGTGCCATTTCCTTCATATCCAGGGGCATTGGAATTTCAAAATATTCTCTGCCCAGTGAAGCATCATCCCAACCGTATGCTTTATTTGAAGCCAAATCTATAATTCCCGTAAAATCCTCTTCAGCTCCGATGGGGAGTTGGATGATCACCGGGTTTGCACCAAGTTTTTCACGAATCTGCTCCACAACATGCATAAAGTCAGCGCCGGTACGATCCATTTTATTGACGTAACAAAGGCGGGGAACATGGTACTTGTTGGCTTGTCTCCAGACGGTCTCGGATTGTGGTTCAACCCCACCTACTGCGCAGAAAATGGCAACGGCGCCATCCAGTACACGCAGGGAGCGTTCAACTTCAACAGTAAAATCAACGTGACCAGGGGTATCGATGAGGTTGATACGATAGTTTTCATTCAGGTAATCCCAGTAAACGGTAGTTGCAGCAGAGGTGATCGTGATCCCACGTTCCTGCTCCTGCACCATCCAATCCATGGTCGCTGTACCATCATGAACCTCACCCAGTTTATAGTTAATGCCGGTATAATACAGGATGCGCTCAGTCGTCGTGGTTTTACCCGCGTCGATGTGCGCCATAATGCCAATGTTCCTTGTATTTTCCAGCTTTCCTGTCATAGTACTAAAAACGGAAATGTGAAAAGGCCTTGTTTGCTTCAGCCATTCTGTGTGTATCTTCCTTACGTTTAAAGGCAGCACCCTCTTCCTTATACGCAGCTACGATCTCCGCAGCAAGTTTCTGTCCAAAACTCTTTTCATGCCGTTTACGTGCATAATTCACCAGCGATTTCATGCCGATGGAAGATTTACGGCCCGGGCGGATTTCCGAAGGAATCTGAAAAGTAGCTCCACCAATACGACGGCTTCTGACCTCGACCGACGGAGTAACATTTGCAAGGGCCTTCTTGAATACCTCAAGACCATCTTCCTTTGTCTTATCACTGACAATTTCGATGGCCTCATAAAAGACTTCGTAGGCAATGTTTTTCTTTCCTGCCATCATGACATTGTTCACAAATTTTGTGACCAGGGTATCGCTGAATTTTGGATCAGGAAGAAGGGGTCTTTTCTTTGGTTTTGCTTTTCTCATGGTATTCTGATATTATGCTTTCTTTTCTTTGGGACGTTTGGCACCATATTTACTCCTGCGTTGCTTGCGGCCTTCCACACCGGAAGTATCCAATGCACCACGAATAATATGATAACGGACGCCGGGCAGGTCTTTTACACGACCTCCGCGGATCATTACAATGGAGTGTTCCTGAAGATTATGACCTTCACCGGGGATATAGGCATTCACCTCTTTCCCGTTGGTCAGCCGAACCCTGGCAACCTTGCGCATGGCCGAATTTGGCTTTTTGGGTGTCGTGGTATAAACACGAACACACACACCGCGGCGCTGCGGACAGGAATCCAAAGCAGGAGATTTACTTTTATCTACTAATTTTTTTCTTCCTTTACGAACCAGTTGCGAAATCGTAGGCATATCAAAGGTTTTATTAAACTTTATTATAAAATTTCCCTAAAAACGGGAGTGCAAAAGTACAAATTAATTTTACACTACCAACATTTAAGATAAAAACTTTAAAGTACGCTTGATGGGTTTTGTCCCTGAACTAGTGGGTCGGAAAAATTAAGGAAGGGATGAATCTCGCGAGACTTTCTACCGCAATCATCAGTTTGACTGCGATTGAAACCTATAGTTGTCTCACTTTATCAGGTTTCCTTGCCGTTTCCGGCTTGTAATTCAATCGAAAACATAATATGGTTTTCGAGGGTGCAAAGGTATTAATTAAATTAACCCCTGCAAGAAAAAAGTGAAAAAAAGGTGAAAAAATTATTTATTCCTGAAAATCATCACTGTTCCATCCCGGTCGGGAAGATAAATCAGGTTCTCCGGTACATTCTTGACAAACTCATCAACCGCCTGAATTACCCCCGGCCACCTGTAATTATAATCATGGACAATAATGACCCCTCCCGGAGATAAAAGTGGGTAGAAAAAATCAAGGCCTGACCTGGTGGGCTTGTACAGATCGGCATCCATATTGACCAGCGCGACCTGCTCACTGAATTTATGGGCACTTTGGGGGAACTGGCCCGGATACATAATTATATTGTGGTTGCCGTTAATTTTTTTCAATACCTGGTTCATGCTGGTGTCAGCAAAATGATCCGGAGTATAGGATGCAGCCTCACCGGTCTCACCCTCCAGGTCACCTGCCGGAAACCCGGTGAAGGTATCGAAGAGATGGAAACGCCGGCCCGGATCCATAAGGTGAATGACTGCCGCGCTTTCTCCCTTATAAACACCGAGTTCGACGAATGCCCCTGGAACTTTTTCCCTGGTTAACCGCTCAACCTGGAACCACCAGTTATAAAAACGCACCTTGTCGGGATAGGTTCGTTCGATCTTTTTAAGTTTGACCGATATCGAGCCGCTTTTTATCGCATGTTGCCACTGAACCGGTTGGTTGCCCCTTTGAACAAAGGTAAGCCACAGGTACCTTATAAATAATATAAGGAGCAGGATTACGAGCGCGTAATTGATAATCTGAAACAGGGTAAGGTGCATGGGTTGAATAAAAGGCAAAAATAATAAATTTTTGCAGGGACTTTCACCCGGCAAGTTAAAGAACCAGGCCCGGCATAAAAAAAAAAAGAAACCCCGCTTATAGGCGGGGCTTCTCAGGAGGTTAAAAAAAGGATCTAATGGGTCAGGGGTCGATTTTGATAAACATTGTTTGCAGTGCAGGGGTATGGGTCGAAGAGGATGTTCCGGTCGGAACAAAAATAACCGTTGCCCAGCCTCCGGGAGGTACCTTATAGGTAGGTCCGTAGAGGTCCATTTTTGTCTTCATGTCGGTCATCATTGGGGTCAAAGCAGGAACGCCACCTTCAGGAGTACCACCCCAGGCCGGGGTGTCACAAAGCCACATTGCTCCCTGAATATCATACCAGTGATATCCGGGGAACCAGTCCAGGTGGTTCATGAGCCAGTTTGCCTTTGCCCATTTTTCACTTTGAGCATAGTCAGGTAATAATGCAGGATATAAGGATGAATAAACATCCATATTGTAAACCTGTCCAACAGTAATATTCACTGCATGATCGGCACACCAGCTTGCAACAGTGCTGTTTCCGAATTCATAACCGGTTCCGATATTCGTCAGTGTTGCATCTACATACCCGCCCTTTGAACCCGGGGCATAATTACCAGTGATCTGATAGGTGGCTGTCTGCGGCAGATTCATCCAGGGCGGGATGACCAGGTCAGCATCCGGAACACAATTTCCAAGTGCAAAATCAACAACACCGTCCGTACCGGCCGGAATGGTCGCTGCATCGGCAAAGGTCCAGTCATAAAAATGTACATAATTAAAGGCGGTGCCCTGGCGAACCAGGATAAAAAGTTTCAGGATATAATTATCGACCTGTCCCAGGTTATCAGCATAGGTAACCTTGAGCGGCTGACCTTCACCATGCCATGCAGCGTTGTCAAATGTTTGAGCCAGTATGCCATTCTGAAATAATTCAATTTTAAATAAAGCGGGCATATCCAGCTGAACCCCGTTTGCCTGTAAAGCATAAGGTGAACCTGCATAATCAGCAACATTCTTTATACAGAAATCACCGAAGAAATTCTGCTCACGAATCACGGTCTGGTCCAGATGAAAATACTCAAATCCGAAGTTTTGAAAATAGGCCTCTTCATAACAAACCAGGTCGATGGCCAGTACGTTTTTCTTAAAAGCCTCGATGGTGACATTTTTATTGAGCAGATTTGTTACCAGGTCAGAATAGAGGGCCCCTGTATGAACTGCAGCAGCCATCACATAGTCATCCCCGGAAACTGCTGGTGTCATGTTGTCATTGTACATAACAAACTCCTCAATGGTGTGTGGACCAGCAGCCAGTTTAATCGTGTTGGTGTAGGGCACATTGTCAATGTAAAATACATCGAGTTTGTGCAATGTACCATCAATAGTTACATTTACATAGCTAGCCTTGTTACTGAAGCAATCACTCGTCTTCAAACCGGTGGCGCTTTTGCCAGGCTGGATGGTAAAACTAAGTTCCGTATTCCCCTGCTGGGGATTACTGTCCTTCACTTTATTACAACTTGTGATTGAGATCACAGTTATAAGTCCGAGAAGAACCAAACTGATTTTCGTCATCATTACATTTGTTTTCATTTTCTTTGGGTTTTTAATTGTTACCAGATTGGATTGGTAGAAATTTCTTTGTTTTCTGTAATCAATATTTAAAGTACAAATATATGATTATCAGCAATATATAATCAAGCGGGAATAAGTAACTGTCACTGTTTGCCATGCAACTGTGGCTGTTCAATTCGTATCTGCGCATTAAAAAAATCAAAGATTTCACAAAACCATCCATTTTTACGACTGTTATAGTTATGTTAGTATTGGGAATAACCACCTCTGATGTTCATATTCTGTTTATTGGTTAACAATGCTGAAAGCATGGCATGAGAGACAAAAAAAATGCCCTACAATTTGCAGGGCATTTAACAATCAATTGGTTAATCAGTATAAGTTACGCAGACTTCAACAGCAGGGTTTTTCTATTTGCATCCGGTGTGATTACAATTCATGACTGAAGTGAAATCAGCCAGGGTGAAACTTGCCATTTGCAGGCTGGTGCCTGCTTTTGCTAAAACCTGCTGATCCTGAAGGGTGGTCAGGGTATAAGAGACTGTAAATATGCCAGCATTTCCATCTCCGATTTTTTTCGTATTATCAATTTTAAAGCCCTGGAAGGGGGTTGAATTTCCAAGATTTGGCCCCATAACGATGTTATGGTTATAGGTCATCGGTCCCGAAATAACCTCTGCGATTACATTTGAATAGGTCCCCGGGTCTGCTTCCACTGAAAAGTGCGACAATTCCTTACAGCTTGAACCGCCGCAACCATCGTGTTCGACACGCAAAACAATCCTGTACGAATTATTGGTGCAGACAACCGATTGGATTGTTGTTGTAAAACCGCCTCCATTGGGTTTTGAAATCTCACAATCAGGTACAACCACAGGAGGCAAAACCAAATCTGCATCAGGATTACAGTTTCCTATACCAAAGTCAACAACCCCATCAGTACCTGCCTGGATCTTTTCGGAATCCTGAAAATTCCAGCTGTGCAAATATTGATACTGGAAAGAAACTCCGCTACGGACCATGGCTGATAATTTAAATTCAAAATTATCCGTAATCGCCAGCCGGTCTGCATATTGCACCTTCAAGGGTTCGGAAATCCCGGTTATAGAGTTGTTGTTGAACGTCCCTGTTGAAATTCCATTGCGTAAAACCTCAACCTGGAAAATCGCCGGCAAATCTAGCAGCAGGTTGGCATTCCCGCCAAGCAGCTGCGAATAGGGCGAATTATAATATTCATATGCATTCCGGATACAGAGATCGCCAAAGAAATGCTGTTCCCTGATAACAGTCTGATCCAATTTAAAGTATTCAAATCCAAAGCTGGTGAAGTTGGCCTCATCATAGCAAACCAGCTCAACTTCCATCATGTTTTTCTTGTATGGACTGATGGAGAAATCCTTAGTCAACCAGGATGTTACCAGGTTTGCATAGGGGGCGCCTTCATGAACTGCAGCTGCAATCACCGGGTCATCCCCGAAGTTATCCGGTGTATTATTATCATTTCTCATGATAAATTCCTGTATTTCATAAGTTGCAGGTAACAATTTTATCGAATTGGTGTAGGGTTGGCCGTTTATGTAGTAAACATTTATTTTTACAGTTGAAGGAGCAATATCCCCCTGTTTTAACAAGGTAACCTCAACATAGCTTGCAATGGTATTTTCATTGATGCAACCGGGGGTATCTTTCAAACCGCCCGGGGACAACCCTGCCCGTATGTTGAAGTTCATTTCATACATTGTTGGCAAAGGTTCCGACTCGGTCAGCTTATTGCAGCCCGAGTTTGCGAACCATGTTAACAAAAAAATGAGGCAAATTCTAAACTTCTTCATGGTTATCCGTTTTCTGACCAGCGTGGTTTCATTAATCAAAACTTTGGATTGTCTGGTTTTCACGGCATTACAAAAATAGCATCCTGGCTCAGCCGAATCAAGCAGGAATAAGTATGTGTGACTGTTTTACAGGTATGTGTTCACTTTCGATTCGTAACAGTATACAAAAAAAAGCCGCCCACTGCGGACGGCTTCATTATTAATGTATATTTTAATCCTATTTACTGATGCCAGATGTTGGCCGAATTTCGATAACCCGGCAGGTTAAGATACCAGTCAGGATAGAGTGCACCGTCTGATTGTGCCCAGGTGGCAAAGTAGTTATATGCACTGAGGATACTGGTCTGTTCCCAGGGATAATCAAATACTACAGGAATGTTAAGCGCCCATGGCAGGTTGTTGACGGTTTTATAATATCTTCCAATTCCTGGAACACTGTTGTCATCACCCTGTCCAAAATAGGAGCAATTGGCAGCGAGTGTTGTGGGGACATAGTTTGGAAGGTGAATTTCCGCCTGACGCTCTAAATTCCTGATAAGAAACGGGTTGTAAGGCGGAGCGCCGATCACGCTGCTCAGCATCGGAGTCGTGAGATGGATGTTTAAGGTTACCGTGTCGGATGTACCTACCGGAACACCGGGCTGCGTATTAAAGAACGATCCATAGGCCCCCATGTGAATGACGTTGGTCGCATCGTCAAAGGCAATGACGACCGCCTTGCTTTGTCCGTTTTCAGTTCCATTCGATGCCAGTGAGATGTAACTGTGCTGAAGGTTATACCCTGTTACAGATGCAATATTGGAAGGGTTCAGGTTATCGAACTGGATACCGAAACCATTTCTGAAACCTGCACCAACAGCTCTGACCAACAGCTTAACCACGATATCTGTTACCTTGTTTTGGTTATTGGTGACAAGTTTAAACTTGTAAGCCATCACCAGGTCATTGACATCATAATCTCCCTTTCCCGGCCAGAGGTCTTCGTAAACAGCGGTTCCTGTCACCCAGTTATTCACGGGGGGAGGTGGTGGAGGGGGATTTGTACCGCCATTGTTACAGCTAGTCGAAGGAATCGAATTGATCATGTTGGCAAAAGAGACGAAAGTTGCACCTCCCGCAAAATTCGACATGTTCCCGCTGTGAATTACACCAGTGGTCTGGGCAGTCTCAATTGTACCAGTGATTACTTTTGGGCCATTGAAAGTAAGGTCGTGGGTTACCTTGATCTCACTTTTGGTTCCTGGAGCACCGCCGGTCGTAATACCCGTTATATCTTTGTTTACAGTCAGGTCATAGGTTTCTATCATCGACTGATCGATCAGTTTCATGAATCCTGTACCGCCCTCTACCTTCAATTCACCATCGCACTTGATGTAGCCTGTCTGATTGGTAAACTCACAATTATTCAGATTCAGATTTCCATGTACAGTGAGTTTGCATGCATTCAGGAACGTACTGTTGTTTGCATTCATACTTCCAAACACCTCGATGAAATGGTTGTTGGTGACATGATTGATGCTGTTCCAGTTATAGCTGTTTGTAACTGATCCGATTGTAACTGTTCCGTTGTTTACCAGGTCCCCGTTGTTGCCGTTCATATTATAATGGCCGTTGACGGTCATGGTCCCTGTATTTTCGATCAATACCTTTGGGCTAAAATTGCTGTTGATGGTCAGCGTCCCGAAATTCTGCAGCACTGAGTTGTCATCTTTTGAGAATGAAGATACGGTCGCCACGCCGGTCGATGAAATGATGATCCAGCTGTTGTCGTGACTATGTCCCATGTTCAGGACACCGGTAAATGTTCCGCATATCTTCAAGGTTCCTTTGGTAACATTAATAGTCCCGGAATAGCTGTCACCAAAATTTATTGAATACACCAGCCCGTTGTTGATATCCATTGTGCCTGAACCTGACAGGTTAAAATCATACGTCCCGCAATCCACGACAGAGGCAGGATCGTTGACACTTTTTTCAACGGTGGGTGTGAATATATAGGCTATGTTTCCGGCAACCGCGATTTTTACGATCTGATTTGTTTCACCCCACGGGGTAAGTTGAACGTAAATTTCCGACATGGCGGTTGGAATGCGCATCTTGGCGATCATGGGATCATTGTTCCCCATAAATCCCTGATAGATCAGGTTTCCGCCCCTGGCAGGATCGCCGTCAAAAATTGTGACCGCATTATATTGATAATCAATGTTCGGGAAGTTCATACCTAAATTAAGGGATACCTCCCGCGTCATTTCCCAGTTAAAGGTACTGGAAACTTTAAGATCGTTCATTGTCGTCACCGTGGTCGCTGACGGCTGTGGCACTATGTCTTTCTTGCATCCCGATAACAGGAACAATGACAAGCCGGCGAGCATTGCGAATTTGATGATACTTGTTTTCATGGCCTGGGTATATTGGTTTTTTTGTACTGCTTTTTCACTTCAGGACCCCAGACATTTGAATGGGATTCCGGAAATTCAATTCACAAAATTATGATCGACAGTATCTTATAAAAAGGACCAATAAGCAAGTGTCAACTTCCCGGTGGTAACCGTTGCTATATTATTCGTATTCGTATCCCGGGGAAATTCTGGATTTTTGTTAATATGTTTTACCGGTGTACACGAAGCATATCCCTGAAACAAGTACTTTTGTTGCCGAAAAATTCATATGTCCAGAAACATCCTCAACGAACTGAACGAGGCCCAGCGGAACGCGGTAAAAGCTACGGAGGGGCCTGTCATGGTAATTGCAGGTGCGGGGTCGGGAAAGACCCGTGCCCTGACATACAGGGTAGCCCACCTGGTTGAAAAAGGGGTAGATCCTTTCCATATTCTGGCGCTTACATTTACCAACAAGGCCGCCAGGGAGATGAAGGAACGCATCATCCAGCTGGTGGGTTCTGAGGCCCAGAATGTCTGGATGGGCACTTTCCACTCGGTATTTGCCAGGGTTTTGCGCATTGAGGGGCACCTGCTGGGCTATCCGTCGAACTATACGATCTATGATACAGATGATACCAAGCGGGTCATCAAAAATCTGATCAAAGAAAATAACCTGGACGACAAAGTATATCAGCCCGGATACATCCTTCACCGTATTTCAGCGGCAAAAACGAGCCTGCTTACGGCCCAGGATTATAGTGAACAAAGCGAATTGAAAGCATATGACGTGGCTGCAGGAAAACCCGAGACAGCGTTATTATATACCCAGTACCAGGCCCGTCTGCGCCGTGCCTCTGCCATGGATTTTGATGATCTCCTGTTCAACATGAATGTCCTGTTGCGCGATTTCCCTGATGTATTGTACAAGTACCAGCAGAAATTTCAGTATATCCTTGTAGATGAATACCAGGACACCAATTACGCCCAGTATCTGATCATTAAAAAACTGGCGGCCAACAATGAGAACATCTGTGTTGTAGGAGACGATGCACAAAGCATATACGCATTTCGCGGAGCCAATATCCAGAATATCCTGAATTTCAAAAGCGACTACCCTGACCACCAGGTCTTTAAGCTGGAACAAAACTATCGATCAACCAAAACTATTGTAAACGCTGCGAATAAGATCATCGAACAAAATAAGAACCAGCTTTTCAAAGAGGTATGGACAGAAAATGAAGAGGGCTCCCTCATTCAGCTGATCAAGGCATCCACCGACAATGAAGAGGCCAACCTGGTGGCTCAGTCAATTTTTGAAAATAAGATGAATCACCAGCTGCAGAATGCAGCATTTGCAATACTTTACAGGACAAATGCACAGTCCCGCGCCCATGAAGAGGCCTTGCGGAGGCTGAATATTCCATGCAGGATCTATGGCGGACTCTCCTTTTACCAGCGCAAGGAGATCAAGGACCTGCTCTCCTACTTCAGGCTTGCCATCAACCAGCGTGACGAAGATGCCCTGCTCCGAGTCATTAATTTCCCCGCCCGCGGCATCGGGAAGACCACGATTGAAAAGCTTATTGTCACTGCGGATGAATGTAAAAAGAGCATTTTTGAGCTCATTGAAAATCCCATGGAGAATAACCTCCGGTTACCTGAAGCAACTTCACAGAAAGTGTATGGGTTTGTCACCATGATCAAGAGTTTTGCTGCATTGCTTCATTCAAAAAATGCCTTTGAACTGGCCAAACACATTGCAGGGTCCTCGGGGCTGATGAAAGAATTGTATGACGATAAAACACCTGAAGGGGTAAGCCGCTTTGAGAACCTCGAGGAGTTGCTGAACGCGATCAAGGAATTTTCGGAATCGCCCAGGACGAATATTGAAACCGGTGAGATCGAACCCAATGTAGTGCGCACGCTGGATGAATTCATGCAGGATGTGGCCCTGATCACCGATGCCGATAAAGGCAATCCGGATGATGTTGACCGTGTGACCCTGATGACGGTACATTCGGCAAAAGGGCTTGAGTTTCCTTATGTGTATGTGGTTGGGATGGAAGAAAACCTCTTTCCCTCCATACAGTCCCTGAATTCAAGGACGGACCTTGAGGAGGAGCGCCGGCTTTTTTACGTGGCAGTTACCCGTGCGCAGCAAAAGCTCACCCTCTCCTACGCGGAGAACCGTTATAAATGGGGAACACCAACCGTGTGTGAAGCGAGCCGTTTTATCAGTGAAATTCCCGAAGGTTTCATCGATTTTCCCAGGAAAAACAGCCCCGGAAAAAGCAGTTTCAACATGGCTTCGAATTGGTCCTCCGATTTGGCAGGGGTAGGTCTTCCCGTCAAAAAGGTGACCCTGCAAAAAACTTTTCAGAAACCCTCACAGCCAGGGGGTTCTGGCAATATTCAGGTACCGGCTGGCCCTCCTTCTGAAATCGAAGAGATCCAGACCGGCATGGAGGTTATCCATGAACGGTTTGGCAAGGGGAAAGTGGTGAACCTTGAAGGAGTTGGACCAAATAAAAAAGCAACTGTTTTCTTTCCTGAAATAGGACAAAAACAATTGCTTTTACGCTTTGCGAAGCTTCGGATCGTAAGCTGATCAGTTCAGTTGAACGTCGCTGGTGAGTACCCCCTTCAGGTTATTCTGATTATCATATAGGGGGATTGAATAGGTAACCATAACGACCCCGCCTCCGCCATTGTCATAATAGGGATTTGACCAGGTGGGTTTTTTCTGATTTACGGGTTCTGAATACCATTCGCTCTGCGTATAATCGTACGAATCAGGAAGATCAACCTGTTTATATTCAGTTCCCTGCCTGTATATATAGGGTGCAGCAAAACGGGCTGATCCATCGGTTTCTGCGGGAGCAAATGCAAGGGTGGAGCCATAGATCAATGGATTCTGTTTCAAAAATCCGGTAAGGATTGCAGGCATGTCAGCCGGTTTAACTGCTTTACCCCTGAGTTCCTTTGCCAGGTCACCCAAGGCATATTCGACGGTAGCCCGTTTGCATGCATCCGGCAGCATCATCCACGATTCATGGTAATGCACAACCTCCCAGCCTGCAGTTTTACGCTGCCACAGCCAGGTTTCGACCAGGAACATTTCCGTTATATTTTCTTCATTGGATATGGATTTACTTTTCAGAATTCCGATCCAGGCTGCAGCATCAGGGGAAAACACCAGGACCCTTCTGGATAGCGGCTCCATTTGCTGCGATTTGATCTTTTTATATTCATTTCCGAACGATGAATTGATTTCCTTGTAGGAGTACGCCATCCCTCCTGACATGAATACCGAGGCGCTGTCATCGCTTAACCACTGAAACATCGAATCGACTTTGGCCTCTTCTGCATAATGCGTCACATGGGCCATCAACTGGTTTATTGTATCAGCTACGGCCGATTTTTGTGCTTCCCCGAACTCCCTGGTATTTTTGCAGTTTGTCATTAAAACTGAGCTGCACAGGACGATCAGGGCAATAAATGCATAGTTCTTTTTCATGATGAAGAATTTAAATGAGGATTTATCTTTATGCGATAAAATTAATAAAATTACAAAACCAACACCTGAACTTCTCCCAATTCATTGTATCTTTGCAAAAAATTATACGTGAACGAACAAATGGAGTACAACACCACCCGCGAGATGATGTTGATACCGGAGTATGGCCGGAATGTACAACATATGATACAGTATACCTGTACGATTGAAGACCGTGATAAGCGGACAAAAGCTGCCAAATTTATTGTGAATGTTATGGGCCAGTTAAACCCGTCCGTGAAGGAATCGGGCGATTTTAAGCATAAGCTCTGGGATCATCTGTTCATCATTTCCGATTTCAAGCTGGATGTCGATGCTCCCTATCCTCCTCCCCCGCCTTTGTCCCTCAGTACCAAACCTGAACATCTCTCCTACCACGATAAGGAAATCGAATTCAAGCACTATGGCAAAAACATTGCCCTGATGATTGAAAAGGCTACGGAATACGAGGAGGGCGCTGAAAAGGATGCTTTGGTTCATGCCATTGCCAACCACATGAAAAAATCCTACCTGAACTGGAACCGCGAATCGGTCAACGATGAATTGATTGAAAAGCACCTGGATGTACTTTCCAAAGACCAGCTTAAGCTAAATCAGGATTTCAGGTTTGCCCATACCAACGATATTCTTGCTCAAAACCAGAAAAGGAAACCATTCCGCCAGGGGCCCGACAGGAATTTCAATAAGCAACAGGCCTTTCCCAAGCCGAATTTCAACAATCAGCGCGGGCGGAATAAACCTCAATGAGTTCCTTTGAGATCATCGGAGGCAGGAAGCTAAGTGGTGAAATCACCCCCCAGGGTGCAAAAAACGAGGCACTTCAAGTTATTTGTGCCTGCCTGCTTACCCCGGAAAAGATATTCATTCACAACGTCCCCGATATCCGTGACGTAAATAAGCTCATTGAGCTTTTACAGGCCATTGGGGTTGGTGTTGAAAAGATAAAAAAGGCCTCCTTCTCATTTGAAGCAAGGGAGATTGATTTTGAGTATCTCCGCACCAAAGAATTCCGGGACAAAGTTGGAAGCCTGCGTGGATCGATCATGATCCTTGGGCCCATGCTGGCAAGGTTTGGGAAAGGATTTGTTTTTATCCCGGGAGGTGATAAGATCGGCCGTCGCAGGCTCGACACCCATTTTCTCGGACTCCAGAAACTCGGCGCTGATTTTGAATACCGCCAGGATGAACAACTTTTCACTGTTGTCGCTCCTGACCTGAAGGGAGCCTATATGCTGCTCGATGAGGCATCCGTCACCGGAACCGCCAACATCCTGATGGCAGCCGTTATGGCCAAAGGAAAAACCACGATCTTCAACGCAGCCTGTGAACCCTATATTTCACAGCTTTGTTCCATGCTGATTTCCATGGGCGCGCAAATCCAGGGAGTTGGATCCAACCTGCTTACAATTACCGGTGTTGAGCAGCTTCACGGATGTGAACATACACTGCTTTCGGATATGATTGAAGTAGGCAGTTTCATCGGACTGGCAGCCATGACCGGGTCGGAGATCACCATCAAGAATGTCAATTATCTTCAGCTTGGCCTGATCCCGGATGTTTTCAAACGGATGGGAATCAAAATCGAACGAATAAACGACGACATTTATATTCCGGCGCAGGAGCACTATGAAGTTGAAACCTTTATGGATGGCTCCATCATGACCATTGCCGATGCCCCCTGGCCCGGATTTACGCCTGACCTGATCAGCATTGTCCTCGTGATAGCCACACAGGCAAAAGGAAGTGTGCTGATCCATCAGAAAATGTTTGAAAGCCGGCTGTTTTTCGTGGATAAACTCATCGATATGGGGGCCAAGATCATCCTGTGCGATCCCCATCGGGCTACTGTAATCGGACTGGACCACCAATATCAGCTCCGGGGTATCCGCATGTCATCCCCCGATATTCGTGCCGGGGTTGCCCTTTTGATCGCAGCTTTGTCGGCTGAAGGAAAAAGTATCATTGACAACATCGAGCAGATTGACCGCGGTTACCAGGAAATCGACCTCAGGCTGCAGAAACTGGGAGCATCCATTCAGCGGATTTCCGGCTGACAAATTGTCGCAATTCATCAACTGGCAGGTTTTTTGATAATATCCACCCGAATTAATTTCGAATATATTTTTTATGATTGGAAAAAGAAAAAAGGAAGAGAAGAGATCAACAGATAGTCCGGATATAGAAGAAATCGGCCAGGAAACAGGTGAAGAACAGGAAAATCAGGAGAATGCACCATCCGGATCAAAAAACGGGAATGATTCTGAAACAGCCTCAGCACAGGGTTTTAATGAACAGATTACAGAACTGAACGATAAATATCTCCGGCTCTATTCTGAATTTGATAATTATCGGAAACGCACCCTGAAAGAGAAGATTGAACTCAATAAATATGCATCAGCTGATATCATTACCAAACTGCTCCCCGTCCTTGATGATTTTGAGCGGGCAATCAGGGCTTTTGATGTAACAACCGATGTCGGAAAATCGCTTAAAGAGGGTGTCATACTTATCTTTAACAAATTTTTCTCTATCCTGAACCAGCAGGGGCTTGAACAGATGCGGACAGCAGGTGAATCATTCGATACCGATTTTCACGAGGCGATTACCAATATACCGGCCGCTACACCTGCGCAAAAGGGGAAGATCGTCGATGAGGTTGAAAAGGGTTACCTTCTGAACGGGAAAGTGATCAGATATGCAAAAGTGGTGGTTGGCAGTTAAAGAAAGAATATGTCGAAAAGAGATTATTATGAAATTCTGGAGGTAAGCAAAGATGCATCACCCGATGAATTAAAAAAGGCCTACCGCAAGCAAGCCATAAGATTCCATCCAGATAAAAACCCGGGAAAAAAGGATGCCGAAGATAAATTCAAGGAGGCTGCCGAGGCTTATGAAGTTCTCAGCGATCCGAATAAACGGCAGCGTTATGACCAGTATGGCCATGCCGGGCTAGGCAATGGCGGAGGTTTTTCCGGATTTGGCGGCGGAGGCATGAGCATGGATGATATTTTCAGCCACTTTGGGGATATTTTCGGTGGTGGCGGAGGCGGTGATCCTTTCAGTTCATTCTTTGGCGGTGGCGGACGCCGGGGAAAATCAGTCAACCGTGGCTCCAACCTGCGTGTTAAAGTAAAACTCACACTGGAGGAAATTGCCGGTGGCGTTGAGAAGAAAATCAAGGTCAACAAATATATTGCCTGCGAAACATGTAAAGGTTCCGGGGCCAAGGGCGGAAGCTCCTATTCTACCTGCTCAACCTGTCATGGAACAGGACACGTTTCACGCGTTTCAAACACCTTTCTTGGTCAGATGCAGACTACGGCAACATGTCCAAACTGTGGTGGTGAGGGGAAGATCATCACCGATAAATGCACTGATTGCGCCGGAAATGGCGTTGTCAAAGGTGAAGAGGTCATCTCTATCCGGATCCCGGCAGGTGTGTCGGAAGGCATGCAGCTTTCGATGGGAGGAAAAGGAAATGCGGCAGCCAGGGGGGGTATCGCAGGCGACCTGCTGATCCAGATCGAAGAGATCAAACACGATTGGTTCGAACGCGATGGAAACAACCTGCTGTACGAGCATTTTATAACATTTTCTGAAGCAGCACTCGGAAGCAGCGCAGAAATTCCAACAATAGATGGAAAGGTTAAAATCAAAATAGAACCCGGCACCCAGAGCGGCAAGGTATTGCGTTTGCGTGGGAAAGGGCTGACCAGCATCAACGGATATGAAGGGAAAGGCGACCTGCTGATCAGCATCATCATCTGGACCCCGAAAAATCTATCAAAAGAGGAAAAAGCAATACTGGAAAAGCTAGGAAAATCAACCAATTTCAAGCCATCCCCGGGTGAAAATGATAAAAATATTTTCTCACGGATGAAAGATTTATTCGAACAATAACCCCCCCTGGCATGGATCTCTTTTCTGCGCAGCTTGTCTCCAAACAATACGCAAATCACAAAGCCCTGGATAAAGTCAGCATCTGTGTTCCGGAAGCCAGTATTTTCGGGCTTTTGGGACCAAATGGTGCAGGAAAAACCACGCTGATCCGGATCATCAACCAGATTATTGCCCCGGATGAGGGAGAACTGATCTATGAAGGGCGTAAACTGCAACCAAACGACATCTCCTCCATCGGGTACCTGCCTGAGGAACGAGGTCTCTATAAAAAAATGACCGTCGGGGAACAAGCCATGTACCTCGCTCAGCTCAAAGGATTAAGCAAACAGGAGGCCTATAAGCGGCTTAGGTTCTGGTTCGAAAAATATGAGATCAACACATGGTGGAACCGAAAAGTTGAAGAACTGTCCAAAGGGATGCAGCAAAAGGTGCAATTTCTTGTAACGATCATACATGATCCGAAGCTCCTGATCTTTGATGAGCCTTTCAGCGGGTTTGATCCGATCAACGCCAACATGCTCAAGGAGGAGATCCTTGGCCTCAAGGGCAAGGGCGTCACCATCATCTTCTCCACACACAACATGGGTTCAGTCGAAGAACTTTGTGATGACATTGCTTTGATCGACCGGTCAAAAGTGGTCCTGAGCGGGGCGATGCACCAGATAAAAAAAACCTACAAAACCAATACATTCGAAATCAGTTTCAATTCCTGGGAAGGCCCCCTGCAGGGGATCCTGCCTGAGACTTTTCAGATCCTGGATGAAAGCCGTGATGCCGATCACCGGCATGCTCATGTAAAACTCCCTGCCGATGCCACGCCAAACGACCTGATTCGTTCGCTGCTGCCTTCAGTCATGATCTATGCAATCAATGAACTGATTCCCAGTATGAATGATATTTTTATCGAGGCGGTCACCCAGAAAAATCAACAACCTGTAACTCCAAACTGACATGCGAAAGATCTTCCTCATCATCCAGAGGGAATACCTCACCAGGGTCAGAAAACGTTCATTTATCGTAATGACCATCCTCGGTCCGCTGCTGATGGCTTCCACCATTGTGATCCCCATCTACCTGGCCACCCGAAGCAATGAAACCAAGACGGTTGCCGTACTCGACGAAACCGGAATTTTCTATGAAAAGTTTAAGGATTCTGATGAAATCAGGTTCCATTATCTTACATCGGATATAGGAAGCGCCAAATCCAATTTTACAAAGAGCGGGGACCATGCCTTGTTATATATTCCAAAAACAGAGGTAACACTTCCGGTCAACGCCATCATTTATTCTGATAAAAGTGTAAGTGTCAACATCACCTCCTACGTCAAAAATGTGATGAGTAAGCAGATAGAGGAGCTGAAGCTTCAGGCACGCTTGAGAGAATTGCAGACGGATAAAAAGGAGCCAGTTTCTGTTGATGACCTTTTGAGATCGATAAAAACATCGGTGGATATCAATACCCTGAAAATCGGGGAAGATGGCTCTGAATCAAAAAGCTACACCGAACTCAACATGGTACTGGGCATGTTTGCCGGGATCCTCATCTATTTTTTCATTTTCATGTTCGGATCTCAGGTGATGCGCGGTGTGATCGAGGAAAAAACCAGCAGGATCGTTGAAGTGATTATCTCTTCTGTAAAACCCTTTCAACTGATGATGGGAAAAATCATCGGAGTTGGCCTGGTGGGACTGACCCAGTTTCTGCTCTGGGTAGTGCTTACCTTTGCCATCGTAACAGCAGTTACCGCAACAATGACTTCCGGGGAGATTAAAAAAACAGCCACGGAACAGGTGATGATCCAGAAGCAAGGCATAACCCCCGGGATATCCCAGGCTGCCCCGCCAACAAATGAATCTGTCAACCCAATGGGTGGGGTGATGGAGGCCATCAACTCTGTGAATTTTCCTGTCATGATCGGGGCATTCCTCTTTTTCTTTCTTGTAGGATACCTGATGTATGCAGCACTGTTCGCAGCCATTGGCGGAGCGGTTGACAGTGAGGCCGACACACAGCAATTCATGCTGCCAATCACCATCCCGCTCATCCTTTCCATCGTAATGGCCCAATTTATCATCCGGGATCCTGACGGACCCATTTCCTTCTGGTTCTCTATATTCCCCCTGACTTCACCGGTTGTAATGATGATCAGGATTCCCTTCGGAGTTCCCTATATAGAGGTCATCCTCTCGATGGTCTTGCTCCTGCTCGGTTTCCTGGGGACCACCTGGCTGGCAGGTAAAATATACCATACCGGCATTTTGATGTACGGTAAAAAAGTAAGTTACAGGGAACTCTGGAAATGGATACGATATAAATAAAATAAAAAAGGCGCCTCAGATGCGCCTTTTTTATTTTATTTATCCAGCATTTTCGTCCATTCGTACTTTTTACGTTTTTTCCAGGCGTCCTGGTGGTACACATAGCTTACGATGATCGGAAGAACGCTGGTTGCCTCGGCATACACCATCTTCTCATAAACAGTATCCACCTTTCCCCAGCTCGCAGCCTCCTTGAGGGTAGAACTTGAGCAGGCTCCGTCGCGTGAATCGGCAACAGTGATCTGAATGGCATATTTATGCATGGGAACATCCTTCCCCAGCACCTCGGCGCAGATAACCGTATCCTGGACAAAGTTTTTCGGGACCCCACCGCCAATCATAAACAAGCCGGAAGTTTTTGCCGCCATCTTTATTTTTGTCAGTTCAAGAAAATCCTTAACGGAATCGATGGATACATGCTTTTTGGGATTGTCCCACTGATGTTTTACGAGACCGAAACCGGCGCTGCTGTCGCTGAAGGCCGGACAAAAGATGGGCACATTGTGCTCATAGCAGGCCTGAACAAGCGAATCTTTCTTTTTTGAATTTTTTACCAGCCATTTCCCCATCTCCCTGATAAATTCACGGGAGGAATATGGACGCGGCTCCAATGTGTTGGCAATTTTATTGATGGCCATATCGCAGAACTGAAGCTCCTGTTCATCAATATAGGTATCATATATGCGGTCGATGTAATTTGCCCGCAGTTCCTTGTCATCGGCATAAGGGGTTCCTTTATAATGTTTATAGCCCAGCGCTTCAAAAAAGTCCATGTCAACAATGGAGGCTCCCGTGGCCACAATGGCGTCGATCATGTTGCTCTTTACCATGTCGACATACACCTGCATACATCCGCCGGCACTGGTGCTACCGGCCAGTGTAAGAAAAATGGTACAGCCTTTATCCTTGATCATCATGTTCAGAATGTCGGCTGCGGCAGCTGTATCCCTGGAAGTAAATGACATGTCACGCATGGCATCAATGAGCTTGGTGGAATTGATCGCCTTGATGTCAATATGCTTTACCTGCTCCTTTAAAATAGATTTCTTAGTCTTTTTCATTGCTGATTTTTTTTCAAAAATAATCATTCATTACCGAAAATGAAACTTAAATTTAGTATCCCAGGATTTTCAGCATGGACTTAAAACTTTGTTCCTTCGACCAGAGCTTTGTTGTAACCTCCTCAGTTTCCTCATCAATGTCGATGAGAACGTGCTTTGGAGCCGGGATCAGGCAATGCTGAATGCCTCCATACCCTCCGATCGCCTCCTGGTAGGCTCCCGTGTGAAACATCCCGATATACTGGGGTTCATTTTGATTAAACTTCGGCAGGTAAACGGCATTGCTGTGCTCCTCCGCGTTATAAAAATCCTCACTGTCACATGTCAGGCCGCCAAGAAACACCCGTTCGTACTCTCCATCCCAGTTATTGATTGCGAGCAAAATAAATTTCTGGTTAATGGCCCATGTATCGGGCAGTGTATTCATAAAGGAACTGTCGATCATATTCCAGATTTCACGGTCATTTTGCCTTTTCTGGTCAATTATTGAGTATAAAACTGCTCCGCTTTCGCCAACTGTAAACGATCCGAATTCAGTAAAGATATCCGGATCAGGTACTTCATTGCGTTCGCATATGCTTTGAATCTGGGCAATGATCTCTTCTGCCATATATTCATAATCGTATACAAAATCGAGTGAGTTCTTAATAGGCAACCCGCCACCAATGTTCAGGGCCGTCAGTTCAGGACATATTTTCTTCAAGTCACAATAGACCTGGACGCTCTTATTCAACTCATTCCAGTAATAGGCTTTATCCTTCATCCCGGTGTTGATAAAGAAATGAAGCATCTTCAATTCAAACTTCGGATTATCCTTTATTTTTTCAAGAAAGTAGGGCACAATGTCATTGTATCGTATTCCAAGCCGGGAGGTATAAAAGTCAAACTTCGGCTCCTCTTCCGATGCAATCCGGATGCCCAGTTTTACTTTGTGCTGGATCTCCTGCTCGATTTTTTCCAGTTCAAAAATATTATCCAGCACGGGGATGACATTGGTAAAGCCATTATTCACAAGGCTCACGATATTTTCAATGTACATCGGGCGCTTGAACCCATTGCAGATGATGAACCGGTCTTTGCTGAATAGTCCAAGTTCATTAAGGGATTCAATGATATTGATGTCAAACGCTGATGAGGTTTCCAGGTGGACATCATTTTTAAGCACCTCCTCCAGCACAAAACTGAAATGGGAACTTTTGGTACAATAACAATAATGATAATCGCCCTTGTAATCAACCTTGGCCATGGCTACATTGAACAGTCGTTTCGCCCGCTGTATCTGAGAACTGATTTTGGGTAAATAACTTATTTTAAGGGGAGTTCCGTACTGTTTTATGATATCCATCAAAGGAACTTTATGAAAATAAAGCTCATTATCAACCACTTCGAATTCCTGTTGGGGAAAGTCAAAGGTTTGTTCGATCAGATCAATATATTTATTTTTCATCAGTAAATAATTTAATGTAAATCACCCGGATTAAATAAATTTGACCAATCTAAATCACCTGGATTCAATTTTGGGGCACAAAGTTAATCCAATACATTAACAAAGACAAAGACCGGAAAAAAAATATCAATATTCGGGACAGTTTGTAAATTTGGAGCAAAATACGTGACGCGTGACTGGTGACGGGTGACAAAATAAAGATGGAAGAAATAAGATCTTTCGATGATTTATTGATGCTTGAGATGTCGAGGCGGAATACGGATCTTGTGGCAGACCTGATTGTTCAAAAGCCGGACCTGGCTGAAGCGTTATTTCAAGTTTTCCTGCGAAACGAAGAACCGGTCAGCCGGAGGGCAGCATGGGTGCTGGATATTGTGACGGAGAAACACCCCGAACTCATTGGATCGCATCCTGATCAGATCATCGGGATGCTCCCGGTTTTCGATCATGATGGGTTAAAAAGACATGCTTTGCACATGCTTGTCAGGTCACCGCTTCCAACAGGCGACAAACTGGGGGAACTCATGACCCTTTGTTTTGACTGGCTTATTTCTCCAAAAGAGGCCGTAGCAGCTAAAGTTTACTGCATGGAACTGCTCTACCGCATGACCCAGGTTGAACCTGATCTCAAACAGGAACTTGCTGATTCAATTGAATGGCGCATGAATGAAGAGACCCCCGGGTTTAAAAACAGGGGAAGGAAACTGCTGAAAAAATTATACCAGGAGATGCAGGATCTCCGGTAATGCCTTCCGTTGATTGAAGGGGTCGTTGTTTCTTGAAATTTCATACTTTTGAAAAAAAATAGATTTTATGAAAATAGGCCGAATTACAGGAATGATCATCATCATTCTTTGCTCTGGGATTTCTTCCTTTTCCCAGATTATGTTTCAGAATAAAAACAGGGAGGCAGTCGATGTGGCCTTTGCACGTTATGTGAACAATGGCACAGAGGGAATGTGGGTTACAAAGGGATGGTCGAGAATCGGCCCCGGTACAACGGTTAAGGTTTTTGATGCCATCGGTGCAAATGACAGCATTGGTTTTTTCGCCATCACACGGATATCCGAGACACCCTATCCGGGGACAAGGAATCTCCTGGTGCTTCCCATTGACCAGTTTTTAATTAAGAACGCCGACCAGGAAACTGTCTTAGAGAATCATCCTGAATATGAATGGAGACAATTCAGGCTTATCCGGTTACAGCCGGGTAAAACCAGCGGGACCATTGCGTTTACCAATTGAACCTGGGGGAACAACACCCCATTAACCCAAATACATCGCATATCTTGTCTGAACTTTCATCTGTAATACGCGGGTGTTACTGAATTATGTTCGCGTTCATTTATTATTCTATTGGTTTATTCCAAGTAATTTTATAATTTTGCACCCTCAAAAAAAAGGCTTAGAAATACAATCCATTTAAAATTACATCTCATGCAGCACAAAGGCGTTGTTAAATTTTTCGCGATCACCTTCATTCTGGTTTGTTTATTCCAATTGTCGTTCACATTCATCAGCTACTATTACTCAGGTAAGGCCGACGATTATTCCAATTCAGCCCAGGTGACAGCGATGGCCAAACAGAAGGCACAGGGAAATGCCCTGAAAGAAGAATACTATTACGACTCCCTGTCTAAATCCCGTCTGGAATATTTCAATGATTCCATGGCCAATGTGGGCGTTTATAACATTCTTGTAAAAAAATACACCTTAAAAGATGTTCGTGAAAGGGAAATCAACCTTGGTCTCGACCTTAAAGGGGGGATGAATGTAACCATGGCTGTTTCGGTGCCTGACGTTATTCGTGCGCTTTCAGGCTACAATCAGGATCCAACGTTTCTGAAAGCCCTTGTAAAAGCTACAGACAAGGAGAAAACCAGTACACGTGATTTTGTAGACCTGTTTGCCGAATCATTTAAAGAGACTGACCCGAATGCCAAACTGGCTGCCATTTTCAATACTGTTGAGCTTAAAGATAAAATCAACTACAACTCAACGAATGACGAGGTAATCAAAGTTATCCGCGAAGAAAGCAACGCAGCCATCGACCGCACTTATAACATTTTAACTACCCGTATTGACCGTTTTGGTGTTGTTCAGCCCAATATTCAAAAATTACAAACTGCCGGCCGTATTTTGATTGAGCTTCCCGGCATCAAAGATCCGGAACGTGTCCGCAAACTTTTGCAGGGTACAGCTCAGCTTGAATTCTGGGAAACATACCAGTTCCCGACCTTACAGCCATTCTTTGCCGAAGCCAACAAAAAGCTGGTCTCCATTCTGACCACCGGTCAGGATACCCTTGTTGCTGACAGCACACTGAAGGCCGACACTGCTGCAACTGCGAAAGCCATCGCATCCAAGCAGACCCTTGCTGAGAAGAAAGAGCCTGTAAAAAAGGAGTTGGCAAAGAAAGCAGACACTGCTAAAGCAAAAGCAGATACATCCAAAGGCAATGCACTCTTAAATAAACTGAACAAGGATACTTCAAAAACCGCTGCCATGAACAAGCAGAAGGAATCATTTGAAGATTATGCCAAGATCAATCCCCTGTTCGCTTATTTGAATCCTGCCATTTACCAGAATAAAGACGGGCAATACGTTGCCGGTCAGACAGCCATGGTTGGCCGTGCTTTTATCAAGGATACCGCCCACGTGAACCACATGCTCCGGCTCACCAAGAACATGTTTCCCCGCGATATGAAACTTGCATGGACCGTCAAGCCCCGTGCTGAGTCAAAAGATGTTCTTGAACTCGTTGCCCTCAAGGTTACTTCACGCGACGGCTCTCCTGCACTGGGCGGTGACGTTATCGTAAGTGCACGTCAGGATTATGACCAGAACGGCCGTGTTGAAGTCTCCATGTCGATGAACAGCGAAGGCGCACGTATCTGGAAACGACTGACCGGTGACAACATTGGCAAACAGGTTGCCATTGTCCTTGATGGTTTTGTTTACAGCTATCCCAATGTCAACAGCGAAATCCCAAATGGGATGTCCTCTATAACCGGTGGGGAAATGACTGTGGAAGAAGCACAGGACCTTGCCAATATCCTGAAAGCAGGTAAACTCCCGGCTCCCGCACGCATCGTTGCAGAAGAGGTTGTCGGACCGTCACTCGGCCAGGAATCCATTAACGCAGGGTTGCTCTCCTTTGTCATTGCATTCATCGGGGTTCTTCTTTATATGTCGTTGTATTACAACGGCGCTGGTCACGTTGCTGACATCGCCCTTTTCGCCAACGTTTTCTTCCTTTTCGGCGTTTTAGCCTCCATTGGTGCAGTTCTCACACTGCCTGGTATTGCCGGTATCGTTCTGACCCTGGCTATGGCGGTTGACTCGAACGTTATTATCTATGAACGTATGCGAGAGGAAATCCGAGCGGGTAAAGGCATGCGGCTGGTCGTAAAAGACGGGTTCCACCATGCTTTGTCCGCCATCATCGACGGCCACGTAACCACCATTCTTACGGGTATCGTCCTGTATATTTTCGGATCAGGCCCTGTTCAGGGTTTTGCAACAACCCTTGTTCTTGGTTTACTCCTGTCGCTGTTCTCATCAATCTTCATCGCCCGCCTTGTATTTGAATGGATGCTCGACCGGAACATGACCATTACCACCGGGAACAAATACACCATGGACCTGTTCCAGCACACCAAGATTAACTTCATTGGCCTCCGGAAGAAAATGTATCTCCTTTCGCTGATCATTATCATCCCCGGGCTCATCAGTTTAGTTGTACGCGGCCTGGATCCGGGTCTTGATTTCACCGGTGGACGCAGTTATATTGTCCGCTTTGATCAGAATGTATCGACCAATGCTGTTCGTGAATCTCTTCGTAAAACCTTTGGAGAATCGCCTGAAGTAAAAACCTTCGGCCCTAAAAACCAGGTCAAGATTACAACTAAATTCATGATCAATGAACGCAACCAGCAAGCTGATTCAATTGTATCCAACAGGCTTTTTGATGGCGTAAAAGGATTCTACAAGACTCCGCTTACCATGGATGCATTCAAGGCCAATACAGCCGGGAAGATCGTAGGGGAACTCAGTTCACAGCGTGTTGACCCAACCATCTCCTACTCTTTGGTATGGAAAGCCTTTATGGCCGTATTCTTCTCCCTGATCATCATCTTTGTCTACATCGCCCTTCGTTTTAAAAACTGGCAATTCGGACTCGGTGGGGTTACAGCTTTATTCCATGATTCCCTGATCATCATTGGGGTGTTCTCCCTCTTCTGGGGCGTATTGCCCTTCAGCATGGAGGTAGATCAGTCCTTCATTGCAGCCTTGCTGACGATTATCGGATACTCCATTATGGACACGGTTATCATCTTCGACAGGATCAGGGAATACCGGGCTCTTTATCCCAAACGGGAACTCAGCGACAATATCAATGGCGCCATCAACAGCACCCTGGGTCGTACCATCAATACCTCCGGTGTAACCCTTGTCACATTGATCATCATCTTCATTTTTGGTGGTGAAGTGCTTCGCGGATTCACCTTTGCCCTGATCATCGGGGTCGTAATCGGAACATATTCTTCCGTATTTAACGCCACCCCTGTTGCCTATGACATCTTAATGTGGCAGAAACGCCGCAAGGAAAAGAAAGAACTTGCAGCAGTTAAATCCAAAGGCAAATAAGTTTTAACAATCCCATAAAAATGGCTGTCCGGACGAAACCAGACAGCCATTTTTTTTAGTCCTTCATCAGACTTTTATCTATATTTGCACGTTAATAAGGCAATCCAAATTGCGTTGACATGCGTTATCCGATTCTTTCCCTCCTGATTCTGCTATTCATGGTTTCCGCGCCAGGATCATTTGCCCAGAATAAATTTTCAAAGGCGGCCGATGCTGCTTATGCTGACCAGATGTTCCTGCTTGCCTTGCAGAAGTATCAAAAAGCCTATTCCAAGGTAAAGAATAACAAAGGGGAACGGGATCGCATCTCATTCAGAATAGCTGAGTGCTACCGGATGATGAATAACACAAAAAAGGCAGAAGCTTCATATAAAAGGCTGGTAAATAATGCAAAATATGTAAAGGACGACCCGAAAATTCTGCTTTATTATGCCGACATGCTTAAGGTAAATGGAAATTATGATGAAGCATTAAAACAATACCAGGCCTACAAGGAGATGGTCCCCAATGACCCGAAAGCAACCATTGGCATCGAAACCTGCACCACGTCGAAAGAATGGATTGCAAACCCCTCAAAATACGGCATAAAGTGGGAAAAGCTCCTCAATACGAAGGAGGATGAATTTGCAGCCGCCTATGCAGACAAAAAATTCATTTCCATCATATTTACCTCCGATCGTAACGGAGCCAAAGGGAGGGATGTGGATAACTGGACCGGGCTGGGGTTTTCTGACTTTTTCCTGTCGAGGGTCGACCACAAGGGAGATTGGAGCAAACCGGTTCTGGCTGATGCCGAAGGCATGATCAATTCCAAGGCCAATGATGGCGCGGGACAATTTAATCCACGGTTCTCAGCCTTTTATTTTACCCGTTGCTGGAATGATCCCCAGCGTAAGAACGGCTGTGCGATCTTCAAGGCCAGCAGACAGGGCGGGACGAACTGGTCGGAACCCGAAAAAGTTGAATTGGGAGGTGATTCGTCAACGGTGATGGGCCACCCAAGTGTGTCGTCGGATGAAAGTATCTATTTCTCAGCCGATCTTCCGGGTGGGTATGGCGGCAAAGATATCTGGGTAGCCAGGAAAGATAAAAAAGGCGGAAAATACATGAAGCAGAATCTCGGGCCGGAAATAAACACACCGGGAGACGAACTTTTTCCATTCATCCGCAACGACAGCATCCTTTATTTTGCCTCGAACGGGCACCCGGGGATGGGGGGACTTGACATCTTTCATTCAACCTATTCATACAACGGAACAACGGCCGGCAAATGGAGTCGCCCTGAAAACATGAAATTCCCGATCAATTCACATGCTGATGATTTTGCCATTGTTTTCAACGGTGACGAAGCGGAACAGGGGCTTTTCACTTCAAACAGGCCTGGCGGAAAGGGCAGGGATGATATCTATTCCTTTGTGATTCCCCCGGTTTATTTTACCCTTGAAGGGACTGTCACCGATGACCGCACACTTCAGCCTGTTGCAGGTGCTGTTGTGAACATTGTTGGAACAAATGGCAGGGCCCTGGCTGATAAGACCGATGAGAAGGGTCATTATGGTTTCAATAAAATGCAGATCTCTATAAATACCACCTATGATATTTTAGTGACCAGGAAGGATTATTTTAATGAAAAGGGACGCGAAACGACTGTCGGGCTGGAAAAAAGCAAAGACCTTGTCCGCAATTTCATTTTGAAACCAATTCCTAAAAAGCCGGTCGTCCTTCCCGATATTCTGTACGATCTTGCCAAATGGGATCTCAAACCCCAGTACCGCGATTCGTTACAGGGGCTTATTGAAACCCTGGATGCCAATGAAAACATCGTGATTGAGCTTGCTGCCCATACTGACTCACGCGACAGTGAAGAGCGCAATGACATATTATCGCAGAAACGTGCGCAGAGTGTGGTTGACTACCTCATCTCAAGAGGCATCGACCCTGACCGGCTGGTTGCAAAAGGATATGGCGAACGTGTTCCCAGGGTCTTGTCAAAGGACATCACCAAAGAGGAGTTTACGTTTAAGGTAGGGATTGTGCTGAGCGATTCTATAATCAATGGACTTCCAAATAACAATGTGAAGGAAGCCGCTCACCAGCTTAACCGTCGTACCGAGTTTTCCATTCTAAGGAATGACTTTGTTCCCAAGACAAAAATATCCAAAGCCGTTCCACCGACGAAAATTGAGTTGGTCGTAAATCCGGAAGAGAACAATGTCACAGTGGTCAAGACCAAAGACGGATTTTTCCAGGGAACCTGTTATATCAGCGGCATTACTACATCCTTTAACTTCGAGTCCAGGGAGAAGGAACTTTTCATCTCCCCGGTTCTTACCCTGAAATTGCTGACAGATGGGGTGATCGATAAAACCAGCTTTGAAGGGGATGCCACAAAAATAATCGGGGAAGGGACCGTTGCAGATAAAGCGGTGTTCACCATTAAAGAGATCCGTATTGGCAAGAATACTGTGAAAGACCTTAAAGCCACCGTAAATAAAAAGATCGGATCATTGCAATTTGGCGATTCAACTTTGAAAAAGTTTGGAAAGTACAGCATTGATGAGGCAAATGGTGAGATTATCTTCGAATGAATGAGCCAACCCGATATGAGCAGCGTGGTGTTTCCTCCACCAAGGAGGATGTACATTCTGCAATAAAGAATCTCGACAAGGGTTTATATCCAGGCGCTTTTTGTAAAATCATCCCCGACATGCTCGGCGGAAATGACGAGTGGTGCAATGTAATGCACGCTGACGGCGCCGGCACAAAATCATCCCTGGCCTATATTTACTGGAAAGAGACCGGCGATTTGTCGGTGTGGCGAGGCATCGCGCAGGATGCCATCGTCATGAACCTCGATGATCTGCTTTGTGTGGGTGCCATCGACAATATCCTCATCTCTTCGACGATCGGCCGGAATAAAAACCTTATCCCCGGGGAGGTTATTTCTGAAATTATTCATGGAACAGAAGAATTCCTGGCAGAGATGCGAAAATGGGGCATCGGGATCTGGTCAACCGGCGGAGAAACGGCCGATGTAGGCGACCTGGTGCGTACCATCATTGTGGATTCGACCGTCAGCTGCCGGATGAGGCGCAGTCAGGTCATCGATAACCGGAACATCAGGGCCGGCGATGTCATTGTGGGCCTTTCATCATCGGGAAAAGCATGTTATGAAACTTCCTATAACGGAGGAATGGGCAGCAATGGTCTGACTTCGGCGCGGCATGACATGCTGGATAAATATTACGGGGCAATTTATCCCGAAAGTTTTGACCAGCAGATCCCCGGCGAATTGGTTTATAGCGGTTCAAAGAGACTGACTGATGCTTCAGGGGTGCCGGGCGTTGACATCGGGAAACTGATCCTTTCCCCTACCCGCACCTACGCACCGGTTGTCAGAAAAATATTCGACTACCATCACGATCAGATTCATGGCATGGTGCATTGCAGCGGAGGAGGCCAAACCAAAGTACTTCATTTCATTGACAACCTTCACATTGTGAAGAACAACCTGTTCCCTGTTCCTCCCCTCTTCAGGCTTATCCACAAAGCGTCGGGAACATCATGGCAGGAAATGTACAGGGTTTTTAACATGGGACACCGGCTCGAATTTTACGTTCCGGAGCATCTTGCCGGATCGATCATTGAAATTTCCGCAGGATTTGAGATCGAAGCAAAGATCATCGGACACTGCAAGGCCTCGGATGCGAAGCATCTCACCATAACTTCCGAATCAGGGGAATTCTTTTATTAGCTTTACTGCTATACCATTTCTGTCAGGAATTGACCATGCCCCCGACCTCAAATCAACGGACAAGTTGTCACCCTGATTTTAATTCCCCTGGAATTGGTTAACTTTGCACCTCATATCAATTTTACACATGTTAGATAAATTAAAAGCAATCAAGGTCCGGTACGACAGCGTTCAGGAACAGATGAATGAGCCGTCGGCTATGAGTGATATGAAAAATTATATCAAGCTCAGCAAGGATTACAAGGAGCTTCAGCCCATCATGGAGGCTTATGAAGTATATAAAAGCATCCTGTCGAATATCGATCATGCTAAAGATATCATTCACAATGAAAAGGATGAAGAGTTCAGGAGCATGGCCAAAGAAGAACTGAACATCCTTACTGCAGAAAAAGATAAGCTTGAGGAGAATATCAGGATGATGCTTGTTCCGGCAGATCCTGAAGACGGAAAAAATGCGGTCATTGAGATCCGGGCAGGTACCGGCGGGGATGAAGCCAGTATTTTTGCAGGTGACCTTTACCGGATGTACAGTAAATATGCTGAAACCAAGCGCTGGAAGGTGGAACTTGTTGACTTCACCGATGGTACCATGGGCGGTTTCAAAGAGATCATCTTCAACATTATGGGAGAGAACGTTTACGGACTCATGAAATATGAATCCGGTGTCCATCGTGTTCAGCGGGTGCCTCAAACAGAAACCCAGGGGAGGGTACACACCTCAGCAGCCACGGTTGCAGTTTTGCCTGAAGCAGACGAGTTCGATGTGGAAATCAAACAATCGGATGTGCGTAAAGACACCTTCTGTTCTTCTGGTCCCGGCGGACAATCAGTAAACACGACCTATTCCGCCATCAGGCTTACCCATGTTCCTTCAGGGATCGTTGTATCCTGCCAGGATGAGAAGTCGCAGATAAAGAATTTCGAGAAAGCAATGAAGGTACTGCGAACCCGGCTTTATGAGCTGGAGCACCAGAAATACCTCGACGAAATTTCGAAAAAGCGAAAGACCATGGTGTCAACCGGCGACCGCTCCGCGAAGATCAGGACATACAATTACCCTCAGAGCCGTGTGACCGATCACCGGATTAATATGACCCTGTATAATTTACCTGTGGTCCTTGATGGTGAAGTGCAGCCATTGATCGATGCCCTTCAGCTTGCTGAAAATGCCGAGAGACTCAAGGAAGCGGGATCAAATTAGAACACAAGAACATAAGAACACTCTTTACCTTGTTACCTTGTTACCTTGTCACCTTGTTACCTTGTCACCTTGTCACCTTGTTACCTTTAACATATGAACCGTCAGGAGCTGATCAACCTCATTTTTAAGAAAAAGTCTTTTCTCTGTATCGGGCTGGATACCGATTTGACCAAGATCCCCCGCCATTTGCTGGATCATGAGGATCCTGCGTTCGAATTCAACAAGGTGATCATTGACTCCACCCACGATCTTGCTGTCGCCTACAAGCCTAATTTTGCCTTCTATGAAAGCAATGGAACCAAGGGTTGGAACAGCCTGACCAGGACAATTCAGTATATTAATAAAACCTACCCCAATCAATTGTTTTCAATTGCCGATGCAAAACGCGGTGATATTGGCAACACCTCACAGCAATACGCCCGAGCCATGTTCGATCCGGCATCTTCGGGGATGGATTTTGATGCTGTAACCGTGGCGCCCTATATGGGAGAGGATTCGGTTAAGCCTTTCCTCGGGTTTCAGGGGAAGTGGATCATCGTTCTGGCACTGACCTCGAATAAAGGGGCTGATGACTTCCAGTTTTTCAAAGATCATGAACAGCGCCTCTTTGAACAGGTACTCTCCAAATCACAAACTTGGGGGGACGAAGGAAATATGATGTACGTTGTTGGCGCGACCAAAGCTGAAATGCTGGAAGATGTGCGTAAAATCGTTCCTGATCATTTCCTTCTGGTACCCGGTGTTGGCGCACAGGGAGGCAGCCTCCGGGATGTTGCCAGATATGGACTCACCAAAGAATGCGGGTTGCTGGTTAACTCTTCAAGAAATATCATTTATGCCTCGTCGGGTATCGACTTCGCCGGGAAAGCCCGGGAAGAGGCCTTGAAGATACAGCAGGAGATGGCCCTTTACATATAAAAAAAGCCCGGAACAGGATATCCCGGGCTTTCCGTTTTTTTATGGATTATTCTACGATCGTAATCCAGCCATGTGTATCAGGTTCAACCCCCTCCTGTATACCCTTCAGTTTATCGTAGAGTTTTTGAGATATGGCTCCTGCCTTCCCGTTTTTACAATATTTATATTCCTTTCCTGTATCCCTGTCATGGATCATGCTTATGGGTGAAATTACGGCAGCTGTTCCGCAGGCACCTACCTCCTCAAACTCATCGAGTTCTTCAACAGGAACCTGACGTTGTTCAACTCTGAGTCCCATCTCCTGGGCCAGTACCCTCAAGGACATGTTGGTGATGGAGGGAAGTATCGAGGAAGAATCAGGAGTGACATAGGTATTTCCCTTAATTCCGAAGAAATTGGCGGGTCCTGCCTCGTCGATATATTTTTTCTCCCGTGCATCCAAAAAAATGCAGGAGGCGAATCCATCCTTGTGGGCCCGATCGCCTGCCCTCAGACTTGCAGCATAATTCCCACCCACCTTGATATTGCCGGTACCCAGCGGAGCAGCGCGGTCAAAATCGCGAACAATCTGCATTTTTACCGGGCTAAATCCCTCCTTAAAGTAGGGACCTACGGGTCCGACAAAAACCATGAAGGTATACTCCTTCGCTGCTTTTACTCCAACCTGTGCGCCCGTACCGATCAACAGGGGCCTGATGTACAGTGATGCACCTTCGCCATAAGGCGGTACATATTTCAAATTCAGTTTGACTACCTTCAAAACGACTTCACGGAATAGTTCAACCGGAACCTCCGCCATCATAACTCCCCGTGCAGATTTAATCATCCGTTTTGCATTTTCCTCCAGTCTGAATATCCTGATTTTCCCATCAACCCCGGTGAATGCCTTCATCCCTTCAAATGCCTCCTGCCCGTAATGAAGACAGGTGGCAGCCATGTGCATGGTTATGATCTCAGAATCGGTAATCTCGAGTTCTCCCCATTTTTCATCTTTATAATGACAACGGACATTGTAATCAGTTTTAAAATAACCGAAGGGCAGGTTTTTCCAATCAATCACGCTCATATAGAAGTATTTTTAGTTTGTATTCCAGAATGTAGAACTATGTAAAATTAGAAATTTTACAGACGTAAATTGAAAAGTTAAAAAAAAATCATGGTTATGATTCAGTAAATGAAATGATCGCTGAAATTAAAAAAAAATCACACTTACGAAATAATTGGGCACACTTACTTATTTATGGTTGACTTCAGGGTTAAATAATTATAATATTGTATCGTAAATTAAAAATGCCATGAACACCAAAGAAATTCAGACCAGAAACTACTCACTGTTCACCGTTGGGACCATTGGGTTTTTTATTTTCAACACCATCATTGTCGTTTCGATGGTACTCATTATGATGAGTCAAAGTTAACGGATACAATTTTCATTTTTTCGAAGGGCTGCATGCAAAACATGCGGCCCTTTGTCATTTTGGCAGTATGTTGCGCTTGGCACCCACTTTGATAAATCCTTGTCAGCAAATTAAACACAATAAACTATGCAAAAAGGTAAAATCAACGTTCAGACTGAAAACATTTTTCCCATCATCAAAAAGTTCCTGTATTCGGAGCATGAAATATTTTTGCGCGAGCTGATCTCCAATGCTGTTGATGCGACGCAGAAACTTAAAACACTTGCTTCCCTGGGAAAATTCAATGGTGATATAAGTGACCTGACTATTGAAGTGATTTTGGATAAAAAGAAAAAAACCATCTCGGTAAAAGACAAGGGTATCGGCATGACCGCAGCAGAGGTTGACAAATACATCAACCAGATAGCCTTCTCCAGCGCCGAAGAATTCATTAAAAAATTCAAGACCAAGTCAGAATCGGAAATGAATGCCATCATCGGCCATTTCGGTTTGGGATTTTATTCCAGCTTCATGGTTTCGGAACAGGTTGAGATCTTTACGAAGACTTACCAGAAGAAAGGTGATACCCAGGGTGTTCACTGGGAGTGCGATGGCAGCCCCGACTACACGATGGATGTATGTGACAAGTCTGACCGCGGCACCGAAGTGATCCTGCACATTGCGGATGATTCTAAAGACTATCTTGAAGAACAAACACTGCTGGGAATTCTTAAAAAATACTGTAAGTTTCTGCCCGTACCCATCCGTTTTGGTAATGAAAAAACATGGGAGAAAGTCGAAGGCGAAAAGGATAAGGATGGCAACGACAAACATGTGGAGGTTGAAAAACCACGCATCATTAATAATACGGATCCCATCTGGAAGAAGAAACCCGTTGACCTTAAGGACGAAGATTATAAAAGCTTTTACAGGGAGCTTTACCCCTTTTCATTTGATGAGCCGCTATTCTGGATTCATCTTAACGTGGATTATCCCTTCAATCTTACCGGCATACTGTATTTCCCTAAGGTAAAACGAAACCTGGAGGTTCAGAAGGATAAAATCCAGTTATACTGCAACCAGGTTTTTGTCACCGATTCAGTCGAAGGCATCGTTCCTGACTTCCTGACATTGTTGCACGGGGTGATCGATTCGCCTGATATTCCACTCAACGTTTCACGCAGTTACCTTCAGAGCGACCCCAATGTAAAAAAGATATCCAATCACATTACCAAAAAGGTCGCTGATAAACTGGAGTCGCTGTTCAAAGATTCACGTCCCGATTTTGAAGCAAAATGGGATGACATCAAGGTATTTATTGAATATGGAATTATCTCCCAGCCTGAATTCTATGACCGGGCGAAGAAATTCTGTCTCCTGAAAAATGTTGACAGCAAATATTTCACCTTTGACGAGTATGAAAAACTGGTTAAACCGGCTCAGAAAGATAAGGACGGTCAGCTCATCTATCTTTACGCAACCAATCAGCATGAGCAGTACAGTTTTATTGAAAATGTACAAGCAAGGGGATATGATGTTTTATTGATGGATGGCATCCTTGAAGCCCATTTCATCAATACCCTCGAGCAAAAACTTGAAAAAACGCGATTTACCCGCGTTGATTCCGACACCATTGAAAAACTGATCAAAAAGGATGATGTCCTGCCCTCGAAACTCAATGAGGACCAGCAAAAATCGATTAAAGAGCTGATGGAAAAACAGATTGATTCCAAAAAATTCACGGTGGTATTTGAAAGCCTGAGTGAAAAAGAATCACCCTTCCAGATCACCCAGAATGAATTTATGCGGCGAATGAAGGACATGTCAGCTCTTGGTGGCGGCGGCGGTTATGGTTTTATGGGCGAAATGCCTGAGAATTACAACCTGGTTGTTAATTCAAACAATCCTTTGGTAACGAGGTTACTGGCAGAACCGGAAGGTGAAAAACAGTCCGGGACCATCAAACATCTGTTCGACCTGGCTTTGCTTGCACAGAATATGCTGAAGGGAAAGGATCTGGCCGATTTTATTAAACGGAGTACAGAACAGATGGGAAATTTGTAAATTAGCAACAATTATCATTAAATCTAGCGAGTCATGAAACTAAGCAAAGGTTGGATTATTTTGATCGTTATCATAGGGGTGATCATCCTCCTGGTGTCGTGGGCAACAGGGATTAACAACAACTTGGTTACCAAGGAAGAGGGTGTAAACCAGGCCTGGGCCAACGTTGAAAATGTATACCAGCGCAGGCTTGACCTGATACCAAACCTGGTAAATACAGTAAAGGGTGTTGCCAAATTTGAGCAGCAGACCCTCACAGCCGTCATTGAGGCAAGGGCCAAGGCAACCAGCGTACAAATCAATCCCAAGAACCTGGATGAAGGATCACTTCAGAAGTTCCAGGAGGCTCAGAATGGTGTAAGTTCCGCCCTTGGAAGATTGATGGTGGTTGTTGAGAAATATCCTGAGCTGAAGGCTACACAGAATTTCTCGGAGCTTCAGGCTCAGTTGGAAGGTACTGAAAACAGGATCACAGTTGAACGCATGAAGTTCAACGAAACCGCGCAGGCTTATAACAGCTACTTGCGCCGTTTCCCCAACAGTTTCTTCGCCGGTATGTTTGGCTTTAAGACGAAAGCCTACTTCCAGGCACAGGCGGGTGCGGAAAAAGCCCCAACGGTGCAGTTTTAATCATTTTAAACACTGGACCCATGGGAACAGCTGCAGTTGATTTTTTCTCAAAACAGGAGAAAGAGGAGATCAAACATGCCATTATGAACGCCGAGCTGGATACCTCAGGGGAGATCCGGGTTCATATCGAGAACACCTTTACGGGAGATGTACTCGATCGTGCTGCCTTTATTTTTAAGCAGCTGGGCATGAATAAAACGGAGCTAAGAAATGGAGTGTTAGTTTATCTTGCGGTGAAGAACCGCCGCTTCGCCATCATTGGCGACAGCGGGATTCATAAGGTTGTTCCGGAAAATTACTGGGATAGCATTAAAGCAAAGATGCTTGACCATTTCAGGGAAGGCCGGTTCGCCGACGGATTGATCGAAGCGATAGGATCTACAGGGCAACACCTGAAACAACATTTTCCACGTCAAAAAGATGACATCAATGAACTTTCTGATGATATTTCTTTTGGGAAAGACTAAGGAAGGTAACAGGGTGACAAGGTAACAGGGTAACAGGGTAATAGGGTAACGCTGCAGGTTGGTTTATTTTGGTGAGGTAAGAAGGAGGAAAATTTTATGAAAATGATCAGGGATTTCATTGTTTCATTTCTGGGGATGTTACTTCTTTTCGGATCTTCTCCTGCTTCCGCACAAGATATTCCGGCCAGGCCTGAACCACCCAGGCTGGTGAATGATTTTGCTGGTATTCTGACCAGTGACGAAATTCAAAACCTGGAACAGAAGCTGGTCATTTTCAACGATTCAACCTCAACCCAGATTGTTGTGGTGATCGTTAAATCGCTGAACGGATACGACTATAATGAATTTGCCTATAAAATCGGGCAGGCATGGGGTGTAGGACAGAAAGGAAAAAACAATGGAGCAGTTCTTCTTGTTAAACCCAAATACCCCAATGAAAAAGGTGAAGCCTGCATTCAAACCGGATATGGTCTTGAGGGAGTGATTCCTGATGCTCTTGCCAAACGCATTGTAACCAACGAGATGATCCCGAATTTCCAGAACGGCAATTATTATGCAGGGATTGATGCCGCTACCACTGCAATGATTTCACTGGCAAAAGGCGAATATACGGCCGACCAGTATGCAAAGCGAAAAGACAAGAAATCAAGCCCATACGGGCTTCTCATCCCCATCATCATCATGGCTGTTGTTTTCACTTTGATCCGTGGCAGCCGTGCCCGTGGCTCATCCGTGGGTAAAAGCCTCCCGTTCTGGACCGCCTTCTGGCTTCTGGGTTCAATGGGGCGCGGCCACAGCGGTTCCTGGAATGATTTCAGTGGCGGCGGCGGCGGTGGTTTTGGAGGAGGAGGAGGAGGAGGAGGCTTCGGCGGGTTCGGCGGCGGAAGCTTCGGCGGCGGCGGTGCAGGTGGCAGCTGGTAAACCAGGGTCTGTTAAAAGTCCATCCAATGAAATAATAAAAGGCTGTCACTTCAGGTAACAGCCTTTCGTTTTTTAATTTTTCATTCTTCTATTTGGCCTGGGCCGGGGCAGTGCGTGGTTTAATCACAATGGCTGAAACTTCTGCCATGGTCACAAATCCATCCTTATTTCCTAAATTATTCAGGACATAATTAATAACCGCTACGGCATCTTCTTTTGTATCAACCTGGGGAACCATTTCCTGGGTATACTTTTTCCCATTCACCATCATTTCAATTTTTGAGCCGTTGAGGGTTTGTGCAACTGCCCTTACTTTATCAGCCAGGAGATAATCGGCTTTGGAGAGCGGGGGAAATACATTTTCAATGCCCAAACCGGTAGCCTGGTGACAAACCACGCATTTGGTCTTGTAAATTTCTTCGCCGCGTGGCATCATGGCCTGGACATCGGCCGGAAGATCGGCATAGGGACCGGTTGCTTTAACAGCCGTTTGTTCGGATGCCGGCTGGCTTCCTCCTCCGCAAGAGGTTATGACAAAGGTCATCGCAAACAATGAAATCAGGATAATTGCAGTTTTTTTCATAATTTTTGGTTTTTTAGCGTTTATAGTTAAATGGATTATTGACCGGCAGAATGGTCGTAAAACAGGTTCATACTTTCGTTTACAAATTTATTAAATCACCGGGAATTTCAATGACAGCATTTGGGTTTTTGCAACTCCTCTGTCTGTGGCTGATGCTTTTCCATTTTCGGGCTGATATACGGGATTCCAAGGTTCATTCCGCGAAGGACAAACAAAATCCCGATCAGGATGACAAGGAACGGGATAGCCTTTTGCACACTTCGCCTGAAGGCCAGGCTGATAAAATTTCCCAGCAATGAAATTGCCAGCAGCGCAGGGATTGTGCCAAGCCCGAACAACATCATGTATATGCCTCCCTGCGCCGGGCTGTTTGAAACAAGGGCCCCGGCAAGGGCAACATAGACCAGGCCGCAGGGTAACAATCCATTCAGTAAGCCAATTCCCAGCGTGGACAGGTAACTGCGGATTCCAAAAAAACGTCCGAAAAGCCCCTTCAATCCTGAAAAAAGATGATCGAATACTCCGGTAACCTTCCTGCCATGAAAAATCACAGGGAACCCAACGCTCAGGATCATCATCGCGCCGGCACAGATGGATACCCACTGCTGGAATCCCCAAAGATGGATTCCCAGGCCAAGCAGGCCAAAGATCAGCCCGAGCATAATGTAGGTAAGAACACGCCCCAGGTTGTAGATCATCCCGCTGAGGATTCTGGTCGTTCCTGATTTCTGGTTCAGGGGCAGGGACAACGCGATGGGTCCACACATGCCCATGCAGTGAAAACTACCCAGAAGACCAATAATCAACGGCTGTAGGATATCCATCTCAGGGTATAAAAACATCAAACTCCTTAAAATAATCCTTTCCCTCCGAGGTCCAGTCAATCTTAGCCACATACCTGCCCTGAGAAAGTTTCCTCCGTGGAATGCATTGGGACAGGGAGGTATCAACCGCGACAGGGACGATCACATCAAGTTTTTCGTCAGAAGGGCGGTATATGTCAATCGTTCCGGTCAATGATTTCCCCCTGAAATCGGACGGAAACTGAATGATAAGGTTTGATTTATCAAGTTTGACCATCAGTTGCACGGTCATCGCATTGGCATTGCGCATCTTGACCAGTTTCTCCTCATGACGAAGTTCCTTCGGGTAATAATCCTCCTCAACAAGGCTCCATCTCTGCTTTTGTGAATAGACAATAAAAGCAACGCATGCCCCAATGAAAAGGACAATAACAATAAATATTCCTGTTCCCCAGTTCCACTTCATCCTAAGTTATTTTTCCGGTCCGACAAAAGTCGCCCTGGTTTGATCGAGTTTTACACCGCCCGAGAAGATCCCGATTTCCAATTCAGTTTTGCCACCGGCAAGTTTATTCCGATCCATCAGAATGAAAAACACCACCTCTCCCAGCGACTGTTTAGCGATCAAGGCAGCATTCCCGATGACTTTAACCTCCCCCTGCCCTGAAAGAAGACGCAGTTCGATCGGAAGATCATGGGCTGTTTTATTTACCACTTTGACACTATAGAGATTACTGATCTTCCCACCCTCCTGCTCCTGGAATAACATGCCAGGAGAACGAAGTACTGTTGCCTCAACAGGATTGCGCGAAACAAGAAAATAGGTGAGCGCGACCAGTAAAACCGCCAGGACCACGGTATAGGCGCCGGATCGTACTGTATAATGCCAGGGTTTCTTGTCAGAAATCATTTTCTCGGATGCATAGCGTATCAAACCCGGTTTAAAACCCACTTTGTTCATCATGTCATCGCAGGCGTCAATACAACAGGCACAATTGATGCATTCCAGCTGTGTTCCGTTGCGTATATCAATGCCGGTGGGGCAAACCGAAACACACTGACTGCAATCGATGCAATCACCCTTTTTGGTCTCCGAACGGATTTCGCTTTTGCGCAGAGCTCCACGCCCCTCCCCCCTGAAATAATCATAGGAAATGACGACCGTTTCACGATCAAGCAGAACACCCTGTAAACGGCCGTAGGGACAAACGATGGTGCAAACCTGTTCGCGGAACCAGGAGAAGATAAAATAGAAGATGAATGAAAAAATGGCCATGCCAGCGAGGCCGGCCACATGATTGGCCGGACTTTCGGTCACCATTTTATACCAGGCATCCGATCCGATGATGTACATCAGGAAATAGTTGCTGATAATAAATGAGATCAGGTAAAATATTCCATGCTTTGCGACCCGGCGGACAATCTTGTTTGCGTCCCAGGGCCGGGCATCCAGCTCCTTCTGACTATGTGCATTGCCGTCAATCCAGTATTCAATGCGCCTGAAAAGAACCTCCATAAAGACCGTTTGGGGGCAAGCCCATCCGCACCATATTCGTCCATAGGTAACCGTAAAGACAATGATGAAGACCATCATGGCAATCATCGCAATAAAAAACAGGTTGAAATCCTGCGGCCAGAACTGTACCCCAAATATCACAAACGTCCGGTGCAGAAAATCGAATAACAGGAGTTGCTGCCCGTGGACTTTAATGAAGGGTGCGGAAAAAAAGAAAATCATCAATAAAATTCCCGTCACATTCCTTGCTGAAGTCAGCCTTCCTTTCGGTTTTTTAGCGAAAACCCAAAGTCTTTTGCCGGTTTCGTCGATGGTGTATAACCTGTCGCGAAAACCGTCTGAAGAATCGTCCTGCTTTTGCATGTTACTTACACGGGTCTCCCTGTGGTGCTTTTGGATTGGGAGGATTGGTGCCCTTCAGGGTCAACACATAACTTGCCACCTGCCTGATCTGGGTGTCAGAAAGCTGCGTTTTCCAGGATATCATCCCCTTTTCAGGGACGCCCACAACAATGATGTTCACCATATCCCCATAGGTACATCCATGGATGGAAAAGTTATCCGTGAGGTTAGGCCCGACCAGTCCCTGCCCTCCTTCAAGATGGCATACCTTGCATTGCTTGATCCAGATTTCCTTGCCTGCATCAAGACTGGGCTTATCTGTGAGCGCTACGAGAGAGGCGGCATCCACCGGGGCGTTCTGACCCGGGGCAACAGTTCCTGCTGCAGCCATCTCCTTCTTCCACTCATCCTGCTGATAAGGTGCAATCTTGATTACATCAAAAACAAAGAGGTAAACCACTGCATAGATGATGGTTATGACAAAAAGCCAGACCCACCATTTTGGCAGGCTGTTATCCAATTCCCGGATATTGTCGCTTTCGTGACCCGACAGCAGAATATCTCCTGTCAGCTCATCTTTTTCAACCGTTTTCTGATTATTTATTTCCATAGAACAATTTTTAAATATCTTGAATTTCATCTGATTCCTTGGTAAAATCGTCAAGCGGCATACGGCTGAAGTCATCCACATCCTTCTTTTTCAGTGAGAGGGTATGGAAGGCCAGCAGCGCAAAGAAGAGCACAAAAATGATCATGGAGATCATCCCATAGCTTTCAATGCCACTTACTGTTTTAAAGATATCGCGCAACATGGCCTGAATTATTTGGCAGTGATGGAAGCAGCCGCACTGGCAGCATGAACGTCTTTGCCAAGTCTCTGGAGATAAGCGATCATCGCTATTATCTCTTTGGTAGGTTCGACCTGGATGCCCTGGCTTTTCAGGTCATCGGCGATCCCCCTTGCCTGCAGCATGAGCTCATCGTTGGCGATTTTATCATATCCCTGGGGATAGGGAACTCCAAGGAATTGCATGACACGGATTTTCTTCGCGGTAGTCGATAAATCAAGGTCATCGGTTATCAGCCATTTGTAAACCGGCATAATGGATTGTTCGTTCAACCGCTGCGGATTCAGCATGTGATTATAATGCCATGAATTGGGCCGGTACTGGCGACCATTGACGACACCTTCGCGCGACAGGTCGGGTCCGTTGCGTTTTGAACCCCACTGAAAAGGATGGTCGTAAACATATTCACCGGCTTTGGCATATTCACCATAACGTTCCGTTTCAGACCTGAATGGACGCACCTGTTGTGAATGGCAGGTATAACAACCTTCGCGGACATAGATGTCGCGACCCTGCAGTTCAAGCGGCGTATAGGGTTTCACACTGGCGATGGTGGGGATGTTCGTCTTCACGAGGTACAACGGTACAATTTCAATGAGCCCGCCGATAAGAACGGCAACCAGCGCAAAGATGGTGAACTGAACCGGCCGGCGCTCAAGCCAGCGATGAACTCCTTCGCCGGATCCACGTTTGCCATCAGCCTTTTCAAGTGCGGGTGCGGATGCAACCTCTTCGGGCAGGAGTTTCCCTGCTTTTACGGTCCGGATAAGGTTATAAACTCCAAGAACAACACCTATTATGTAAAAGGAACCGCCAATTGCACGGGTTGCGTACATCGGTGCCAGTTGGGTAACCGTTTCGAGAAAATTCGGATATTTCAGGAAGCCTGCAGCAGTGAATTCTTTCCACATCGAAGCCTGGGTGATCGCACCCCAGTATAAGGGTACAGCATAAAAGATGATACCCAGGGTTCCAATCCAGAAATGGAAATTGGCCATTTTCTTTGAAAAAAGCTGCGTCTGAAAAATTCGTGGAATCAGGTAGTATAAGACAGCAAAGGTGAGAAATCCATTCCAGCCAAGGGCGCCGATGTGTGCATGACCCACGGTCCAGTCGGTGAAGTGAGAGATGGCGTTGACGGTCTTGGTCGACATCATCGGACCTTCAAAGGTTGACATTCCGTAAGCTGTTACGGCAACCACCATGAATTTAAGCACTGGATCCTCGCGAACACGGTCCCAGGCTCCACGAAGGGTGAGAAGTCCGTTGACCATTCCACCCCAGGACGGGGCGATCAGCATGACGGAAAAGACGACACCGAGCGACTGTGCCCAGTTGGGGAGCGCGCTGTATAAAAGATGATGCGGGCCTGCCCAAATGTAAAGGAATATCAGCGCCCAGAAATGGACGATGGAAAGCTTGTAGGAATAAATGGGACGGTTTGCCGCCTTCGGAAGAAAATAATACATCAGCCCGAGAAACGGGGTTGTAAGGAAAAATGCCACTGCGTTGTGGCCATACCACCATTGGACTAAGGCATCCTGTACCCCGGCATAGATGGGATAGCTTTTAAAAAGTCCGACCGGGATGGCCAGGCTGTTGGTGACATGCAACACGGCAATGGTCACGAAGGTTGCAATGTAAAACCAGATTGCCACATAAATATGTGAAGTCCTTCTCTTGATGATCGTTCCGATCATATTCCAGCCAAACACGATCCAGATAACTGCAACCAAAATGTCGATCGGCCATTCCAGTTCCGCATATTCCTTGCCGGTGGTGATCCCGAAGGCAAAGGTAAGTGCAGCTAATACGATGATCAGTTGCCATCCCCAGAAATTGATCTTACTGAGCAGGTCGCTGAACATCCTCGCTTTACAAAGACGCTGCAATGAATAATAGATCCCGGTGAACATCCCGTTTCCGACAAATGCAAAAATCACAGCATTTGTATGAATTGGCCTGATCCTTCCAAAAGTGGTGTAAGGGATCCCGAAAGACAGTGCCGGCCAGATGAACTGTAATGCCAGCAAGAGTCCGACTACCATGCCGACTACGCCCCAGAAGAGGGTCGCATAGGCAAAGTTTTTTACAATTTTGTTGTCATAGTAAAATGTCTGATTTTCCATATGCTATTGGGTTGGTGAATTTTCTTCCAGTGTATTGGTCGTGGTGGATTCAGATTTTTTTAAATCTGCGGGCTTATCGTCATCAAAGAGAATCCTGACTGAGGCGCTGTAGGTATCATCATACTGGCCATTGCGAACAGACCAGAAAAAGGCTGCTAAAAAGCCACCGGCAAGTACGACACTGAATACAACCAGGACAAGGATTACGCTCATAGTGTTCTACTTGAGGGCAAATTAAAGATTAAAGTATTGAATTTCCAAAATACAGGCAGTCAAATACAGAAAATTAAGAATATTTATATTCAGTCCTAATAAGCTGATTTTACCTAAATCTGCAATAACCAGCTGATAAAAAAACAGATAGCGTAACAAAAGCAACAATTGTTACGGAACTAAGCGGCATCAGGATGGCCGAAACAACCGGCGAAAGATTCCCGCTGATGGCAAAACTTAATCCAACCACATTGTAAAGAAAAGAGAGGATCATGCTGATGAATACAATGCGCATACTGGTACGGCTGAAATTCAGAAAATCAGGAAGTCGGTAGAACTGTCCTGATTCCAGAATGGCATCGCAGGCCGGTGAGAAATGATAGATGTCATCGGCAATGGATATTCCGCAGTCACTCTCACGCAAAGCCCCTGCATCGTTCAGTCCGTCGCCAATCATCAGCACCCTCCTGCCCGAGTTCTTCAGGTCACGGATATATTCAAGCTTGTCTTTGGGAGATTTATTAAAATTCAGATGGTCCCTGGATGGGAAAAATGAAAGGAGATTTTCCAGTTCAGCATCATTGTCTCCCGAAAGCAAATGAAGTTCATACCGTCTGGAAAGTCCGGTGAGCACCTCCTTCATTCCATCACGGTACTGGTTACTGATGCCCACAAACCCTATCACTTCGTCATCAAAGGAGATGAAGACCCTTCCGCCAGCGGCTGTCATTGGCCGGGTCCCAGTCACAAATTTCTCCGATCCTATTTTGATACGGTGTTCTTTGATACTGCCCTCGATGCCTTGTGCCGCGATCTCACGAAATCCGGTCACACTCAGGGCCTCAAAACCTTGCAGCTGGCGGTGGATCGCCACACTGGCCGGATGGGTGGAGTGGCGCACCAGGGATGATATCCAGTGCAACTGCTCCTGTGAAGCGGAGAGTGAACTAAAATCAGCGCCCAGTCCGTCATTGCGGGTTATGGTCCCTGTTTTATCGAACACGATGGTGTCAATTTTTGACAGTGCTTCAACGACCCCGGTCCTTTTGAGATAAAAGTTGTTCCGTCCGAAAACCCGCATGGCACCTCCCAGTGAAAAAGGGTAGGTCATGGCCAGGGCACATGGACAAGCGACGATCAGGATAGAAGTAACCACCAGGAATGTCATCTGAGGATTGTAAAACCACCAGAATATCCCGGAAACAGTGGAAAGGACCAGGATCATCACGGTAAAATACCGGCTGATCACATCAAGAACCGAGTCCCACCTGCTCTGTTTTTCACCACCGGTCATATCCTGGTTCCACAATTCGGTAAGCCGGCTTTGTGCGACCTCGCGCTCAACGATAAGCTCGATGGAGGCTCCTACCTGGCGGCCACCGGCAAAGATCCGTTCTCCCTCCCTTTTCACCACCGGCGCCGACTCCCCGCTGACGAAGCTATAGTCGATGGAGCCATCTCCCTTTACAAGCAGTGCATCAGCCGGCACCAGTTCCTGGTTCCTGACCAGGATGCGCATGCCGGTTTTCAGTTTTTTAATCGGGATGATCGACTCGGCCCCTGAACCGGATATGAGGGTAACAGCTACAGGAAAATAGGAATGGTAGTCGCGCTCAAAGGAAAGTGCCTGGTAGGTTTTATCCTGGTACCATCGTCCGATGGAAAGAAAAAAGACCAGTCCTGCCAGAGAATCCATAAAGCCGGGTCCTGTTCCGGAGATGATCTCATACGCACTTCTGAAAAACAGGACAAGGATTCCGACGGCGATGGGAACATCGATGCTGATAAATCTTTTTTTCAGTCCTTTGTAGGCCGAAATGATGAAGACCGACCCTGAATAAAAGGCGACCGGAATGCCAAAAAGAATGTTAAGCAATCCGAAATTCTGCCGCAGAAGGTTTTCAACTGTGTCATTTACACTGAGATAGGCCGGAAAACTGAAAAGCATGATGTTCCCAAAGCAAAAACCGGCAACACCCAAACGATAATAGATCCCGCGGTTGACCTTCCGCTTGGCCCCTTTCTGCATGGTTTCGAGGGTCAGTTGCGGAATATAGTTTATTGAGACCAGCAGTTCAACCAGTTGCCGCAGCGAAATTAAAGCATCATGAAAGGTGACGATGATCTCCTTTTTCACAAAGTTCACTGAAGAATGCATCACCCCGGAATGCAATCGCTGAAGGTTTTCAAGTAACCAGATGCATGAACTGCAATGAATGGCAGGGATGAACAATTTGACTTTGCTCACGCCATCTTCTGAAAATTCAAGCAATTCGCGGCGGATCTCCTCGTTGTCAAGGTAGGCATAACGGTTGCCTACTTCATTGTTGCCACCCTTCAGGCCGGGGTGTGATTCAAACCCGTAGTATTCACAGGCATTGTTCTGACTTAAAATCTCATAGACTGTTTTACAACCGTTGCAGCAAAAGATTTTTTCTTCGAGGGTGATGGGCACGGGTCCGCAATCCTCCCCGCAATGGTAACACGCATTTGATTTTTTTGCCGATTCACGGCTATCAGAAAAGCTCGCCATAGACTAGTCATCCGTTGCCGAAGCCTTTTTTAATCAGATCATTTCCGGGGTACCGGGTCCCCAGCCTCTGTGGAAAGCGACGATCGAAACGGCCGGTAAAATTAAACAATTCAGGACTTGTATACAGGATTTCATTCTGAAATGAAACCTTATATTTGATTATCTTTGTCGTATTAATCCCTCTTTCTCATGATTGAACATGTAGATCTTTCCCTGATTGACTGGTCACGAGCTCAATTTGCGCTCACTGCAATGTACCACTGGATTTTCGTTCCGCTTACCCTAGGATTGGGCATTATCGTTGCCATCATGGAGTCAATTTATGTCAGGACGGGAAATCCGGAGTGGAAACAGATCACGAAATTCTGGATGACCCTGTTCGGGATCAACTTTGCCATCGGAGTCGCAACCGGCATCATTCTTGAATTCCAGTTTGGCACCAACTGGTCAAACTATTCATGGTTTGTGGGTGATATTTTCGGGGCGCCCCTGGCCATTGAAGGGATCATGGCTTTTTTCCTGGAGTCGACCTTCATCGCGGTCATGTTTTTCGGCTGGAACAAGGTGAGTAAACGTTTCCATCTCGCCGCTTCATGGCTCACCGCAATCGGGGCCAACCTGTCAGCACTGTGGATCCTGGTCGCCAACGCTTGGATGCAGTATCCGGTGGGAATGCAATTCAATCCCGATACCGCCCGAAATGAAATGGTGAATTTCTGGGCCATCCTGTTTTCGCCGGTTGCCGTGAATAAATTTCTGCATACGGTCTCATCAGGTTATGTAACGGCCTCCGTTTTCGTAGTCGGGGTGAGTGCCTGGTTTCTTCTAAAAAAAAGACACACCCTGCTTGCCAAACGCAGCATCGTGGTGGCCAGCATTTTCGGGCTTTCAACTTCGCTTTTCCTGGCATATACCGGAGATGGTTCTGCATTCCAGGTTTCTCAAAAGCAACCCATGAAACTGGCTGCCATGGAGGGATTATACCAGGGAAAATCCGGAGCCGGGCTGGTTGCGGTTGGAATCCTGACCCCTTCTAAAAAGCCCGGTGACGGAAAAGATGCCTTCCTCGTGAAAGTTGAATTCCCTAAACTTCTTTCATTCCTTGGATACCGGGATCCTGAGGCGTTTGTTCCTGGAGTCGACGACCTGTTAAAGGGTGGTTATAAACCCGGGTTCAAATATGTGAATGCCCTTGAAAAGGAACGCGCTTTTTCAGCTGAAGAAAAAATAGTCCTGGGGAAAAAAGCGGTGGCCGCCCTGGTATCCTACCGCGATGCAAAAGCAGCAAAGGATACAGCCAAGATCAACGGCTCGCTGGCCGAACTCAACCGGAACTTTCCCTGGTTCGGATATGCCTATCTTAACTCCCCCGAAAGCATCGTTCCCAACGTTCCCATTACTTTTTACAGTTTCCATCTGATGGTATATCTTGGGATCTATTTTATCCTGTTGTTTACGGTGGTCCTCTATCTCGCAAGTAAAAACCAACTTGAAAACAAACGATGGTTGCTCAGACTGGCCATCCTGACGATTCCACTGGTGTACCTTGCTTCGGAAGCCGGCTGGATCGTGGCCGAAGTAGGCCGCCAGCCCTGGGTCATCCAGGACCTGATGCCTGCCATGGCCGCCGTGTCGAAAATCGATGCATCATCCGTCGTCATTACATTTATTCTCTTTGCTGCGATCTTCACCGTGCTCCTGATAGCCGAACTGATGATCATGATCAAACAAATCAAACTCGGACCTAAAGATGGAGGGACTCACTGATGTTCGAAACCATGTCGATTGATACCTTACAGTCCTACTGGTGGATCATCATCTCCATCCTGGGCAGCCTCCTCGTGTTCCTGATGTTTGTACAGGGCGGACAAACACTGATCTATACCATCGGCAAAACCGAACCGGAGCGCAAAATGCTGGTCAACTCCCTGGGCCGGAAGTGGGAATTTACCTTCACCACCCTGGTCACTTTCGGAGGCGCTTTTTTCGCTGCCTTCCCGCTATTCTACTCCACCAGCTTTGGCGGCGCCTACTGGGTGTGGATGGCCATCCTGTTCCCCTTTATCATCCAGGCTGTGGCCTATGAATTCCGAAGCAAACCGGATAATCTCCTGGGGCATAGAACCTATGAATGGTTTTTGATCATCAATGGGTTGCTGGGGACCCTCCTCATCGGGACAGCCGTTGCAACATTTTTCACCGGATCGGCCTTCTCGGTCAATAAATCGGCGCTGACCAACCTCCTGGATCCTGCCATCTCTCGGTGGCAAAACCCGGCCCACGGACTTGAAGCAGTTTTAAACTGGCGCAATGTGGCCCTCGGGTTGTCTGTATTCTTCCTGGCCAGGGTTCTTGGCATCCTCTACTTCATGAATACCATTGATAACGATAATATTTTAACCCGGTCAAAAAAACAGCTCCTCTTCAACGCCATCCCCTTTCTTGTTTTCTTTCTGGCGTTCACCGGAGCCCTTATGTTTATGCCTGGTTTTGCGGTCCAGCCCGGGGACAGGACAATATTCCTGGAACCTTTCAAGTATTTTCACAACCTGCTTCAAATGCCACTGGTCCTGGTGATATTTTTATCCGGTGTGGTATTGGTTTTGGCGGGGATCGCACTTCCGCTTCTCTGCAATAAAAAAAAGGGATCATCCGCCATCTGGTATGCAGGATCAGGGACCTTCCTTACCGTGTTTGCCCTGTTCTGCCTTGCCGGATTCAACCATACAGCCTATTACCCGTCAACCTTCGATTTGCAGAGTTCCCTGACCATCCGCAACAGCTCATCCAGCCATTACACCCTCACAGCCATGAGTTATGTGTCATTGCTGGTGCCATTTGTGATCGCTTATATCTGGTATGCATGGAAAGCCATCAACAGCAAAAAAATTGATGCTGCCGAGATGGAAGAGGGAGGGCATGCTTACTAAAGCAATGAGATGATCCTCCGCAGCTCCTCTGTTGCGTAATCATCATTCAATTTCTCATTCTCAAGAAAAAAGACAAATCATTCATTTTAACAGTCGCCGGGAGTGTCTCGCGTTTTTCCTTACATTTGTACCCTATAAATCATCCTGAAGACAATGAAAAAATCACTACTCCTGACTGCCGGGCTATTGCTTTATGTTATGGCCGGAAGAACGCAGAATGTCCCCAGCCAATCTGCCAATGATACAGCGACCTTTCCCTACTGGATCCAGATGATGCAGGATCCGGATGCCAATTTTTTCCAGACACAGCGGGCCTTCAATATTTATTGGAAGGACCGGAAAATAACCCGGGGATGCGGCTGGAAGGTTTTCAAACGCTGGGAATATATGATGCAGGTCCGGATTCTGCCGGACGGGAGCCGTTTAGCACCTGATGCAACTTTTAACGCCTACAGTACTTATGAAAAGAGCATGCGTTCAGCCAATGGAACGTGGACCAGCCTGGGTCCTTCTCAGATCCCTTCACCCGGACCTGCCGGTTATATTGGACTGGGCCGTGTGAATGTAGTGGCTTTCCATCCCTCCAACCCCAGTAAAATTTGGGTTGGAGCCCCGTCAGGTGGTCTTTGGGAATCAACTGACGGAGGAGATACCTGGATCACAAGGACCGACACGATGCCTACACTGGGCGTTTCTGCTGTTATTGTGGATTTTTCCAATCCCGACAACATCCTGATCGGCACCGGCGACCGTGATGCAGGCGATGCGCCCGGGTTGGGCGTATTCAAAAGTACTGACGGAGGTCTTTCCTGGACTCTTTCGTCAACCGGTATGGGCAGTAAAACCATCGGGAGAATGATACAGAATCCTGCAAATGCTCAAATTATTCTGGCAGCAACCAGTGCAGGAGTTTATCGTTCCACCGACGGGGGCACTACCTGGACCAACACCCAATCGGGGAATTTCAAAGATATCCAGTTCAAACCGGATAACCCCGACATCGTTTACGCAGCTTCCGGGTCATCCTTTTACCGTTCATCAGATAACGGGATCTCCTTTGTAAAAATAACATCGGTGCTCACAACCCAGCAGAGGGGCGTGATTGCGGTGACTCCTGCCAATCCGGATTATGTTTATTTCATGCAATCAGACAACAGCAGTGCATTCCATGGTCTCTACCGGTCAACCGACGCAGGATTGAATTTCACAAGCCGGTCAACCACTCCCAATATCATGGACTGGTCGTGCACCGGAAACGGAACAGGCGGTCAGGCATGGTATGATCTGGCCCTGGCCGCGGATCCTTTGAACGCTGAAATCATCTATGCCGGCGGAGTGGATGTGTGGAAGTCAACCAACGGAGGGACCTCCTGGACCATCAATTCACACTGGTGGGGCGATTGCAGCAAGCCTGCAGTTCATGCCGATTGTCATTTTCTTGCCTATTCACCGGTGAATGGAAAACTGTATGCAGGCAATGATGGCGGTTGCTGGGTTACAGCCGATGGCGGAACGACCTGGGCTGACCGGACTGTGGGAATGACCATTGGCCAGATTTATAAGCTCGGACAATCCCAGACCATTAAAAACAAAGTCATCAACGGATTCCAGGATAACGGGACCTATGCCTACATGCCCACAAACTGGATCGCCGTAGGTGGTGGCGACGGCATGGAGTGTGCCGTCGATTATACCAATGCGGCTTATACCTATCATACAATCTATAATGGCGACATCTATCGGAAGGTCAACAATGCCGGGGAAAAACATATTGCCGGCATTGGAACCAACGGGATTACGGAAAGTGGTGCCTGGGTCACCCCGTTCTGCCTGAGTAAAGCCGACCGGAAGGTGATGTTTGCGGGATATAAAAATATCTGGAGATCCCTGAATGTGACCGGGTCTACGATTTCCTGGCTGAAAATTTCGGATAACCTGGCCGGGAATAACAATGCAGATATGGCCGTGGTTGAACAATCATCAGCCAACACCAATATGTTTTATGCGGGCAGGTCGGACAATAAATTATTCCGGACGGATAACTGTATGAGCGACACCCCTGTTTGGATTGACCTTACCTCCTATCTTCCGGCATCCGGAACTCCGAGAGATATTGAATCGCACCCTACGGATGAAAATACAGTTTACCTCGCCCTGGGGAACAAGGTATATAAATCTTCGAACAAGGGCCTGACCTGGACCAACATCACAGGGAACCTTCCCAATATTCCCATGAATACCATCGCTTATTATAAAAATGCCAGTGAGGGATTGTATGTAGGGACCGATGCCGGCGTATATTACAAGGATCAGAACACCTCCACCTGGATTCCGTTCAGTTCAGGTCTGCCTGCAAACGGCCGCATCACCGAACTGGAGATTTATTATGACAACGATTCGGTTTCACAGGATGCAATCAGGGGAAGTACCTATGGACGCGGATTGTGGGGATCAGATATGTATCACGCCAGTCCGGCTGCCGATTTTTCAACCGGCCAGACCGTGATCCCCATTGGCTGTTCCATCGATTTCAAGGATCTTTCAACCGGGGTCCCCACCTTTTTTCAATGGACATTCGAAGGATCTGTAACACCCTCTTCCAACCTGAAAAATCCGACGGGTATCCTATACAGTACCCCAGGGACATACCAGGTAAAACTGAAGGTATGGAATGAATTCGGTTCCGATTCCGTCACAAAAATTGACTATATCACCGTGAGCAATACCCTCAAGCCATTCATTAACTTCACCTCGGATAAAGTTGCAATCTGTGGCAATGAGTTCGTTCATTTCACCGATCAGACGATCTATTGCCCGATAAGCTGGAACTGGACATTTACACCTGGTACGGTTACGTTCCTGGAAGGCACCTCAAGTTCAAGTCAGAATCCGGTGGTTCAGTTTGACGGTTCCGGGGGTTACGATGTGCAGCTCACATGTTCAAATGAAGTCGGATCAGAAACGCTGCTGCGTTCACTCTACATATTCAAAGACGGCTATCCCCTCCCATTCACGGAATCCTTCAATTCTGGGTTTGATTCGAAGCACTGGGAGATCGTGAATCCTGACCTTTCCATCACCTGGGATACCATTACGGTTGGTGGAGTTGTTCCCGGTTCCAAGGCGATTTACATGGATTTTTACAACTATACCGCACTGACAAAGCGCGACCAGCTGATCAGTCCGGGTCTCAACCTCACCGGATACAGCAGCGTAGCGCTTACTTTCAAGCATGCCTATGAGCAGCGCATCCGGAAAGATTCGCTGATCATCAGGATCTCCACGGATTGCGGAGCCACGTGGCATCGCGTCTGGGGGATGGGTCCGGATGGAACACCCAACGTATTTGTGACGCATCCGAGTACCGACAGTGCATTTTTCCCGAAATCGGCCAATGACTGGTGCGGCGGCAGCTATGGCACAGGTTGTTATACCATTGACCTCACCCCCTGGGCAGGACAGCAAACAGTTAAACTGATGTTTGAAGCTTACAATCGCTTTGGCAACAATCTCTTCCTGAATGACATCCAGGTAAGCGGGCCTGTTGGCACCCATGAAATAACAAGGGGAAATCCGGTCGTAAACATCTATCCGAATCCCTCGCACGGGGAGTTCAACCTTTCCATGACGAACACGCCACGCGAAGTTCAGATGACCGTGATGAATCCACAGGGACAGAATGTACTTACTGAAGTTTTGATTTCCAGGTCAGGAACCATTTCGAAAAAGCTCAATTTATCCGGTTTTCCAAAGGGAATGTATTTTATCAGGCTGACAACTGAGCAGTTTACCCAGGTGGAGAAGGTAGTAGTTAACTGATTATGCAATTATTTTATGTTTCGGCGATCCAGGGAAATGCTTGTATCCTGAGCGAAGAAGAGTCATGGCATTGTATGAAGGTACTCCGGTCAAAGGAGGGGGATGTTATAAGTCTTACCGATGGCCAGGGGCAGATGTACCAGGGAGTCTTATCAAAGATTCATCACAAAGGATGCCTGGTCGAGATCAGCAGTTCGACATTGGTCAGGAAAAATCCCTGGAGCCTGCACATGGCTGTTGCACCTACCAAGAACATTGATCGGTTCGAATGGTTCCTTGAAAAGGCCACTGAAATAGGGGTTGATGAGATCACACCTCTTTTTTGTGAACATTCAGAGAGGGAAATAGTGAAGCTTCAGCGGCTTGAAAAAGTGATCATTTCGGCCATGAAACAATCGCTGAAAGCATGGTTGCCGATCCTCCATCCGCCGGTGAAATTTAAAGATTTCATCGCGAAAGAAAACAGGGGACAAAAATTTATCGGATATTGTGAAACCGTGGAAGAATCGGCACTAAGTAAAGCATATATTCCTGGGAATGACACGGTTATCCTGATCGGACCTGAAGGTGATTTCTCAAAAAGTGAAGTTGATGTGGCTACCAAATCAGGTTTCATACCAGTGAACCTGGGCACAAGCCGCCTGCGCACCGAAACCGCGGGAATTGTGGCCTGTCATACCATTGGGATATTAAACTCTTAGGTAAAAGGGTGACAGGGTAACAAGGTGACAAGGTAACAAGGTGACAGGGTAACAAGGTGACAAGGTAACAAGGTGACAGGGTAACAAGGTAACAAGGTGACAGGGTAATGGAGTGATGGAGTAATGGAGTGATGGAGTAATGAATAAAAATCGTATATCGTACATCGTATATCGTATATCGTATATCGTATATCGTAATTCGTAATTCGTAATTCGTAATTCGTAATTCGTAAAATGGCATCTCGAACACCTTCTTTTCTGCTGATTCCTGCCTGTATCATCGCCTTCATTGGAATGACTTCCTTTATTTCTCCGTCGTTCCAGATAGCTTTGTTGAAATACCAGGGTGGCGGGGACTGGTATGCAAACCCAACCTCGCTTCCCAACCTGGTTAAATTTTCCAACCGTAATTTATCCACCAACATCAGCGAAGATATTGCCACGGTGGATGCGGGAAGTGCCGATATCATCAATTATCCTTTCATTCATATGACCGGGCACGGGAATGTTGTATTCTCTGACCAGGAGTTGCAAAACATCAGGACATACCTCATTGCCGGAGGATTTCTTCATATTGATGACAATTATGGAATGGATAAATATATCAGGCCACAGCTAAAAAAAATGTTTCCTGAACTGGAACTGGTGGAGCTGCCATTTAATCACCCGATCTTTCACCAGAAGTATAATTTCCCCAACGGACTTCCCAAAATCCACGAGCATGACGGGAAACCTGCCCAGGGTTACGGACTCATTTATGAAGGCAGGCTGGTGGTATTTTACTCCTATGAATGTGACCTGGGCGATGGATGGGAAGATCCTTCCGTTCATGGCGATTCCGAGCCAACAAGACTGAAGGCGCTGCAGATGGGAGCAAACATGCTTCAATACGTCTTCACCACAAAATAAAATTCTCCTACCCTGTCACCATGTAACCTTCTTCCCTTTTGTGTTGTAACATACTTTAATTAACTTTGACCATTATTTCCAACTGCAAATGGGAAAACTCTACGACAAACTCGCCGAAGACGTTCGTTTTATTGAAGGATTGAAAGCCTGCCTCAACTGCGGAACATGCACAGCCATTTGTCCAGCGGCGGAATTCTACAATTATCAGCCCCGCCAGATTGTCGATATCCTTCAAACCCGCAATGATGAACAGATTGAAGCCCTGATGAAGAGTGAAACCATCTGGTACTGCGGTGAATGCATGTCGTGCGTTACCCGGTGTCCCCGCGGAAATGCGCCCGGGCTGCTGATCACCGTTCTTCGTTCCGTATCACAGGAATTGGGATTTTTTGTTGAATCTGAAAAAGGGCGGCAGCAACTTGCCATCAAACGGACCGTTGGTGAGTGGATCCTTAAATATGGATATTGCCTTTATCCTTCCGAAATCCTTCCGCAGATGCATCCCGAACAGGGTCCCATCTGGGAATGGGAACATGAAAACATGGATGAGGTCATGCACCGGCTGGGAGCCAATTATAAAAAAACCGGTCCCGGCATCCTGCGCAAGATTCCACAGGAGGATCTCGACGAGGTGCAGCGGATCTTTGATGAAACCGGTGCCACGGAACGTTACCGGAAGATTGAAGAATTTTCACGCATCAAGGCGGGCGAGATGGGAATCAACCTTGAGCCCGGACTCGACAACGATTATATCCGCCATATTTATACTGCAAACGAAAAAGACCATACCAAGGACGCATGAAAATAGACGGCAAACGAAATATCTGGAAGGATTATCAGAAGGAGATTGCAGCTGACCGGTATTTCTATGTAAGGAGTTGTGTCAGGCAAAACTTTTTTCCCGGTTCCGAAAAGACCTTTCTTCGTATCATGAAGGATGAACTTCACAAGGATGTCTTTGAAAATGCAGCCCACACGACCTGCTCGGGAATAGGCTACCACAGTGACATCGTACCATTTGAAACAGCCATGACCATGGTGGCCAGGCAGTTCTCCATCATGACCGAATCGGGGTATGAAAACTTCACCACCTCCTGCATCACCTCCTTCGGACTCTATTCCGAGATCCTGGAGACCTGGCATCACTTTCCCGAGGTTGAAGAACGCGTCAGGCAGCACCTGCTAAAAGCTACAGGCCGAACCTTCAATAAACCGGCTAACCTTTCACATGCCAGCGATGTGATCTTCAAATTCAGAAAAGAGATCGCTGCCAACGGGCAATACAAGCTGATCAACAAAAACACCGGAAAACCGCTGCAGGTAGTAGAACACATCGGCTGCCATTATTCTCGGATGTTCCCAGGTAAGGGCATCGGGGGCGCCGAATATCCTTACGTGTTGGTGGGTATGATCGAGGAATGGGGCGGTGAGGTGATCGATTACCCCGAACGTCGCCATTGCTGCGGGTTCGGATTCAGGCAATACCTGGTTCAGGCCAACCGGGGTTACTCCATTGCCAGCACCAAAAAGAAATTTGATTCCATGGCGCCCTACAAGCCCGATTTCATCCTGACCAACTGCCCGGGATGTCCGATGTTCCTCGACCGCTGGCAATACGCACTCAGCGAGATGGAGGGCATTACCTATGGTGAAAACGGACATGGAATCCCGGTTTTAACTTACGAAGAACTTGCAGGTATGATTCTCGGATATGATCCCTGGGATATCGGGCTGCAGGTTCACCAGGTCCCGGTTGAGCCGCTGCTCGACAAAATCGGGATTCCCTATGATACCCCGCGAAAGTTTCTGACCATGGATGGAAAAATGATGGGGCAACCCAAAGCGCCCTCCAACCTAAAATTTTATCAGCATGAATGACAAGGTGATCGTGATCGGAGGCGGGGTGGCAGGCATGACTGCCGCCGGGGCCCTTGCAGACCTTGGGATGGACGTTTTGCTTCTCGAAAAAGAAACCAGGACGGGCGGTCATGTTAAAAACTGGGATCGCCTGTTTCCCTCCCGCCGCCCGGGCAGGGAGGTGATGGATTTCGTTGGTAAAAGCATGGGGCCAGGGGTCGAACAGCGATGCAATGTCGTTGTGAACTCCATTATCCGCAGCAACGATGGATTCACCGTTCAGCTTGAAAACAATGAGCCTGTGACTGCGAAAAGCCTTGTGATTGCCACCGGCTACGAACTGTTCGATGCCCATAAAAAGGAGGAATACGGCTATGGCATTTATGATAATGTCATCACTTCGGCCGAGTTGGAGAACATCTTCAGGGAGGAAAAAAAACTGACCACCCATGATGGGAAAACACCACAGCGGATTGCCATCATTCATTGTGTTGGCTCACGGGATGAAAAGGTGGGAAACCTTTATTGTTCCAAAGTTTGCTGTGTTACCGGGGTCAAGCAGGCCATCGAGATCAGGGAGATGCTCCCCGGATGTGAAGTGACCTCATTTTACATGGATCTACGGATGTATGACCGCAATTTCGAAGAACTATATTACGAAGCCCAGCAGAAATGGGGCGTTAACTTTATTCGTGGCCGGCTTTCGGAATGTGCCGAAAACCCTGACCATTCGCTGGTTCTGAAAACGGAAGATACACTGACAGGACGGCCTTTGAAACTGACGGTCGATGTGGTTGTTCTGCTGGTTGGGTTTGTCCCCGGTGCTGAGACCCGCCGGATTGCCCAAATGGTTGGTCTGCAATCGGGATCTGATGGGTTTTTATTGTCTGCCGATGAGCATATCCTGGATAACAGCACGACAGTCCCCGGAGTATTTCTCGCCGGTGCAGTCAAAGGACCTGCCTGCATTGTCAACACCATCGCTGATGCACGAGCTACCGCATTACAGGTGAATGCTTATTTAACCAGCCTGGCAACCAAATAGCAAGACAGAATGATAAACTTCGGCTATAAGATAATGCGCGATGAATCGATCGACCTTGATCGGAACGACATGCGCATTGCCGAATACCTGAAGCTACATGAGCCATCCATCAAACTTTGCATCGGGTGCGGCAGTTGCACTGCGACCTGTTCAACCGGCCATTTTACCGATTTCAACATCCGCCAGGTCCATACCTTTATCAGGCGGGGAGAAATAAAACACGTCAAAAAGGAGATACAACGTTGCATGTTTTGCGGCAAATGCCAGCTGGTTTGTCCACGGGGAGTCAATCTTCGCAATGTAATTCTAACCATTAACCGCGCCATCGAGCAAATAGGATGATCAATTTTAACCTTTTTGTCCTTCCATTCTTCCTCGGGCTCATCTACGTTGTAATGGCCATTGGAAAAAGCTGGTATCAGTGGATCACGGCGCTTCCTGCCGTCGACAAGGTAAAATTTATGGCCGGCATCCGTCATCCCCGGCAGGTTTTCGCGGCGCTCAAGGAGGTTTTTCTTGAATCACTCATTCACCGCCGAATGTGGAAGCGGAATCCGCTCCTGGGCTATATGCATATGAGCTTCGCCCTGGGATGGTTCCTGCTGATTGTCATGGGAAATATTGAAAGCCGCTTTTACAGCGGTGTTCACCTCAATGCACCCTATTATCCCATCTTTTTAAAATTTTTCATCCACGACAAGCTGGTTATCTTTTTTGAGATTTTCTCAGTTCCCGGATTTTTTCGCTTCCTGATGGATTTTCTGCTGCTTTTTGTTTTGAGCGGATTGGTGCTTGCACTCATCAAAAGACAAAAGTCAAGGTGGTTCGGAATGAAAAGAACCACCGCTTACCAGCTTACTGACCTGGTTTCCTTAACCTGCCTCTGGCTCATCTTCCCGATGAGGTTGCTGGCCGAAAGTTTTACAGCCGGATATTATGGCAGCGGCGGCGGATTTATGACCCAGCCTCTGGGAAATTTTCTGGTTAGCATCATGCCGCTGCCCGACGATCTGGTTGCTTATGCCATGTGGTGGGGCTATTCTCTTGCACTGGGAATCTTCTTTATCACCCTCCCCTTTTCAAGGTACATGCACATCCCGACCGAAGTGCTGCTGATATTTTTCCGCCATTTCGGGATACAGCCCAAGAAGTGGTATTCGAGTATCTCGGATATCGAAGTTCAGGCCTGTTCGCGATGCGGGGTTTGCATTGATGTCTGCCAACTCAGTGATGCTGGAATCCATGATTCACAGGCTGTCTATTTTATCCGGGGGGTCAGGGACAAGTATGTGCCTGAGGTAATTTCACGGAAATGCCTCGTCTGCGGACGTTGCCAGGAGGCATGCCCTGTTGGGATTTCTACAGATTCACTCAGGCTGATCAAACGCCGGGAGCTGGTTTCAGGACAGGCCAGTGATTTTTCTTTCCTGCATACCGGAAATGCCCCGTCTCTCCAGTCAGAAGTGGTCTATTTTTCCGGCTGCATGTCGCATCTCACACCCTCGATCATCCGGGCCATGAAGGGGATCATGGAGCAGGCCGGTATTTCCTTTCTCCACCTGGATGAGGATCGCAGTGTTTGCTGCGGCAGGCCGCTCATGATTGCCGGCAAAGACCGTCAGGCGCATGATCTGATGGAGTTTAATAAACAGCTTATCCGGTCAACCAGGGCAAAAATTCTGGTTACCTCCTGCCCTATCTGCTATCGCGTTTTCAAAGAGGAGTACAACCTTCCGGTCAGGATCCAGCATCACACCCAGTTCATCCTCGACCTGGTAAAAACCGGCAAAATACCCTTGCAGGGTTACTTTAAAAAGGTGGCTTATCATGATCCGTGCGACCTGGGACGGGGCTCAGGCGTTTATGAAGCGCCACGCGAACTGATCTCGAAGATTGCAGATCTTGTCCCGGTATCGAATGAAGCAAACAATGCCATGTGCTGCGGCGGAAGCCTGGGAATTTTTGAAGCATCGCAGCAACAGCGCAATGCCATGACGGCCGGTGCGCTCGACATTCTCCTTCAGGGCCAACCCGATATCATTGCAACAGGCTGTCCGTTGTGTAAAAAAACTTTTGAAAAGCAATCACCTGTAGCGGTGAAAGATATTGCAGAACTTGTTTACGAAGCCCTTCCTAAACCTGCTTACTACTCCGCTTCCGGTCAATCTCGTCCAGCAGTATCTTTCGCAGGCGAATTGATTTAGGTGTGACCTCCACATATTCATCACCCTTGATATACTCCATGGACTCCTCGAGCGAAAATTTAGTAGCCGGGTAGATCACAGCTTTATCGTCAGAGCCGGAGGCACGCACATTGGAGAGCTTCTTGGTCTTGTTCACATTGATCACGATATCGTCACTCCGGGTACTTTCTCCGATCACCTGGCCATTGTAAACATCTTCAAAAGGTTCAATGAAAAACTTGCCGCGGTCCTGTAATTTATCGATGGCATAGGTAATGGCCAGCCCGGTATACATGGAGATAAGTGAGCCATTGTTTCGTCCGGGCAGATCGCCTTTCCACGGCTGATATGCTTTAAACCGATGCGCCATCACTGCTTCACCCTCCGTTGCCGTGAGCACCGGGTTGCGAAGGCCGATCAACCCGCGGGCCGGGATGTCAAATTCAAGGATTACGCGTTCACGTTTATGCTCCATGTGCGTCATGTCGCCCTTGCGGCGACTGACCAGCTCGATCACCTTGCCGGCAAAGGCTTCAGGGACCTGTACCTTGAGCAATTCAACCGGTTCACATTTTTGCCCGTCAATCTCTTTCGTAAGGATCTGCGGCTGTCCGAGCTGAAACTCATATCCTTCGCGGCGCATGGTCTCAACCAAAATGGCCAGATGAAGGATGCCCCGGCCAAATACCTGAAAACGGTCGGGCGAATCCATCTCCTCTACCTTTAGGGCCAGGTTTTTCTCTGTCTCTTTAAAAAGCCGCTCGCGGATGTGGCGGGAGGTGACAAAGGTTCCCTCCTTGCCTGCGAATGGTGAATTATTGATGGTAAAGAGCATGCTCATGGTGGGTTCATCCACACTGATGGGCGACATGCCCTCCGGATTTTCAAAATCGGCAATGGTATCGCCAATGTCGAAATTCTCGGGGCCGAGGATGGCGCAAATCTCACCGGCAAACACCTCGTATTTGACCTTTTCTTTGCTGAGTCCTTCGAAGAGGTACAACTCCTTCACGACTGATTTTATCACCGTCCGGTCATTTTTAACCAGGCAGATCGGCATGCCAGCCTTTACAGAGCCGCGGGTAATACGCCCTACTGCAATCCTGCCGACATAGGAGGAGTAATCGAGCGAACTGATTTGCATCTGCAGGGTTCCCGGCAACTGCGGGGGGGCAGGGATATGCTCGATGATCTGATCGAGCAGGTAGCTGACATCGGTGGTCTCATTCCTCCAATCATCCGACATCCATCCATGCTTCGATGAACCATATACGGTCGGAAAATTCAGCTGGTCTTCACTGGCATCGAGGCTGAACATCAGGTCGAACATCGCCTCATGCACCTCATCGGGTGAGCAGTTCGGTTTATCCACCTTGTTTATCACAACAATCGGCTTCTTTCCAAGTTCCAGCGCCTTTTGCAACACAAAACGCGTCTGCGGCATGGGGCCTTCAAAAGCATCAACCAGTATCAGCACCCCATCGGCCATGTTGAGCACGCGCTCAACCTCACCGCCAAAGTCGCTGTGACCGGGGGTATCAATGATGTTGATTTTTATTCCTTTATACCTGACGGAAACATTCTTTGACAAAATGGTAATCCCTCGTTCGCGCTCCAGGTCGTTTGAATCGAGGATCAAATCCCCGACATCCTGGTTGTCACGAAACATGTGAACCTGGTGTAAAATCCGGTCAACCAGGGTAGTTTTACCGTGGTCAACGTGGGCAATGATAGCGATATTTCTGATTTCCTGCATGTTAAAAATTGAATTGGCTTGTTGAAATAGTTTGCAAAGGTACGGCTAATATCAACACTGCAAACATTTGAAGCGGAGCAAAATTCCATTTGTCATTTGTCATTTGTCATTCGTCACTCGCAAGTCGTATCTTTACCTCATGAAAGTGAACATCATCGGCGCCGGCGTTGCAGGATTATCGGCCGGGTGCTACCTGCAAATGAATGGTTTCGAGACTGAAATTTTCGAACGTCATGCTACTTTCGGAGGACTGTGTACCAGCTGGAAAAGAAACGGCTATGTCTTTGAAAGCGGGTTTCAATGGCTGCTTGGCTCCTCCGGCAGCAATCCATTTTATCTCCTGTGGTCGGAGCTGATCGACATGCATTCCATCCGGTTTGTTCATCATGAAATCAGGATGGAGATCGAGGTTAAAGAGCACATGGACATCAACGGCGATAAGGTTTTTCACCTGTACACCAACCTGAACAGGCTGGAAGATTACATGTGCTCCATTGCCCCCGAAGATGAAATCCCCGTTAAAAGTTTCATCCGGACCATGCGCCGGATCCAGTCCTACGAAATCCCCCCGATGATCAGGCAGAATCCGGAAATTCTCCCCTGGTATAAGAAGATCCGCTATGCCAGGTACCTTCCCATGCTCCTGTTCCTGAACCGGGTAAAAAAGGAGACCAATTTTACCTTTGCAAAAAAACTGAAGAATCCATTTCTGAAGGAGGCTTTCAGATTACTCTTCGACGGCGATGAAATGCCCATGCTGATTCTGACCATGCCCCTGGCCTTCAACGACCTGAATGGAACCGGTTACCCGATCGGCGGCTCATCCGAATTCGTCGGAAGCCTGAACCAAAAGTATCTTGAACTGGGAGGCAGCATCAGGTATAACGCCGAAGTCGAAACCATCATCGTGGAGCATAACCAGGCCAAAGGACTCCTGCTTACAACGGGCGAATCCATTCCGTCAGGCATCACCATTTCGGCAGCTGACTGGAATTTCACCCATTTCAGGGCATTGAAAGGAAAATATGCAAACAAGACCATCCTGGAACTTCACCGGCAGGAAAAGCTGACGGTATATTACTCAGTGTTTATGGTTTCGCTGGGGGTAGCCGCAACTTTTCCGGATAAGCCTCATTTCATGCGTTTCCCTCTTGAACAGAATTTGGTTTCTCCTGATGGCACAAGCTATGCACGCATGGAGGTGCACATCAACAATTACGACCCGACACATTCCCCCGAAGGAAAAACGGTAATCTCCGTTTCTTTCTATTCACAAAACGCCGATTACTGGATCAGCCTCCGCGATGCTGATTACCCGGGTTACCTGAAGCAAAAACAGCATTTTGCCGGTCTGATCATCGATATCCTGGATGAAAGATTTTCCGGACTTAAGTCAGGAATTGAAGAGGTTGACATCGCCACGCCAGCAACCTATCAAAGATATACCAACAACTGGAAAGGAAGCGTGCAGGGCTGGCTGCCGGGGAAAAACATCATTGCGCAATCGCCGGTGAAAAGTGAGTTGCCGGGTTTGAAAGAGTTCTATTTCATCGGGCACTGGACCATCCCCGGCGGGGGGCTGCCGGTAGCCATCAAATCAGCGCGTGATGTGGTACAGAAAATATGTCATCGTAAAAAGGTCCCGTTCACTATCCCCTCAGGCCTTTGATCTGCTCCTCCAGCACGCGGATCCTTGCTTCGGCATCATCCTGCTTCTTCCGCTCCGAATCCACAACCGCTGCCGGGGCATTGTTAACAAAACTACCATTGCTTAGCTTCTGCATGACCTTCCCGAGAAAGCCGGTCGTATATACCAGTTCCTCCTCCAGCTTTTTTAATTCCTCCTCCACATCGATCTTCCCGGTAAGCGGTATGAAAAATTCGGTGGATCCTGCTACAAACGAAATACTTTCGGGAACCTTCTCTTCCACGTAGGCCAGTTCGCTGATGTTGCACAACTTGCCGACCAGGCTGTCGAAGGTGGTATCGGGTACATCATGGTTGTTTTTCCTGATGTACAACCGGATCGTCTCCTTCTGAGGAATATTTTTCTCCTTCCTGACATTGCGGATGGCCATGATCACCTCTTCGGCAAAGGCAAATTTATCAATGATCGGCTGGTTGAAACTTTCTGCAACCGGCTGGCGGGTTAACATGATCGATTCACCCTCTCCCCGCGCTACAAGGATCTGCCAAATCTCTTCGGTGATAAAAGGCATGAAAGGGTGCAGGACTTTTAAAAGTTTCTCAAAGAAGCCGGTTACCGACGCATAGGTTTGCCGGTCAATGGGCTGCTGATAGGCCGGTTTGATCATCTCAAGGAACCAGGAACAGAAATCGTCCCACACCAGTTTGTAGGTGGCCATCAGGGCCTCCGACAAACGGTAATCATCGTATAATGCATTGATATTCTGCAGGGATGCATTGAACACCGAATTGAACCATTCAACAGATACTTTGTTCACCTCCGGCTGTTCCAGTGCATCATCCACCGGCCATCCCTTGACAAGCCGCATGGCATTCCATATCTTGTTGCAGAAATTACGTCCCTGCTCGATCAGCGCATCATCATACAAAAGATCATTTCCCGCGGGAGAACACAGCAACATTCCCAGGCGCACGGCATCTGCCCCGTTCACCCTGATCAGGTCGAGCGGCTCCGGAGAATTACCCAGTGATTTTGACATCTTACGACCTTGCTTGTCGCGCACAATACCAGTGAAATATACATTTTTAAAGGGAATGGCCTTCCGGTATTCCCATCCTGCCATGATCATCCTGGCAACCCAGAAAAAGATAATTTCAGGGGCCGTGATCAGGTCGTTGGTCGGGTAATAATAACTGATATCGGGATTATCCGGATGACGGATGCCGTCAAACACGGAAATGGGCCACAACCAGCTTGAAAACCAGGTATCAAGGACATCTTCATCCTGTTTCAGGTCATCCAAAGTGATTTCAGAATTTCGATTTTCGATTTTAGATTGGGCAATGGCCAGGGCTTCTTCCTTGGATTTCGCAACAATAAATTCGCCATTCGGCAGATAATAGGCCGGAATACGCTGTCCCCACCACAGCTGGCGCGAGATGCACCAGTCGGTCACATTGGCGATCCAGTGACGGTACATGTTCTTGTACTTGGCCGGATGAAACAGGATCGTATCGTCTTCAACAAGGTCGAGGGCAGGCTTCGCCAGATCTTTCATCTTCATGAACCATTGAACCGAAATACGCGGCTCGATCACCTCATCGGTACGCTCGGAATAGCCAACTTTATTGATGTACTCGTCGATCTTAACGATATGACCCTTCTCCTTAAGTTCCTCCGTGATTTTTCTCCGAACCACAAACCGGTCCTCCCCAACGAATAGCCGTGCCGCCTCGCTCATCGTGCCATTGGGGTTAAAGGTGTCGATGACCTCAAGTTTGTATTTGAGCCCCAGGTTGTAGTCGTTGATGTCATGCGCCGGGGTCACCTTGAGTGCGCCGGTTCCGAATTCCCGGTCGACATATTCATCAAAGATCACAGGAATAGAGCGATTGAGCAGTGGAACCAGGATCCGCTTTCCTCTTAAATGCTGATACCTTTCATCTTCGGGATGCACGCAAATGGCGGTATCCCCGAGAATGGTCTCGGGACGGGTGGTGGCTATGGTGATCCAGTCATCCTGGCTCCCCTCTACCCTGTAACGCACATAATATAATTTCGAATTTACCTCCTTGTAATTTACCTCTTCATCCGACACGGCGGTGAGTGCCTTCGGATCCCAGTTGACCATCCGGATGCCGCGATAGATAAGACCTTTGTTGTGGAGATCGATGAAAACGTCGATTACAGATTCGTAAAGCGCTTCATCCATGGTAAACCGGGTTCGTTCCCAATCGCAGGAGGCCCCCAGTTTTTTCAGCTGATCAAGGATAATTCCACCATGTTTCGTTTTCCATTCCCAGGCATGCCCCAGAAATTCCTCCCTGGTAAGGCTTGCCTTGTCGATGCCCGACTCCCTGAGTTTTGTCACCACCTTTGCTTCAGTTGCGATTGATGCGTGGTCGGTTCCGGGAACCCAGCAGGCGTTTTTACCCATCATCCGGGCCCTGCGGACCATGATATCCTGTATGGTGTTGTTCAGCATGTGCCCCATATGAAGCACACCCGTCACATTCGGGGGCGGGATCACGATGCAATAGGGTTCACGTTCATCGGGAACAGAGTGGAAGAAACCCTGTTTCATCCAGTATTCATACCATTTATCTTCAACCCTCGAAGGGTCGTACTTGGAAGCAATTTCCGCCATCACCGCAGCTATTTAAAAGGAGCGGCAAAAATAGGGAAAAATAACGAATTGCGGGCTAAAATAACTTACTCCGTTTGACGAGATACGGGAGAAGCACCTGCTCAAAACCTGCGTGGATATCAGCCTCCAGCAGGTCGATGTGGTATTGCCCGCAACGGAGCCGGAGATCTTTCTGAAACCTGGTTACCGCTTCAACATATCTTTCCCTGAGCTTTGAGGGATGAACACGCATTTGCTCGCCGGTTTCCACATCAATGAATTTGTAAGGCCGGTCCTCAAAATTGAATTCCAGCTCCTTTTGCTTATCAACCACCTGGAACAGGATCACTTCATGCTTGTTGTGCTTCAAATGCTGCAACGCAGAAAACAAAGCTTCAGGTTCTGATGACCTTTCAAACATATCGCTGAAAATGATCACCAGGGACCTTTTGTGGATCCGTTCGGCCAGCTCATGGATGGTTTTGGCCACCAGGGTCCCCCTCAACTTTTCAACCGGCCTGGGCGTCATCAGCTTCTCCAGCTCTGAAAAAAGGTAACGATGATGGACTGTGTTCGACTTTGTCTGCGTATGCAGCTCAACCTCTTCGGAAAAAACACTGATCCCTGCTGCATCGCGCTGTTTCCTGAAAAGATAGATCAGGGCAGCTGCAACATATACCGAAAATGTGATCTTATTGGGATGGTCTATGTCCGGTTTCTGGAGCACGGGGTAATGCATGGAGGATGAGTTGTCAATCAGTATCTGGCAACGCAGATTGGTCTCCTCCTCGTAACGCTTCGTGTATAACCGGTCGGTCCGGCCATATAATTTCCAGTCGACCGATCTGATTGATTCCCCGGCATTGTACAGCCGGTGTTCGGCAAACTCAACACTGAAGCCATGAAACGGACTTTTATGCAAGCCTGTGATGAAACCTTCAACCACCTGCCGGGCCAGGAATTCCAGGGAGGAAAATTGCTCGAGACGACTTTGATCTATCGTTGAAGTCACTAAACAGGTTTGTGAAATCGCAATCTCACTATTTATATATACTTCTCGATCAGGGCTTTGTACGATGCCTTGGGAACTGCCCCCACCTGCTTGTCAACAACCTGTCCCCCTTTGATGTAGAGAACTGTCGGAATATTGCGGACTTTATATAATGCGGTGATCGTTGGATTATCGTCAACATTAAGTTCCCCTGCAACAATACGGCCTTCGTATTCGGCAGCCAGTTCGTGAATAATCGGCGATACCATCCTGCAGGGGCCGCACCATTCAGCTGAAAGGTCAACTACTGCAAGTTTATCACTCTTTACGACTATTTCTTCGAAATTGGCATCTGTTAACTTTTCAAACATAATGTGCTTTTTTTAAAGTGTTTCTGATTTCAGGTTGTAAAGATAAAAAAAATCTTAAATGCACTTTGCCTATTCTCCGAAAACTCTCACCTGGATTTCAGGCATATCTCCCAGAACCCTGATCATCTCCTTTGCATTTACCTTGTATTTCTTTGAAGACAGGTCAATAGTGACATTTTCATCCGGATCGAAAATCCTGATGCGAAGATGGCACCTGCCTTTCGATTGTTTTGCAAACAGGTGCAGCTTATGAACCGAATCGATGGTCAATTCATCGATGGTCAGGGTGAGTGAAAGTACTTTCGAAAATTTCTCCATGATATCAGCCAACAGAAATATCTGGTTAACCCTGATAGAAAGCTGATCGGGATTGTCAAACCGGGATTCGACGCGGGCTTTTACATAAACGTATTGTCCCTCCTCTAGAAAATGTTTGAACTTCAGGTACTCTTCCGAAAAGAGGGTGATCGAAATAAAATTAAAATAATCCTCAACCACAAAAGAGCCATAAGGCTTACCCGTTTTCCCGATTTTATGGTTCGCTTCGATTACGATCCCGGCAAAGGAGATATCCTTGCCTTTCATGGGTTTGAGATCCTGCTTCAGATCCTCAATGGTAACATTGCAAAATTGGTTTATCTCAAATTGGTAATCATCGAGGGGATGTCCGCTCATGTAAAACCCGGTAACATCTTTTTCGAATTTCAGCTGCTCCAGTTTCGACCAGGGCCTGCATTCGGGCAACGAAAGCTCTTTAAGCTGGATATCTTCCGCTTCTCCGAACAACGACTGTTGCATCGAATCCTTGCGGGCATGATAATCGGTCGCATGCCGGATGATCTTCTCAAGGAAAATCATGTCATCGCTGTTCTCCTGGAAAAAATACTGGGCGCGGTGGGTATTTTCAAAACAATCAAAAGCGCCCGCCTTGGCAAGGGACTCCATGCAACGTTTATTGACTGAATGGGGATTGATCCTGCGGGTCATGTCGAAAATATTCGTGTAAGGGCCATTTTCAATACGCCCGGCTTCGATACTTTTCACCGCAGCCTCCCCCACATTTTTAATCCCGGCCATGCCAAACCGGATCTCCCCTTTCCTGTTCGCCACAAAGGCAGTGGAACTTTCATTTACATCAGGACCTAAAACCGGAATGTGCATCCTTTTGCATTCGTCCAGGTAAAGTGTGATCTCTTTGAGTTCATTCAGGTTACGGCTCAGCACGGCCGCCATAAATTCAGCGGGAAAGTGTGCCTTCAGGTAGGCCATGCGATAGGCTACATAGGCGTAACAAGTGGAATGTGACTTATTGAAGGCATAATTCGCAAAGGATTCCCAGTCTTTCCATATTTTAGTGACCACGGCCTCATCATGCCCGTTATTTTTGCATCCGGCGAAAAATTTAGGTTTAAGGTCGACCATCATCGATTCGATCTTCTTCCCCATGGCTTTTCGCAAGGAATCTGCCTGCCCCTTGGTGAACCCGGCCAACTCCTGGGATAACAACATCACCTGTTCCTGATACACGGCAATGCCATAGGTGTCCTTCAGGTATTTGTCCATCACGGGAATATCGTAGACAATTTTTTCCTTACCATGCTTGCGGGCGATAAAGCTTGGGATATAATCCATGGGTCCCGGCCTGTAAAGTGCATTCATGGCGATGAGATCCTCTATTTTATTGGGTTTCAGGTCGCGCAGGTATTTCTTCATTCCATCCGACTCAAACTGGAAGATGCCGGTCGTTTTCCCCATGCTGAAAAGCTCATAGGTCTTTGCATCATCGAACGACAAATTTTCAGAATCAATCTCAACGCCGTGCGTGTTGCGGATATTCTGAACCGCATCCTTAATGATGGCCAGGGTTTTCAGCCCGAGAAAATCCATTTTAAGCATGCCCACCTTCTCAATATAATCGCCGTCAAACTGGGTGATAAGCAATTCCGATTCCTTGGATGTCGTAACCGGGATATATTCCATGAGGTCGTCGCGGCTTATGATAATGCCGCAAGCATGGATTCCGGTCTGGCGAACCGACCCTTCAAGGCTTTCAGCAAACCGGAGGGTTTCGGCAATCAATTTGTTGGAAGATGACCTTGCTGCCTTTAATTCAGGGACCTCCTCATACGCACTTTTCAAGGTGATTCCCGGCCGGTTTGGGACCAGCTTCGTAAGACGGCTTACCTCGTCAAGCGGCAGGCGCTGCACCCGTCCCACATCACGGATGGCACCTTTGGCTGCCATGGTTCCAAAGGTGATTACCTGGGCGACCTTGTCCCTGCCATATTTATTCACAACCCATTTGAGTACCCGGTCGCGACCATCTTCATCGAAATCGATGTCGATATCCGGCATCGAAACACGGTCGGGATTTAAAAAACGTTCAAAAAGCAGGTCAAACCGCAAAGGATCCACATCCGTGATCCGGGTACAGAAGGCCACCACCGACCCTGCAGCAGAACCACGTCCGGGGCCCACCGAAACCCCCATTTCACGGGCAGCATTTAAAAAATCCTGGACTATGAGGAAGTATCCCGGGTAACCCATCTTTTTTATGGTTGCCAGTTCAAAGTCAATTCTTTCGGTGAGCTCAGGTGTAATTTCCTTATACCGCCGGTTTGCGCCTTCATAAGTGAGGTGCCGAAGGTATTCATCGGGATCGGTAAATCCTTCCGGCAAGGGAAAATCGGGCATGATCGGATCCCTGTTCAGGCTGTAGAATTCGACCTTGTCAAGGACCTCGATCGTGTTCTCCAGTGCCTCAGGAATATCAGCGAAGAGTTCATTCATCTCCTCCCGGGTTTTATACCACTCCTGGCCTGTGTAGCGCATCCTGTCGGCATCGTCGGTAAACTTGCCGGTGTTGATGCACAAAAGTCGATCGTGGGCATCGGCATCTGCTTCATTCAGAAAATGAACGTCATTGGTTGCCAGCAATTTAACATTCATTTTCCGGGCCAGTTTGATCACATCCTCCTCAACAGCCTTCTGTCTCTTGTATACCTCGGCATCACGCGTCGGATCGGTCGCCTTATGCCGCATCAGCTCAAGGTAAAAGTCTGCGCCGAAAAGCGCCTTATATTCAGAAATCACCTGTTCAGCCCTGTCCACATTCCCTTTCTGAATGGCACGCGGGATCTCGCCTGCCAGACATGCGGAAGATACGATCAGCCCTTCGTGATATTTAGCAAGCAACTCTTTGTCAATCCTTGGTTTATAATAATGGCCCTCGGTCCATGAAAAGGATATGAGTTTAAGCAGGTTCTTGTAACCAGTCTCATTTTTTGCCAGCAGGATCAGGTGATCTCCTTTACGGTCGACCATCTCCGTTTTGTCATGGCGGCTTCTCCTGGCAACATAGGTTTCACATCCGAAGATGGGCTTAAATTCCTTTTGCTTCGATGCAACCTCTGAAAACTCCTTTATGCCAAACAAATTTCCGTGATCCGTAACCGCCCCTCCTTTCATTCCCTGCGCGACCGCTTTGGCAACCATATCTTTGATGCGACAGGCTCCATCTAATATAGAATACTGCGTATGTACGTGCAAGTGAACGAAATCTGTCATGGCGTAGGGGAAATAAATCGTGATGTATCAGGGCGTAAAATTATTTTAAAAAATACCTCAAAACCATTTTGTTGATAAATTACTTTCCCCGGAAATTTATTGTATATTTGTTGTTATAAAAATATAAGGGTATGTTCAATACAGACCATTTGCATCCCATGCTGGTGCATTTCCCCATCGCCATTATTTCCGTTGGTTTTTTGTTTGATCTGTTATCGTTATGGATCAAAAATCAGTCATGGTTATCCACTGCAGGTTATTGGCTCGAGATCCTTGGAATGGCCGGCGCGGTGGTAGCCTTTGGAACCGGGTATTTCCTCACCAGTCCCATGGAAGGTGAAGCAGGATTGATGCGTGACAAACACGAGCTTTTTGCCACCTTCGCCCTTGTTTCAATTATTATCGCCACCCTGTTCAGGATCGTGGTTGTTTACCTGAAGAAAGAATCATCCGCCATGAAATACATTTCCCTTGGGCTCTTCTTCATCTCGTTTGTTTTTGTATCCATTACCGGCTACCTGGGAGGAACCCTTGTACTCGAATATATGATCGGACTGTAAGAAATTATGAATGACGAATGACGAATGACAAACGACGAATGACGAGTGACTTCATTACCTTGTCACCCTGTTACCCTGTCACCCTGTTCCCTTGTCACCCTGTTACCTTGTCACCCTGTTACCTTGTCACCTTTTCACCCTTTAATTAACCCTTAACCTCAAAGAAACCATGAAAAAAACAATCTTTTCCGGGATCACCCTGATGATCTTTTCCGGCTTGCTGGCATTTGCCGGCGGAGCCGATAAAACCATCGAAAACCTGAAAGCAGGCTTTAAAGGCGAATCCACTGCCAGTGCAAAATATGCAGCATTTGCCGAACAGGCAAAAAAGGAGAATCTCCCCCAGATCGCTACTATGTTCGAGGCAACTTCGCGCGCCGAGGCCATTCATGCAGCCAATCACAAGACTGTACTGGAAAAAATGGGTTTGAAAATGGATCCTGTGAAACCTGAATTCACGGTAAAAACCACCAGGGAAAACCTCCAGTCTGCCATTGAAGGTGAAACTTACGAGATGACCAAAATGTATCCTGATTTCATCGCTGCAGCAAAGACCGAAGATGTCGCGGCGGCATCCAAATCATTCCGCTGGGCCATGGATACCGAGAAAAAACATCAGATCATGTATCAGAATGCCCTCAACGCCCTGGACAATAAAAAGACCGAAAGCCTTTCAAAGGTTTACTGGGTTTGCCCAAAGTGCGGAAACACCTACGATGTAGCAAAACCCGAGGCATCCTGCTCGTTTTGCAGTACCAAGAGCGATAAATTCATCAAGTTCGGGAAGTAACATAATTTTTATTGCTTATTTCAAAATAAATGACGAATTTTGCACCCCTTAATTTATATAATCAATATTTCAATCAATCAACCATTTAACAAATGCCAACAAAAATCAGATTACAGAGAAGAGGTAAAAAGGGACAAGCTTTTTACCACATTGTTATTGCGGATGGTCGTGCACCACGTGACGGAAAGTTCATAGAACGAATTGGCATCTATAATCCCATCGCAAAACCCGCGGAAATTGAGCTCGAATTCGATAAGGCCCTTGACTGGCTGAAGAAAGGTGCTCAACCGACTGATACCGTGAAAGCCATTCTGGCTTACAAGGGTGTCATGTTTAAAAACCATCTTTTGAAAGGCGTCGCCAAAGGTGCCATGACCATGGAACAGGCTGATGCCAAATTCCAGACCTGGCTCGATGAAAAAAACCTCAAGATCTCCAGTAAGAAAAACGAACAGGATCTGAGTGTAAAGGAATCCCGCAAAAAAATGCTGGCAGACGAGGTGAAGGTCAATGAGGCCAAAGCCGAAGCCATTGCCAAAAAACTGAATAAAATCCACCTGGATGAAGTTGCCAAGGCAACCGAAGCCAATGAAGCAGCAAAAGCAGCTGCCGAAGCCATTCTTGCTGCAAAAGCTGAAGAAGCCGCAGCCGCTGAAGTTAACCCTGAAGCTGCTGAAACCGCTCCCGAAGCCGAATAGTCAGTAAACAGTGCGTTCATTCAAACACAATCCTTATGAATAAGGATGACTTTTATTACCTGGGAAAGATCCTTAAAACGCATGGTAATAAAGGGCAGGTGATGGTTCACCTGGATGTGGATGATCCTGAAAAGTACCTTGATCTGGAATCCGTTTACCTCGATTTGCATGGTGAACGGATTCCTTTTTTTATTGCAACCCTGGATTTAAAACACAACCAAAAGGCGCTGATCCAGTTCCAGGACTTTGAAACCATTGAAGATGCAGAAAGCCTGGCCGGACTGGAAATGTTTATGCCCATCACTGAACTTCCCCCGCTGAAAGGCAACCAGTTCTATTACCATGAAATTATCGGGTTTCGCGTAACGGATCACAAACATGGTGATATTGGCGTGATCGAAGATGTGCTAGATCTGCCGCACCAGTCCCTGTTCCAGATCCGCTTTGGGGAAAAAGAGATCCTGATCCCCGTTGTTGATGAGGTAATTCAAAAGGTTGACAAAAAGAAAAAGCTGCTCCTGATCAAAGCGCCTGAGGGATTGATAGAAATTTACCTCTGATCGAACGATGGCATTCCGCTTCCGGCAATTTCTGGTCGAAGATGAAAAAAGCACCATGCGTGTCGGCACCGACTCCATGGTGCTTGGAGCCTGGGCACGTCCGCCTCAAACAGGCAGGATTCTGGATATTGGAACCGGCTGCGGCGTATTAACCCTGATGATGGCCCAGCATTCATCCTCCCCCATTGATGCCATAGATCCGGATTTTCCTTCAGTTGCTGAAGCAAGCAGTAATTTTGAACAAAGCCCGTGGAGTAACAGGCTAACCGCCATTCACAGTTCACTTCACGATTTTGCAACCCTGAATGCCGGTGACTATGATTTCATCATTACCAATCCCCCCTACTTTTCAAATTCGCTCAAATCGCCATCAAACAGGAAAAATGTTACGCGCCATGATGTAACGCTCTCCCTCGAATCATTGGCAGAAGATGTACAGATATTATTGTCGAAGCAAGGCCGGCTGGCCATCATCCTGCCACCTGAACCGGCCGGAAGATTTATTTTTCTTTGCAAAGAAACCCACCTCCATCTGTTGACCCGGATGATTGTATATCCAAAACCTGACGCGCCCTGCACCAGGATCCTGATGGAGTTTTCGCGAAATGAAAAAGCACAAACCAACGAAGCTGAACTTACCATTCTTGATCCAGCAGGAAAATATTCAGCTGCATATTTTACCCTGACAAGTGCATTTCACAAGTTTTAATTTTTACATTTGCTATTACAAATTAAATCTATGGGAATTCACCTTCATACAAAAAATGGAGTACCCCCGCTGGTACTCCTCCTGGCTGGATTTATTTTAATTACCCTGGGTTGCACACGTACAATTCCAGTTAAAATCGGAATTTCAAAAACATCTCCCAATTATGAACATTGGCTGAAACAGTCAGATTCGACGCTGATCCTGATTAACCTGTACGCTTTGCCAATTGATTCAGCAGTCATGGCACTCAGTGAATGCGGCGGATTGCTGCTGACAGGCGGTGAGGATGTTTATCCCGCCTGGTACGGGAAGGAATCCGACACAGCCAGGTGCACTGAAATGAACCAGCGCCGCGATAGTCTTGACATTGCGCTGATCGCAAAAGCCCTGGAGCTTAAAATGCCGGTTTTTGGAATTTGCCGGGGTCACCAGATTCTGAATGTCTACCTGGGAGGAAAGCTTATCATCGATATCCCCAAAGATTATCCGTCAAAAATCGTTCACCAATGTGATGATTATCTTCATTGCTTTCATAATGTGATCATTAAACAGAATTCCCTGCTGGCCTCTCTTTCCAGATGCGATTCCGCTGCTGTCACGACAAACCATCATCAGGCCATTGAACAACTTTCGCCCCTGCTCACGGTCAATGCCCATGCAAACGACGACCTGATCGAGGGTTTTGAATGGGAGCATCCTGAAGGGAAATCGTTCCTGATGGGCGTCCAGTGGCATCCTGAACGTATGGAGAAAAGCAACCCGCTCTCCGGTCCTCTGGCAGATGAATTTATCAGGCAATCAATCCTATTCTCAACTCTTTCCAAAAAAACCCAATCAAAATGAAAATGTACGACCTTTACCTGCATGGGATCACCGTGTTTATGGGCTTTTTTGCCATGCTGAACCCCATCGGGAACCTGCCTGTTTTCCTGGGTATGGTGCAGGATTTTGATAAAAAAACGCAGAACAAAGTCGCCCTCAGGGCCACCACAGTCGCCTTTATCATCATCGCCATTTTCAGTGTCTTCGGACATATTATTTTCCGCATGTTTGGAATTACGCTCCCCGCCTTTCAGATTGCAGGGGGCATCATTGTCTTCATCATTGGGTTTCAGATGCTCAACGCGAAAGAGAATCCAATCCACGCCCAATCTCCAGATGAACGGGAACAGATGGAGAAGGTTGCCCACGACATGGCCATTTCTCCATTGGGAATCCCGCTCCTGGCAGGCCCCGGGACCATCTCTACCGCCATGAATTTTGTCGGGGTTGAAAAATCGATCACCAACGTGATCATGGTGGTCGTCATTTTTGGGGTGATGTGCCTGATCACCTACTTCCTGTTTGTCTCCTCCAGGGTCATTGCCGCGAAAATAAATCCGAGCCTGCTGAAAGTCGTTTCACGGATCATGGGACTGATCCTGGCTGTAATCGCGGTTCAGATGATGATAAACGGGATAGAAGGCACTGTTGATATATTCAACCAATAGACTATGAATCGTTTGCATCTTGGTGTCCTGCTGTCTGTACTTATCTTCGCCTCAGGTTGTTCGCAGGTCAAAACAGAATACTGGCCAAACGGAAATAAAAAATCCGAAATTTCAACCAGGGGGGGGAATTACGAAGGAGTTGCCAGTTACTGGTATGCGAGTGGCAATATTCAAACGACTTGTACCTACAGGAACAATAAACTTGAAGGAACACTTAAAAGTTACTTTGGATCCGGGATGCTCCAGGTGGAGCAGAATTTCAAAGATGGTAAACTGGATGGCCTTGTAAGAACCTATGACAAGGTCGGGCATCTTGAATCAGAAGCATTCTACAAGGAAGACAAATTACATGGACGTTACGTGGAATATTATCCCAATAAACTGATGCGGCTCGAAGGTCAGTATATCGGCGGGAACCATCAAGGAATCTGGCTTTACTACAGCGCGGATGGCATGGTGATCGGAGAGGGACAATTCAGCGGGGGAAATGGCATTCAGAAAGCATTTTACCCAAATGGGGCAACCAGCCAAATAGCGCATTATACAGAAAATCAAAAAGATGGGGATGAGGTGTTTTACAAACCCGACGGCAGGGTTGAATCCATCAACAGGTATCAAAATGGCAAGCTGATTGAGAAACTTAAAAAATGAACAAAAATAATTATGTGTTTTTGTTTGGTTAGTCTGTTTGAACTCAGTAATTTTGCGTTTGTTATTTTATTCACAATGTTAGTATTTTAACGATAACATAACAACTGGTCATTAATCATTAAAACAGAATCAAAATGAACTTAGAGAAAATCATGAACGACCTGGAGAAGAAGCATCCGGGTGAAAATGAGTACCTCCAGGCAGTTCGGGAAGTACTGGAATCAATCGAAGAGGTATACAATGAAAATCCTCATTTCGAATCGGCAAACATCATTGACAGGATCGTTGAGCCCGACCGTATTTTAACCTTCAAGGTTTGCTGGGTCGACGACAGCGGCAAGGTTCAGGTAAACCTGGGATACCGGATTCAGTTCAACAACGCCATTGGCCCATATAAAGGTGGATTGAGATTTCACCCAAGCGTAAACCTCAGCATTCTGAAATTTTTGGGTTTTGAACAAATTTTCAAAAACAGTCTTACCACCTTGCCGATGGGCGGCGCAAAAGGCGGTTCTGATTTTGATCCCAAAGGAAAATCAAATGCCGAGATCATGCGTTTCTGCCAGTCATTCATGCTGGAACTCTGGAAACTTATTGGTCCTGAAACCGATGTTCCTGCAGGGGATATTGGCGTAGGTGGCCGTGAAATCGGTTTTATGTATGGGATGTACAGGAAACTGGCCCGTGAGAACACGGGTGTATTGACCGGCAAGGGTCTGAATTGGGGTGGCAGTCTGATCCGCCCGGAAGCAACAGGATTTGGCGCAGTCTATTTTGCCAAGGAAATGCTTGCCACCAAAGGCGAAACCTTTAAGGGTAAAATTGTGGCCATCTCCGGCTTTGGGAATGTGGCATGGGGTGCTGCCATCAAAGCAACAGAACTTGGTGCCAAGGTTGTCACCATCTCCGGTCCCGATGGTTATATTTATGATCCGGATGGTATTTCAGGTGAGAAAATCGCCTACCTGCTCGAACTCAGGGCTTCAAACCAGGATATTGTTAAACCATATTCCTATGAGTTCCCCAATGCACAATTTCACCAGGGAAAGCGTCCATGGGAAGTGAAATGCGATATTGCACTGCCATGTGCCACCCAGAACGAACTCGGAAAGGAAGATGCCATCACGCTGATCAAGAACGGAGTTATGTGTGTTGCTGAAGGAGCAAATATGCCAAGCACACCTGAGGCTGTTGAACAGTTCATTGAAAATAAAATCCTTTTTGCACCCGGTAAAGCCGTAAATGCAGGAGGTGTTGCCACTTCCGGACTCGAAATGGCGCAGAACTCCATGAAACTGAGCTGGCCGATAAAAGAGGTTGATGAACGCTTGCATGAAATCATGTGCAGCATCCATGCCGCCTGTGTGAAATATGGTAAGAACAAGGATGGATACGTGAACTATGTAAAAGGTGCCAACGTTGCTGGGTTCCTTAAAGTGGCCAACGCCATGCTTGACCAGGGCATAATCTAAAAATCAATGGGGCAACCCTCCCCTGCTTAAATCCCGGCCCTCCAGCCGGGATTTTTTTTATCTTTGGCCATGCAATTCATTCACCCGTCCTTCCTGTTTGCCTTGGGGGCACTGGCAATCCCGGTTCTCATTCACCTTTTCAATTTTCGAAAATTCAAGAAGGTCTACTTTACCAATGTACGCTGGCTGCAGGAAATCCAGCAGGAGACAAAAAAACAGTCGCGGCTGAAACAGCTCCTCATCCTTTTGGCGCGGTTGCTGGCCATCGCATTCCTTGTCCTTGCTTTTGCCCAGCCCTATATTCCTGCATCACGGCAGCTTAAAAAAATGACTGGTCAGCAGGCGATAAGCATCTATATTGACAACTCATTTTCCATGGATGCCATCACTTCGGAAGGGAAGTTGCTGGATCTTGCAAAAACCAAGGCACTGGAAATCGTGTCGGCTTATACTCCATCCGACCTGTTTCAACTGGTAACCAATGATTTTGAAGGAAGGCATCAGCGGTTTGTCACCCCCGACGAACTGCGCAAACTTATCGGCGAGGTCCAGGTCTCCCCTTCGTCCAGAACACTGCCGGAGGTGATCAGCCGGCAAAATGACATGCTTCAGGAAACCACCCGGATGAATTTTGACGCCTATCTTATCTCCGATTTTCAAAAATCAACCTCACAACTGCTTGCCTCCAAACCCGATACCAGCATTAGCTGGTTCCTGATCCCGCTGTCTGCCGAAAAGAAGAATAACCTCTACATTGATTCCGTCTATTTTCTCTCTCCGGTCCATCAGCCAAACCAGCCGGTCAGGCTTCGTGTACGCATTCGAAATGCCTCTGATGCATCCCTGGAAAAAATTCCGGTAAAACTCACCATCAATTCGGTTCAAAAGTCGCTGGCCACCATGGAAGCCAGGGAAAATTCCACCACGGAATTAACGCTGTCATATACAGAAAATTCTGCAGGGACCCAGTATGGACTGGTTGAAATTACTGATTATCCGATCGTCTATGACGACAAAATGTACTTTACCTATCCTGTTTTACCATCCATTCCGGTGCTGTCAATAAATGAAAAAAGTGGGAACAAGTACCTGAATGCTTTGTTTGGCAATGATTCAACCATTCGTTTTACAAATAATCCGGTATCACAGGTTGACTACGCGAAGCTCTTCTCCAACTCGCTGGTGATATTGAACAGCCCTGAGGAAATTTCATCGGGACTGGCCAAAGAAATTGGTCACTTTGTTCGTTCGGGGGGAAACCTGGTAATTTTCCCTCCCTTAAATGGCAGAACTGAATCCTATAACTCCCTGCTATCGCAATTCAACCTCGGGGGATATGGGCCGGTTGACACGGTGAAACAGCGCATTGGGACCATTAAAGTTGAGAGTGCGCTTTACAATGATGTTTTCGAAAAAAACGCACAGGGAAAGGTGAACCTTCCCGACAACATCGACCTTCCCTTAGTCTTTAAGCATTTCGTTAATAAACAGCAAATTCAGAGCGGAGCCGAAGCATTGCTCAAACTTCATGATAATCAGCCATTTCTGATCACAGCCTCCTTTGAAAAGGGGAGAATATACCTCTTTTGTTCACCGCTGGATGATTCATGGACCCTGTTCCCAAAACACATGATCTTCGTTCCAACCCTTTATAATATCGCATTATTAAGCAATTTAATGCCCCCATTGTATTACATCACCGGAGAAAATGCGATTATCAAAGTTCCGTCTGATACCCTGACCGAAGCCAACCTGTATAAACTTAAAAAAACAGACAGCGATTTTGAGATAATCCCCGGAATAAACCAATTTGGAGCAACTATTTCACTGCTCACCTACGACCAGATCAGGGAGGCCGGCTTTTACAGGATTACAAAGGGGGAGGTTCCGCTCTCCGGGGTTGCATTCAATTTCAACAGGAGGGAATCCGATCTGTCCTGTTATACCATCACGGAGCTGGGAGAACAGATCAAGCGACTGCCAGTCAAAGACATACGAATCATCAAAGAAAAAAAATCTTCAATAACCGGTGAAATTCATCAAATAAAGCAGGGAACACCGCTTTGGAAATGGTGCATCTTGCTGGTTCTCCTGTTTATCGCCACCGAAATAACCCTGATAAGATTACTTAAACAATGATCGACAACCGGGATTTATAGTAATTTTGAGTCACTAAAAAGCATCGACGTTTGAACTTCCTGATCATAACCCAGTATTTTCCTCCTGAAACCGGTGCTCCTCAAAACAGGTTGCTTCAACTCGCGAAACGATTGAAAAAATCAGGGGTGAATGTCGTGGTGCTGACCGCGATGCCCAATTACCCTCAAATGCGCATTTATGAAGGATATCGGGGGAAATTCTATGCCTATGAGGAAATTGAGGGAATCCCGGTTCATCGCTGCTGGATTTACGCAGGAGCGAGTAAATCGATCCTGCCCAGGCTGGTCAACTATTTCAGCTTCGTAAAGAGCTCCTTTGTAGTCGGTTTGTTTAAATGCAGCAGCCAGGACTTCATCTTTTGTGAATCACCGCCATTGTTCCTTGGAATAACAGCATGGCTCCTTTCCTTGATAAAACGGGCAAAACTGATATTCAACGTATCGGATTTATGGCCGGAAAGTGCCGAAAAACTGGGTCTTGTCACAAATCCGTTTCTGATAAAAATATCCACCATCCTCGAGGAATTTCTTTACAGGAACTCAGTGATGGTGACCGGGCAAACGCAGGGGATCGTGAAAAACATTTCCAGCCGTTTCCCGGCAAAGAGGGTCCATTGGCTTAAGAACGGGGTGGATATTGATGAATTGAACAACATCCCGGCTGATCCTTTGTGGCGTTTAAATAACGGTTTTCAACCGGATGATTTTCTTCTCCTGTATGCCGGAATCCTTGGGCATGCCCAGGGGCTGGAGGTGATCCTCCATGCGGCTAAAATACTTGAAAATCAACCGAATGTTCAGTTTATCATGGTTGGCAGTGGTCCGGTGCGCGAACAGTTGATGACACTGAAGAAGGAGATGAACCTCTCCAACCTGCATTTTTTCGATAACATGCCAAAGCGTGAAGTTATTCCGGTCATCCGTGCATCGGATGTGGCATTGATCCCACTGAGGAAACTGGACCTGTTTAAGGGGGCCATCCCTTCAAAAATATTTGAAAACCTTGCCCTGCGCAAACCAGTGCTTCTTGGCGTTGAAGGCGAAGCAAAAGAGCTGATCGTTGAAAAGGGCAAGGCGGGATGGGCCTTTGAGCCAGAGAATGCCGCCGACCTTGCCGCAAAAATCATCTATCTTGCCGAAAACCGGATCCTGTTAAGGGAAGCGGGCGATTATGGATATGACTTTCTCCGTCAGGAATTCGACCTGGATAAGGTTGCACTTGAATTTCTGGATATCCTTCGCAACAATTCCTGACCTCGCTAATCTTTCACACATCTCACGGCGAACCCATTGCTCCGGCTTGAGAAATAGGAGGATACACTTGCATTGATCTCATTCATGCCGTGGCTGGCAATCCTTCCATCTCCCGACTGGCTCACGGTCGAAGTCCAGAATATGGTTGCGGAAAACTTGGGAGGCACAAAGGACCAAATATAATTCTGATACAATATTCCGAGGTTTTCGGCGTGAAAACCATATTGGGGCCAGGGATCTAAAAGTTGCCATCCGGCTATACCGGGACCCATTGAGTAATTTATCAGCTCCTCCCATTCCGATTCTGTCGCCACGTGCCATTCGGGCGGGCACAGCCCCTGCATGCCTTCAGCCAGGGAATTGTCCGCCGGTAAAAAGGTCATCAGTTCATCCCATTGATAAAGCCCTCCGGCTTCCGCACATTTTAAAGGATCATTTCCCGCACAGTATTTTTCAACGATACAGTTGTCTGTTTGCGGCACAAATCCCTGCTGGTATGTTCCATAGTTGAGGTTGGCCGACATCCAGCAGCGGCGTTTGATCCCTGATATAATTTCAAAGGTGGGATAGCTTTTCTGATCACGGATATCGGTCAACGTGTTTTTACAGGTGAAATTTGAGACGGGATTCACCTTCAGTGCCTGGGTTTTGCTGATGGTACAGTTGTACTGGTTAGTATAGGTATAGGAAATAATGTGGTCGGGCTGATCTGAACTTAAGGTCGCCGGGTCCAGGATTTTATTTGGCAGCATAGCCCCGTCAATGCTGTAGTATCCGCCCAATGGGAGGCCTCCCTTCAGCTGAAATGGCTTCGCCCCCTTCGTAGTAACAGGGTCGTTGCAGGACTGCAAAGTTACACTCGGAGGAGTATACACCGTGACTGCATGTGCAGGTGAAACCGGTCCTGAAGCACAGCCTGTCTTTTGCCCCTGGACATACAGACTACCTGTTCCGGAGGTGTATTCGAAAAACACCTCAGCACTGTTCCCGTTATTAGTTATTACAGCACCGGTTGATGGAGCATACCACCAGTTATAACTATCGGAATTGAGTATTGAACCGACAGTAAAAGCAAGGGGTAGACCCTGGCAAACTGAAGATGGTCCGGATATTTCACCTGCAGCATCAGGAATGAGATTCAGCGTGATGGGAAAAGCGGGAGCATGAGCCGAGCATGTCAATCCCGAAGGATAAGCAATGGTTTCCGTAACATCCAGGGAAACGGGATTGGTATTGCCCCACGTCACACTGACACTGGAGTTAATTGAGGATGTCGTATTCCCGCCCGTAACTGCCCAGTTATAAGAATGATTTGCCATTGGGACAACGATGGTATATACCTGTTGGGTCTGTCCGCATGGACTTGCTGCTCCGCTAATTACAGGAGCAGGTGCCGGATAGATTATGATATTGCTAACCGGGGTTATGGTGCTGCAGTTTGTTGGATAGTTCTGGTCGACCTCCGTGAGTTGAACCGTGCCCACCGGACCCAACCCCCAGTCAACTGCGATCGTATGGGTGTGGTTTCCGGTAAAGGTTAAAGCACCGGTAACGGTCCAGATATAGTCATGACCTGCAACAGAGGGAGTTGAGTAGACCGTTCCGGTTTGGTCATTGCATACCTGTTGCTCCCCGGTGATAAAAGGAGTTGGCAGTGGATTGACAAAGATCTTGTAGTCGGCGGGAGCACCGGGACAGGCCATCCCGCTTTGCGAAGAAGGAATAATATGATAATTTACAAAACCCTGATCCGCAGATGAATTGTTAATGGTCTGCTGTATAATATTCCCTGCTCCGGGTGCTGACTGATAACCGGTGATGGCTGTTGAGGAAGGAGTAGCAATCCAGTCAAATGTGGTTCCGCTTACATTGGCGGTAAGCACCACAAGGGCGGTGTTCGTGCCTGAACAAATCTGCTGGGATAAAGGTGAGTTAGTAACGGTAGGGCTGGGATTGACCTGGACCCTGTATGTTGTCAAAGGGGTTCCCTGGCAACCTCCAACCGAAGGAGTAATTGTATAATTAGCATACCGGGGCAACAGATCGTTGTTGGAGATTGCATCCGACGGAATAGTGATTAAACTACCGGATGCGGGGCAAACCGGGATCCCGGGATCGCAAATAACCGTCCAGGAATAATCAACTGAAGGTGCTGACACGTTGGAGGTCAAAGGAACAGGCAGGGTTTGAGAGCCGGAACAAATGATTTGCGGGTTAATCGGATTGACCATGGCATTTGGATGCACTGTTACTGTGTATTCGACAACGGTCCCGTTGCAATTATTGGCATGGGGTGTAATGAAATATTTCACAACACCATCCGTGTTGCCGGTATTGATCAGCTGATCATTGATAAGCAATCCTGGCTGTGCTGAATTGTTATTGCCTGACACCGAACCGGAAGTAACAATTGAAATCCAGGTAAAAAGCGTCCCTGAAACATCAAAAGTCAGGGAGATGTTTGTATTGCCTGAGGAGCAAATTGTCTTTGTTGTTATATTGTTGGTCAGGTGCGGTGCGGGGTGCACAGTCACAAAGTAATCAACAACCGGGCCGTTACAATTATTGGCCCGGGGGGTGATGGAATATTTGACAACGCCATCGGTGAGGCCTGAGTTGATCAGCTGATCATTGATGAATAATCCGGGTTGTACTGAATTGTTGTTGCCCGTCACTGATCCGGAGGTGACAGCCGAGGTCCACGTAAAAAGTGTCCCTGTAACATCAAAAGTCAGGCTGATATTCGTGTTGCTTGATGAACAAATAGTCTTCGCGGCAGGATTGTTGGTCAGGTGCGGATTGGGGTGAACTGTCACAAAGTAATCGACAACGGAGCCATTACAATTATTGGCACGGGGTGTTATGGAATATTTCACGATCCCATCCGTAATTCCTGTATTGATCAACTGATCATTGATCAGCAATCCAGGCTGGGTTGAATTGTTGTTGCCGGTCACTGAGCCTGCAGTAACAATGGAGGTCCAGGTAAACAATGTCCCGGGCACATCAAAAGTCAGAATGATATTCGTATTGGTTGCTGAACAGATTGATTTTGCAGCAGGATTATTGGTCAGGTGCGGTGCGGGATGAACAGTCACGAAATAATCCACAACCGGGCCGGGGCAATTATTTGCATGGGGTGTTATGGAATATTTTACAACACCATCGGTGATTCCGTTATTGATCAAAATATCATTGATCAGCAATCCGGGCTGTGTTGAGTTGTTATTGCCTGTCACCGTGCCTGAAGTAACAACGGAGGTCCAGGTAAAAAGTGTTCCCGGAACATTAAAAGTCAGGCTGATATTCGTATTGGCCGAGGAACAAATCGTCTTTGTGAGGGGGCTGTTGGTAAGATGCGGGGTGGGATGAACAGTTACCAGGTAATCGACAACAGGGCCATAGCAATTATTGGCCTGGGGTGTTATGGAATATTTCACAACGCCATCATTGAGACCGCCATTGATCAGTTGATCATTGATCAGCAAACCAGGTTGAGTGGAGGAATTGTTGCCTGTCACTGATCCTGAAGTTACAACAGAGGTCCAGGTAAAGAGCGCTCCTGCAACATTTGACGTAAGATTAATATTGGTATTGTCGAGGGAGCAAATGGATTTGCTTGTGGGGTTATTCGTTAACTCCGGAGATGGATTCACGGTCACATTGACGGAGGAACTTCCCTGGCATCCGTTCTCATCGGTTACGGTGACTCCGTATGCGCCGCTGGAGCTGACTGTGATAGCCTGGGTGGTTGCTCCCGTGGTCCACAAATAGGAATTGTATGTGCCGGTGACACTGAGCTGTTGCGATTCCCCCTGGCAAAAACTGGTCACTCCGTCAATAACCGGGCTGGGTGCTGTGAAATTGAAAAGCTGGGTTTCATCCGACAAAATGCATCCATGGTCATTGACTGTTACAGAATACAACCCCGGGTTTGAAACGGTGATGGTCTGAGTACTCCCGCATGGGCTCCCATTGTAAAACCATTCATAGCTCAGGCGGCCCGGGCCGGCATCAAAAGTATAGGTGGCGCCCGGGCACACCGACTGGTCAGCTCCCAGGTTCAGGCTGGCAAAATCAGAGAAATAACCATAGGCACAGCCTGATTGCCCGGCATCATAGGTGTGGATCACGCCCATGTGAAAAATATCCTGTGAATTGGCCAGGATGTGCGCACCAACAGGCAGGTCCCCGGGCGTAAATGGAATCCTGGCAAAAACGAAGGCAGGGTTTCCGGCAACAGAAGAGAACATGGAGGCCGTAACTTTGGAAGGGTCTCCATCAAGAGTGAAGGAACCCTGGGCTCCTGCCTTGGTCAGAACAATTAACTGAAAGGAATACTGGGTTGAACGGGTGAAGGCCACCTGGGTTGAACCAGTGCAATTCATAGGAGGCAGTAAAGCGCTGCCGGCCTCATCATCATAACCTGTCAGATGCCAGACATAAACAGGCTGGGTTGCCATGATAAATGCGGATAAATCGGTGGGAATGAGTTGAAACCGGTAGGTTTCCCCTGTATTCAGCAACGCAGCGATGACACCGTCAACATATACGCTGGTTCCATTGACAGTCGCCGTAATAAAGGCCCAGTCATTCATGGGCTGATTCGTATATCCCCGTACCACGATATATTCCTTCCCAACGATGCTGACAGGAACGATCTGATCACCCGTGAGATCCCAGGCATTCAAACCCGGATATTTATCTGAATCATCTTTAACCGTAATGCATATCGGTTTATCTGAAGTAACAGATGATCCCTGGAGGTGAAGGAGGCCCGTAAATCCAGTTGCACGGGCGCTGTATATCTGCCCCTTGTTAAGGGTCTTGGTAAATGAAACTCCGGCGGCATGACCTTGTATGGCTTTTTGAGGAGTAATGGTGACGGTGGTATTATCTTCCGTTGCCACGATATCAAAAGAATTATAGGCCTTTGGCTCAACGGAATATGGATAATTATCCATCACATTCTGCCCCGGGATAATAAAAGAGGTGCCCTGAGCATTATTCCCTTTGAAGGTGAATATTTCGGGATTGTATGTATTGGCTTCTTCATAATAGGCCGTGATGGGCGTATCGGAATGAATATGAAGCCCGAAGTTTTTGACCACATCCGGAGGCTGACATTCGACCTGAGATTTACGTGAGGTCAGGTTGACAGTATAAGTTGAATTTGCCGATATGGTAATATTGATGGGAGCGAAATTTGCCGAATTTGCCGGTTCGGTAATCGTAACGTTTGCACTCTGGCCGAAGGAGGTAAGCCGTAAATAAATTGGTTCATCTCCATGTTGGGAAGTCACTTCAGGCGCAGCAAACCAAAAATCGGTATTGGTTTGCCCTAACATTGAACAGGTCAGGAGTAAAAACAGGGGCAGGAAGAAAAGTTGCTTCAATTTTGAGAATCTGCTAAATACGTTGTAAAATTACGAAATAAAAGGATTGCCGGAATAAACAGTTTTTAGGGTGCTGCAAATCGCAGCGCATGCTTCATGGGAATAAATCATTTAGATGCTATTGGAAAATGACGAAAACAAACTAATTTTATGAAAAATTTATCCATGTGAAATATGAATTTTATCCAAAATTAACTCCATGCGATTTTCCGAATTCAAGAAAACTTTCCTGATTGCCATTTCAGCCCTTCTCTTTCAATGCGGACAGGTCATGGCTCAGGATACCTTCTCCATTGTCGCTGTGGATACACTGACCGGTGAAATCGGAAGTGCAGGGGCGTCATGTGTCACCTCCAGCCCCTCCTACCCTCATGGGGCTGCCATTCTGAGCGATGTCATCCCGGGGATTGGAGCCATTCATACGCAGGCTGCCTGGAACAGTACAAACCAGACCAATGCACATGCCCATATGATTGCCGGGGAATCCCCACAGCAGATTATTACCTGGCTTGTAACCCATGATGCACAGGGGAATGCAACGACACGGCAATATGGCATTGTTGATTTCAGGAACAATCAATCCCGGGCAGCAGCATATACCGGGTCCAATTGTTCAAACTATAAAAATGACACAGCAAGTATCTTCTATTCCATCCAGGGAAATATCCTGCTCGGCCAAAGCATCATCGATTCGATGCAGAACCGCTTTCTTTCGACCCAGGGAACACTTGCCGACCGGTTGATGGCTGCCCTCCAGGGTGCCAAGGTTATTGGAGCCGACACCCGCTGTGCACCCCGAAACAGTTCATCACTATCCTCGTTTCTTCGTGTGGCACGTCCAAACAATTCACCCGACAGCCTGTACCTTGACCTTTGGATGGCCTACCCTCAAAGCTTTTCGGGACTGGTACCGGTCGACCCGATCGATTCGCTGCAAACCCTTTATGATCAATGGAAGACAACCACCGCAATCTTCATTATGGGAGAAGTATCTTCTCAATGGGTGAGAATTATAAAAAGCGCGGACGGGAACACGCTTTTTGACTTTTCACGCTGTCCTGATTATTCAAAACTCAAACTGGTCATTTTTGATTTCACAGGCCGGATGATCTGGTCCCAACCGATCCAGTCACCTTCAATAAGGCCATTTACAGCTAATAGTCCCAGTTCCAGCATGTTTATCTATCATGTGTTGCGTAAGGATGACAAGATCGTAGCACAGGGGAAATTTTTTAATTAATGATCCGGATCGGAATTTTGAATACTAAAATTCCTGACCGAAGGATAAGTTCTGCCAAAGCGAAAAGGAAAATTTAGATGAATTCAAAGAGGTAAGTTAAATTTGAACATTAAAACGTTTTATAAAGTCACAAACTATGAGCAAAAACTACACTGTTTCTCTTTACCTACTCCAACGGCTTCAGGAGATTGGTATTAAACATCTTTTCGGAGTGCCCGGCGATTACAACCTCGATTTCCTTGATGATGTAGTTGAAAGTCCAATCCAGTGGGTTGGGAACTGCAATGAGTTGAACGCTGGTTATGCAGCCGACGGTTATGCCCGTTTGAACGGAATCGGAGCTGCAGTTGTAACCTATGGTGTTGGAGGACTGAGCATTATAAATGCAGTGGCAGGAGCCTATGCAGAACATGTTCCTGTAATCATCATCAACGGAGCTCCCCCGGCCCGGCGCAGGGAAGCTGGTGCCCTGGTGCATCATCTCGTGGCAAATTACTACCTGCAGCTCGACATCTTTAAAACTATCACGGCAGATGCTGCCCTTTTGGCTGACCCCAATACCGCCCCCGAAGAAATCGACCGCGTGATCCGGAATTGCATGGCACATAAGCTGCCCGTTTATCTGGAACTTCCGGCTGATATAACACACGCCCCCTGCCGCGAACCAAAGGAACCCCTTACGTTTGTTCCGTTAAAATCCAACCCCGAGAGCCTGTCAGAATCAGTAAGGGAGGCCGCCGAATTAATAAACAAATCCTCCAGTCCCATTATGCTTGCCGGCATCGAACTGCTCAGGTTCGGTCTTGGAAAGGAAGCGCTTCAGTTGATTGAAACAACCGAGGTTCCATTTGCCACCATGCTTAGCAGCAAATCGGTATTACCTGAACTTCACCCACAATTCACCGGTATTTATCAGGGCGGATGGAGCAAGGAAAAAGTTCGGCTCCAGATCGAACAATCCGACTGCCTCCTGTCACTCGGCGCCTGGATGACGGATCTGGATACAGGATTGTTCAGCCTCAACCTCGACAACCGTCGAATGATCACTGTTGGCGGAGGCGAGGTTCGGATCGGCAGCCATTTTTATCACCAGGTTCAGCTTGGCGATTTTATCCGTGAACTGACCCTGGTTGTTCAGCCACGTTCATACCTGCATTCCCACCCGGCCGAATCGTATCGTCCGAAGCAACCTTTTATACCCGAGCCTTCACGCACCCTCACTGCCATCCGATTATACGAATGCCTGAACTACCATCTCGATGACCAAATGATCCTTCTTTCGGAACCCGGGGATGCTTTTTGTGCAACTCCTGAATTCCATATCGAAGAAGCTGAGAACTTCATTGTCCAGGCTTACTATTGTTCCATCGGGTTCTGCACACCTGCGGCCCTGGGCGTGGCCCTCGCCCGACCCGGGAAACGGCCGTTTGTCCTTTCCGGCGACGGCGCCTTCCAGATGACCGCACAGGAGGTCTCAACACTGATCAGGGAACGTTGCCCGGCTGTGATTGTGATCATTAACAACGATGGCTATCTCATCGAACGTTACCTCCATAAGGATGGGCCCTATAATGATATCCAGATGTGGCAGTATGCACAGTTGCCCGGGATGTTTGACAAAGGGAACTTCGCGACCGGGATCAAAGTTACGACCGAGGAAGAATTGGAACAGGCCATGAAAACTGCAATCAGTGAGAAGGATAAACTATTTTTGATCGAAGCATGCATTCCAGGCCGCGATTGCTCCGCCGGACTTGATCGGCTGGGAAATTCATTCCGCCAGTCACAGCAAAAATAGCCGCCGGAAAACATCAAATTTTCAGCAGGTAAATTTACGCTTACCTGTTCACCACCATTTTACCTGTGTATTCCTGCCCGTTCAGATGCAGGGTGTAAAAATACAATCCGGATTGTAAACCATGGACATCAACGGTCACCTGGTGATTTCCAATGTCGAAAAATCCTTTGTCGGCCGACATCACCTTCTGGCCAAAAATATTTGTCACCTCAAGGGTTAAATTCCCGCCTTCCTGTAAAAAAAGATTGAGGTTTCCCTGGTCCTTTACAGGATTGGGACACAATCTGGCTGTGAGGACATGTACCTGCTTCTCCTCAATCCCTGTATGGGGATAAAGGATGCTGGCCTTGGTCGGGTTCAGAAATGTGATATCATTGGTGGTAAAGTTAGGTTGACTTGGGTGCCCGACAAGGGTCCAGGCATAAGTGCCGGCTAAAGAATCTGTTTCAATGACGATCTGCAAATTATCGTTCGAATTGGGCGAAATCGATGAATATACAGCTTCAGTAAATTCATATTCTGGTCCGTCAGTGAGCGGTACGATGGTATCGCCCCATGTGGAACCCCCGGTCGTAGAAACCCGTGCAAAGATTCGCCTGTAAAGGTGATTTTCTTTATCACGGTTGTTTGTAACACCCGACCAGACCACGAAGATTCGATTGAGGTCGTCGATCACCATGGAGGGCTGGCTGCTCATGCCGCTCCCATAAAATGCCAGAGCGGTGCTGTCGGCATTAAACACAGTTGTATCCTGCACCCATCCAATGATGTTCCCATTCGTATAAAGTGTGTCCGGGTCCAGAACTGTATTCCATTTCGGCATGGTTTCATTCCAGTAAAGCAAACCGTCTGCCCAGAGATAAGGGATTATCCCCATATTCGATTCTTTGGAGGTCCGCGACAATCCGGCCACAATGTGAAGGTTCCCGTTTTTGTCGAGTGCCGCGGCAACATTTCCATCCGTAGTATAGAACTCCTCAGTCGGGAAAGGACCATTGTAGAGAACCCATGGATTTTCCCAAACAAGCGACCTGGTCCAGGTAGCGCCGTTATCAGTTGACTTCAGGTATCCAAGGTCCTGCCATTCTCCGCCGTAAACAAAGGCAATGGTATCACCTTTAGGTTCCGCAAAAACATTTGCATCATTGTCGAAATTTTTATAATTTGCCGATGTCAATCCATCAAGCTGTCTCCATCCCTCCCACGAAAGGCCGCCATCGAGTGAACGATTATAGATCAGTGCACCATCGAGACCGTTGTAGATTGTCCCCCCGGCTATTGTATCGGCAGTATTGCAAATCACATGAACTGTTTCACGGTTGACACCACTGGTGACCATTCTGGGATAAAACAAACCTGCAACCCCGGCCGGCGGTTCAATTACACTCTCTGTCCAGGTTCCGGTTCCCCTGGTGGCGCGTTTCATGAACACCAGTCCATATCCTCCCCTGTGTGCGACCGTAATTTCCCCGGTTCCGCATGGAGCAATACAGGGCCAACCGGTTCTTACCGATTCCGTTCTTGCCGCCGGAGCCGGCCCCCATTCAGTTCCATTGAAAAAATTATAACCGGTTCCACGATCAGTAAAATTGGTATCATGTGCCATCGTTCCACACACCCCGATGGTCCCGTCAGGATACATGTATACCTTCTCAGATGTACTGCGATTTGATTGCGTATCATAGAAGGTTTGCATGGTTGATGCATCCGAAAGCACAGATTTGCTGAGCACTGTTTCATTCGGTTGCCTGGTACCGATCCGGATATTATCCGGAATTGGCCTGGTGAAAACAGATTTAACATGATAATTCTTTCCCTTGGTGAAATGGGGGTGAATCTGCGCTGCCGATGTTAAACAAAGACTGATGGCGAGTAAAAAAGTGAGCTTTCTTTTCATGGTGTTCGATTTTTCGTCGGGTAAAATTAACCAAATAAGAAGTATATGCCTCCCCACTCGGGATAATTTAATAAACGCCTGGCATTTTTTACGCAATGGATCCCTATCATCCCGGGGGCAATTTTCCTCTTTTATTCGCATTCCCCGAAAAGATGACCAATTTTACCTATTTTTATACTTTGGAATGTCAGTAAAATCAAATAGAATGACAAATAAAACTTTGCTCCTTGCATTTTTTTTAGTCATCGGATATCCTGAGCTGCTTAAAAGCCAATCCTATGAAGGATATATTTCAGATAATATGCCGGTATGGTTTAATTTGAGCGCAGGAACAACCGATTCATCCCTTGTTGGATCGTACTTCTACAAAAAAAACGGAGACACGATATCCATATCAGGATCAATGAATGGCAGTCATGTACTCATGAATGAAAAGAACAGGGATGGTTTAATTACCGGTATTTTCACCTGTGAGAATTTCAAAGACAGTATGACGGGAAACTGGAGAAAGCCGAACAGCAATAAACTGCTGTCGGTGAAATTATACAAAGTCAATCCATCCTTTAAAACTTGTGCTAAAATTCCAGGTGCCGACAAATTAATTCTGACACAAGGGAATACCTTGGCTGATGAATTAAAGGAATATGCAGATGATGCCGGTAAAAAGCCCAAGGTGGGCTATAATTTCGCTGAGAAATGTATCGTCAGCCTGTATTTTGACTGGGAATACATGGGTCCCTACTTGTCAACAGGAACAATTCATCACTCGTTCGATTTGATCAGCAATAAAGAAATTGCTTTATTGAAAGAGATTGATCCTGGAAAATTGCCTCAACTGAAAAACAAAATAAAAACACGCATTCAAAAGGAGCTGGATGCCGCCCGGAAAAATTATAAAGTTCAGGAATGGATTGATGCCTTTGGGGACAAGAAAACCTATGAAGATGCTTTTCTGGTGTCAGAAATACAAGAAAGCGTTTTTGATAACTACTACATCAGGAATGGGTTTATTTATATAAAGATAGATGGTTATTTTGCGTTCCCCCATGCGATCGAGGCCATGGATTTAACTATTTCGATAGAAATTTCTTTTGCTGAATTGGGATCCTGCTTAAATAATAATTCCATTTTAATTAATTTAACTAAACCAGGCCTGTAACACTCAATGTATGAAGATCATAAAAAAACTCACCCCTTTAATCCTTGCCTGTTTTCTCATGCCCTGTTTCAACGGGTTCAATCTTGTTTCAGGGCAGGACCGGCCTGTGGAGAAAATGACACCCGGAGAGGCGAAGCGATTACTTATTGAAGGAAACCTCCGTTTCGTTTCCGGGAAGGCATTGCATCTCCGTCAAAATGATGACCGGCGCAAGGAAATTGCCAAAGGCCAGCATCCGTTTGCAGTCATCCTGGGATGTTCTGATTCGCGGACAAGTCCTGAGATCCTCTTTGACCAGGGGTTGGGTGATCTCTTCGTTGAAAGGGAGGCCGGTAATATCCTTGATGACATAACAACCGGCAGCACGGAATATGCCGTTGAACACCTTCATGTATCGCTGATTGTGGTGCTCGGGCATCAGCACTGCGGCGCGATTGCCGCCGCACGCGATACAGTGGTCGCCCCGGGTCATATCAATTCGATCGTTGCTGCTATCCAGCCGGCAGTAAAAGCTACCATAGGACAGGATGCCGAGGCTACCTGCCGGGCCAACATCATGAACAGTGTTGTTGCCTTGCAAACATCTGAACCGTTGCTGAAACACCTTGTCGACAGCGGTGAAGTGGTGGTTGTGGGTGCCTATTATAACCTCGACAGCGGAATCGTTACATTTCTTGAAGAAAAATAGACTGAAGCGGCAATCAATCGCAATTGAGCACCTCCCATTTTTAAGTCGTATTTTTATCACAAATGCCACACATAAATATCTCTTAACAAAGTCCTTCCCATCTCCATTCTTATTGAAATGGCTTTTCACCATCCGAATCAAAACAGTAAAACTGCCTATATTTGTATAAGTTTACAACGTCATTCATCGTTGTTAAACCTATACGAAAACAGGAGGCAGTCCATGCCCTTTTCTCTTCTATCGCATCACCAAACAAGGCAAACAAAGTCATAGTGCTAACTGGCAGTTCTTGAAAAACACACGTAAAAAATCCGAAGCCGAAATCCTGCGCCAAAGAGCAGAAGAACTTCTGAGAAAGAAAGCAGAATCCAAAATTCTGGAACTTATTGAGGAACTGGCCTTTCAAAACGAAGAGAAAGCAAAGCGGGCTGATGAGCTGATCATTGCCAATAAAGAACTGGCCTTTCAAAACGAAGAGAAGACAAAACGGGCCGATGAGCTGCTCATTGCCAACAAAGAGCTGGCCTTCCAAAATGAAGAGAAGGCAAAAGGAGCAGGTGAATTAAGTGCTGCAATTGCCTATTCAGCTAAACTCACGCATGAACTCCAGGTCTATCAGGTAGAATTGGAAACACAGAATGATGAGCTTAAAAGGGCCAATGAGCAGATAGCAAAAGCAGCGAACGACAAATATGCTGAATTATACGATTTTAGCCCATCGGGATATTTTACACTTTCCAAAGAAGGAAAAATTCTAGAGTTAAACCTGTGCGGAGGAGCGATGTTAGGCGGGGAACGCGCGTATTTGAAAAATTTACAATTTGATTTTTTTGTTTCTGATGATACAAAAACAGACTTTAATCTCTTTCTTTCGCGGATATTCTCCGGTAAAGCCAAAGAAACATGCGAGGTAACTATCTCATTAAATGGCAAATTGCCAATTTGTATTCTCCTGGCAGGCATATCAGCCGGACCGGATAATCGATGCCTGGTGACTGCAGTTGATATCACCCAGCGCAAACTGACGGAGGATTCACTGCGGAAAAGCGAAGAATTGCTCAAAACGGTTGTTTCCAATAGCAGCGACCTCACCACCCTCACCGATATCAATGGCATTTTACTCTTTGTCAGTCCGCAATGTGAAACCGTTCTCGGATATCCGGTTGATAAATTTATCGGACTTCAAATACCCGACATCATTCATCCCGATGATGTTGAGATGGTCAGGTTGGCCTGGAATGGGGTATATCATGAAGAGAACGAACTCAGAGAATTTGAATATCGGATTGTTGATGAACATGGCGCAATAAGGTGGGTGTCTCATTCTGCAAAGAGATACTTTATCAATGAGAAAGCGATTGGAGTGGCGAGTACCATTCGGCTGATTACTGACCGTAAAATGGCGGAGCAGGCCATCAAAGTAATCGATGAAAAATACAAAACCATGTTAAATGCTTCTCCTGATGCGATGTTATTAATCGACCTGAAGGGAATCATTATTGAGGTTTCCGAGATCGGGCTTACTTTATTTGGTGTCGATACCAGAGATGACCTGCTGGGTAAAGATATTTTTCAATTCGTTCCACCAGAAGCGAATGAAATATTCGGTGAACTGCTTGTAAAGACAGTGAATGAAGGGTTTACACAATATACCGGGTTGAAAGTTAAGAAGAAGAACCAATCCCTGTTTTCCGGCGAAATCAGCTCCACACTCATGCAGGACCAAAATGGAGCGCCCATTTCATTCATGATCATCGTTCGCGACATCTCTCAACGCATGAGAATGGAGGCAAAGCAGATCCATTCCGACCGCATGTCGATCCTGGGAGAAATGGCCGCCGGCATTGCACATGAGATTGGCCAGCCATTGAATACCATTTCTTTGGTTATGGATAAAATTTTATTTGAGACATCCAGAGCTGAAAAGGTGGATGTTGAATTTCTTAAGATAAAATCAAACAAAATTTTCGAAAATATAATCCGTATCCGGGACATTATTGATCATATAAGAGCCTTTTCGAGAAGCCAGGACGATTACATACATACAGCCTTCAATGTCAATTCAAGTATCGTAAACGCCTCTTCGATGATTTTGGAACAATTTAAACACCATGCCATCAGCCTCAATCTTCAACTCGAACCACAAATTCCTCCAATAGTTGGCAACACCTATAAATTTGAGCAGGTCATCCTTAACCTGCTGGCCAATGCCAAAGACGCGGTGATAGAAAAAATAAGCAGACAGCAAGATGTTGAAATGCTTATTGGAATCAGATCCTGGCACGAAAATCAACGTATATTGGTTGAAGTTACCGATAACGGGATCGGCATCAATAAGGATGATCTTCAGAATATCATGCTCCCTTTTTACACTACCAAGGAGGAAGGTAAAGGAACCGGTCTCGGATTATCGATATGTTATCAGATTATTAAGGATATGAAAGGAACCATCGAAATATCGAGCGACAGTTCGTCTGGTACAAAAATTAAACTGATCATGAGGGAAAGTTAGGATGAAATTTAGGGCTGGTCTTAAAAATTAACTTCACTGCACGCGTTTTCGCGTAATACAAAATAACACCTTTTATCAAAAAAAACCAGGAAAGTATTTTCACGTACTATACGCGATTATTTTATTGAATAAACCATAATCCTTTACCAATCTAATCTGTAAAATTTCAACTAATAAAAAAAATACTAATTTTTATAGCATTCACTTTCAGATAAATAACTGACCTAAATTACTCATTCCCTCCATAGGTCATCAATTTCCGGCCCACTATTTGCCTTACCTCTTGCCCTACCTGAAAAGAGGTAAACCGTCCCTCACGTAAAGCACGGTTTTTACAAATCAAAAATAGGAGATTAAAAAAATGGCAGTAGAAAAGACAATCGGGTCATCAAGCCTCGTAGAGGTAATCGACCGTATCCTTGACAAAGGTGTTGTAGTTGACGCATGGGTAAGAGTATCATTGGTTGGTATCGAACTGCTTGCTATTGAAGCAAGGGTTGTGGTAGCCTCTGTTGAAACATACCTGAAGTATGCAGAAGCCATCGGATTAACTGCAAAAGCCGCCTAAGGCACGTTGCAGTTAAGCAATTCAGCAGTTATTCTTGCTAAAACATCCTTCCCGGTGAAATAACCGAAAGCATGAGGTACCAAGAATTTCGCTTTTTCTTACAAAGTAAAATCGAAATTATTCTTTATGGGTACCCGGGCCGAAATATACATAGATGCTTTTTCTGACATCATTATAACCTCCTTCGAGTCCCGGATTAAAAAAAATCAACTTTCCTTTCAGGCTGCAAAAAACATTTCAGCACCCTCCCATTCCCTGATCGTTCATGGCCATCATTTCTTTAGTGCGCTCTGTGAGGAAAGAGGAGCCGCAAAACATATCATTTCATCCATCGGAGTCCGGAAAATTACTGCCTGCGGCTGATAAACAGCCTGTTGGGCATCAATTATATTTTCACGCAACAGTAACTAAAAATAGGAGATAAAAAAATGGGATTAGCATCAGATATGAAAAATTTGACCGAAGAGTTACTCTCTTCATTCAAACAACGGATCACAGAAAATGAAGAACTTGTACACGATGTACAAAAAACCCTCGACGGCTTCCGTAAGGATCACCAGGAGATGACCGGCATTTTAAACGCCAATGCGGCTGCTCTGAGAAAAGGCCTTGCCCGTGGTGAAAAAGAACGGCTGAATGCCTTCGAAGCATTAATGACCTCGATCCACGGCAAGATCGCCTCCATCAGGAAAGAGGTTGCAGCAATTCAGGCGTCAACCCTCAACTTGATCAACGAATTCGCAACAGAAAGGGCACAAATGGCTGTTGAGTTGAATAAATCCTTTGCTCAAGGCAGGGACAAGAGGATGCTAAACGAAAAAAACAGAATGAAGGAATTTGATGCCCTGATGAAAAATATCAACGATGATGTTAAAAGCATCAATGATGAGGTTGCGGCCATTTTCAAGAATACGAACGATATGCTCGGGCAATTTGAAAAAGGACATCAGGATATGTCAAATGAACTCAGGGCAGAACTGGGCAAAAACCTGGCGGAAAGAGTGGAATATACAAGGGCATTGCTGAACAGGTTCCACAAAAGGTTATCGGAAATCAGCAATGAAAACCATAAAATGGCTCAAAAGCTTAGAAAAGACCTTGCCAATGGTGAAACAAAAAGGCTTATTGACTACAATGGCATCATGAAGGGCATCCATGTGTCCATTAAAGGCATCCGTAGCGATATAAAAAATATCAAAAATTACACAGGGGGAATGCTTGATGATTTGTTGCAGAACAGGGTCGAGGCATCGGCTGAATGGAAAAAGATGCAGGAAGCAATGGATCAGATAAGGAAAACGGGTATTGTAACGACTAAGGAAGAAGCAATGAAAGAGGTAAAAAAGGCGCCCCCTGCTGAAGTTAAAAAAGCAGTCCCGGTTGAAATAGTAAAGGAAACTCCGGTTATAGAAGAACGGATTTTTACCACATTTTCACAAGAGTCAGAAAAATTGGAACAGAAAGTTCTGGGTTTCATCAGCACGCTTCCGGGCGTGTGAAGATATAGATCAGGGAAATGAACATGAAAATAACCGAACATTCAATGTATTGCAACTGCGGAATTGAATTCCGGCCGTTGATACGCACTTATCGGAACATATACATGGTTTGCAATTGCGGTAAAATGACAACGGTAAAAAGGAGGTTGTGGTTTGTTCATTACACCAGGTCTGTAAAAGCCTTCTGCTCTTCCAGATTAATTAGTTGCTTAAACATATTTTCAAACAGAGAAGATCATGACAAAAATAATCAAGTCTCCATTTTGTTGCGGTAGAGGAAAGAACCCCTTCGATTAACTCTCTCCATTGTTACATTGCCCTGTTTGCATTGGTACGGGATGGGTTTACGTGGAGGAACCCATGAAAAAATGTGTCTTTTGTCCGGGGACTGGCAAAAATCTGCCGTGCATCAGGGTTATGTGTCAATGAGAAATGAGAGCACAATGTCGTCAAATCTGGTATTCCCAACAAGTGTGAAACGGGTATAAACAAAACAGGTATGAAGAAAAACGACACTAACTTTTCCAGTAGCAACGATGGTCTGACATCCATTCTGGATGGTCTTGACTCCCTGGTTTATGTAGTCGACTTTAATACTTATGAGATATTGTTTATCAATAAAAATGGTCGTGACATTTGGGGAGATATACTGGGTCAAAAATGCTGGCAAACCATTCAAGCAGATCAGGTTGGCCCATGTTCATTCTGCACGAGCGGCAAATTGCTGTCGGATTCGGGGATCCCGACCGGAGTGTATCAATGGCAGTTTCAAAATACGGTTACAGGCAGATGGTATGACTGCCGCGACCAGGCAATCCCCTGGAAGAACAAAGGTTTGGTCAGGATGGAAATTGCAATCGATATCACCGACCGCAAACAGGCCGAAGAGAAATTGTTGCAAAGCGAGGAAAACTTCCGTTCAATATTTGAAAATAATTCCACGGCAATGGCCATCATTGAACATGATACAACCATTTCAATGGTAAATGAAGAATATTGCAAAGTGGGTGGGTTCACCAGGGAGGAAGTTATCGGAACGAGTTGGACACAACAAATCCCCCCCCCAGACCTTGAGCGATTAAAAGAATATAACCGCCGCCGACTGATAAACCCAAAAGATGCCCCTGATAAATATGACTTTACCTTTTATAAAAAAAATGGTGAGATAAGGCATTCTCTTATGTCGATCACCATGTTGAAAAATCGGCAAATAATTGCATCATTTATTGACGTCACCGAACAGAAAAGAATTGGAGAAAAAATCCGCTATCAGTCAACTTTACTTGAAAATGTTTCCGACGCCCTCATAGCGACCGATATTCATTACAACATACAATTCTGGAATAAATCAGCCGAACTGCTCTACGGATGGACATCCTCCGAAGTTATTGGGCAGCCATTGGAGTCATTTATTATCAATGACTATCTTGAATGTTCGCTCGATATAATCCCCCGGAAGATTTTACAGGAGGGTTACTGGAAAGGCGAGATAACACAAAACCATCGTGACGGGACCCGCATTCCCATTATTTCAACTGTTTCGGTGGTAAAAGATGACACAAACCAAACGGTTGGTTTTATCGCTCTCAATCGCGATATCACCGAAAGAAAGCAGGCTGAGAGACTGCTGAAAGAAAGTGAGAAAAAATACAGATCAACATTAAATGCATCACCCGATGGCATTGTACTTACTGACATTAAAGGAATCATTACCGATACTTCAGATATTGCAGTTGAATTATTAGGAGCCGATTTAAGAGATGAACTGGTTGGCTTGGATTTTTTCAGTTTAATTCCAGCTGATGAAAAACACAAGATGGATGAATTAATTGAAAGGACAATGAATGAAGGGATTGCCCAGCAAATTGAAACAACCGTCAAAAAGAAAAACCAATCTGTGTTTTTAGGTGAAATCAGTTCAACTTTAATACAAGGGTTGGAGGGGGCCCCCTTATCATTCATGATCATGATCCGCGATATTTCCCAGCGTAAAAAAATGGAGACAAAGCAGATCCATGCCGACCATATGGCCAACATTGGAGAAATGGCCTCAGGCCTTGCACATGAAATTAACCAGCCGTTGAATATCATTTCTATGGTGATGGATAAACTGTTGTTTGAGGCTGCCAAAACTGAAATGATCGATTTCGAATTCTTTAAAATTAAATCAGAAAAGATTTTCGAAAACATTATTCGCATCAGAAATATCATCGACAATGTCAAAGCTTTTTCACGAAGCGATGATGATTATGTAGTTACAACATTCAACATTAATTCAAGTATCGAAAATGCAGTTTCATTGATCACGGCACAGTTCGAATATTTGGGGATCAGCCTCAATCTTCAGCTCGAAAAAAAAATTCCCAATATTTACGACAATATATATAAATTCAAACAGGTCATCATCAATCTGCTGGCCAATGCCAAAGATGCGGTAATTGAAAAGAAAAACAAACAGGATGAAAGTTTTGATATGATTGTCAGCATAAGGTCTTACTTGGAAAATCAATTTATTATCGTTGAAATTGCTGACAATGGTATTGGTATCAGCAAGGATGATATCCATAATGTCATGCTCCCATTTTATACCACAAAGGAAACAGGGGAGGGCGTCGGACTCGGATTATCGACATGTTATCAGATAATGAAGGAAATGGGAGGAACCATTGACATTACGAGTGACAGCTCTTCGGGGACAAAAATCAAACTGGTGTTACCTGAACAAAAGAAAATGTAAAGATGGAAACCTGTTTACCAATCCGCACCTCACTTCTGAAGAGCGGCATATTTAGAACCAATTTCTGAAAGCCTCGGCTCGGGCAACCGCCTGATAAATACCCTACCGACGATATGGATATCTCGCTGGTTGCATCCGGGAATATAGATGTCAGTCTCAAACCGGTCAATGTGCCTGACCTGCTGAAAGAATTGCTACCCTTCAAAATCAAAAAGGAAAATAGTATCTTTGTTTAAAGTTTTAATACTCATTCACCTGTCCCTTTTTCTTTTTCGGTTGAGTCGGGTGCTTGGCGGTCCCTAAATCGGCTGAATATATGCAAAGGTTCACAGCCTTTTTTACTGATTAACCCTGTTACACAAAGGCCTCATTACGCTGCTCAAAACAAAGAAATAAGGATGGAAAAACACGGAAACATATCAGAAACAGCGGCCCTGCGCCGGAAGGCCGAAGAGTTGCTGAAAATGAAATCATCAAAAACAGTTTCTCAACTTTCTGAAGTCGAATATCATAAACTCATAAATGAGTTACAGGTACACCAGATTGAACTTGAATTGCAGAATGAAGAACTCCGCCATGCTTGGGCAGAGGCAGAAGTTGCGAATGAAAAGTATATCGGATTGTATGATCTGGCGCCGTCAGGCTATTTTACACTTTCAGTCAAAGGTGAAATCATCGAACTGAACCTCAGCGGGGCAAATATGTTAGGCAAAAACCGGCAGCATCTGAAAAACAGCCTGTTCGTTTTTTGTGTGTCAGAAGAGATAAAATCAATTTTCAGGCTCTTTCTTGAAAAAGTATTTCAAACCAAAAGAAAAGAAACCTGCGAAGTTAAACTCGCAACGAAGGATGACAGACCATCGTATGTTTTGCTGACTGCCATCATAACTGAGAATCAGGAACAGTGTCATGTCACCGCTGTTGATATCACCGAAAGAAAACAGGCAGAAGAGGCTTTGAAGGAAAGCAAAGAAATTTTATCATTATTTATCCGACATTCGCCATTGTTCACCTATATCAAAGAGGTGACTCCCAATGAAAGCCGGGTACTGCAAGCCAGTGAAAATCTTACGCAGATGATTGGGATCCCTTGGGAGAAAGTGATTGGCAGGTCGATGGAGGAACTATTTCCAAATGAATTTGCCCGACAAATGACCGCCGATGACCTGGCTGTGATTTCAAGTGGTAATTTGCTGCAAAAGGATGAAGATTTTAATGGTCGTAATTTCACCACCATCAAATTCCCTCTCTTACAGGGAGATAAATCCCTCCTTGCAGGCTTCACGATCGACATCACCGATCGTAAATTAGCGGAAGAGGCTTTAAGGGAGAGCGAGGAATATTTTCGATTATTATTTGAAAATAATTCGACAGCAATGGCTCTTATTGAACCCGATACCACAATATCAATGGTCAATGAGGAATATTGTAAATTATGCGGTTACACGAAGCTGGAAGTCGTTGGTATGAGTTGGACTCAGCAAATCCCCCCCCAGGACCTTGAGCGATTAAAGGAATATAACCGCCGAAGAATGATAAACCCAAAGGACGCCCCTGATAAGTACGAGTTTACTTTTTGTCGTAAAAGTGGCGAAATAAGGCATTCGATGATGTCAATCACAATGTTAAGCAATCGAAAAATAATAGCGTCATTTGTTGATATTACCGAACGCCTGCAGGAGGAACAGGAAATCAAGCAAAAAAACGAAGAACTTGCAAAATTAAATGCCGAAAAAGACAAATTCTTCTCCATCATTGCCCACGATCTGCGCGGCCCTTTCAATGGATTTTTAGGATTGTCTAAAATGATGGCTGAAGATTTGCCCGCCTTAACCTTAGAACAGGTCCAAAAGATGGCATCGGGCATGAGAGACTCCGCAACAAATCTCTTCAGGCTGCTCGAAAACCTGCTGGAGTGGTCGCGTCTGCAAAGGGACATTACCCCCTTTGAGCCTGAGTCGTTCTTGCTGATGTGTATGATGACTGAAAGTATGCGCCCGGTAATGGATTCCGCAAACAAAAAGGAGATTGAGATCAGCTATGAAATCCCTGCCGATCTTGAAGTGTTTGCCGATAAGTATATGCTGGCATCAATCATCCGCAACCTGGCCTCCAATGCCGTGAAATTCACCCTCAAAGGGGGGAAAGTCACCATTGCAGCAAAGCCGGGTCCCGGCCATTCAGTTGAAATTTCAGTCAGGGACACCGGCATCGGCATGAGCGCTCAAATGGTTGCCGGTTTATTCAGGATCGATGTTAAATCTAACCGCAAGGGCACCGAAAACGAACCCAGCAGCGGTTTGGGATTACTCCTTTGCAAGGACTTCGTTGAAAAGCATGGCGGAAAGATTTGGGTGGAGAGCGAGGAAGGCAGGGGAAGTACTTTCTGTCTCACCTTACCGGGTAATTAAGGAGGAAGCCCGTAGAGTTTACCATCCCGGGCTGTTCCCAATAGTACGGTTTAGATATTTTTTATCAAGCATTGAGTTTGCGGGCTAACCCGGCACAAGAGGATCATATACTCGGGCTTTTCAAATTTCAGAAGAAAATCATTGAACATTTTCATGGATGCTATATCTTTGATTCGAAGATACCGGGAACTTTCTTGAGAAATCTACTTGTTTTTATGGCCAGAAAATTTATTGATTTTTTCAAAATCCAAAAAGATATCGGCCGTATCCTGTCAAACAAGTACCTGGCCATGTTCTTGATTGTCTTGATTTTGGTCACCCTCAACACCCTTTTAGTTTTGAAATTTCCTGGGATTTCGAATGCCGATGTGCGGCCCCAGATCGTACTGATTTGCCTTGCTGGATTTTACTACGGACCTGTTTATGGCTTTCTGATAGGCTTTATCGGCAACGTGTCTTCGGATCTGCTGCTCGGATATGGCTTTGAGTATCTGCCCAGCTGGTCGATTGGAAACGGCCTGATGGGCATGATCATGGGTTTTAACCGCATGCGCAGCGTGTTAAAACTTTATAAAATTTCGCAGTTACTGGAGATAACGCTGTTTCTGATATTCTCAAATGTCGCATTTGTTACCTATTCTTCCATCATCCATAATCTGAATCACGGTTCGCTGACATTGGATGAGAACCTGACGTATTTTTTCCTTCCGGTTCTTAACTCCAATATACTTGCCTCTTTGCTCCTTTTTCCTGTTTTTCTGCTTCTGCTGGGCCGCCTGAAAATAAATTTCCCCATCAAAATAGCGCTCTCAAATTTTTATATGATTGCCTTCTTTTTACAAGTCGCCTGGTTTGCAAACAAAACGAATTTTGATGTATCTGGTTTCATTTTTAATTCCCACATCGATATCGGAGAGGGAAACCAGATCGTACAAGCCTTCAACGTATGGTCGATGATGCTGATACTCTTTCTGTTGACCAGTTTTTTTATTTCCATCTTCATATCTGAAAAGATTACCCGGCCCATTGTTGAACTCGACCGGAAAGTTCATGAATTACTGCAATCCGATATCCATTCACCCGATTCGTTCGATAAACTCACCAGGCGCGATGATGAAGTAGGTCTGCTCAGTTATACCATCGGGCTTCTGAGTGAAAAACTCTGGGACAGCCAGGTCAATTTTATCAATGACTTTACGAAAAGAATGACCTTCATTTCCGCTGAGGATACAATAACTGATATTTACGAGATCGGATTGGTCTCTATTTTCGGAAAGAAGTTTGATTTCAGCAATTATGAAGTTCGGGGAACAACAGGTCATGCTGAAATCAGTCACATTGAAGCCATTGAGATGCTGATCAAACTGGCAGATCTGGAGGAACTGTCATGCACGTATAACGCATCAAAGATAAACAGCCTGTTTCATGATGTGATCAAAGATGAAGCGATTTTGTCGGATGTGCAGCTGCAACACCTTGCCGTCGCTGTTGATGTGGGCCTTGTTTTTAAAGGGAAGATCAGGTTTCTGGATATGCATTCTTCCCTGACAAAAGATTTTGCCTATCACCTGCTTTTCAAGACAGCTCTTTTCGTGAACAACAAGAAGAAGTTCATCGGCTATGTTACAGAACCTGATATTATTTCCAGACTTGAAGAAAAATGGAACAGTCCCGGAATGATTCCCAATCCGGATATTGAAAAAGTCATGAACGATCTGATAAGGAAAAAGATCATCAGCGGTTATCATATCAAAATGTCGGAGGAGGTAGCAAACTTTGATCACCACCTTAAAATCACCTATACCCACGACAATTTCAAACATGTAAAACAGCTCGTTGGATTAATTATCAGTGAAAACATTCAGGCAAAGATCAATATTGAAAAGAAGCATTCGACTTTTATCTATTACAATGAATGGGACATTACTGAAAATCTTTCAGTAGAACCAATCAATGATAAAATATTTTTGGCAAGCCGCCTTGAATCCGACATTGTTTTTGAATTTGCCTCGCCTGATAAAAAGGATCGTAACTAATCAGTCCTATTTATAATGAGCGATTACATTGAGGGCTTGCAGCACA
>JBAXVX010000079.1:0-2410 GCA_037128705.1 Bacteroidota bacterium | reverse complement strand
CGTGACGCGTGACGCGTGACAAAAAAAACGTGACACGTGACGCGTGACGCGTGACGGAAAAATTGTAATATCTTTGCACGCTTATCGCTTCCTCCATGGATAAAAAACCTGATTTTAAACGTTACACGGTTACTTCTGCCCTGCCTTATGCCAACGGGCCCATCCACATCGGTCATCTGGCCGGGGTGTATGTGCCGGCTGATATCTATGTGCGTTTCCTCCGAATGAACGGGGAGGATGTTATTTTTATCGGCGGCTCCGACGAACACGGGGTGCCCATCACCATCAAGGCGCTGCAGCAGGGGGTTTCGCCCCAGGATATCGTGGACAAATATCACGGGATCATCAAAAAATCTTTTGAGGATTTCGGCATTTCATTCGACATTTACTCCCGCACCTCCAATAAAACCCACCACGAAACGGCTTCGGCCTTTTTCCGCAAGATGTATGACGCCGGACAGTTCATCGAAAAGGTCTCGGCCCAGTATTACGATGAAGCCACCGGACATTTCCTGGCCGACCGGTACATCACCGGAACCTGTCCGCATTGCGGCAATGAAAAGGCTTACGGCGACCAGTGCGAAAAATGCGGCACTTCGCTGAATGCAACTGACCTGATCAACCCGAAGTCGGTGCTGAGCGGCAATCCGCCGGTGATGCGTGAAACCAGGCACTGGTTCCTTCCGCTCGATGAATATGAACCCTGGCTGCGTGAATGGATCCTCGAAGGGCACAAGGATGACTGGAGAACCAGCGTTTACGGGCAATGTAAATCATGGATCGACCAGGGACTGCAGCCCCGCGCCGTGACCCGCGACCTCGACTGGGGGGTGAAGGTGCCGGTGGAGGGCGCCGAAGGGAAGGTGCTCTATGTGTGGTTTGATGCCCCGATCGGATATATTTCGGCCACCCGGGAGCTGACGCCCGACTGGGAAAAATACTGGAAGGACCCCGAGACCAAGCTGGTCCATTTTATCGGCAAGGACAACATCGTATTTCACTGCATCATCTTCCCCACCATGCTCAGGGCCGAGGGGACTTACATCCTGCCGGACAATGTTCCGGCCAATGAATTCCTGAACCTCGAGGGCGACAAGATCTCCACTTCGCGCAACTGGGCTGTATGGCTGCACGAATATCTCGAAGATTTCCCCGGGAAACAGGATGTGCTGCGTTATGTGCTTACGTCGGCCGCCCCCGAAGCCAAGGACAACGACTTCACCTGGAAGGACTTCCAGGCAAGGAACAACAACGAACTGGTGGCCATCCTCGGGAATTTCGTGAACCGGACGATGGTGCTGACCCATAAATATTTTGAAGGGAGGGTGCCTCCGCAGGGAGTCCTCACCGGGACAGCCACGTTGGTTGCATCCGGATCAGAAATGGAGGGAACAACTCAATTGCTGGAGGACCAGGATTTTTCGGACCAGGGTACTTTACGGAAGATGGGTTTATTCCCCGACCGCATTGCGGCAAGCATTCATGCCTATCGTTTCCGCGAGGCGCTGGCCGACATGATGAACCTGGCGCGGCTTGGAAATAAATACCTCACAGAAAACGAGCCCTGGAAGGTCTATCCAAAGGATCCTGTCAGGGTGGCGACGGTGCTGAACATCTCCCTGCAGATCTGCGCCCAGCTGTCGATCGTGGCCGAACCCTTTTTACCCTTTTCAACCGAAAAGATCAGGCAGATGCTGAACCTCCCCGCGATGAAATGGAGCGAGGCCACCTCACTTAACTGGCTTGCGGCAGGACATGTGCTGAATACACCCTACCTGCTCTTTGACAAAATTGAGGATGCCGCCATTGAAGCGCAGGTACAGAAGCTGCTGGATACCAGGATAGCGAACGAGGCCCTTCAGGCCAAAGCCCCTGTGAAACCCGGGAAAGAGGTCATCCAGTTCGAGGATTTTTCGAAAATGGATATCCGGGTCGGGACCATCCTGGAGGCGGAGAAGGTGGCCAAGACCGACAAACTCCTGAAGCTGAAGATCGACACCGGGCTCGACCAGCGAACGGTCGTGAGCGGCATTGCGCAATATTTCAAGCCGGAGGAGCTCATCGGGAGGCGTGTTTCGATCCTGGTGAACCTGGCGCCGCGAAAGCTGAAGGGAATTGAATCGCAGGGAATGATCCTGATGGCCGAAAACCCGGACGGGACCCTCTTTTTCGTCACACCCGGAGAAGGCGCTGTGAATGGGGCGGATGTGAAATAAAAGTTTTACCTTTGCAAAGAAAATCGTGACTGGTGACGCGTGACACGTGACGCGTGACTGGTGACGCGTGACGCGTGACAAAAAATCGTAAATCGTATATCGTAAATCGTATATCGTAAATCGTATATATTTCCTGGCTCCGTAGTTCAATGGATAGAACGGAAGTTTCCTAAACTTTAAATGCAGGTTCGATT
>JBAXVX010000078.1:0-2648 GCA_037128705.1 Bacteroidota bacterium | reverse complement strand
ACCCTTGAACTGTTCCGGGAAAAAAAGACGCATTACGGACTGGTTGTCGACGAATACGGATCCATCGCCGGAATGGTGGTGCTGAACGACATACTGGAAGCCATTATCGGGGAATTCGACAAGGGTGAATCCCTGATCCCGCAGATTCACCAGCGGGCCGATGGCTCCTGGCTGGCCGACGGGCAGGTATCATTCTATGAGTTTGCCTACAAATTCAACCTGCAGGGATTTGATAAGCACAAGGTGAAGTTCAATACACTGGCCGGACTAACCATCAGCATGATGAAACACTTCCCTAAACCAGGGGAAAAATTCATTTTCATGGGATACGAACTGGAGGTGGTTGATCTTGACGGAAACCGCGTTGACAAGCTGATCATAAAAAAATTGTAGCCCCCTGGACAAAACGGATCATCTGATCACCTGCTGCCAATTAAATCGACCTGCCTGTCTGTTTTAATGATATTTAGACTCGTCTGTTCCGATCGGCAGGGTGTGGTAAATTTAGCCGGCATATCCAACCACTTAACTGTCCTCTTTTTTTGCAGGGACTGAAAAGATGAATTTACTTCCCTCCCTGGGGGTGCTTTCAGCGCGTATCGTTCCACCATTCTTTTCAACAAACTCTTTACACAGGAGCAATCCGAGCCCGGTTCCTTTTTCATTTTCAGTACCCTTGGTTTTTACGGTCTCTCCGGTTTTAAACAGCTTCTGGAGATCATCCGGCTTAATGCCGACCCCTGTGTCGAGGATGGAAACTTCCCAAAGGTTATCCTTCTGTTCGGCAGTAATTGTGACTTTCCCGCCCCTGGGTGTAAATTTGATCGCATTGTTCAGTAAATTCCTGATGATGGTCAGCATTGAATTATGGTCGGCTATGATGAAACCATCGGGCGGTGTCAGGTTGTAGAGTCGGATCTGTTTCTTTTCGGCCGATGCCTGAAGGAGGATGAAGTTCTCATAGATCATCCTGCTTAGGTTGAATTCTTCAAAGCTGAACTGGATCTTGCCGGTTTGAATGCGGGACCATTCAAGTAAATTTTCAAGAAGTTCAAAAGCGCCCTGCGCTGAAATCTGGATGTTGAGGATAAACTCTTTCCGTTCCTGGTTGCTCAGCTCATCATAATCCTGCAAAATAAGGTTGGCAAATCCAAGAATGCCGTTAAACGGGCTTTTCAGATCATGTGAGATGATCGACATCAGTTTATCACGCGTGGCATACAAATCGCGCAACTGGTCTTCCATTCTTTTTTTCTCGCGAAGTGCTTCAGTCATCTGGTTGAATGCAATGGAAAAATCTCCCAGGTAACTGACCTTCTGCGTATAGTCACCCCTGGCAATCTGCTGGGTTTGCCATGTGAGATGCCGCAGATTGGACTGGAGTTGCTTATAGTGGGATATCACATAGTTCTGCCGGGGTGGTTCAAGATCAAGGTTCCCTTCGGCAAGTGCATTGATCAGACTGGCCCCTTCGGCATACTGCTCGATGAATTTTTTAAAATTGGTAATGAAGAATCTGCAGTTCTCATCGGCGGATGAACCGGCATCTAGGTGGTCAAGCATTTCGAGGCCTTCCGACATGTCGCCATCCATCAGAAGCTGAAGGGTCTTGTTGAAAACGGTTAAGATATGGTCCTGGTTCGCGGGCATGGTCCGTTTATTCTGTAACCAGGTCAACGGTAAACCGGCAGGTGCGCTCGCCGGTTCCCCAACAGTCAATCTCTTTCACTGCAAAATGTTTTCCGGTATAGCAATGCATGATGCCTGAAATGAATCCCTCATCATAATCGCAAAATGCAACACCGGAATAGGGGAGACCCGAACAATCGAGATCTTCGGAGACGGTAAGCGTGAAATTAAAATTTTCGGTATCGGCCTTTTCAATACGCAACAAACCGATGCCGAATTTCAGCAGGTTTTCGGTGAGATTAGCCACGAATCCGTTAAAATCAAGGCTGGTATCGAGTACGTTTTTGCAAAATTCCTTACCCGCTTTAAACCCCGCGTCGATGAAAATGTCATTCGTTTTCTGCGGGCCGAGCTGCTTCTCGATGACATCGCGCATTGTATATTGCATCAGGCGGTAAACCGCAACATGGGTCAGGGGACCCAGCTTGGGCCTGCCCAGAGCGATATCTCCCAGGTCCTTCCACTGAAAGTTGTATTTTACATTTGGTTCCATGGCTTCTGAATGAAGGTTTTTTAGAACCTATAAATATAATAAAAGAAAACGATGATCTGACAAATCATCGTTTTCCTGCAATGGTAAACTGAAAGATTACTTTGTTACGATCGTGGTCGAGGGTGAATAAATATATAAGGTTACGACAGTCACCAAACCATTGACAAACGATTGTTTCGTTTTGACGGTGTAATCTTTTGTGTCACCTGCCATTTTTTTTGGATCGGATAATTTTACGCGGACCAAACCTCCAAGCATGTAATGATTCCATTTTTTTACTTGCTGGGTGCCTTTTGCACCTTCACCAACCTGAGTTTTATAGGTATAGCATGAAGTAAATAAAAACGAGCACAGGAGCGCTCCAACCGACAGTTTAATAATTCTTTTTTTCATTCTTAGTTGATTTTAGTTAGTAATGTGAATCAAGGGTTAAAACAGTAAAAATTGCGACAGATATAAACAATTG
>JBAXVX010000077.1:0-2660 GCA_037128705.1 Bacteroidota bacterium | reverse complement strand
TTAAGGATGTAAATAATAAATCAACAGGCATTGTGACTGTTTCCAGGGATGTTACCCGACGGAAAAAAGTGGATGAGGCAATGCGCCAGGGTGAAGCAAATCTGCGTGAAGCACAACGTTTGTCGCACCTTGGAAGCTGGGAATGGACGATGGCCACCGACACGGTAAAATGGTCGGAGGAGCTTTATCACATCAATGGGCGGGATCCGAAATCTGAAGCTCCATCGTATGCAAAGATGTTTTTGTACTATACTTCTGAAAGCAGGAACCGTCTGGGTGAAGCGGTAAAGAAAGCCCTGAAAACCGGTGAACCGTATGCACTCGAACTGGAAATTGTTCGCACGGACGGCTCTGTCAGGCATACTTTTGCCAGGGGTGAAATCGATTATGATTCCAGCGGTAAGATTTCAGGACTGCATGGGACTGTCCAGGATATTACCAGTCGCAAGCTTATGGAAAAATCACTCCGTAAAAGCGAAGAATTATATAAATCTTTGATTTTAAACAGTTCGGAATTGATCATTCTATCCGATACTCAAGGCATCACAACTTTTTGCAGCCCGCAGTGTGAAAAGGTACTTGGTTATCCGGGCGGAAAATTCATCGGAGTCACCATGCCCGACATCATTCATCCCGACGATGCTGCCCGTTGCCAAAAGACATGGGAAAATATTTTTCTCAGCGGGCAGGACCTTGAGGATTTCGAATATCGCATTGTTGATCCACACGGATCGGTAAGGTGGGTCTCCCATTCTGCAAAATGGGTCAGTTCAAATGACCCGTCATACGGGGTTCATAATACCATCCGTAATATTACCGACCGAAAGATAGCCGAGCAGGTCATCAGGGTCAGCGAAGAAAAATTCAGGACCATGTTAAATGCCTCTCCCGATGGCATGGTATTAATCGACCTGAAGGGAATCATTATGGAGGTTTCAGAGATCGGGCTTAATTTATTTGGAGCCGATGAACGGGTTGACATGGTAGGCAGGAATATCTTACAATTCGTTCCCGACAGCGAGACCGCGATTTTAAAAGAGCTGCTTGAAAAGACAACGGATGAAGGGTTTACGCAAAACACCGGGCTCACGGTCAAAAGGAAGGATGAATCGGTATTTACAGGTGAAATCAGCTCCACACTCATGCAGGACCAAAATGGAGAACCCATTTCATACATGATCATCTTACGCGACGTCTCTCAACGCATCAAAATGGAGGCAAAGCAGATTCACTCCGACCGCATGTCGACCCTTGGAGAAATGGCCGCCGGCATTGCACATGAGATTGGCCAGCCATTGAATATCATTTCCATGGTCATGGATAAAATTTTATTTGAGACGGCCAGAACCGAAATCGTGGATGTGGAATTCCTAAAAATAAAATCAGACAAAATTTTTGAAAATATAACCCGCATCAGGGATATTATTGATCATGTCAGGGCATTTTCGAGAAATCGCGATGATTACGTAAATACATCGTTCAATGTTAATTCAAGCATTGTAAACGCCTCCTCAATGATAATGGAACAGTTCAAACACTATGCAATCAGCCTCAATCTTCAACTTGAACAGCAAATTGCCAAAATTGTCGGCAACACCTATAAATTTGAGCAGGTCATCCTTAACCTGCTGGTCAATGCAAAAGATGCGGTGAACGAGAAGAAAAACCAGCATCAGGATTTTGAAATGCAAGTCGGAATCAGATCCTGGCAGGAAAATCAAAGTATTTTCGTTGAAGTTGCCGATAACGGGATCGGCATCAGCAAGGATGACATCCATAATATCATGCTACCTTTTTACACTACGAAGGAGGAGGGAAAAGGAACCGGACTCGGCTTATCGATATCTTATCAGATCATCAGGGCCATGAACGGAACCATTGAAATAACGAGCGAAAAACTGGTGGGAACAAAAATAAAACTCATTTTGCCGGTACAGGATAAAAAATAATGACGGAGAGAAAAGACAACATAGCAATCCTTCGCCAAAAGGCCGAAGAATTGCTGAAAAGGAGATCATCCGGAAAGGCCCTGCAACTTTCTGAAATTGAAATGCTGAAGCTCATTCACGAACTCGATGTGCACCAGATCGAACTGGAAATGCAGAACGAGGAGCTCTTGCATGCAAAAGAGCAGCTGGCAAAAACTGCAACGGATAAATATGCCGAATTATACGATTTTGCCCCCTCAGGATATTTTACCCTCTCCAAAGAGGGGAAAATAACAGAGTTAAATCTTTCAGGAGCGACCATGCTCGGGAAAGAAAGTTCGACACTGAAAAACAGCCGGTTTGGCTTTTTTATTTCCGACGGCACAAAACCGGTTTTCAACCTCTTTCTTGAAAAGTTATTTAGCAGTAAAGCCAAAGAAACCTGTGAGGTGATTTTACAGGGTGATGGCAATCTGCCCATAGATGTTCACCTTGCCGCAGTCGCCATTGAAAAGACAGATCAATGCCTAATAACGGTAGTTGACATCTCCGGGCTCAAACGGGCGGAACAAGAATTAATTCTTGCCAATAAAGAACTTGCCTTTCAAAACGAAGAGAAAACAAAGCGGGCCGATGAGCTGATCATTGCCAACAATGAACTTGCTTTTCAAAACGAGGAGAAAACAAAGCGGGCCGATGAGCTGATCATTGCCAACAATGAACTTGCTTTTC
>JBAXVX010000076.1:0-3321 GCA_037128705.1 Bacteroidota bacterium | reverse complement strand
ATTAGTCAGTCCTTTAAAATCGTATATCGTATATCGTAAATTCATTTTTATTCTAGAGATCCCACCATTTTTTCCACCTCATTCAGGATCTCACAGGATTTTACCAGTTCCTTCATTTTGTTATGATCGGGATACAACGGGCGGTCCACTTCGAGGAAATCGACATATTTCCTGATCACCTCTTTGGCTTTGGATGTCCCGGCGCCAAATTTATATTCCCTGAAATCAAGGGCCTGGGCCGCAGCCATGAGTTCTATTCCCAGGATCCCGTAAGCGTTGTCGAGTATCTGGAAGTTCTTCAGGGCGGTGTTCATCCCCATCGAAACAAAATCCTCCTGGTCGGCGGCGGCCGGGATTGACTGGATCGAAGCGGGGGCCGAAAGGATGCGCTGTTCAACGATCTGCATGTCGGCGGTATACTGACTCAGCATGAGCCCGCTGAACATGCCGGCTCCCTTGGTCAGGAATGCCGGGAGACCAACGCTCAGGGCCGGGTTGTTCAGCCGGTTCATCCTGCGTTCGCTCATAACGCTAACCATGGTGACTACGTAACCGGCCATATCCATGGGCACCGAAACGGGCGAACCCTGGAAGTTTGCCCCGGAGAGCTGGAGATTTTCATCGGGGAAGAAAATCGGGTTGTCGCCCACGCCATTCAACTCGATCTCAACCTGCGAACGGGCATAGGCCAGCGCATCATGCGCCGCACCGATCACCTGCGGGGTTGACCGCATGGAATAGGCATCCTGGACTTTGCATTTTACCTTCATTTCGGCGAGGTCACCGCCGCTGACACATTTCAGAATGGCCGCAGCGCTGCGTACCGCGCCTTTGAATCCGCGGATCTCATGAAGTTTCGGGCTGTATGGCCGCATGTTGGCCTTCATCGCTTCAAGCGACATGGAGGCCGCAATTTCAGCCTGTTTCAGCCAGTTATTGGCATCAAACAGGTAAAGTGCGCTCATGGCGGTCAGGACGTTGGATCCATTGATGGTGGCGAGTCCGTCGCGGGCATGGAGCCCCGGAACCGGGATGCCTGCTGCATCGAGGGCCTCTTGACCGCTCATCAGTTTCCCCTGGAAATAGGCCTGTCCTTCACCCATCATCAGCAGGGCGATCTGCGACATGGGGGCCAGGTCGCCACAGGCGCCGACTGACCCCTTCTGGCAAACCATCGGGGTAACCCCCTTATTCAGCATATCCACCAGGGTCTGCGTGATCTCCAGCCGTGACCCTGAATTGCCATGGGCATGAACGTTGATACGCCCGAGCATCGCGCCGCGCACCCAATCGAGGGGCATCGGGTCGCCAATACCGGCTGCATGATTGTAAATCAGGTACTTTTGGAAATCTTTAACCTGGTCGTCGTTCAGAACCATTTCAGAAAACTCCCCGATCCCGGTATTGACCCCATACATGATTTCATGGGCCAGGATTTTACGCTCGAGCATGGCCCGGCATTTATGAATCCGTTCGATGGCTTCAGGAGCCAGAGCTACTTTTTCGTTGTGGCGGGCAACCCTTACTACATCCTCGATGGTAAGACCGGCGCCTTTTATAATTAATGTCATATGATTTTTTGTTGAGTAAAAGTGGGATATACTGATGAGAATAAACTAACCAATTTATTGACATGTTTTATTGGTCACATATCATTGGTAATTGGTAATTGGTAATTGGTCAGTACTCCCTCACTCTGCCCCGATGATCATGCTGCGGGCGCTGAGAATAGCTGTTGCCCAGGTTTGCTTTACATTTTTCTTTACCACGTCAGTGTCTTTTGAATCTCATCGGCTGTGCAGGATTTCTGCTCGCCGGTTTGCATATCTTTCAATGTCAGAAGTCCGGATTCCATCTCATTCCGGCCGGTCAGGATCACAAACGGAATGTTTTTCCGGTTGGCATATTCCATCTGTTTCTTCAGTTTCGCCGGTTCGGGATAGATCTCCGAGGGGATCCCGGCTTTCCTGAGGATGGCGAGCAGTTTAAGACAATATTTTTCTTCTTCAGTACCGAAATTAACAAATAAAACCCTGGTGGCTGCGTGAATGGCTTCTGGAAACAGGTTCAGTTCGTTGAGTACATCATAAATCCGGTCGGCGCCGAAAGAGATCCCCACACCCGACATTCCGGGCAGACCGAAAATCCCGGTGAGGTCGTCGTAACGTCCGCCGCCGCAAATGCTGCCCATGGCCGCTTCAAGGGCCTTCACCTCGATGATGGTGCCGGTGTAATAGCTGAGTCCGCGGGCCAGCCTGATGTCGAAATCAAATTTATTCTCCAGCCCCAGATCTTTAAGGAACAGCAGAACGGTTTTCATCTCCTCCAGCCCTTTCAGACCGATTTCTGAATCTTTGAAAAAAGCCGTCAGGGTCTCGAACTTCTCCTTGATCTTGCCTTCCAGGGTAAGGATTGGCTGGAGTTTTTCAATGGATCCGTATGAAATACCGCGCTCGATCAGTTCATCCGTCACCTTGTCCATCCCGGCTTTATCCAGTTTGTCCATGGCCACCGTGATGTCGGTGAGTTTATCGGGAGCGCCGATGGCTTCGGCAATTCCTGCAAGCACTTTACGGTTGTTGAGGCGGATCAGTACTTTAATGCCCAGTTTTGAAAAGATGGCATCGACAATTTGTGCCAGTTCTACCTCATACAGCAGCGAATTACTCCCGATCACATCCACATCGCATTGAAAAAATTCACGATAGCGGCCCTTCTGCGGTCGGTCGGCACGCCAAACCGGCTGAATTTGGTATCGTTTGAAAGGAAACACCAGTTCGTTCTGATGCTGTACAACAAAACGGGCAAATGGAACAGTAAGGTCGTACCGGAGACCTTTTTCTGCAATGTGTTTTGTAAGGTACTGGAGCCTTGATCCCGTGTCCTGCCTGTTGGTTTGTGAGGCCTCCATTCCGTTCACTGCCTCAGGCAGTCCATCAAGGTAGTTGCCGGAGTTGAGAATTTTAAACAGGAGTTTATCTCCCTCTTCCCCGTATTTGCCCATGAGGGTGGAAAGGTTCTCCATCGCCGGTGTCTCAATGGGCTGGTAGCCAAAAATCTGAAAAACATTCCGGATAACATCGAAGATATAGTTGCGGCGCACCATTTCACCGGTGGTGAAATCGCGGGTTCCTTTAGGAATGGATGGTTTCTGCACTGCCACGCTGATCTGTTTGTGCAAATATATACATTTCAGTCACGCGTCACGCGTCACGTGTCACGATTTTCTTTTGATCAGGGGTTGATCAGGGCTGTATAAGGATTGTTCAAGGGTTGTATAAGGGTTGTTCAAGGGTTGTTCAAGGGTTGTTCAAGGGTTGT
>JBAXVX010000075.1:0-4069 GCA_037128705.1 Bacteroidota bacterium | reverse complement strand
ATTCTATTACTTGGTTTCATCCTGATATTGGCTTTGAGCCAATCTTTTCTTCTGATTGAGGCCCTGGTTACAAAAGATTCGGGGTTATTCTATTCACTTAATTTTCTGCGGATTTCTCTTGCAATTGGACTCGTTGGATTAATGATCTCTCCTCTTTTTTTCCCATCCATCCTGTACGGCCTTCCCGTGATCCCTGCCACTCAGCCTGAATGGCATCACGAACCCGCGCCGAAAGCTGACAATGCACCTGAAATTCAGAAGGTGAGATCAGCCATTTTCGAAGAAGCATATTTAATGCAGATCGGGAAAATCATTGAATCATGCATGAGTGAAATGCAACCCTATCTTCAGAAAGACTTTAACCTGACCATGCTCTGCGCCCATACGAAGATTCCCGTACATCACCTGGCCTATTTCTTCAGGGAGTTTATTGGACAATCTTTTCATGATTACAGGAATAAATGGCGCGTTGAATATGCAAAAAAAATGATCCGTGATGGAAAGAACAAGGTGTTGACCCTGGAAGCGATCGGACAACTGTCAGGCTTTTCTTCCCGCAATACGTTTTTTATCGCTTTCAAGCTGGCCGAAGGCATCTCCCCGAGTGAGTACGCGAAGGGGTTGACCGAACAATCCTGAAGCGGCCGGATTTTTCCCAGACTTACTTATCTACCGCAAAGAACAGGGCTATTTCCCCGGATCAAAGCTGGTTTCATGGTACCCTGTTTCAGCGTTCATCTTGAAATTCAGGGTGGAGAACTTCCTAAAGCAGCAGCAGTCCCCGTAAGTCACCGATACTTTCCCGTTCATTTCAGCGACGGGAGAATCAAAGCTGCCGACATTGATTGCAGGGGAGTAACCCACAGATCCGTCCACGATGAATCCCGTCCCTTTGACGTGCACATAGGTGCTGAGGGTGTTGCATTTAGGAATATATTTTCCGTAACATGCACCGTTTACTGCATTATAAACTCCTTCCAGATGATATGTGCATTTTGCCTCCCATAACCCGGCGTCATAGGATAAAACGTAATCCCTGGACTTGAATGATGATCCGCTGTTATAATAGGCAATTGTAGTATCCGCCGAACAAAGGAAACTGGCATAATTGTTTGGAGCGTTGGATACCGGTTTGTTTTCATTGACAAATTTTACCCAGGTTTCTGCTGTCATGATCACATGCATGCAAATTGATATGAGGGCAAAACCCTGCTGTGGCGACTTCATTTCATTCAGAAGTTTCTCCGGCGAAATATTTTCCTCTATGATCCGGTACAAACAATAATTGGGTGCTTTATGGTTCCTGTTGGCCAGCGACACAATTTCCAAAATAGGAGTCATTTTCATGCCCGCATTGCCAAGAACAAGATCGACAAAAAGTCCCGCATCAAGTTTGTTCTTCACCATATAATCGACAAATTTCCTGGCCGCCAATGCCTTATCAAGTGGCGTTACATAATTCATGTTGAACTCCTTTGCCCAGATCACAAGCGCTGAATCCAGTCTTTCTTTCTTCAACGGGAAGAAAACGCTGCCCCATCCGGTTTTCTTGATCAGGGTTTCTTTATGGACGAGAACGATCACGGGGAAACCGGCAATACCGTAATCCATGGCTATATCCTTCATTTTGACCAGGGTGTCATCTCCACCCACAAGTGAGTAGGTAAGTACCTGTCCTGCTGTGTATTGAGTGGATTGCCATGGATAGGTCACAGTTGTAGTGTTATTTTCGTCGCTGCTTTTTTTGCATGACGAGAAAAGAACCGGAGTTATAATTATTATCAGAATTGACAGATATAATGTTTTCATAATGAGACTGTATTATGGTTAAGATTGCTGATTATTTACCAGAGTTCCAGGATGATTGAGTATATCCCTTGTCTCCGCTAAGATTAAATTTCAGGGTGGCTTTTCTTTTGTTGCAACAACAGTCTCCGTAATTAACGGTCACTGTAGCATCGGCATAGGCAATCGGGTTTGTCTCCGTGCCTGTATACTGGCCAGCAGGATAATCCACATCACCGTCGACATGCATTCCCCATGAGCATTTAACCGATTTTACGATCATTCCCGACCTGTTGATGTACTGTCCGGCCTTCGTCTTATGATAGGCATCATAATAGGTCTCAATATAGAACTCGGCAGTCGCCAGGGTGCAATAGGCAACTTTATAAGTTGGTGAAACAGTGTCCTTTCTGGCAATATAATTCATCACATTCGAATCAGCATCGTTAAGGTAGCTTACGTACAGGTCATTAAGGTTGGGATTAGGGGCGCCGTGTGTGATGAAAGCTACAGTAAGTGTGCTGAACCATTTTATTCCAGTAAACACCAGTGCAATGATGGCTATAACTTGCTGAGGTGACTTGGCTTGTTGCAATGTAGCCGACAGATTAATTCCTTTCTGTTGTGCCATCAACAGGAAACTTCTTTCATTCATACCCGCTGACTTGATTGCGCTGGTAAGATCCGATGCCTGGTGACCAGACTCTTCAAGGGACCTTAAAATATGCCCCGGAGTATTTGCCCCGTCCAGTTTAACCCCGGAGAGTGAGAGTTCACGTGCAGCTTCATAAAATTGCTTTACGCACTTAAGCTCATTGGCATTCTGTGACATAGCGACCAGCAATGGCAGGTCCACATCATTCTGCATGAGGAAGGATTGCAGCATTATAAAGGCTTGCTGCCTTTTTTCAATCGCGGCAGATGCCGTGTCGAACGGATTGACCGTCAATCCGTTGACAGGACCCCAGATGACTATGAAATCATACAGTTCTTTACGGGTCAGGGAGCGGAATACATTAAGGTAAGAATTGCCTTTGGCCATATTGACTCCGTCCAATGTGTGTTTCTGGTTGGCATAGAACAGTGCAGGTATTTGTTTGTTACCCAGGTTGATCACGGTATCGATCATCTGTTCCCGCAAATTATCATTCACATAAAAGTCGCTGTTAACAATCTGACCCTCAGTGAAAAGTGGTGTTTCAGGCGGTGTTGAAGGTGTTGGTTCGTCGCTGGATTTGCTTTTACAGCTTGTGTAAGCCATCAGGCAGGCCATAAGAACAAACAACAGGTAAATCCGGTTTCTGATTTTCATACGCATGGGATTTTTGCTAAGGTTGTGGTTAAAAATAAGTTTGATCTACGCTCAGAATCAGTATCAGTATAAGGATGTTTCATACCCTATATTGACAAATTAAAGTATACTGATGACAAAGGTTAACAAAAGCAATATTGTTGGTGGACCTTATATGTATCAGATTTTAAAATCCGATACATATAACTGTCGATCCGGGGTCCGGTAATGTATTTCCTCCCTATAAAGCTTAACTTTGTTTTTTAAGCCTGTGAGAGAAACGATGCCGGCTATTCGGGAAAACCATTTTAATCCTGGCACTTCTGTAAATCAGTAAACATATGACAATGAGATGCATGCGTGTTTTTTTGACCCTGATCATCCTGGGTTCCTTTACAGCTTGCAAAAACAACCACGAAGATCAGGCTGAACCTGAAACCATTCCGGTCATAGGCTATACTTTTTTGAGATCCTTCCCTCATGACACAGCTTCATTTACTGAAGGACTGCTGATCCATGACAGGATACTTTACGAAAGTACAGGCTCCTTTGGGCAATCATCATACTTACGTTCTGTGTTTGGACCTGTGGACAGCCTGACAGGGAAAATCGACATTAAAGTTGAACTGGACAGGAATACTTATTGCGGGGAAGGAATTTGTTATCTGAAAGGAAAATATTATCAGCTTACCTATACTAATCAGGTAGGTTTTGTTTATGATGCACTGACATTTTTAAAGAAAGATGAATTCAGTTTTCAAAGCAGTCAGGGCTGGGGATTGACGACTGATGGAAAATCCCTGATTATGAGCGACGGAACGAATAAGCTTACCTTTCTTGACCCGGAAACATACCTTGTCAAAGGTGTCATTAGCGTAACCTGGAACGGAACTGCCAAAAAATACCTGAATGAACTCGAGTTTATCGGAGGATATGTTTATGCGAATGTCTGGCTTACAAACACCATAGTAAAAATTGACCCTTCCACCGGAA
>JBAXVX010000074.1:0-6293 GCA_037128705.1 Bacteroidota bacterium | reverse complement strand
CGGAACAACGTGACGCGTGACGCGTGACGCGTGACGAAACAACGTGACGCGTGACAAAACAACGTGACGCGTGACGCGTGACGCGTGACGAAACAACGTGACGCGTGACCAAATGTATCTTTGAATTTTATCATGTTCACGGATAGTATTTTTTGTCGGCGATCTTTTTTTCAAGGAGGTCGGAGGCTTTGCCTTTTTGTTTGGCTTTCTGCCAGTATTCGAGGGCGAGCATGGGATCGTTCAGTTTGTAAAGTACGTCGCCGTAATGTTCCAGCACTTCGGCGCTGGCTCCCTCCTTGTTGTTCACGGCCTTTAGAATCCATTCGCTGGCTTCGTCGTATTTTCCCTGCATGAAGAGCACCCATCCGTAGGTATCCTGGAACGAGGCGCTTTCGGGATCGAGCGAGACCGCCTTTTTCGCCATCTTCGCCGCCTTATCCAGCTCCACCCCCTTCAGGGAGAGGTAATAGGCATAGTTGTTCAGCACGTAGGCATTGTCGTAGTTGAGTTTGAGCGACTTTTCAAAGGCATCAAAGGCCTCGTTCTCTTTTTTCAGGGCATGCAGGGCGTCCCCCTGGTACATGTAAAACTGGGCCAGGAGTTCATCGTTATTCACCACCAGTTTCAGTCCGGTGTTAAAGATTTTCAGGGCCTCTTCGTTCTGCTTGAGTTGCAGGGTGGCCAGTCCGGTGAACAGGAAGGGCAGCGGCTGTTCCGGAAAAAGCTCCATGGCCCGATGGCCGCATGAAACCAGATGGTCGAAATCACCCTGCTGGAGGTCAAGGCGAAGCACCTGCTCCCAGATGACATAGCGGGTGCTGTCGAGGGTGAGGGCCCTGATGAAGGTTTCGCGGGCTTCGGGGAATTTCTTATCCTGCATCAGCAGATCACCGTAGATGGAAAAGACCTTCGGATCTTTCGGATGGGTCTCGATGAGGATCTTCGACAGCGTAAAGGCCTGGTCTTTCAGATCGTTGTAGATCTGGTTCACGGTATAAAACGACAGCAGGATGCTCACCTTGGTATCGACGTCGAGGTTCGGATTGGCGAACCCCAGCCTGAGCTCTTCGAACGCCTTATCCTTGTTGCCGGTCTTGCGGTAGTAATCGGCCATCGACATGTGGATGTAGGCATTGTCGGGGTCAATCACGGCGATTTTTTTATATACCTCCAGCGCCTTATCCGGCATGTTGTTCGACATATAAAATTCGGCCAGGATGGAGTGGTAGCGGCTTTCGTCGGGGTAGGCTGTGATCAGTTTCTGAAGTTCGCGCTCGGCTCCCCTGAGGTCGTTGAGGTGCAGGTAGATCTTCTCCTTCTGGATGGTGATCTCCTCCGAAACGCCCGCTTTTTCTTCAATCTGGTCGTAGATCTTAATGGCGTCGGGATATTTTTCAATCTGCAGGTACAGGGCGGCAAGCTGATAAAGGTAATCGAGGTTCGCGGGATATTTCGCCGCCACCTTCTCATAAATGGCGATGGCATCCTGGGGATGGGTGGTGGACTGGTAGAGTTCGGCCAGGAAAAGGGAATACCAGGGGTTTTCGGGGTCGAGTTTCGTTGCTTCCCGGGCCAGGCGGATGGCTTCATCGATGTTTTTCTGCGAGGCCTCAAGCCGGGCCAGTTCAAAACATCCGACCGGATCGAGGGGATACCGGCTCACATACCTGCGGAACATCTCCAGCGCCCCCTTCACATTCCCGATCAGCGCCTCCTTCTTGGCATCGACCAGCTGGTTCGTGTTGCTTTTCCCGTCCTGGGCAATAACCGAGGAAGGAGGAATAATTTCCAGCAGGAAAAAAAAGCTGATATATAGGAAGACGGATCTCATTAAATCAAATTATTTGGTAACAAGGTGACAGGGTGACAAGGTAACAAGGTGACAAGGTAACAGGGTGACAGGGTGACAAGGTAACAGGGTAACAAGGTAACAGGGTGACAAGGTAAAAAGTAATGAAGTAATGGAGTAATGGAGTAATGAAAAAAATCGTAAATCGTAAATCGTAAATCGTAAATCGTACATCGTAAATCGTACATCGTAAATCGTAAATCATTTCTCCCCTGTATGTCCAAACCCTCCTGCTCCTCTTTGCGTTGCTTCCAGTTCGTCGACCTCCACCCATTCGGCCTGCTGGTGGGCGGCGATGATCATCTGGGCGATGCGTTCGCCGTCGCGCACCACAAAATCCTCATTCGACAGGTTGACCAGGATCACCTTGATTTCGCCGCGGTAATCGGCATCGATGGTTCCCGGGGTGTTCAGCAGGGTGATCCCCTTTTTGGCGGCCAGCCCGCTGCGGGGCCTGATCTGGGCTTCATACCCGATGGGAATTTCGATAAACAGTCCGGTGGGAACCAGGCTCCGTTCGAGCGGTTTCAGCAACACTTCATGGTCGAGGTTCGCACGCAGGTCCATCCCGGCCGAAGCAACCGTTTCATAGGCCGGCAAAGGGTGTTTTGAATGGTTGACAATCCTGATCTTCATGAATAAAAATAAATTAATACCGTCCTGATGAAGGATCCCCACTTCAAGGGTAGTTACATTCCTTCAGTGGCAAGCCTCATTACCAGGGTTAAACAGGTTCCAATAAATTGAGGGCAAAGGTAATAAAATCTTGTTTATCGGGCAGCAGCCAGGCGCGGCTTTTCAACCAGCCAGGCGACTACTGCATAGATGATCAGCAGCAGCGTATGAAAAAGAAAACGCAGGGCCCGTCCGTCGGGAACCACGTAGACGCTGACGAGGTAAAGCAGCACAGCCAGGGAGAGGTAGCCGAAAAACCTGTTGAGGTTGTACTTCACCGGGAAAAACTGCTGCCCGAGGAGGTACGAAAGGACCATCATCGTGCCGTAGCAGATAAAGGTGGCCCAGGCCGATCCGAGGTATCCGTGGATGAGGTGATCGGGGCTCAGCGGGATCCACCAGAAATTCAGGGCGAGGGTGATCACGGCGCCGACCAGTGAAAGCCAGGCCCCCCATATGGTTTTAGAGGTGAGTTTGTACCAGATGGAGAGGTTATAATAGACCCCGAGAAACAGGTTGGCCATCATGAGGATGGGGATGACCCCTTTGCCCTCCCAGTAATTTTTTCCGATGAGGTAACGCATGACGAAATCATCGAGGTAGACCATGGTGGCCAGGAAGATGAAGGAGACCACCACGATGAAATAATCCATGATGCGGGCATACAATATTTTGGCATCTTTTTCCTTTGCGGCGGCGAAGAAGAAGGGTTCGGCCGCGTATTTATAGGCCTGGATGAAGATGGTCATCAGGATCGAGATTTTGTAGCAGGCGCTGTAGATCCCCACCTGGTAGGAGGCGATGCCTTCGGGCAGCAGGTACCTGAGGAGGATGCGGTCGAAGGTTTCGTTGACAATGCCCGCCATTCCGGCAAAGAGCAGGGGAAAGGCATAGATCAGCATGGTTTTCAGGAGCTTCCGGTTGATTTTCCACCGGATCCCGGCATACTGCGGGATCAGCAGGATGAGGGTCAGGATGCTGGCGATGAGGTTGGAGACAAAGATATACTCAATTCCCCAGTCGGGCCGGTAAACCAGGCGGATGAATCCGCCGAGGAAATCCCACGCTGCATGCTTCAGGGCCCAGGGACAGAAAAGCAGGAAGAACAGGTTCAGCAGGAAGTTGACCGAGATGTTGGTCAGGTTGATGGTGACAAACCTGATCGCCTTGTTTTGCGCCCTGAGCAGGGCAAAGGGGATCTTCGACAGTGCATCGAGGCCAAGAAACCAGGCAAACCAGAGGACATACTCGGGATGATCGGCATAGTCGATCCACCGGGCGATGTCGGGAGCAAAGAGGGAGGCCAGGCTGAGGAAGATCACCGAGGAGATGATCAGCGAGATCATGGCGGTACTGAAAACGCCGGATTTGTTTGTTTCATTTTCATGGAACCGGAAGAAGGCGGTTTCCATGCCGTAGGTAAGGATCACCGTCAGGAAGGCGGCATAGGCATAAAACACGCTCACCGTGCCATATTCTCCCGGCAGGAAGACCCGTGTGTAGATGGGCACCAGCAAATAGCCCAGCAGGCGTCCCAGGACGCTCGATAATCCGTAGATGGCGGTCTGGCCTGCAAGTTTTTTGAGGGGATTCATCTTCGCAAAGGTATTGCATTTGGGAAAATGTATTTATACCCGGAAATGTTATTTTTGCACGGTAATCTGAAATATGCCGAAAAATAAATACTACGTTGTCTGGAAGGGCAAAAAACCGGGGGTCTATGAGGGGTGGGCCGACTGCAAAAAGCAGGTGGATGGGTTTAACGGGGCCCTGTACAAGGGCTTCCCGACATCCGACCTGGCCAGGGCGGCTTTGAACGACGATCCGCGGAAATACATGACCAAAGGGCTGAATGCCCCGAAAAAGATTGCCTGCTCCAATCCCCTCATCGGGGTTCCCATTGCAGACAGCCTCTGTGTGGATGCGGCCTGTGCCGGAAACCCGGGTATCCTTGAATACCGCGGGGTGGATACGAAATCGGGGGCTGAACTGTTCCACATGGGTCCCTTTCCTGAAGGGACGGTAAACCTGGGCGAATTCCTGGGCATCGTGCATGCTTTAGCTTACCTGGCCCAGCGGAACAGCGACTGGCCGGTCTATTCCGATTCGCGCACCGCCATCGCCTGGGTTCGCAAGAAAGCCATCAACACCAACCTGGCCGTATCGCCAAAAAATCAAAAACTCTTTGACCTGGTTGGCCGCGCCCTGAAATGGCTGCACGAAAATTCGTGGCCCAACAAGATCCTCAAGTGGGAAACCGAATACTGGGGCGAGATTCCCGCGGATTTCGGGAGGAAGTAAAGGGCTGGGGAAGGAAGTTCCGCCAGATTTCGGGAGTGGATAATCGGAGATTTCTTTATGGCGTTGCGTAGAATGCATCCCTAACGTGGTTCACGGTTATTGTATTGTTTTTCAATACGATAACAATTACATCGAACCTTATTTCACCTAACATGCCATGATACCGTATATAGGCCTGGGCGGCCCGCGCCAGGATGCGTTGCTTTTTTGGGTTTACACATGTTCCGGGATCGGAAAAACGATCGGAATGGCGGGTTTTCACCTCCGCGATCACGATGAAATCTCCATCGCGGGCGATGATGTCGAGCTCCTCCCTGCCCCATTTCCAGTTGCGGTCGAGAATCCGGTAACCCCTCTTTTCAAGGTAGCGGGCTGCGTAATCTTCACCGGCTTTTCCCAGTTCAATGTGATCCATAAGATTTTTATGGTTAATCGGAAAAAAGGGAAAAGGTGAAGTAACAGATCAATGAAACTTGAGCTCCACCCCCGTGCCTACCTTCAACGTCACCTTGCGCCCCAGCACCAGGGCTACGTTCGGCTCGATGTGCCCTGCCGGGAAATCATAACAGACGGGAAATTTGTACTCCCTGACGCTGTCGGCAATGATCTCGTTGGCCGTGAGGCCGAACGGGATGGCGTTGTCGTTCATTTTGCTCATTCCTCCCACGATGAGTCCGTGCAACTTGGCCAGTTTTCCGGTCCGCTTCAGGTTCATCATCATCCGGTCGATGTGGTAGAGGTATTCGTCGAGATCTTCGATGAACAGGATCTTTCCGGCGGTATCAATGTCTGATGCGGTCCCGGCAAGGTTATGCAGGATCGATAGGTTTCCGCCGACCAGTACCCCTTCGGCAACTCCGGGACGAGAGAGGGGTTTTTTCGCACAAAAATAGGCCATGGGATTTCCAAACAAAGCCTCAATCAAGGTCATCAGCGTGTCATCCGGTTTCTCTTCCTGCATGTTAACCGGCATGGCGGCGTGCAGGGTTTCGATGCCGAACTGCCTATGGATGTGGGCATGAAGGACGGTCACATCGCTGAATCCGACAATCCATTTGGGATGGTCGCAGAAATTTTTGAAATCAAGCTGATCGATGATCCGCACCGTACCATATCCGCCCCGTGCACATACGATGGCCCTGATGTGGTCGTCGTCGAGCATCTGCTGGAAATCTTTGCGCCGTTGCTCATCAGTGCCGGCAAACTGGTTATACCGGGTGAAAACATAACTGCCAAGCACCACCTCCAGCCCCTGCCGCTGAAAAAAACGGATGGCCGGATGCACCTCCTCGAAGGTGATGCTGCGGGCCGGGGAGACGATGGCGATCTTGTCGCCCGGTTTAAGATAGGGGGGGTGGATCATGGGGTAAAAATACCTAAAAACGTGACACGTGACGCGTGACGCGTGACAAAAAAAACGTGACACGTGACGCGTGACGCGTGACAAAAAAAACGTGACACGTGACGC
>JBAXVX010000073.1:0-7061 GCA_037128705.1 Bacteroidota bacterium | reverse complement strand
GATTATTTCAGGCTGGATTTCAAGGTTGGATATACCCTGAACAGCCGGACGAAAAAATTGTCGCAATCGATTTCCCTGGATTTGCAAAATGTAACGAACAATAAAAACGTATTCTCACAGGGTTACGATGACAGAAGCAAGTCTATCAGTACCACATACCAACTGGGGTTTTTCCCGAATTTTATTTACAAAATACAATTTTAGATAAGTTAAATAACTTTGTGAAATGAAATCACTTTCCCTAAGCAGCCGGAAAATTGAAATTTTGATTTACGTTTTAATATGGGCACTCGTTTTCTCAGTGCCCTATTTCAGCGAACGCGGCTCCGGACATCTCAATTGGAATACCATGGCAGGACATTGGGTAAACCTATCCGGATTTCTCATTATTTTCCTGGTAAATGTATATATCCTGGTGCCGCATTTACTCTTGAAAAAAAGATACCCTTACTACTTTGTTTCGCTTTCTGCATTAATAATCATAGGGATAGTGATCAATATGATCGCCCGTTCACCATTTTTTTCATATGCCGATCCCGGAATAACTTTTTCACCAGATGGCGGAAGACCGCCTGATTTGAGTTCCCCAAATTTAAAACCGCCATTCATGGCTTTTGCGGACAATCTTATCATTTGCATCTTAATCGTTGGTGCCGGTACAACGATCAAACTGATGTCGAAATGGTTGGGCGAGGAGAGGCTGCGAAAGGATGCCGAGAAGGAACAACTTAAAACCAACCTGGCTTTATTGAGGCACCAGGTAAGCCCCCATTTTTTCATGAACACGCTGAATAACATCCATTCGCTGATTGAAATAGATACGGAAAAGGCCCAGGATGCGGTGGTCCGGCTTTCAACGCTCATGCGCTATCTGCTCTATGATTCGGCTCAAAGCACGATCGAGCTGAAAAAGGAGATCGAATTCATTCTCAGTTTTATTTCACTCATGCAACTCAGGCATTCCGATGAAGTGGAGGTTACTGTTGTGATTCCCGATCAGGTGCCTGATGCTAAAATTCCCCCGATGCTGTTTATTTCCTTGCTTGAAAATGCATTTAAACATGGGGTGAGTTACCCGCTGAAATCGTATATTTATTTTGAGCTCAGGGTTAGCAGCACTTTCCTGACATGTATCATCAAAAACAGCAAACATAAAGTTCCGGCAAAATCCCAGGGCGAATATTCAGGAATCGGTCTGGATAACATAAAGGATAGTTTGAAGTTGTTATATGAGGATAATTTCCGGTTGAACATCCAGGATAAAGAAAATGAATTTGAAGTCGACCTTAAAATTCCATTATGAAGATTTCATGCATCGCCATTGATGATGAGCCCCTGGCTGTAAAAAAAATATCAGCTTATATTCAGAAAACCCCATTCCTGGAACTGGTGGCTGAGTGCCGGAGTGCATTCGAAGCGATGGAGATCATCAGCAACCGCCCGGTTCAGCTCATGTTCATTGATATCAACATGCCCGACCTGAATGGATTGGAATATGTAAAATCACTGACCAACAAACCCTATGTCGTATTTACCACTGCCTACAGTGAATATGCCGTGGAGGGTTTCCAGGTTGATGCAGCGGATTATCTGTTAAAACCCATCACCTACAGCAGTTTTTTGAAAGCGGCCAGCAAGGTGAAAAATCTGATTGATTTAACCGCGAAAAGCCAAAAAGAAAGCATCAGGGCGACAGCCAGCCATCTGTTTGTAAAATCAGACTACAAACTCATCCGCATCGAACTGGATGACATAAAATTCATTGAGAGCCAGCACGAGTATATTAAGATTCATTTGACCAACAGTGCTCCCGTGATGACGCAACTGAGCCTGAAGGCGATCGAAGAGCAGCTGCCATCCGACAGGTTTATGAGAGTTCACCGTTCATTTATAGTTAATCTTAAAAAGATTTCTGTAGTTGAGAGGAACAGGATTGTGTTCGATGGCAAAGTATATATCCCCGTCAGCGAACAATTCAAAGAAAAATTCCAGGAGTACATTGATGGGAATTTTGTCTAACGAAGGTTATTATGGGGATTCCAGATAACGGTTTTTTAAACAAATTTTACCAGGGTATTGATGAATATATCTGTTTCCAGGAAGCTTTCCTTCTCCCTGATGGCCAAACCGGTCGGATCGGCGTGTAACCTGAATTGTACCTACTGCTATTATCTCGAGAAAGAAAAACTCTTCCCGGGGGAGATGCATCAAAGGGTCATGAGTGACAAACTCCTTGAAACCTATATTACACAAACTATTTATTCATCACGGGAACCGGTAGTTCTTTTTGCCTGGCACGGAGGTGAACCGATCATGCGGGGAATGGACTTTTTCAAAAGGGTCATCCAGCTGCAGCAAAAGCATGGCGGGGGAAGGGTAATCGAGAATTCCCTGCAAACAAACGGAACAACGCTGACGGATGAGTGGTGCCGTTTTTTCAGTGACCATCATTTCCTGGTCGGGCTTTCGATTGATGGTCCTGAACACTGCCATGATCATTACAGGGTTTTCCGGAGCGGGCAGGGCAGTTTTACCCAATGCATGAGAGGGCTGGAACTACTGGTCAGGCACAAGACTGAATTCAACACCCTTTCGGTGGTTCATGATTATAATTCAAGATACCCGGAAGAGGTATACCGGTTTTTAAAAAGCATTGGCAGCCGGTACATGCAGTTTATGCCGGTGGTTGAACGGATCGATGTCAATGCGAAACCGGATGAACCCAGGATCCTGCCCGCGGGCATCCTGAAAAATGGAGAGATTACCGACTGGACGGTTGACCCGGTTGATTATGGGAATTTCCTGATCGGGATATTTGATGAATGGGTTCGCCACGATGTGGGTGATTATTTCGTGCTTACATTCGATTGCGTGCTTGAAAACCTGATGGGTGTTCCCCCTGCTGTGTGTGTTTCGGCCAGAACCTGCGGCCATGCCGGTGTTGTGGAATATAACGGGGATGTTTTCGCCTGCGACCATTTCGTTTTCCCCGAATATCAACTTGGCAACCTGAACGAAACATCGATGGAACACCTGATGAATTCGCCGTTTCAGCAGCAGTTTGGCCAGGACAAGCGTGATACGTTGCCGGCCTACTGCATGAAATGCGGATTTCTCGACCTCTGTAACGGAGAGTGTCCAAAAAATCGCATCGTTACCACACCCGACGGGGAGCCGGGGTTAAACTATCTGTGCCCCGGATTCAGGATGTTCTATAAACACACCTTCCCCTACTTTGATTTCATGGCCAATGAACTGCGGAACAAGCGGCTGCCGTCGAATGTGAAAAAATGGGCGTTAAGCCGTCCGCGGTCAAAGGCAGGGAGGTAGATCGGCCGGCCCGTTCTATTTCATCACGATCATTTTCTTCACCATCATTTGCTGGTTATAGGCAAGTCCGAAAAAATAGATGCCGGAGCAAAGCTGGTCGGCCTTCAGGGTATATTTATGAACGCCGGGAGTCAGCGTTTGGTCCAACAATACCATCACCACATTTCCTGATAAATCGGTAACCGCCAGTCGTACCTTCCCGGTTTCGGGGATGAAGAATGAAATGGATGTTTGCTGGCTGAAGGGATTTGGGAAATTCTGGAACAGCGTGAATTGTTTTGCAGCAGGTATTCGATCAGCCAGACCAAGCGCCGTGGCAAGTTCCTTTTTCAGTGCCACATTTTTCAACCTCAATTCCTCGGTTGTCATGCCCGGAACGCTCACCCCATCACGGATCTCGCCGGTCGAGAAGTCATCCAGGTTGATCACTTCGATCGGGTCACTGGTAAGGCAATAGAGTTCCCACTGATCCTTTTCAACCCCCTTCGGGTCCACATATTGCGCGATTTTCCAGTCGCCGGTGCAGAAGGCCCTTACATTGTTGGGCTGGCGCACGGTGCCGGGGAGGAGGGAATATCCCAGGCTGATGGTTGAATCAACCCGACTGAGAAACAGGTTGTACGGGCTGATCTTACCGGAGTCGCCAAGTTCGGTGATCATATCGCTGGTCATGAACAGGACGCCGGTTCTCTGTTTCCCGTCAGGGCCGATGACCGGGCCGGTATTTGTTCCCTTGATATAGGCCGAGAGGTCGGTTCCCGGGAAATTCGGGGTGGTGGCATGACCTTTGACTCCGCCCATTGTGTTTTTCAATGAATCGGCCTTGAACCCGGCCAGCCCCAGCAGGGTTGGCACAAGATCGATGGAGCTTGTAGTCTGGACGATCTCCCTGATCACATCTTTATTTGAATTGACCAGGGGGGAGGAGATGACCAGTGGCACCCTGACCGACTCTTCATAGGCGTTGTACCATTTCTGGATCATGCCGCCGTGGGCTGCCAGCATATCCCCGTGATCGGCCATGAACACGACGATGGTGTTGTCGGTAAGACCAGATTCATCAAGGGTTTTCATTATTCTGCGGATCTGCAGTTCGGCGAGGTACTGGCAGTAGAAATAGAACTGCATATACCGGAGGGACCAGTCTGAGTATTCGCCTCCCTGGAGCTGGAAAGGCAGGGGTGAATGTTTTTTCAGGCCAAGCTGGCTGAAACCATAATCGGTATTGGCCCCAAATGCCAGCCCCCATTTAAAGGAATAGTCCTGCTGGCAGCTTGGTTTGTCCACCAGCGACTCACCAAAGGTTGGAGGCAGTGCGCTGTTTTCCTGGGGAAACCCCTGGGGGTTCAGGTCAACCCAGATACTTTTATTGACGGGTAGCCCGTTTTCCCAGGTAGGAACGACGCCCAGGAGGCTTTGGTCTCCCAAGGCGGGAATTAACAGCGCGGGTGGATAATCCTTCCAGGGAACCACCCCATTGGTGTCGGGCACCTGCCAGTTGACGGGCCAGGAGCTCACATCGTGCGGGTTGACCAGCGAGGCGACCGTAAACCACGGGGTTCCGGAGGGATTTACTCCCTGGTTATGCAGGAAGCCGGTGATGTTGTCGGTGAACACCACATCGCGATACACCCCAAGATTGTCGGCCGTTCCACCGTGTGGTTCGGGATAGGAGCTTTCCCACTCCGAAAAGCCCCAGGGTTCGAGGTAACGGGGCGGTGCAGCTTCCGAAACGTGCCATTTTCCAAAATAGTGGGTGGAATACCCTGCTTTACGGAACCAGTCGCCCAGGGTGGGGGCGCCAAGGGAATCAAGGAATGGCACATCTTTGCTCGTCTTGAACAGCCCGTCGGTTTGGTCAACGCCGGTAACGGTTGAATACTGGCCGGTCATGATGCAGGACCTGCTGGGTACCGAGGCGGCAGAGGCTGTATAATTCTTTTTAAGTAAAACAGCGTTTTGCCGCAGACGCATCAAGCCAGGGAAAAACTGCGTGTAGGCATTGCCTGCAGAAAGAGACCTGAAGCCAAGGATCTCCTTCAGTTCCCTGACTGCGCCCTCATTGGATCCATATCCCTCGGGCGGGGTCTGCATCTGATCGACCATGATCAGCAGGATGTTTGGATGTGTTGTATTCCGGGCGGTGGGTGTATCACTAAATCCTGTGAGTGCAGCTACAGCCAGCATTGTTGGTGGAAGGCCGAAATATACCCGTGGAATTTTTTTCATGGGATGGCTGGTTTTTTGAGAAGCTTAATGGATAAAATTAGGAAAAAGTAGAAGATCCCAAATGTTTTTATCAGGAATTAATGTCGGCCTGTTGTGAGTCGCAAACAACTTACCAGCCTGTGGAGATGCTGCCGTCGATGATGCCGGCTTTGATGTGGTCAACGGCCAGTTTTACACTGTCGGGTATCTGCGTGCTGTAATCGTGCCAGGGAGCAAGCTGGACGCCCTGGTTCTCAAGGTTCCCGGTATAGATGCTGCCGCCGTTAAAGGTGTTGAAGATGAAAGATTTAATCACGGCATAAATGGCATTGTCCAGGCTTTTCATGGCTGAAGAGACCAGGATATCCTTAACCTCCGGGAAGGAGTAATACTGATCCACATCGACCCCGATGCCCGTCATCCCGCGTTCTTTGGCCTGGAGGAGGACCCCGTTCCCGGTTTGCCCGCCCACCCCGAACATCACATCGGAGCCCAGTGTAATGAGGCTGTCGGCAAGATGCCTGCCCAATCCCGAATCGATGAAAGATCCGGCATAAGCGCCATGATCGGCCACTGATTTTCCGTATTTCTGGTTGAACCGTTCAACCCCGTTGAGGAAGGGTTCGGTAAACTGCCTGATTGTCGGGATCTCAAGAGCCCCGACGAATCCCACTGCAGGGTTTTGTCTGTCGTGACTGCTGGCCCACCATGCCGATAAAAAGCCCAGCGGATAGGCCACCTCGTCCACATCGAACAAAATGCTCACAGCGTTGGGCTGGGGTTCCGACAATTGAGCATCCACCAGGATGAACCGCGACCCGGGGTACTTTTTAGCAGCCGTCACCACGGCATCGTTCCACATATAGCCTACGGCGATGATGAGGTCGAAATTCAGGCTGCCATAGTATTCCAGCCTTTCGGTGTACCTGTTGGTGGTGGTATCGATGTTATAGGCGGTTTCGAAGCTGAAATCCTTCTTGGCCCGTTCGAGACCTGTTTTACAGCTCTGAAGAAATGAAAGATCATCGAAGGTGTTGCCCTGGGCCAGAATGGCTACACTGACCGTTTGCGTGGGGAGGTTGTCCTCTTTTTTACAGGAGGGTATAACCCACAGAGTTGCGATCAGGAAAAAAAGCAGCGTGCCTGCGGGCTTATTCATCAGGTTGAATTTTTTTTGCAAAAGTAGGGAAAATCGTGACGCGATAAATTTTCACGGTTGGTAGGCCGCTGTTCTTTTAGCTGGTCTTTTTTTATACGTTTATCCGCAGAGTCAACTGTTTAATAAATGCTGGCAAGGAAAAAAAAATATTCAACACCCTGCCACCTTTTTGACTCCTCCGTTGTCTTAGTCATATAAAAGCCACCCTTATGTCTGTTAAAATTGACGAAAATATGGGCACAGCCCTTGCGATGGTTCAGAGTAATTTCGTGCCAACAGTAAAAATCAGGTTCAGGATTCCCAGTTACCTTAATAATGTGAATCAAGGGTTAAAAATCAAATAAATAAACGCGGCGGCTAGTTT
>JBAXVX010000072.1:0-7242 GCA_037128705.1 Bacteroidota bacterium | reverse complement strand
ATATTGAATTTGAAAAAATTAACACCAGGATCAAATGAAAATAACTGAAGAGTATCTTGACAATAACGTTGATTTCATTCAGATTAAATCTGCCCGTTACATTGGTGATTTTGCGATAAGAGTTTCATTTAGCGATGGATTTAATCGTCTTGTTGATTTTAAACCTTTTTTAGAAACATCTTTGCATCCATCGATTCGAAAGTATTTAGATGAAGCTAAGTTTAAGAATTATGAGATCGTTGATGGAAATCTTAATTGGAACGATTATGATTTGATTTTTCCAATTGAAGACCTGTACGAAGGAAAACTTTAAAAATCAACTTGACACAACTTCAGGACCTGTGGATCAGTTTACTTCAGGATTATTATGGAGAAGCCAGTGGAGAAAACCATCCCAGGCCGATCGAATGGATCATCTTAGTTATTTTATTATCAGACATTTAGCGCGGTATGTTTAATCGGCACAAGGTGGTCAATTTGGTCGGCATATCCCTTCTTCTTCTGAAACACCACTTGGAATGATATTCCATGTCAGTCCTTCACATGGTAAGGGATTGTAAAATAAAACACGGAGCCTTTTCCCTCTTCACTTTTCACCCATAACTTCCCACCATACTTTTCGACGAAGTCCTTGCAAAGGAGTAATCCCAGCCCCGTGCTGGGTTCATTATCGGTGCCCTTGCGGTTAGATTTAACATCGAGCCTGAATAAACCGGCAACCATTTGAGGGCTCATGCCGATGCCGGTATCCCTGACTGAAATTTCAACTGAATGGCCGGGAGCCGGCTTTGCTGAAATGGTGACCTTTCCTCCTTTTCGGGTGAATTTCACGGCATTGGAGGCCAGGTTGCGGATGGTTGATGCCAGCATATACTTATCGGCAAACACTTCAAGATCGGCAGGGATTTCATAGCTGATCTCAATCTCCTTTTTGTTTGCGGAATCCATTACCGGGTGCATACTTTCAGCCATCATAGACATCAACAAGAACGGCTCAGGCTCAAAGGGGGTTATTCCCCTTTGCAGGCGCGACCATTCCAGCAGGTTTTCGAGCAGGTTGTACAGATTGGCTGCGGAGTTTCTCATGCCTGATGCCATCCTTTGGACCTGTTCTACGGTTAAGGTGGGCAACTCTTCAGCCATCATTTTAGACAATCCTAAAAATCCATTGAAAGGGCCGCGCAAATCATGGGCAATAATGGAGAAGAATTTGTCTTTTTCGGCATTGTTTTTTTTAAGATTCGCTTCGCTCTTGCGCAATTGTCGTTCGATGTTCTTCAGGGAAGTAATATCCCAATTGGTTCCGATCATACGCAATGGCTTTCCGGAGTCATCGCGTTGAACAACCGCAAGCGCTCTGATATACCGGATAGTTCCATCGGGCACGAGTACCCGAAACTCCGTATTATACTCTTTTTCACCATGCAGCGCCATTTGATATTCCTGGTCACCCCTTGCCGCATCGTCAGGATGAATAACTTTGCGCCAGGCTTCGTATGCGCCTTTGAAATTCTTTTTGTCAATTCCGTAAAGTTCAAACATCTGATCGTCCCACAACAGGATATTGTTGACAATATCATAATCCCACACACCGACACCACTGGCCCGTGCAGCCAATGCCAACCGTGTATAAGCCTGTTGCAACTCCTCCTCGGTCTGCTTTCGTTCGGTAATGTCCTGGCAAGTGCCCACTGCCTTTGATGGTTGTCCCTGATCGTTATATAAAATATGCCAGCGCTCTTCAATGAACTTTATGAGCCCTTTGGGTGTGATGATCCGAAGTTCAATTGTGAACGGATTTTGTACCAATCGACCCCGCATATGCTTCATCTACCTTAACACGATCGTCAGGATGAACGAATTCTAAAAAATCCGGATGAGAATTCGGGAAACTGTCATGATCAATTCCGAAGATCCGATAGGTTTCATCAGACCATATTACCTTCGACGTGGACAGGTCGGTTTCCCAGCTGCCAACCTTTGCCACTGCCTGCGCTTCTTTTAAGCGTGTATCGTTCTGCCTCATTAACAATTCCGCTTGTACACGGGTGGTAATGTCGTGGATCGAGGCAAGAATAACCTCTTTGTCTTTCAGAATGAACAGGCTTGCCGAAATTTCTACAGGAAAAATTGTTCCATCCTTTTTTTTATGATATCGCAAATCTATTCTGTCCCTGAATTCTGCTGTGGCCCGTTTAGTCTCTTCCGGCTCAGAAGACAAATCTGAATTTTTCAATTTCAGCATCTCTTGCCATGAATATCCATACAGACCACATGCGGCATCGTTGACATCAAGAATGGCTCGTGTTTCCCTGTCAATGAGGAAAAGGGAATCCCTCTCGGCAGCAAAAACATTTCGGTATTTTTCTTCACTTTCTTTAACAGCCTGCTCCACCTGCCTGAGCTTGGAGATATCAGCTGCAGTTACCAGGCATTGCTCTCCTTTTTGATTTACGATACCTGTCAGGTGAACGTACAGTGGCAGTTTCGTGCTGGTTTGCAAGGTCACCTCAGCGGTTTCTTTGGCTTTACTGCTAAATGCCTTTTCAAGAAAGAGATTGAAAACAGGTCTTGTATCATCGGAAATAAAAAAGCCAAACCTGCTATTCGTTAACAACGAACGTTCTTTACCAAGCATACTTGCTCCGGTAAGATTTATCTCGGTTATTTCACCCTCCTGGGACAAGGTAAAATATCCTGAAGGGGCAGCATCGTATAATTCAGCATATTTATCAGCTGCAGCTTTTGCCAGCTGCTCTTTTGCATGCATGAGCTCTTCGTTCTGCATTTCCAGTTCCACCTGATGCACATCGAGTTCGTGAATGAGTTTCAGCATTTCAACTTCAGAAAGTTGCGAGGCCTTTCTTGATGATTTCTTTTTCAGAAAATCTTCGGCCTTTTGGCGGAGGATTTCGGAGTCGGAATTGTTATGTTTTTTATTCATGACGGAAAAATTGACATCAATTTCTCCTGAACTTTGATGTTTTTACAAGGCTGCTGTCCCAGTTACTGAGATTCACCTGCGTGCATCCCGGCTTAAAAGTCACCGCACCTGTAGTATAGAAATACCAGTTATTGACGTAATCATTATAGGTAAACCGGGCTTCATAGGTATAGGTTCCCGATGGTTTGTGAAAGTTCGGAAAGCCAAAACTTCCACAATCCGGCGGTAAAGAGCCCGGACTCTGATAACCAAGCATCATCATCGTATCGGTTCCGATATTCACGTATATGCTGTTGGATGTCCAAAATTTATGGTAGGTGTAAAATATGACAGATGCAGTTTCAGAGGCAATGGTTATCTGGGCCCAGGCACTGGCAACTTTGCCATTCCCATAAGCATTAAGCACGGCTTTGTAAACTCCGGCATTTTGATATTGATGGTCAAAGGTTGTCACAGCGGAGGTTGATGTGGTAGAATCACCAAAATCCCACAAAAACGAAGTTGCATCCGTAGAGGTGTTGGTGAAGGTCACCCATCCGTTGGACTTAATGGAATATTGAAACATTCCGTACGGGTCACTCACTTCAATGGGGGTGTCTTTTTTGCAGGATTGCAGTGTAAATATGACCCCGATGAACAATAAAAAGAATGATATTTTTTTCATGGTATTTGATGTTAGGTTGAATATTTAATTTATGGTATTTACAAAAGGAGTTTAAACAAAGGGAACCTCTCTGACAGATCTCATCCCGGTCAATAACATGATAAAGGTATAACATTGTTTTGAGACAAAATGTTTTATGATGATGAATGTTTTATTTGTCATCGATGTATCTTTGTGTAGAATCACCAAAGACGACCTCTATGGCCGATCGGGAAGGTTAAGCTATTGCTTTTCAAATCACAGGAATATGAAAACAAAATTATTGCTGCTGGTTTTGGTCATGATCTCTTGTATGATGGGGTCATCACAAACTTCAAGTTACTATTTGGTCAACCAGGTCGACATAAAAAATGCGCTGGTAAGCGAACACAAAAATGTGTTGAAAATTTTCGATGTTGCCGTTGATGAAGTGCGCGGAAAAGCTTATGCATCGGGTTTTCAGACAGAATATGCCTCCGTTGTTGACCTGGAAACCATAACGGAGACAGGTTCAGTTGAACTTCCGTTTGCCGGACTTAAAAACGAATTGGAATGCAATCCCTCCAATGGATTTTTGCTGGCAACCACACCCGAAACTTCCCCCGTGATCACCTATCTCATCAATCCATTAAACAGCCAGGTAGCGGGAACGTACGCCTACCAGAACAGTTGCAACGGGATTTGTTTTGACGAAATCAACAACCATATTTTTCTGGCTGATAACAACCGGATAAAAATACTTAATGGCAATGATATGAGCGTCATCGATTCATTCCCGGCAGGATATGTGATGGGTGACATCGGTTTCGACAAAACGAATCATGCTATTTACGCGGTTTCACGCAACCTGGTGGGTCCCAACATGGTCATCAAAGCATTCTCTTCCGCAGCCCCCTACCCTTTGCTGAACACGATCTATGTTCCGTCGGCAAATATTTTGGGAGAATTGCTGCTGGATATTGCGAATGACCGGTTGTTCGCGTTTGGCGTAAATGATATTAAGACCATCCGAATTTCGACAAAAACGATCGTATCGGAGGTCAGCACAAGCATGGAAACCACCGAAAAGGTCTATTCATCCTACTTACAGACCCTGTTCATGACCAATGAGGATGGATATTCGGGCCAGGGAGAACATGGCAGCTGGAGCAAAATATACAAGCATATCCCCGGAACTTCGGCCCTGGATTCTGTGAAAATGGGAGATAAAACAGCGAGACTGGCCATGGACAATACCCGGCACATCCTCATTGTTCCGGACATGCACAGCGGTTATTTGGAGTTTTTAAATCTTCAGACCAACGAGATCGACTCGGTGGATATCGGGGAATCGGCAGATGATTTCGCACTCTCTCCCGACGGTCAGCGCTTGTACATTGCCAAACGTTTGGGCGGCAGCCGGGTGATCACCTACGATAAAAACACGCATGGCTTAACTCAAAAGAAGGCGGGCGTATGGCCCTGTGTCGTGGTGGTCGATTCCCTGCTTGGAAGATTGTTCGTATTGAATGAATTTGAGAGTTCTGTTTCGGTGTTCAATTGCAACACCAACGAAAAAACAGGCACCATTATGCTTTCGATCCCTGAAGGACGCAAAGATGCCATTCCAACCATGTACCTCGATCAACCGAGCCATCGTATTTTTATCAGTTTCCCTGAATTTGGATGCATGATTAAGGTGAATGCGCAAACGCTGACGGAAGAGGATGTCATTTCAATTCCCGGGTTTCATTTCAATGAGGAGGAACATTATGGCATCGGAATTATACAACTGATCACCTTCCCGCCGCTAAACAAGCTCCTGGTACTTCAAAAAACCGAAAAGAAGCTGAAGATCTTCGATGAAAATTCTCTTGCATTGATCGATTCAGCCGACCTCTCTTCCGCATGGCCCAATGGCTCGGTATTCGAAAGCAATTTGATGGCATACGATGCGGCTTCAGGAAATTTGTTCTTCGGAAATAAAATTCTTAACCCCGTAAACTATCATGTCGTCGCATCACTTCCTGCTGCGGAACACTTCCTGGGATACCTCGATGGCGAAAACAAAATATTCGGGATATCTTCCATCGGGGGCGAAGTTAAAGTGAACGAATATGATGCGGCCAATTTTGCACTTACCTCATCCCGTGTGCTCTTTCAGCAATCGGGGATTGCCATGCCGGTCTTTTATTACGACAGCGACACCCATGATCTCTTTATTTCCGAATTCAACTATGCCCTCCTCCGCCATTATGACCTTGATTCAACCGTAGTCACTTCTGTATCTGATGGAACCAACGCAATGGGGTATTGTCTGTGGCAGAACTTTCCAAACCCTTTCTCCCATTCAACCACGATCAGTTTTAATACACCCAGATCAGGCATGGTGAATCTGGTTGTATATGACGTGAACGGGAATCCTTTCAGGACCCTGGTCAGCGAATATTTACCAGCCGGATGCCACGACCGGGAATTTATTGCACAACCGGGGTGCAGCGGGATCTATTTTATGGTTTTGCAAACACCCGAAACAAGAATCGTAAAGAAAATGATTGTACAGGAATCTCCTTCTCACTGATTGGTATGCTGATGGGTTATTCTGTCCCCTTTTTTAGTCGGTAAAGTAAAGCAAAATGTGCTTCCTTTGCCTTCTTCGCTCTCAACCCTCAGCTTTCCTCCGTGTTTTTCAATAAACTCTTTGCAGATGATCAATCCCAATCCGGTGCTGGGCTCTTTGTCGGTGCCTTTCCGGTTTGTTTTGACATCCAATCTGTAAAGATTCTCCAGCATATGTTGATTCATTCCGATACCCTGGTCCACTACTGAGAATTCCACCCAATTATCATCCATAGGTTTTGCCCCAATGACAATGTTACCTCCTCCGGTGGTAAACTTTATCGCATTGGAAGCTAAGTTACGAATGATGGCACCGAACATGTGTCTGTCGGCATATACCCTCAAATCACTCTGGATATCATACTTGAGGTTAATCCCTTTCCTGATAGCCGATTCCTGGATATCAGACATACTTTCAATAATTTCTGAGATTACAACGAACGACTCAGGATCAATGATATTCACTCCCTTTTGCATTTGAGACCATTCCAAAAGATTTTCAAGTAAATTATAAAGATTGGTCGCTGATTTTCTCATTGACGTGGCCATCTTTTGAACCTGATCTTGAGTCATTGTTGGCAGTTTATTTTCCAGCATTCTGGTAAAGCCAAGAAGGCCGTTAAAAGGTCCCCGCAGGTCATGTGCAATAAGAGAAAAAAACTTGTCTTTAGTTGCATTCAATTCAATAAGCTTCAATTCATTGTCCTTAATTTCCGTGACATCGTAACAAGATCCAATGTAGCCTAAAAATGAATTATCCAGATCGAAAAAAGGTCTTCCAAAATCCCGTATCCACCGATATTCTCCAAATTTGTTTTTCATGCGATATTCCATCAGAAAGGCTTCCCGTTTATCAAATGCCTCAACATACGTTTTTAAACAGAGATCAAAATCGTCGGGGTGAACCCCTTCAGTCCAACCATTTCCAAATTCCTGTTCCATGGTTCTTCCGGTGAATTCAAGCCAGGTTTTATTAAAATAATCACATAGTTTATCCAATCTTGAACGCCAGATCAAAGCTGGAAATTCTTCAAATATCTTCAAATACAACTCTTTG
>JBAXVX010000071.1:0-7293 GCA_037128705.1 Bacteroidota bacterium | reverse complement strand
TAAATAATTTTATCTCTTGGTTTTTCGTCAAGATTATCAAGAAACCATGCTGCTTCTTCTAAAAACTGAACCCGAAATTTTGCAGTCATATTAAAAACGTTTGTGCAAAAATATTTGTTTCTTTATTAGGAAACAAATATTTAGAAGAGTAACTCCAAAACTTGCCGGTAACTCATCTATTACCTCAACCTTTCATATCCTGGTTGCAACTCAAGGGACAATGACCGATGACGGATGACTGTCGTCTGTCATTTGTTCAGGTTTACTCACGATCGAAGAGGGCGCCTGTGCGCTTAACATGGCCACGGGAAATTATGAGTTCACCGCCACCGTGGCTTTACAGGATGTGGCAGGAGCCACCATCACCGCCAAAGCCACCGATACCCCCGGCCATACGGCCGAGCTTTCTATTACCCTTTAGATAGGGACTACTCATTTTGAGAAGGGGGGTCTGCAGCGATGCGGGCTCCCTTTTTTGGTTTCAGGTCTTAGCTGAAATGGTAATCCTTTAATTTACTTATTCAAAAATTGCTTTGCTTCCCGGAGTACCAGTGAGGCTAAGTTAACGAATGATTTCGCCTCATCGCCCGATGGTTTCCCGGCAGGGAGCAGAAGTAATTGAATAGCAGCAGAAAGATCATCCTGTGCGGCTTCAAGCCACGCTTCAGTCATTTTTTTCATACAAGATAATCCCTGTTGAATCGATCTCACGTTGAAAAGCGCTTTTCAAATTCACGAACTGTTGGTACATCGGTTTTGTATGAACAATCAGGTCTAATGAATATGATTCACGGATAAATGAAAGCGCTTTGGCTATCCGGACCTTGATTTTCATTTTTTCTGAAAAGCTTTGAGGAATATAGACTTCATCAGTCACGACCAGTAGGTCAATATCGCTATCTTTATCAGCCTGTCCGGTAGCATAGGAGCCGAACAGAATAACTTTTCGCACACCTGAACCATTAAGTGCGCCAATGATCCGGTTTTTCAATTGTTCATCAAAGTGACCTATTTCTTCCATCACTATGCATCTTTTTCACAGTCTCCGATACAAAATTAGCAAAAAGAATTATTTGCTCATCAAATTTCATTGCCTCATCTTAATGAACAGGTTGATCCATTGATTTTCCCGACTGAAGGATGATCTTCCGCGCCTTATCCAGGTTGTTTTCAGGTGATGATCTCCCGGCATGGATGACCAGGTGGGGGTTGTGGAGTGCAACCAGTTCTTCCAGGCCTTTTATATCAGCCATCTCCAGTCGACAGACCGTGATCTTCACCCCGGGATATCCGGCTTTGAGCAGTTCCGGCTTTTCAAGGGTTTGTTCATCTGCATCGGCCAGGATGAGTTCGGCCGGACGGCAGCGGATAAGCAGGGCCGTCATTTCCCGCCCCATGTTGCTTCCCGTACCAGTGATCAGGATCCGTTTTCCGGCTACGGTGGCGCAAAAAGCCGGAGGCAGGGGAAAATCAAGGACTTTAACATTTTTTCCAGAAGCACTTTTTATATCTATCCCCGCTCTTCCGCCGTTGATCAGGCTGCGGAAGAAAAGGAGCAATACCGTGGTGAGCAGAAATTCGAGGATGATGATGGTAAGGGGGATGAACAGCCGCTGGTTGACCAGGTAATAGCTGATGAAATCGGCCAGGATGAAGATGAAACTGCCGAGGATAAGGATCAGGATGAATTTGAAGGTATCGGTAAGGCCCTCATGCCGGTCAATGCCGATATAGCTCCGGGTCGTTAAGAGGAGCAATACCCTCACCACCGTGATGGATCCCAGCACCATGGGTATTTCGGCAATCTCCGACGCCGGTATGGCAAAGTTAAACCTCAGCAAATAGGCCAGCCAAACAGCCAGGATGACGATGGCGGCATCAGCGATAGAGATCAGGTAATGGGGAAGAGAGCGGTTCAAGGAATTTACGATTTAAGATATACGATTTTGGACGTTTATTGGAGCGAAGCAGTTCGCACAAGCCGCCTCAGGTGGAACACAGTGACACCGTAGCGGCGGTGTGAAGCTGCGAGCGCTAAGGTTGGTCGAGTGTGATGCTTTTGCGTATAGTGGTTTTATAGCGTTTTCCGATGTCGTGGCAGTGAACTTCGAAGGTGAGCCCGTCGAGGTGGCGTATGATGTCGCGGATCTTCTCCAGGTCAACCCCCGCATCGAACCAGGTGAGGTCGAACTCGAAGATCTTGACCGACTGTTCGGGCATCACCTTCATCCCTTCGCGGATGATCGACAGGGAGAGGTAACCGGTATCCTCATCCACCAGGGGCAGGAAATCGGCGATGGAGCCCGAAACCTTTCCATCTTTGGAAACATAAAACTTCGAGATGAAAAAGGGGCTGTTGCCGCTGTTGACCAGCCGCAGGGAGATGCTGTTTTCGGTAACGCTGTGCACCAGGACCGGCAGGGGCTTGATGGTATCGCGGTAGAATTTGAAAAATAAAAACACCGAGAAGGCACTCATCACGAACGCCGCCGCCGAAAGAAAGATGGTGAGGATCACCAGGAACCGCAGATCAACCGGGATCGAGGGGACTGAGAGAAGGAATAAGGTTTCAGGTTTCAAGTTTCATTAATTTTTGTCGGCTTCCAGCAGGTTTTTTTTGAATTTGGCCAGGGCTGGTTTCCCAAACACAACGCCCACTCCTGCCAATATGCCCAGGAATATCATAATCATGAATATTTTATTGGCGCCCGATATTTTACTGGCATCGGAAGGGGGCTCAATCAACGTAAAAACAGGGGTGTTTTCCTGCACATTGATCTTGGCCTGCTCCAATTGCTGCGATAAGGTGGTATATACATTTAACGCGAGGGAATACTCGGCCTGCAGGCTTTCTCCTTCGAGGCGGGCTGCCGACATGATCACAAACTGGTTGCGGTCGCGGTACGAGGCCAGGATTTGCTGCGCCCGCTTATATTTTTTTTCGGCCTCAGCATGCAACCCATCGATGAATTGATAATCGTTTTTGTTTTTTCGTGTCCGGTAATCGGTGATGTACCGGGTAAGGGTGGTTACCACAAAGCCGGCAAGTTCCTTTGCCACGACAGGATCAGCCATGGTAACGCTGATCACCAGCAAATTGCCCGACCCCTTCTTGATTTCAGCCTTGATTCGGCTTGCAAGTGGTCCGATTTTCGATTTTTCGTAGGGCGTGAGTTCAACCGATGCCGAATCATCGCCCGCAATTCCAAAGTCCGATAAACGGAAACCAGGCATGGCGGGGGCAGTTGATTGACGGGAGACCGGGGGGATGTACCGGTTGGCCGGACCTGCCGTATCTGTTTTCTTCTTTGCGCTGATCGCACCGATAATTGTTGACGGAAGTCCGAGCGTGTACTTTCTGAGTATCTCCGAAAGCGTGGTGGGGGGATATTTTTCGAAATATTGCGCCAGGGTCATTTTTGCTCCCGTCTTTGAATCGGTTACCTGCTGCCCGATCATTTCGCGCCTGAAGAGGGTGCTGCCTATGGCCAGGGGATATAAGGCCGGGGTAAGCGCTTCAGAATATCCTCTGGTGGGACCACCCGACAAATTTGAAGGCCTTTCCGAAATTCCGGAAGTTGCGGCAGGATTTGATCCACCGGCTTCGACCAGAAGGGAAACCTGCGACATATATTCATTAGGTGAAATCAAAGCAAGTAAAATCCCGATCCCGAAAAAGATGGCCGTTGAAATAAGAATGGTTTTTCGCCCGGCCCAGAGTTTGCGGACAATTTCCATAATATCTATTTCGTCAGCGTTTTTTTCTTCTGGTTCTGTCATATATTTTCAGGTTTTATTTCGTCATTCGTCACTTGCTCTGGGGTTTCATCTTTACATTAATCCTGGCTCCCGTGGATACCTTGGGGTATTTGCGGATCCACAAAATGGTCCTGCCGGTTCCCTTCATTTGTCCGTTTTTTTTGACCACGGTAACACTGCTCCGGTCTGCTTTTGGCAAAAACCCTCCGGCAAAATTATTGACATACCACTTCGCCGATTTGGGTCCCTGATACACAAGACTGATCGCGCCATCGGCGCCCTTGTATTCTGCCATTACAGTGCCTGTATGACCGATGGTGACGGTATTCTCCAATCGGGGGATGGTGATCACATCACCCTCCATCAATATCGGATCATTCTTTAAATTTCCCTTCATCCGAATTGCTTTGCCCGCATCGATGGTGATGTACCCGATCTTGTTCAGGGCCCTGTACAGCAGGCTTCCCTCTGCATCAGCGCTTTCGAGCAACCCACCCGCCAGCTCGATCACCTCACTCAGCGAGACCTGCTTGGTTGCCAGAACATACATGCCCGGGTAGTTTACTTCGCCATTGATCTCTACCAAGCGCCCCAGTGTAAAAGCTGGCGTTAACGGAACCACCACATGATCGTATGGCCGGAGAACAAAGTTGGGCGGGTTGATGACACTGTAATTGCTGTCCATCTCCAGGGTGATCATCTCCTGTTTGGCCGGTTCGGTAGGCGACATGATGGTGCGGAATACCTTAATGTAGTTCAGGGCTGCTCCCACTGTAAGGCCTCCGGCCGTGGTGATCAGATCGCGGATCGTGAAATCGGGAGCATAGGTCAGTGTTTGTGGATTCTTTACCGCGCCCGATACACGCACCTCCGCGATGTTGGTAAATACCGTGTTATCGTAAACATGCAACCGGTCGCCGGGTTGTAGCAAAACATCTTTGGCGCTGTCGAGTTTAATACGAATATACTTCATCAACACGGGATTGAGAAGGTCGCGCCTGAAAATATAGGCTATATTGTTGGCTGTGGGATTCAGTCCGCCAGCCATTTCAATGGCCGATTTTACCGGTAGCCGATCATCCATGGCCAGGGTCTTTTCGAAGGGCTCCTTAACGTCTCCTTCAACTGCAATAGTGCCGATAAACTTGTACCTTGCCTGCTCCGAAACCTTGATGCGGTCGGCGCTCTTCAGCGGAAAATCTTTCCCTGCCGCCTTCATTTCAGCCCAGGGAACAGTGATGTACTCAACCGTTCCATCAAACCTCATCCGTTCCAAAAATACCAGGGAAAGGTCGGCCTGGGTGGTTGTTTGCGCGTTATTCAGTACACCGCCAAGCGTTGAATTTTTGACCAGGTCATACCTGCCGGGATAAAATACTTTTCCTGATACCTCCACAAACCGGTCAATCGGTTTTGCCATCGACTTGATGCGCACAATGTCTCCATTTTGCAAAGGTACTTTCAACTTACCCGAGAGGATCTCGGCCAGGTTCCACTCAAACAGGCGGGGTGCATCATTTTCGTAACGCTGGATCTGCACAAAATCGGTATAGGCATCTACTTTTACTCCTCCGGCATAATGGATCAGGTCGGCGAGCAATTCATCGGCAAGCATCTCATACAACATGGGCCGGTTCACCGCTCCTTCGATTGCGACGATTTTTTGAGCCACCGGAACAAAGAGGATATCGCTCTGCTGCAGGTCAAACTGAAACGAATAGGTTGGATTGCTCATGAAGACATAGAGGTCGATACTTTTCCGGTTGGTCCCCCTGATAAGCTGTATGTTGCGTACCGACCCGATATCGGTGGGTCCTCCGGCAGCCGATAGGGCATTGAAAACCGAATTGAGCGCCGAAATCTGGAACCCGCCTGTGATGCGTGTTTCGCCGAAAACATTCACCAGTACCGTGCGTGCTGTGGCGATGGTAACCGTAATCTGGTCGGACTGAAAGGCATAGGAGGCCGACAACCTGCCGATGATCAGCTCTCGAGCCTGGGCAAGGGATAAACCCTGAAGGAAAATTTTGGGAACCCCGGCGGGTTCGATATAGCCCTCCTTGGTTATTTTTACCTGGATATCGTTTTGCGATGCCCCGAAAATCGTGATTCTCAGCTCATCGCCCGCGCCAAGGATATATGTTTCGGGCGCCTGCGTGCCATCGGTGGTGCGAAATACTTCGAGCGACTGATCAGTAAACAGAGAGTGTCCGTAAATGGTCGGACCACCAGTTTTGGCTGCCGCTGTCTGTATCACCCGCTGGGCTGCTTCGGCCACAGCTTCCTGCTTCGTGGTTACCGGCAGGGTGAGTTCCGGCAACGGAGTCGCAACTTTTTTTGTGCTGTCGGGCACAACATTTTGCAGATTAACCATTCCGGTACCTCCTGTTTGTGACCGCATGAAGAACGGGATCACCAGGAAGGTTATAAGGATTAGAAGTCGTGAGGTGAAAGGTTTCATGTTAAAGGTTCAAGGTAATTATATAGCAGCATAAGGCGTTGTGATCGCGGATGAAAGATTTTATTTTGGGTAAAAGTAATAAATTATTCAGAAAGCTGTTTTTTTGTAAGTTTGAAAAATATTTCAGATTCAGTTTAACCTTAAAAAAACAATACCATGCGCAGAATCTCCCTAATTTCAATTTCCATCCTGGTCTGTTGTCTGCTGGCGACCACTTTTGCTGCTTCACAATGTTTCACAGGCAATACGGCCGTGGGTCCGGGCGAATTACTCACCTATGATGTCTCCTACCAGGTGGGCCCGGTATGGACGAATATCGCCCTGGTCACCTTTTCCACGGTGAAGGAGGTGCAGGGGGGAAAAGATGTGCTGCACATGAAGCTCAACGGGAGGACCTATCCTACCTACGACCATCTTTTCAAGGTGCGCGATTCGTACGAATCGTGGGTGGTGAGTCAAACCTGGCAGCCGGTGAAGTTTCAGCGCTACACCACGCATGACGACAACACCGTATTGCTCACGCAGTTCTTTTATCCTGCCCAGTCCTTCCTCTATTACAATCTGAAGGTAAACAAGGATCCGGTGACCAAAGGGCAGGTTTCATTGGCAAAATGCATGAATGATATGGTTTCATCGCTGTACTTTCCGCGCACGATAGAGATCGAAAATCTGAGACCGGGTACCGTCATTCCGCTTTCGGTTTTGTACAACAATGAACCGACCACGCTGAAGCTCGTTGCCCAGGGAAAAGGGATCATCAAGACACGCGATGGAAAAAGTTATCATTGCAGCAAATTTGTGATAAAGATGAACAGCACCATCAGTTTTTTCAAGGAGAATTCCGATTTGATTGTCTGGCTTACGGCTGATAAAAACAAACTGCCTGTGTATGTGGAAGCCACCCTCAAGGTCGGAACTGTGAAAATCTATCTCAAAGAGGCCAGGGGGATGCTGAATCCGATGACTGCGTTGTTGAAAATTTAAACGTGACAGGTGACGCGTGACGGAAAAATTGGTCATTGGTCATTGGTCATTGGTCATTGGTCATTGGTCATTGGTCATTGGTCATTGGT
>JBAXVX010000070.1:0-7367 GCA_037128705.1 Bacteroidota bacterium | reverse complement strand
AAAGGCAAAACGACATCAACCGATATTATGAATTCAATTTACCAAAGTAGAATTATTTTCTTCCGGCAAGAAATATTATCAACTTTTTCCTATTTTTGTATCCATTCAAAGTTTTCTTCATGCCCAGATCCTGCAGTTTTTTTGCACTTTTTTTTCTTTCCGGGATCCTGGCCCTTAGCTGTTATGGTAAGTCATATGTCGGAAAACCACTTACCGATACCGCAGTCGAACGTTTGATAAACCATTCCAGATATGAGGAGGCCTCAAAACTGATCGGCGACAAACTGAAAAGCACGCCCGCATCTGATATCGACCGGACCCTCTATTTTAAGAACAGGATGAGCATCGCCCAGTTACGCCTGAGGAACATTGATGCAGCCTTGAAACTGGGACTGGAGGCCCTCGCACTTTCGAAAAGATCAAAAGATTCGACCCTCGTTGTAGATGCCTGGAAATCTGTAGCCTATGCCTATAACAACGCAGGCAAACTCGACAGCGCCCTCTTCTTTACCCGCCTCATGCTCTCGTTTGGGGAACGGAACAAGGATGATAAACTCTGCAGGAATGCTTATACTTCGCTGGGAACCATCCTGTCGCAAAACAAAAGATATGATGAGGCCATGCAGTTTTTTCGCAATGCGCAGATCCTGACCACAAAAATGAATGACAGCCTCAATTTATCAGTCAGTAACCTCAACATCGGATTGAACTTCCTCCATCTTAAAAACAATGACAGTTGTTTGTATTTTCTCAGCCAGGCAGCTGATTTTGCTAAAAAATTTCAGCAAAACGACAACCTGGTTTATATCTATGGGATGAAGGCCGATTGTTATCTCGTGATGAAGAATTACAGTGAACGGAAGAAATACCTGCTGCTTGCCAATGAGATCGCTGAAAAGATCGGCAATAGTCAATTTCTCGCCATGGGATTCAGCAACCTGACCACAGGGGCGGTGGAAAGTGGAAATTTCAGGGAGGCCATTGGCTATGGCCTGAAAGCGCTCAGTTTGCTCAGTGAACAGCCCTACCCGGTACTCAAAATGAAAATTGACAGCATGATGTATGTCGCTTATAAGGAATCGGGAGATATTACAAAGGCACTCAGCTTCCTGGAGTCCTTTATGTTGGAGAATGAGCAATTTAAAGGAGAAAGGCAAAAGCAGGAGTTGAACGAACTGATGTTGACGCTCCAGGTGAAAGACAAAGATCTGACCATCGCAAACCAGCTTGTTGAAATAACGGAAAAACGGCGCAATACGCAGGTGCTGATCCTGGTAATTTTAATATTTATTATGCTGGCCGGGGGTCAGTTCATCTACATCCAGCGAAACAGAAGATTCAAAAAAGAGCTTTACAAAAAGGAAAAATATCTCGACCGGGAGATTATGGAAACCCGTTTCTGGATGGAGTGGAGAAACCTGAAAGAGGCGGAGAAGCAAAATGTAACACAAAAAACACCGGATGACGGAAACGTCATGAAGGAGAAACCTGCTTTTTCCTCCCAGATTTCACTCTTCACCGAGTTGCGGGATATGTTCGACAGTCAGAAACTCTATCTTGATCCCGAACTGAACATCAAATCGGTGATCAAAATCCTTGGCACCAACCAAAAATACCTCTACCAGGCCATCAGCGAAAACAGCGACTCCAATTTCCGCAGCTTTGTCAACCGCTACCGGGTCGATGAGGCCAAAAAGATCATCGGACAAAAAATTCATAGTAAACAGGTTTTGAACCTCTCGGAGATCTACATCGCCTCGGGGTTTAACTCTTCCGTCTCTTTTTACCGCGCCTTCCGATCAATGACAGGACTTACCCCAAAAGATTATGCCACTGAAATAAGGCATGAATTGGCTGGGCTGAAAAGCGAATAACAGGGTGCCCCCTTATCCTTCTAAATGCGATAAATATCGGGTTGCGGTTCTTTCCCTTCTGATTCAAAAATCAATTGTAGGCCCCCGGGATAAGCCACATCCGCTGGTTTTGTAACAGGAGGGAAACTTTACCTGGAGAGGCTAAAAACAGACCTAAGGGTACCTCTATAAGCAAGTTGTTAATCTATCAGATCAGGACTGTATGATGACTGAATGATGACCGAACCTATCAGGTTGTATAGTTAGACAAGGATATGCTGTTTTTTGCATAACTTTGATACCTTGATTTAGAGACTTATGCAAAACAGGATATTGCTGTTTTTCCTTGTATCCCTATCGCTTTTATTTGTCAATATGGTAGCCATTGGAGCAAATGACACCCTTGTTCCGGCGAATGATTCCCTCGGTAAACATGTAAAAAAGGAAAAACCGGTTCCGATGGAACCCTATCACCGGAATGTGATCAAGTTCAATCCGACACCCATGTTACTGTTCTCGGAGGTCAGAAATTTTACCCTGAGCTATGAACGGCTGATCACCAGGAATCAATCCATTGCAATCCAGGCAGGATATCTCCTGCTGCCAAGGCTAAAGTTCCTCAGCAAACTGAATAGCATTGTCACCTTTACTCCAAAGGAAAAATACGGGATCAATGTCGCGCTGGATTATCGCTACTATATTATTCCCAGAAATAACCGTCCTGCACCCGATGGTCTCTATGTAGGGGCATTTGTGTCGTACTACGGTTTTAAATTCGAGAACCATCTGGATCTTGTCAAAATCACGTTGCTGAATGATGCCACGATCTATGGGAAACTGAATGTCGTAAACCTCGGGGTGAACCTGGGGTACCAGTTCATTTTCTGGAAACGGTTCTCCCTCGATCTGCTGATGCTTGGACCATCCTACAGTTTTTATTCGGGAGAACTTGGAATTTCGGGGGGATTGGATCCCGCACTGGTTGAAGTAATTGACGAAGAACTCGTAGCGGCTGTTGAGGAACAGTTTCCATTACTCGGCGCCCTGTTGAACGGAGAAAAACTCGAATTCATCGGCTATAAGTCGAAATGGAAGTTCGGCTTCCGATACAGCATACAGGTGGGATTTCATTTTTAAGTTGTACCATTCATCCTCCCGCGAAACATTGAATTGGTCAATTTGGTCGGCATATCCGGCAGATTCAAGTATCGTGCCTCAATGAAGCATTGTGCGTTGGCAGGTGTGAAGAAAGGTTCAGAAGCTCAAAGTGCAGACATTGTCCCTCCCTTTTGAAAGAGGGTAAAAGTCGACGATTTCTCGATTTTTGAAATAGATGACTCGCCTCACGCCTCCTTTGTTAATTTATTAACGCAATTTTCAATACGGGCGTTGTTTGTGGCCTGAATTGCCTTACATTTGAACATTCCTTGAGGGGGTTCTGCTTTGAAAACACTGCCTTAAACCAGGGAACCACCAACCACTGTCACAATCCACCAAAAAAACCTCCTAAATGAAGAAGTTTGTACTATCGTTGCTTGTATTGCTTGCATGGGCCGGAAGCTCACAGGCGCAATACACCTTGCCTTTTACTGAAACTTTTCCATCGTATGATGAATTGCCTTTAGACTGGGTCTCCTGGCAATCGGCTGGCACAGGAGATTACTGGGTTGCGACTTTCGGGATGGGGGGGGTAACCGACGGCTGCGCTTACAGCTGGTACGACGGCACCATCTGGCTGATCTCAAAATCAATCACTGTTCCGGCTGGAGGATCTGTTGATATCAGCTTTTATCAGAAGGATGGCAATCCGAGTTCTTATTTCAAGCACGGACTGTATTACTCCACTACGGGCGAATCGTTTGTGGGGGAATGGACTGCCATCAATGCCGACCTGGGAGCTGGTCCGGAAAACTGGACCCTCTCTCCCACCTATACGCTGACGGGTTATGCGGGGACGACCGTGTATATTGCCTGGGAATTTGAAGGGTCTTACTTGGGTGGATGGTACGTCGACAATTTCCATATGGAGGTCACGCCCCAATGTCTTACGCCCGTCGGTGTTAACGCAACGGGAATTACTGTCAGTTCTGCGACCCTTAACTGGACGGCCCCCTCTTCTCCTCCCTCAAACGGGTATGACATCTATTACAGCACCTCCTCCACGCCCCCGACTTCATCCACCGTCCCCACGGCTACGGTCGGCGCGGGAATAACCACCTATTCCATGGTTTCATTGAGCGCCAACACGGTTTACTATGCCTGGGTTCGCTCAAACTGCGGCGGCTCCAGCGCTTCCTGGACCAGTGTTTACTCCTTCGCGACGCTTTGCAACGCGGTTACCGTGCTTCCGTTCAACGAAGGTTTCGAGTCGGGGTATACCGATCAGACCTCCGTGGGAGGTTGCTGGACCCAGTTTGGAGGAGCATGGGGTAAATACTGGACGGCCAACAGCTCCGAAACGACGTTCAACCGCGGTCCACGCACCGGAAGCTGGGATGCAACCTTAGGGATGTACGGGGATACCTGGATGTTCAGGAAATTTACCCTCACCGGAGGAATGTATTACACCGTTTCCTGCTGGGCGCAACAGAATGGCTCAACTCCCTCCTATGCCACCATTGAACTGAAATACGGCACTGTTGATACCCCTGGCGGGATGACCGGCGCCATACAATCTCCCACAGGCCTTACCACAAGCTACACACAAATTTCGGGATCCTTCGCTCCCGCAACGACCGGAGACTATTACATCGGCATCCACGGCTGGCACAACAGCTACCCCCACGCGGATTACATCACCCTCGATGACATCCAGGTAAGCCAGACCTATTCCTGTTTCCCTCCCACTGCTATCACAGCATCAGCCATCTGCCAGACTTCGGCCAGCATCGCCTGGACACCCCCGGCATCGGCTCCTTCGGGCGGATATGACATTTATTACAGCACTTCCTCAACAGCCCCAACCATGAGTACCCCCCCCACAGCTTCGGTTGCAGCCGGGGTCACCGCCTATACGATGACGCCCCTTACCCTGGGGACAACCTATTATGTATGGGTGCGTTCGAACTGCGGAAGCGGAAATCTCAGTATGTGGTCAACGGTATATTCCTTTTCGACACATAGCACCGTTCCAACAGCGATTACAGTCCCGGGAACCTATCCGAATTTAACCGGTGTGGGTGGTGCATTTGAAGCAATCAATTGCGGCGTATTGAGTGGGAATACCATCATCAGCATCACGGCCGATCTCATCGAACCCGGCACCTATGCCCTGAATGCCTGGACCGAAAACCCTTCAGGCTCAAACTATACCCTGCTGATTAAACCTGATGCCTCCACCCTACGAACGATCAGCGGTACCCTCACTTATTCGGCCTCCACACCTGCCCTGATCAGGACCAACGGGGCAAGCCGTGTTACCATCGACGGACAGTCAGGCAAATACCTCACGTTCCGGAATACCACGGCAACACCGGCTACAACAGCCGGCACCATTCTGTTCGACAACAGCTCTCAGAACTGTTATCTGAAAAACTCGACCATCGAGGGTAACTACAACTCGACATCTTATGGAACAGTGACCGTTGGAAATACCGGTAACAATTCGGTCGAGATCTCGGGCAACGATGTACGTGATGCAACCGCAGGGACCACCGGGATCCCCAATGTAGGGATTTACTGTGCTTCCCAGACCAGTTCATGGAGTGTACTGAACAATAACGTGTATAACTTCAACACCTACGGCATACTCATGATTACTGCTGCCAATGGCGCGCTCATCAGCGGAAACAGTATCTTTTATAATTCTTCTACTCCACCCACCGGATCGCAATATGGTATTTACACCATGTCGGCGACATTCAACCACCTGATAACCGGCAATTATATTGGCGGTCAGGCCCCACTTTGCCAGGGGAGTGCCTGGACATATCCGGGCACGGGTCACTTTGCTGGGATATATGCATTTGGCACTGATGCTGGTCCGTTAACAGTTTCGAACAACATGATCCGGAATATTGCCATGAGCAGTTCCGGGGCTTCAAATTTTTACGGAATATATATCGGAACCGGACCTCTCAGCGTCATGAACAACACCGTAGGCAGTGAAACTGTTGCGGGCTCCATCTCCTATGCGGGAACCAATACTTTTTACGGACTCTACCTTGCCTCGGTCAATACCAGCAACGCGGTGGAAAACAACATCTTCGGGAACTGGTCCCTGACTGCTGCTTCCGGATCCCCGACGGCCTATGGCATGTTGGTTAATTATGTAAATGCCAGGAAAAACAAGATCTTCAATATCTCTGCAACAAATGCAGCCCTCACGCCAACTATATATGGAATCTTTACCCATGGCCAGTATAGTACAACAGTTAATGAATACTCAAATAACATCATATCCCTGGATGCCGGGGCTGCATCAAACCCGGTCATCTATGGATTTTATAATGACGGATATACCGTTATGACCTTGAAACTATATTATAATGACATCCATATCAGCGGTCCTCCTACTACAACATCATCAACGTATGCCTTTTGTAACTATATAAACTCTGGCCTCGAATTTAAAAACAACATTTTTGCCAACTTAAGGAGCCCGGGCGGAACAGGTAAGCATAGTGTCTTGTATATCTTGGACCAAAGTTCGATGAACATAGATTATAATGATTTGTATACTGTTGCAGGACCGCTTATCTATTATTATGGCACTACCTATAACGATCTGGCTGCCTGGAAAACTGCTACGGGGCAGGATGCCCATTCAATCACTACAGATCCTTTATTTGTTTCCTCCACCGATCTTCATCCACGGCAACCCCTGCTGGTAGCAGGAACACCAGTAACAGGTGTCACCACCGACTATGCAGGAATAACCCGTGCAACAATACCAACCATGGGTGCGTATGAACTTACCCAGGTGGCTACCACTGCTGCGACTTCAGTCACTCTGACCGGTGCAACACTGAACGGTACGGTGAATGCGTGTTCGCAAACTGTCGTCACTTCCTTCGAGTACGGTCTCACGACCGCTTACGGAAGCAGTGTGGCCGCCACTCCTTCTCCTGTCACCGGGACTACCTCAACCGCAATCACTGCTACGCTGTCGGGCCTCACCCCGAATTCCATCTACCATTACAGGGCTGTGGGGACTGTTGGCTCTGCAAACTATTACGGAGCCGATATGACGTTTAGTCTGCTGCCCCCTTGTAGTGCGCCCACCGCTATTACTGCAACGGCCATCGCCCAGACTTCGGCCAGCATCGCCTGGACCCCACCGTCATCGGCGCCTGCAAGCGGATACGATATCTATTACAGCACTTCCTCCACACCCCCGACCATCAGCACCACTCCCACAGCTTCTGTCGCAGCCGGTGTAACAACCTATACGATGACGCCTCTCACCCTGGGTACAACCTATTATGTTTGGGTGCGCTCGAACTGCGGAAGCGGGAATCTCAGTGCATGGTCAACGGTATTTTCCTTTTCAACCCATGGTATCATTCCAACAAC
>JBAXVX010000007.1:0-119194 GCA_037128705.1 Bacteroidota bacterium | reverse complement strand
GTGACACGTGACACAAAGAACGTGACGCGTGACACGTGACGCGTGACACGTGACACAAAGAACGTGACGCGTGACACGTGACGCGTGACACGTGACAGGAAATTGAAAGTGGGTCACGAATGATATTGAAAAAATTGCTCACAGCGTTTCAGTCATTTTTTCCGGCTGAAGGAGATTGCAGGCGAACCAGGCCATCAGGCCCATCCCTGTTTCGAGGCTGTGCTCATCCACATCGAAGGTGGCGGTATGGAGATTTGAATTGATCCCTCTGGCCTCATTGGTAATCCCCAGCCGGTAGAGGCAGGATGGCAGGCGTTCGGCAAAGTAGGCAAAATCCTCGGCAGTCATGCGGGGGTCCAGTTCCTTCACATGATCAGATCCCAAAAAACGGGAGGCCAGGTCCCGCAACTTTTCGGTCAGGCCGGGGTCATTGTTCAGGAAGGGGTAGCCATGCGAAATCCTTACCTGGCAACTGGCTCCCATTCCTTCTGCAATGCCGGTTGCCATTTTTTCCATCAGCTGGTGAACCTCCCTGCGCCACGATTCATTGTAGGTGCGAACGGTTCCTTCCATTACCACCTCATCGGGGATGACATTGGTACGGCCTGCACCAACGATCTTCCCGAACGATACCACGGTAGGGATCCCCGGGTCGGCATTCCGGCTGACGATCTGCTGAAGGGCGATGAGGATGTGTGCGGCAATCAGAATCGGGTCAATGACCTGGTTCGGGGTGGCGGCATGTCCTCCCTTTCCTTTCACGGTAATGAATACCTCATCCGTGGATGCCATGTAGGGACCGGATTTCAGTCCGACATCACCGGCGTTGAGGTTGTTTATCACATGCTGCGCGATCACATACCGGGGCTCCGGATGCGCAAGAACGCCTTCGTTGATCATCGTGATGGCACCTCCGGGATAGGACTCTTCCGATGGCTGGAACAACAACTTGACCGTTCCGCTGAACTGATCTTTGGTTGACTGGAGAATTTTTGCGGCGCCCAGCAGGCAGGCCATGTGCACATCATGTCCGCAGGCATGCATTTTACCAGGTATTGCCGACTTATATCCGGCCTTATTTAATTCAATGACTGGCAGGGCATCCATATCGGCACGCAGGGCAATACAACCGGATGAAGGATCGTTTCCCTCGATCAAACCGACGATGCCGGTGCCCGCCACACCGCTCTGATACCGGATCCCATATTCATTCAGTTTTTTGCAGATGAAATCGGCCGTAAGAAATTCTTCGCACGATAATTCCGGGTTCTGGTGAAGGTGCCGCCTCACGGCTATGATCTCTTCCAGGAAAGATCCGGATAAAGCTTCAATTTTTTTCTTCAGTTGGTTCATTGGATTCCGCTGATAAATTGCGTTCAAAGTTAGGAAATGTTTGATCATGATGCGGGTCAGTCCCTGATCAACTTCAATGTTGCATTCATTTCACCTGCCTGCACGCTGAGAAAATAGAATCCCCTCCCCAACAACGAAACGTCGAGGCTGATCCGGTTCCCTGAAGGAACCGTTTTCCGGGTATCCATGACCTGGTGGCCGGCAAGATCAAAAATCCGGATGTGACATTCGTCCGTGGTTTTCCTGCTAAAGTCAACCGTTACAGTTCCCGAGGCCGGATTGGGATAGATCCGGAACGGGGGAATGGTTGCCTCACGCACGTTACTGCAATCTCCAACCGTTATGTAGTTTTCCTTCAGAACCGATTTGACATGAACCCCGTCAGAAACCGTAAGTTTTACATCAAAAGTTCCAGCTTCGGCATAGGTCACAACAGGATTTTGTTCGTTGCTGGCAGCGGGTGTACCGCCTTCAAATTCCCAGTTCCGGGTGGTGATATGATCATAGGAATCATCGGTGAAGACCAGGCTGCAATTCCTGCATACCGCGTTCTGCGCCGGGTGAAAATAGGGATAGGGGCCCGTGGTGTTCAAATCAAAGAAATCGAGGTAGCGCTGCATCAGGATGGTTTGGGATGAGGGAGGCGAGACTCCACCGAGTGCGCTGAAATCGAGCATGGTCGCAATAATTTTATAATCATCGCCATCGTACACTGTTTCAAGGCTCATGGCCGGATTATCGGTATTTACCAGGGTGGAATAGGCCGGCGGTACCGGCTCAAGCGTAAAGATGGCATATTTTAAAGGCGCGGAATAGGCATAACTCATTGAATCGGCAAGGGTACCGTGAACGCCAATCACACGCGGATAATAGTATACCGGGACTTTCCTGGTGGCATATTTTAACATGGGATGCAGGGAGATTGTATTCACATAATACCAGGTAAAATAACCCTCTATATACAAATTTCCTCCCCGTTTGAGGTAATCGGCCAGGATCACCCCTTCCGATTCTTTCAGGGTATGGCTTCCCGAATTGGCTGTTCCCAGGATCAGAAAAATACTCCCATAACGGTTAAAATCGAATTGCAGGGAACTGAGTGTATCAAAAGAGACATGCAGGCTGTCAAGCACTTTGGCCATGGCCTTCGCTGAAGCAACCTCCGAGGCCAGGTTGACCAGTGCCACCTGTTTGATCCCGACCGGCACACTGAAATCCAGCATTTTAATTATTCCTGTTGAATCGTTCAGCAGGATCTGAAACGGAATGATACTGCCGGGCAGGGCATCCCGGGAGGCTTTGATCTGAAACCGGAACTCACCGGAACTGTGGCCGTTGAAATGATCAATGGATATCTCCGGCGATGAAAGGATGGAAATCATTGATCCCGTGGAGGTCAATTTTAACCTTTGGTTCTGAGCCATCTTTTCAGATAAATTTTTTACAATCACCACAAGATCTCCAACCTCACCGGGGTCGAGGATGTCATCATCCCCATCCCGTATCCCGGGTGATTCAATCACCATTTCAGGCGCAGCCACCGTGAATTCAACGGCTTTTTCCCAGTGCTTTTCTCCGGATTGTACATGCAGCGTAAATCCAACAGGAAAATTATTGGGAAGAATATTAGTCAGGCCGAAGGAAAAGGCGGTCGGGAAGGAAAGCGGAACCCCGGGTTGAAGCAGCGGGACGGCAAGCAGGCTGTCGGTGATCTGAACCAGGGAATCTGCAGAACTGATCCTGACTGTGAGGTTGTGAAGGGGTTGAGAACCCGTATTGGTAAGCACAAGCCTCATGCAAGACGGAAGACCGAATTCAAGTTTATTACCGGTGGTGCACATCAGTTCATGTGCTATTTCCAAGCCGTTTGAAAGCATGAGGAGCTTGTCATCCGTCATCTTCCCGGCATCGGTCACCCGGACAGGCAGGTCATAGATTCTTGATGAATCGGCCTGAGAAACGGCAAGTAAACCATCCCCGCCCAGGGTCAGTCCCGAAGGCATCACCGGGGGTAAAAACCGGAAACTCTTCCCCGAGAGTTCATTGGCATTCCATTGCGTTTCGAGCATAAAATTCTGGTTGTCCCCCTTTGAAACGCCTGCGAAAAATTTATGCTGGAATCCCTGGTTGTTCATGGTTCCGTAGCGAAATTCGAACTGGCCGCCGGGATAAAGGATCAGGGCAAAATCGTCGACCGAACTGCTTTGATAATTCATCACGGAGGCCTTCCAACGGATAATGGCGTGCGTGGCATCGGCCTGGTACCAGATGCCGTCATTCTTACTGTACAGGAGGTATGCATATTCCTGTGAAAATGATGGCGCGATGGAAGGGAACATCTCCAGCATATTCATCTCATCGGTTAAGTAGGGCTCGGGCAAATACTGCGAATCGAAGCTGACAAACCCGTAATTGTTTATATAGAGGCTGTCATACCTCTTTCCATAGAAGGGGAAACTGAAGGGCAGCGCCACGGCAGTATAGGAGATGTATTCCTGCGTAGAAAATACGGAGGTTCCGGTGATGGCGGGCATTGTCCCCAATGAAGGAAGCTTTGTGTAATTTCCGGGGATAGACCAGTCGTAAGGTTGTTTCCCGCCTGATGCTTCCAGCAGTACCTGGTAGGGCTGCCCCGGAGTCGCCGGCGGCAGGCTGCCGGTTGTGATCTGAACCACTGGTTTTTCCAGTGCAGCAACCACAGAAATCAGCGTAAGACCGTTGTTTTTTATGACGACATTTTCATTGGTTAATGCAAATTCCCTGGGCTCATTCTGATAGTTGATGAAAGAGGCCTGCTGAATGGTCCCCTGCCCCAGATCGGAAGGATCCCGTTCATCAATCATCAGGAAATAACGCGCCGGTCTGTTACTTGAAACAAAGTTTAGCAGCTGTGTCGCATCAAGGCCAAATTCAATGGTTCCGGCATCCGGCAATGAGTCGATGCCCTGCATGACCAGGGGCCCGCCCTGGTAATTGAAGATCGGGAAATCAATGACGTGGTCGGGCTCCTGGCGGCTTGTATCGCTGCTAACCCCGGCCAATATCCTGATTTTGTCGCGTGAGTCGTGGGTCAGTTTGACTTTCATCGTCAGCAGGGGCCGGTAGCCCGTATCGGCATCCAGGACATACACCCTGTTATTCCAGACGCCCCCTTCGGTATAATTCAGGGCAAACGAGCGGTACAAGGCATACACAAATCCTTCATTGCTCCACCAGCTCCCATAGGAATTGGCGATCCTGAAACCGCCGATCTCCCAATCGCGTGCATCAACCACGCCGTCTCCGTTGATATCGACTTCATTGGTATATTTACCATCCCCGTTCACATCATACCTGATCGAATCATTGTAACCTACAACCGTCATTCCATGAACCGGATCGGTCAGCCAGGCAATGATCACATTTTTGCCCTCCTCCGGTGTTCCTGCAGGCAGTGTTGGCATATTGTTCAGCGTGGCGCTGTTGGTTGAAAAGCAGGCAATGCCGCCGGTGGGCGATCCGTTGAGATGGTCGAACAGGTAATTTTTCAGGGTGTTTATTCCGGCAGCACTGTTGACCTCAATGGCGGATACCTGCTTCAGATGGTTGAACATGCCCCGGTAGTATTTATCATATCCGCTGATCCAACCCAGAAAAGAAGCGACGGTATCGAGCCCGAAGTCGTTGGAGGTCATATGTCCCTGCTGCCTGATCACCTCGAAACTCTGGAGATAGTTAGCCCCGACGTATCGTTTGCCCTGGTTCATGAAATTCCAGGTGTAATGGGCCGGATAGCTGTTTTCCCAATACCACCCGGGCTGGTTCCTCAACCGGTTTATTTCGTAGCCATACACATAGGCCACACCGCAAAATTGCTGGCAGGTGAAAAAGATGTACTGATCTTTGATTCCCGGCCAGTATTCATTCTTAGAATTATCGACTACGGCAGGCAGGGACCTGTTCCGGTACATTTCAGGAAGGTGCAGTAATGGCAGCCTGACGGCCAAAACCGAATCATGCATCCGGGCCGGTTGCGGGTAGACTCCCGGCATCGCTCTCCGGCTTGAGTTTTGTCCAAAAAGCAGAAAGGGCCATAGGAAAACAACCACAAGAGCGATGAGGTACCTGCCGGAGAGTATCGACGTTTTCATGTAAAATTAAGACAAGACCAGGTCAGTTTTAGTTGCCTGTAATCTACAAAGTTACTAAGAAAATCCAGAGTTTAGACTCCGGCCCGGCCGTTTTGTCAATGCTGGTCTTCCGAACGATGGATGCTCCGGTTTGTAAGCGCTACAAGGGAATATTCCCGTGTTTCTTCGGGGGATTGGTTTTACTCTTATTCTGGGTCAGCTCAAGCGCCTGGATTAGTTTTGTCCGTGTCTGGCGCGGAAGGATGATCTCATCCACATAGCCGAGTTCGGCTGCCTTATAGGGATTGGCAAAGGTGTTGCGGTAGTGGTCGACGGCTTCGGTACGATCGGTGTCGCTCAGCTTTCCCTTATGGATAATGTTGACAGCGCCTTCAGGGCCCATCACTGCGATCTCAGCCGTGGGATAGGCATAATTGACATCGGCTCCGATGTGTTTGCTCGACATCACATCGTATGCGCCGCCATATGCTTTCCGGGTGATCAGTGTAATCTTGGGGACCGTAGCTTCGGAGAATGCATAGAGCAACTTGGCCCCGTGCTTGATGATCCCGCCAAACTCCTGGTTTGTACCGGGCAGGAAGCCGGGAACATCTACAAAGGTGATGATCGGTATATTGAAGCAGTCGCAGAATCGGACGAACCGGGCTGCCTTGATGGAGGAATTGATGTCAAGCACCCCGGCCAGGAACGCAGGCTGGTTGGCAACCAGACCCACCGGTTTTCCGCCAAGCCGTGCAAATCCTGTCAGGATATTCTGGGCATAGTGCGGCATCACCTCGAAGAAGTTATTGTTATCCACCACCGTTGTGATGATATCCTTCATGTCGTATGGCTTGTTGGGATCGGCCGGCACCACCGTCTGAAGCTTTTCATCCTGCCGCATCACATCGTCGGTACAGGGCTGCGTGGGTGGATCTTCCATGTTGTTTCCAGGGAGGAAACTCATCAGTTCCCTGATCATCAGCAACACCTGTTCATCATTCTCGCCAGCAAAATGGGCTACACCGCTCTTTGCATTGTGTGACATGGCTCCGCCCAGATCCTCCATGGTCACCTCTTCGTGGGTCACGGTTTTAATAACTTCAGGGCCCGTGACAAACATATAGCTCGATTCTTTCACCATAAAGATGAAATCGGTCATGGCGGGTGAATAGACTGCACCGCCGGCACAGGGTCCCAGGATGGCCGAAATTTGCGGGATCACACCCGAGGCCATCACATTTCGGTAGAAAATATCGGCATATCCGGCCAGACTTTCAACGCCTTCCTGGATCCGGGCGCCGCCGGAATCGTTGAGGCCGATGAGCGGAGCGCCCATGCGCATGGCCATATCCATGATCTTGACCACCTTGTCGGCGTTGGCCCGGCTCATGGTTCCTCCAAAAACCGTAAAATCCTGGGCAAAGACAAAGGTGAGGCGCCCGTCAATTTTTCCATACCCGGTCACAATCCCATCGCCCGGAACCTTGTTATGGCCCATCCCGAAATCGTGACAGCGGTGCATCACCAGCTTATCCATCTCCACGAAGGTATTGACATCCAGCAACGTCAGAATGCGTTCACGCGCAGTCAGCCTGCCGTTTTTATGAATCTTGGCAATTTTCTCAACGCCGCCGCCAAGTTCAGCCTTGCGATTTTTATCCTCAAAAAACTGATAACGTTCTTCTATGGTCTGCATAAGTTCCTTTTAAATCAAAGATCAATAAAAAAATTTGTCACCGGTCCCAGCTACACTGCCTGCTCCTGCTGCTCCTCCGTCGCAAGGTTCTCCAGTTTAATCATCAGCTGGTGTGAATCCACCGTATCGCCCTCCTTCACAAGAATGGCCTGAACAATTTTATCACCGGTTGATTTGAATTCACTCTGCATTTTCATGGCCTCCACCACAATCAGGGTTTGGCCGGCTGTGACGACATCACCTACCGATACAGGAATTTTCACGATTTTTCCGGGCATGGGTGAGAGCACCTGGTTTGATCCTTCCACCTCCTGTCCCTGGTTGCGGTTATGAATATATTTTGATTCCGCATCGATGATCTCAGTATCAAATGTTTTTGCAAAGGTATTCACAATGTACTTTTTACTGGATTCTCCATTGATCAGCTCAACATTATAGGAATGGCCGTTGTACAGGATGGAATAGACCCCGTTTTCAACCTCCACAATGTCGACGTCGTATTTATTGTCGTCAACCTTGATCAGCGCCTTTGTTCCAACCCTGTTGAGCAGTTCAACTTTCGCAGTGCGATGTCCGATACTTATTTCGTATGCCATAGGGATCAATTATAATCGTAAAACATTCCGTTTGCGGCCAAAATCTTTCCAGTTGCTGCCGAGCTCCTCTGTATATTTCGGAGGCTGGATTTCAGCAAGTTTATCGAGATAATCAACAAATGCGGTGATGATGGCCATATCTTCACACTCGGTTCCGCATGGTTTTTTGGTAAACAACCGGTCATGATTGTCTTCAATGAAATGGGTGTTATACTTTCCTTCGATGAACTCAGGCGCATCCATGATACGTTCAAGGAATTTGATGGAGGTCTTCACCCCGGTGATCTTGTATTCATATAAAGCACGCCGCATCCTGGCTATCGACTCTTTTCGGGTTTTTCCCCAGGTGATCAGTTTACAGATCATCGGGTCATAATGCATGGGGATTTCGTACCCTTCATATACATACCCGTCATAGCGCACCCCCAGTCCGAGTGGAACTGTAATATGCTTGATGATGCCCGGGTTGGGCATGAAATTGTTATCGGGATCCTCGGCATAAATGCGGCATTGGATGGCATGGCCGTGCTGCCTGAGCTCCTCCTGTTTGAATGAAAGGGTCAATCCGTTGGCAATGTTGATCTGTTCTTTTACCAGGTCAACGCCCACCACACGTTCGGTTACAGGGTGTTCGACCTGCAACCGGGTGTTCATTTCTAGGAAATAATATTCGAGCTGGTCGCTGACAATAAATTCGATGGTACCTGCCCCTTCATAGTTTACGGCCTTGGCTGCTGCAACCGCCTTCTCCCCCATTTCCTTCCTCAATCCGGGATTCATCAGGGGCGATGGAGTCTCCTCGATCACCTTTTGATGACGCCGCTGGATGGAACATTCCCGTTCGAACAGATGGATCACATTTCCATGCTGATCTGCCAAGATCTGGAATTCGATGTGGTGAGGCGATTCGATGTATTTCTCGATGTACACTGAATCATCTCCAAAGGCATTCATGGCCTCTGATTTCGCCATACGCAACGACGGCACCAGCTCATCCATGGTCTTCACAAGCCTCATCCCTTTTCCTCCCCCGCCGGCCGAGGCTTTGATCATGACAGGCAACCCTATTTCATTGACCACCTCCACTGCCTTTGTCTCATCTGAAAGTTTTTCAGTGGTTCCGGGAACAACCGGGACCCCCGAGGCGATCATGGTCTGCCGTGCAGTGATTTTGTCGCCCATGGTCCGTATTGCGTAGCCATCCGGACCAATGAATTTGATCCCTTCTGCTTTGCACCGGTCCGAAAAACCTGCATTTTCCGATAAAAAGCCATAGCCCGGATGGATGGCGTCGGCCCCGCATTTTTTAGCGATCCCGATGATGGTCTCAACGTTGAGGTAACTTTCGCGCGATGGTGCGGGGCCGATGCAATAGGCCTCATCGGCGTACCTCACATGCATTGCCTTCCGGTCAACTTCCGAATATACAGCCACCGTTCTCAGTCCAAGTTCCCTGCACGACCGCATTACCCTTACCGCGATCTCACCACGGTTGGCAACAAGCACCTTTTTTATCATAAACTCATACTATTTAATCTGATTCTAAAGAACAAAACTATCAAAAAAAACATTAGCGACCTAAATATCGCAGGCTTTTTAAGGTTATTTAACAATTTAACAAATGAAAAAAGATAAAGTCTTAACAGGGGTCCTGTATTTTTCCGATCTTTGCCGAAAATCCCTCCCAAATATCATGTGGAAAAAAAGTACCGGCATTCTTCTCATCCTGATATTTCAACTGCTTTTTTCCTGTCAAAACGATCCTGCCGTATCCTCGGTTAAGCGGGGACTGGCTGTTCCGCAGAAAAAAGAGGCGGTCATTTCGTATGATACGCTCCTTGAAGCCTTTAAAACACTGAAGAAAGATCCGCTGCTGAAAAACGCCTCCGTCGGATACCTCATCGTCGACATTACCTCAAAAGAACCTGTGATTGTTGCAGAATTTCATGCCAAGCAGCCCATGATTCCTGCCTCCACCCTGAAAATATTCGTGACCGGCGCCGCACTGGAATTTTTCGGGAAGCAGATCATTCCAGAAGTCACCATAACAAACCAGATGAGTGTCAACTGGAGGTCTTCAAAGCTGCTGCGGAAAATCGGCGGTAAGGTTTACCATTCTGCCACCACCGAAGCCGGGGCAAGGGCGATCAAGGAATTCTGGACGTCCAAAGGCGTGGAAACAGACGGGATGAACTTTTATGACGGGAACGGATTATCGAGGAACAACGCCATTTCTCCGAAACAACTGGTCGATGCCCTTTACGCCATGAGGACCTCGCCTTTCTTTCAAACTTTTTATGAATCGCTTCCGCTGGCCGGCATGAGCGGAACTTTACGGAAGGCCATGAAGGGCAGTGCCGCTGAAGGGCGGATCCGTGCCAAGACAGGCACCATCAACAATGTGAAGAGTTTCGCAGGGTACGTTCACACCGTGACAGGGCGAAAGCTGATCTTTTCGCTGATCGTCAATGGATTCGAAGGCCGGGTGAAGGTGGTGAAAAAGAAGCTCGAGGGTGTGCTGATCAGTATGGCGGAGATTTAAACGTGACGCGTGACGGAAAAAACGTGACGCGTGACACGTGACGCGTGACAAAAAATTACAGATACTTTTCTAATTTCTTTTTATTTTCCAGGGGATCAGCATGGGGACCTTTTTCATGTATTCCTTGTAATCGACCCGCCGGATGAGCATCCGCTGTTCAATCATCGGAATGCTGGCAAAAAGGAACATCAATGTGATGGCGGCCGGGCCAATGATAACCCACCAGAACAGGGGGTTGGATGCGAGCGCGAAAAAGCAGAGCCCCCACCAAAAAAGGATTTCACCAAGATAGTTCGGATGTCGTGTCAGCGACCATAATCCCTGGTCCATTGTTTTACCCGATTCCTTATTCACCATGACAAAAAGCCGAAGTTGCCGGTCTGAAATGGCTTCAAGTAAAATTGCACCGCCGGTAACCAGCAGGGCCAGCAGATCCATTGCATTCAGCGGCCGGGAATCCTCAACAACTGCCACCCAGATTGACAGGGTTCCACCGAAAACCATCAGGGCCGGGAAGAGATGAATCCCGAAAAAACTGACAACCCAGTAGCCTTTGCCGCTCTTCTTCCGGAAATCGACATATCTCCAGTCTTCATGTTTCAATCCCGGCCATCCGCGCAGAAAGTTCCAGGTGAGCCTGACACTGTAGGCGAATGTAAGAAAGAGCAGGATGATGATGCGCGGGGAGGCCATCAACCGCTGATGGATTCCTGAAACATCGATGCACGTTGAGTGTGTTACCAGGGTAACCACACCCTGGGGGTTGTTTTCATTCGCAAGCGACTGCTCCGCGACGACCATGGCAAGGTAATAAAGGACCATGAGGGGTGGAGCAATACTCCAATACGGATCAAAAACGCTGGAATTGTTAAAATCGATGCTTCCCGTAAAAATGATCAGGACTGCAACCCCGGCGGCAACGGCCGATTTTACGATAATCGGGTAATTGCTCACGGTACTGACCCAGAAACCAAGACCAAATGCAATGATGTAAACAACCAGGAGAATCGCTCTTCCTTTTCTTATGTCCTTCATGATTAGCAAGTTAAGATGCGCTGCGTATTAAACGAATGACTGTAAATCATACAATTTCCTGTAAACTCCATTCTTTTCGAGCAGATCGAAATGGGTTCCGCGCTCCACGAGTTTACCGCTTTGGAGTACGATGATCTCATCAGCAAACTGAATGGTGGAGAGCCGATGTGCAATAACAACCGAGGTACGGTTTCGCATCAGGTTTTCAAGCGCCTGCTGCACGAGACGCTCCGATTCGGTGTCGAGAGCAGAGGTGGCTTCATCAAGAATTAGGATCGGCGGGTTCTTCAACACGGCCCGGGCGATACTCAGCCTCTGGCGTTGTCCTCCTGAAAGCTTGGTTCCCCTGTCTCCGATGTTTGTATAATATCCCAATGGCATCTTTTCGATAAATTCATGGGCATTGGCCACCTTCGCAGCTGCAATGACGGCCTCCTCCCCTACATTTTCCATCCCAAAGGCGATGTTGCTGAATACGGTATCGTTGAACAGGATGGTCTCCTGCGAAACGATCCCCATCAAACCACGCAGATCACGGATCACAAGATCACGGATATCGACGCCATCGATAAAAATACCTCCTTCGAGGCAGTCATAAAAGCGGGGCAACAGATCAACCAGGGTCGATTTACCACCCCCTGAAGGCCCAACCACCGCAATGGTTTTTCCCTTTTTGATAACCAGGTCGATCTGTTTCAGCACCGGTTCCTGGACATAGGAGAAACTCACATTCCGGTAAGCAATTTCATGGTTGAAATCTTTCTTCTCCATGGCATCCGCCTTTTCAACGATCACCTCGGGCTCACTCAGTACGTGTTCAATCCGCTCGACGGAGGCAGCACCCTTCTGAATGTTATAATAGGCCTGGGTGATCGCCTTGGCCGGGGGCATAAGCTGGGAGAAGATCCCGAGATATACCAGGAAAGCAGCGGCATCGAGAAAGTTCCCGGGGGTAAATACCAGTTTTCCGCCATACCATAACACAATGGACATAACGCAGGCACTGAGGAATTCGCTTAAAGGAGAGGCCAGGTCACGCTTGCGGTACAACCTGACCATCAGCCGGTTGTAATCATTGTTGGTATGCTGGAAACGTTTATTCGCAAATTCAATTGCATTGAAGGCCTTGATGATCCTGAGCCCCGAAATTGTTTCTTCAATCATCGACAGAATAACGCCCATCCTCAATTGTCCTTTATCGGATGTGCGCTTCAGACTTTTCCCGATCCGCCCGATGATAAATCCGCTGACCGGAAGAAGGACCAGTACAAAAACAGTGAGCGAAGGGCTGATGATAAACAGAGTCACCAGGTAGGTGATCATGGTGATCGGATCGCGAAAGGCCATTTCGAGGGAACTCATGATGGACCATTCAACCTCCTGGACATCATTGGTCATGCGGGCCATGATATCGCCCTTGCGTTTTTCATTGAAATAGGATAATGGCAGGATCATAATTTTCAGGTAGAGGTCATTCCTCAGATCCTTTACAACCCCATTTCTCACCACCGCCAGGAAAAACATGGCGAGGTAGCGGAATAGATTTTTTAGAAAAAACAACACGATGATCGTGATGCAGATGTAGACCAGCAGTTTCTCGCTGCCGAATTTTTCAAGTAACCGGCCGCAGTAATAGTAAAAGTTATCTTTAAGGGCATCAACCTCCATCCTGATCGGAGGGGCCGAATGGGGAATGGGCAGGTTATTGAAAAGCATTTGCAATACGGGGATGAAAAGCCCGAAGGAAACCAGCGAAAAAAGAACGGAAAAAATATTGAAAATTACGTTAAGCATGGCATAAACCCAGTATGGCCCGGCATAACGTAAGATTTTAAAGAAGCTTTTCATTGCTGCAAAGATAGAAGTTTAACATTAAATATTTCACCTGACAAAAAAATCGTTATCAGCATATAGTTAAATATGTACCTTTGTATCCCGGTTTGGATAGAAAACCTCTTTCGTTGACATAATTTTAGTTAGAAACTTTAACCCTGAAGTAAGCCATGAGAAAAGTTTTTACGAGTTTTTGCCTGATCACACTGGTGATTTTTGCTGCCTGCAGCAAGAGTGAAACACCCTCAGACCCCGGTGCGGGTTCGAATTTTAAATTCAGCAGCCTGGTTGCTGCGGATACGGTTATTAAGGTGAACGACATCACCAGCATCACGGCCAGTGCGGTGGGTGACGGATTGAGTTATAAATGGACCCCTTCATACGGAACGATTATCGGCAGCGGGGCAAAAGTGCAATGGACCGTTTGTCACCAGGACAAGTTCACCATCACCTGTGAAGTTACCGATCAGTACAATCACTCCGAAATAAAATCAGTCATTGTCAGGTCAGAAAATTAAACCACTCCTTTTCCTGGTTATTTGCACCCAATTTCTTTTTGCATCCCTTGATTTGCAAGCCCAATGTTGCTCCACAGGGAGTCCGGTAGGCGCGTCGGTTTATGTGGGTGTACTGGGAAAAAACTATCTCCGGGCTATCACCTATTACCGTCACAGCTTTTCAGACACCTACTACCAGTCCGATCACAAGTCGACGGAGAATGTCCAGTTATCCAATTCCAGCTTTAATTTCGCCGGGATTGGACTGGCATATGGGGTCACAAAGCGGCTCACGATTGAGTTTGAAGCCGGTTACTATTTTAATAAAACACAGAATTTTAAAAACATTGATTACCAGGCCAATGGTTATGGCCTTTCGAACGGGATCCTGATTTTCAAATATGGAACCATCATCAGGCCGGTACAACAGATTGAACTCACCTCCGGATTTGGGATCCGTTTCCCGTTTACGACCAACCCGCAGGTTGTCGACGGGGTACAGCTGAACCGCGATGTGCAGCCTTCAACCAATTCATTCGGATTGTCGGAGATGATCTTTTTCAACAAAGGATTTCCGGCCATTACGCTGCGGCTTTTTTCCATCAACCGTTATGAATATAATTTTGCCGACAAGAACAACTACAAGTACGGCAACACCCTGCTTAATTCGATCTTTGTCTCTAAAAAGATCGCAAAGTATTTCTTTGGGATTTTACAGGTACGCAGCGAGTGGAAAACCAACGACAAGGATTTTGACCACACCAACACCGAGGGCGGAGACAAGGTAATCAATTCAGGATTCTACCTGCTGACGCTTTCCCCTCAACTGAGCTACAGCGTTGTCGGGAAATGGAATGTGACGGTGAGTTATGACATTCCGATGTACAAATACTATAACGGCAAACAAATGACCCCGAAATATTCCTTCGCCGTCAGTCTCACCCGCGATTTCAACCTGGGAAAAAAACAGCCCCGGATCCAGCCTGAAATTATTAAATAGCCATCCCTTTGCTATTCCTCCGCATCGAGAAATTCATCGGCATCATCATAAGCTTCAACTTTGCGGCCAAGCAAGGGCAGCACTTTACCGGTAACCATTCCGGTTAGCACAGCGACAACCACGGTGATCAGGATACCCATAAGCTGGCTTTCCATGTGAAGTCCCTTGACGACCGGCAGCGCAATCAGGCCTCCCATCAAACCGGGCAGGCCATGAAGGTTTGTCACACCGCAGGTGTCGATGATCTTCATCAGTTTCTGTTGTTTCGACTGGATTACTGCAAATCCGAAGGTTGAAAGGCCCCCGGCCATGATCCCGATGAATACGGCCATGGTATGGCTGGCATCGGCACAGGTTGAACCAATGGCGACACCGCCCGCCAATGCGGCATTCGCAATGTCGGCAATGCTGATTTTCTTACGGATGGAGACCGATACAAGGTACGTGGTCAGGGTGGACCCGCACAGAGCCAGGATCACATTTACCACCGTATGGGGCATCTGGGCGGGTGGCACCAGTGCAGCGCAGAAACTCGGCCAGAAAATCCAGAGCATCATACTGCCCAGCATGGAATAACGGTCGCTGGTTGAATCGGTTTCAATCGTTTTTTCAAATTCCTGTTTGGTGGTCATCGTGAGGGCAACGCCCAATCCGAAAATAGCGCCAAAGGCGTGGATCACGATGGAACCCCCGGTATCAACAACGCCGCCGGCCTTGATGATTCCCAGGCCGCCATTCAGGACAATCCATTCATTCAGCATATAAAACGGAACAAACAGCAACCCAAGCAAAACATATTGCTGCATCTTCAGCCTGCCAAGGACGGCCCCGGCTGCAATAAGCAAACTGGCAGCCCCGAATTCGGCCAGGATCAGCCGCCTGATCTCGCCGTCGGTCTCTCCCATGCCTGTCCTGTTAATCAGCATGTAGAGTGGCAGCGAAGTACTTACCAGTAAAAAAGTCGCCGTCAGGGCTGACCGCCCGTATTTTCTTACAAAAACCATTAAAAATCCAAATCCGATCAGCAGCATGGCCATAATGTGAATGGCCCTGTTGTATTGCTGATCATCAATTACCGCGGAACCGAGATTGTTGTTAATTTCTCCGGCAGCCTTCAGCAGTACTGGAAACCCGGTGAGAATTACAAGCATGGTGAGCATTTTAACGTACCTGTGTCGTTGCATCGTCTGTTAGTTTAGGTTGTAGTGTTCAGTTAGCTGGGGCGAAATTATTGTTATTTTATTCACGATACAAGAAATACTTACATCATAAGTAAAACGCTTAGCCTCTACCCTTTCATTTCTTTCCTGGCAATCAAATAATACCGATTTCCGGCTTTTTCATTCACTAAAAATATTTGTTAACTTTGCCAGATGGAATCGACACGTCAGCAAAAAATATCCCGCCTGATCCAGAAGGATTTGGGAACCATTTTCCAGCAGGAGAGCCGGAATTTGTTTGAAGGAGCCCTGATCACTGTGACCAAGGTCCAGGTGAGCAAGGATTTAGCCATTGCAAAAGTGTACCTGAGTTTGTTTATCACCTCCGACAAGCAGGCTCTGATTGATAAAATCCGACACCATGGCCGTGAAGTCCGCCACCACCTGGCCCTGCGCGTACACAACCAGCTCCGCGTCATGCCCGACCTCCAGTTTTTCCTGGATGATTCGCTCGATTATATTGAGAATATTGATAGTTTACTGAAGTAACAAGGAACAGGGTAGCTATGCAATACGATCCGATAAAAAAATCGCTGGGGAAGATTTTCAACAGTTCCCCATTGTTACGAATTTTCTTTTACAAACTACTGGATTTATTGCTGTTACGTGCATGGCATGTCAGGAAGGAGATCCGGAGATGGGCAGAAAACAGGCGGGCCGTCCCTGGAGATGGCAAACGCTTCATCCTGGATGCAGGTTCGGGCTTCGGGCAGTATTCCTACTTTCTTACGGGCCTTAATCCATTGTGGTTTGTTGATGCGGTGGACGTCAAAGACGAACAGATTGACGATTGCAACGCCTTTTTCACCAAAATCGGGAGGAAAAATGTTCTTTTTGAGAAGGCAGACCTGACCCAATTTTCAAAACCCGACCGGTTTGATCTCATCCTTTCGGTGGATGTCATGGAACACATTGCCGATGATGAGGCTGTCTTCCGCAATTTCTTCGACTCCCTGACCCAGGATGGAATGCTGCTGATCTCAACCCCATCAGACCAGGGTGGCTCTGATGTGCATGATCATGCGGAGGGGGAATCGTTTATTGATGAACATGTCCGCGACGGGTACAACATTTCCGATATCCGGGAAAAACTTAAACGTGCCGGGTTTACCAACACCGAGGCAAGATACACCTATGGGACTCCCGGAAAAATCGCCTGGCAGTTGTCCATGAAGTATCCGATCCTGATGCTGAACGCGACCAGGTTGTTTTTCATTCTGCTTCCATTCTATTACCTTCTCACCTTTCCGGTCGCATTTTTCTGCAATTGGCTTGATACAAAAATGAAACATGCAACAGGAACCGGACTGATCGTGAAAGCATGGAAGTAGCTAAACCTTTGGGGTTGTGAAATCGTACATCGTAAATTGTAAATCCTTTTGAACTTTCCCTTCTATATAGCCCGCCGTTACCTGGTTTCAAAGAAATCGCACAACATCATCAATGTCATTTCAGGTATTTCGGTTGTGGGCGTCACAATTGGAGCCATGGCCCTCATCATCGTACTATCGGTCTTTAACGGATTCGACAAACTCGTGGTATCGCTCTTCAGCTCTTTCAACCCGAACATACAGATTACAGCCAGTCACGGTAAAACATTTAACCTGAACACAATGCCCCTTGGTGAGATAAAAAAAATTCCCGGGGTGGTCCATGTAACGGAGGTCATTGAAGAGGATGCACTGTTAAAGTACAAGGACAATCAGTGCATTGTCACCATCAAAGGGGTGAGTGAAGGGTATAAAAAAACAAGCGGGCTGGATACGATGATGGTGGAGGGGACCTTTTTGCTGGAAGACGGAGATAAGGATTTGGCCATCCTGGGTTACGGGGTTGCCGGTACGCTTGGCGTAAACCTGCAGGATTACCTCAACCCGATTTCAGTTTATGTTCCACGCCGTGATGCATCATTTTCCGGTGGCTTTGAAAACGCCTTTAATTCCGAGGTGATTTTCCCTTCCGGGTTTTTTCAGATCCAGTATGAATTCGATGTCAAGTATGCAATCATGCCTTTACGCTTCGTAAAAAAAATACTGGCCTATGAGAATGAGCGTACTGCACTGGAAGTTGACCTGGACAAAACGGCAGACCAGTCGAAGGTTCAGAAGGAGATCGAAAAAATAACCGGGAAGGGTTTCATCGTAAAAAACAGGTATCAGCAGCAGGAGATCCTTTACAAGATCATGGTTTCAGAGAAAAACTATATCTTCATGATCCTCACCCTCATCCTGATCATCGCCACCTTTAATGTGATCGGAACCCTGTCGATGCTTATCCTGGACAAGAAAAAAGATATCGCCGTGCTGCGGAGCATGGGTGCCGGGCAACAATTGATTCGCCGGATATTCCTGTTCGAAGGACTTCTGATCTCCATGATCGGGGCCCTCTCCGGGCTTATACTCGGCGCCCTTGTTTGCTGGTTACAGATCAGGTTCGGCCTGGTGCGGCTCGGGACTGCTGACAGCACCTTTATTGTAAACGCTTATCCTGTGCAACTGCAGTTTGCCGATTTCATCGTTGTCTTCGTGACCGTTATGACCATAGGCCTCCTCGCTGCCTGGTACCCGGTATACAACATTAAAAAAATCCACCTTGGTCAAATTAAACTTGACTGAAGTCATTTCATTACTGGAATATTCATAACTTTGTTATTTACATAACACATGAATTTTTATCCACTTAAGACCGGAGTCCCATGCGTAAAATTTATATTGCATTCCTGATTTTAGCCCTGTCTGTTCAAGCATTTAGCAATAACTGGATAGCGCTTGGCTCTGCTGTTGTAAAACCAGCCAAAGTCAACCTGGTCTCATCTTCGCTCGATCGTTCGGTTGTTCATTTCAAAATGGAGGGATTTTCGCTTATTGAAGTGCAGACACCCGCTGGTGCTGCCTTTTCTATTGATGTCCGGAATTCGACCCCGATCCTTGAATCGGGTGCACCTGATTTACCCAAGATGACGGCCTCGCTGGTCATTCCTGACCAGGCCGTGATGAGCATCCGCGTGGTCTCCTCCAGTTTCAAGGATTATCCTGGTATCATGGTGGCACCATCCAAAGGAAACATCATGAGAGATGTGGATCCCTCCACAGTTCCATTTCAATACGGATCAGCCTATTCCCTCGATCAATTTTACCCCGGAACCTTAACCGGCACGCGTGAACCTTATATCATCCGTGATATACGCGGACAAACCATCATTGCCTACCCGTTCCAGTATAATCCGGTTACCAGGACACTGCGGGTTTATTATGACATCACCCTCGAACTTTACAAAACAGATGATAACGGCGTCAACCGGTTAAACAGTTCGTCGGGAGTTAAAAAAATCCATCCCGATTTTCTTTCTGTTTACCAGCACCAGTTTTTGAACATGGCAGAGGTTGCCTATACTCCCCTGGGCGAATATGGAAACCTGCTGATTATAAGTTACGGTCCGTTTATGAATGCCATGCAGCCTTACGTTGACTGGAAACGGGCAGAGGGCTATCATACGGAAATGATCAGCAAAGATTCCATTGGCACAACCGCCGCACAGATCAAGGCTTTCATTGCAGCTTATTACAACACCAACGGGCTTACCCATGTATTGCTTGTCGGGGACGGACCACAAATTCCGACCAACACGGGATCGAGTCTTGGCGGTCCTTCCGACAATGCCTATGGGTATGTCGTCGGAAATGACCACTACTCCGACATTTTTATCGGAAGGTTCTCTGCCGAGAATGAGGCACAGGTATTGACCCAGGTACAGCGTACCCTTGAATATGAACAAAACCCGCAGTTCCTGACCGATGATTGGTTTACAACCGTGATCGGCATTGCTTCCGACCAGGGTCCGGGTGATGACAATGAATATGACTACCAGCACATCCGCAACCAGCAGTCCCTGTTGCTCAATTACAACTATACTGCGAACCCGGAACTGTTTGACGGATCACAGGGCGGAAATGATGCCCCCGGCAACCCGACTCCCGCCATGGTTGCCACCCAGGTCAACAGCGGCGCGAGTCTTATCCTTTACACCGGGCATGGAAGCAAAACCTCGTGGGGAAGCTCCAATTTCAGCAACTCCAATGTAACCCAGCTGACAAACGCCGGCAAACTCCCGTTCATATGGTCAGTGGCCTGTGTGAATGGTGATTTTGTAAGCGGGGGAGCCTGTTTCGCCGAAGCATGGATGCGGGCTTCACAGGGAGGACAACCCACCGGAGCCATTGCCTTCCTGGGCTCTACAATCAACCAGAGCTGGGATTCGCCCATGGAGGGACAGGATGCCATGACCAATATCCTCATTGAATCTGACTCCAATAACATCAAACGGACTTTTGCCGGCTTGTCCCTCAACGGATGCATGAAGATGATCGATGCCTATGGCACAGATGGAGCCAATATGGCCGATACCTGGACTGTTTTCGGGGATCCGACCGTCATGGTCAGAACAGCCGTGCCTCAGCCATTGGCCGTTCAGTACGACACCCTGCTTTTTGTCACTGATTCTACCCTGACTGTCCATTGCAATGTCGGACAGGCCCGTGTAACAGCCACGGTTGCCGACAATATTCTTGCAACCGGGCTGGTTGTAAACGACATGGTTACGCTTGCCTTTCCAGCACTGACCACTGCCTTCGACACCATCCACCTGGTGGTTACCGCCTACAATATGCTTCCCTACACCGGGGCCCTCGTGGTTCGCGCATTTCCAACGGCAGTTGAGGCTGGTTTTATCGGGCTGCCGTCACGGGTTGTACCTGGCAATTCAGTGGCGTTTGCCGATACATCCATCGGGAATACCATCATGTGGGAATGGAGTTTCCCGGGAGGAACTCCGTCGGTTTCAACTGAGAAAAATCCGGTCATCACCTATGATTCGATCGGAATATATGATGTAAAACTGATTGCCGGCAATGGCCTCTATTCCGACAGCGTTGTGAGTGTCGGATATATTGTGGTCGATTTTCCGACCTTTACCGGGGATAAAAATGAAACAGCCTCCTGTTCAATTCTTCCAAACCCCAGCAACGGGAACTTTACTTTGAGTATGAAATCTTCCCAAACTGATCAGTTGGAAATTGCCGTGTTTGATATGGTTGGCAACAGGGTCTACACAGAGAAGAATTTGGTTATTTCGGGGCAACTCGATAAAACCGTTAACCTGACCAGGCTGCCGGAAGGGATCTATTTTATAAAAATTTCAGGGGAGTATGGGATGACGACCCGAAAGCTGGTGATCAAAAAATAGGGGTTAAAAACGCCCTCTGAAACAATTCCTGTAATTAATGGCGAATGATCAGCTTTTTCGCCACCCTTGCCTGTCCTTCTGACTCAAATAGGCAGAAGTAAAGTCCGTCAGGATAATCCGTAGTATTCAGCGTAATTTCCTTTGCCGAGCCCTCCAAGGCTATTTCAAGAATTTTATTTCCCAGCAGATCATGCAGCATGAGCCTACCAGGCCATGAACCGGGTTTCCAGCTTAATTTAACATAGTTCGCGGCAGGATTCGGGCTTGCAACCATTTCACCTGAAGTAAGGGCAGGTTCATCCACTCCCGTCGGCCTTGATACATATTTGGTCTCCACACATACGGAGTCGTTCGGGTTGGCACCGTCAAACCATACATACCTGATCCTCGACTCCCCCGAATACCCGTATGAATCATACGTGCCGTCGAACCGGGCAACCACCTCCTGCGACTTCATCACGATGGGATTTGTGGAAACCATCACCTTCGGTACATAGCAAACGTCCCAGCAGAAGCTGTTTTTTGAGCCCTGCAGTATCAGCAGGTATACTTTTTTGCAATAGATATTCAGGCTGCCTGCATTCACATTCTTCACCTTCATCCCAAACGTAAAGGCTTCCTTTGTATCCACATTCTTGGTCAGCAATTCCCCATTCTGACGCCTGACATCCTGTCCTCCGACGGTTTCATAAAGTTCCAGACTCTGTGCAAAACCCATCCCACCTGTAATCACGAGCAGGGTGGTTATCCATGCTATCTTTTTCATCGGTTATTGAATTTTGATTTTCGTAGTGTAAACCTGATTGTTTGATTCCATTCTGAGAATATAGTTGCCATCCGGAATATCAGAGGCATCAAATTCCAGATTATAAAAACCGGCGGGAAGTTTCTGATCAGTGAGGGTTTTAACCATTTTACCACTGAAATCGAAGAGTGCGGCGCTAACCTGTCCTGATTCGGCCATGCGGATGTGAACATGGACTGGTCCATGTACCGGGTTCGGAAAAACACTCAGGATGGCCGTCGGCGAAGCTGTGACGGGTTCAAGCCCAAGAGGCCGTGCGACACCCTGTTTCACCGCCTGCTGGATCTCTGACACATTCAGGGCTCCCTGGTACTTGTCAATAAAAATGATCATGTCGCAATTTGCGTCAACCCATTCTTCATCCACATTCATTGAAATCGTCCTTGTCACTGCCGAATCTTGCTCCCATGTGCCATTCACCAGGATATCTCCCATCGGAATAAAATTCATGGCGCGGAGAACATTTTTATGATTATAGTCATCACCGCCAGGGCATTCCGGGAAATGCTGCTGGTGACCGATCAGGTTGCTTTCAATGAGGACTGCGTTGATCCGGTACTGTCCCTGCATTCCGGGCTTGATGGCCGTAGCTTTAACCACAACTGTCATTTCCCTGCTGCCAGGATTGTATTCCTTGGAAGTGATCTCAAGTTTTACCGGTGACTGTGGCATCCGCGCATACCTGGCATTAACCGTATCAACCACTTCGTCAATATCTGAAGGCACCCCCATCTGGTTCACCTGTGCAGCCCCGGATGTTTCATAATGGAGTGAATCAATCAGCGGGAAAAAATCGTTGTTCTCGTACTTCGACATAATCCCGTGTATTTCGATGATCAGCGTGTTCGGGTGACTTTTTAATATCACCTTTTCCATCACCGTGTCCATGCAAGGGCAATGGCCGCAGTTGGTGCTGGTAAGATTCTGAATGAGGATGTTCCGTGGATTCTGCGTATATCCGGTTTGCGCAGCAATGAATGTCAGGATCAGCATTGCTGACATGCAACAGATAAAATTTTTCATGGCCTGGACGATTTACATGTAAATAACAAATGTAATCAAACAGGCATGAATAATCAAGTAACATGCTAGAAAAAGCCCAGCTATTCTTTAATATTGAAATCTGCAGCGACTTATCTGCTCAAATTGAATGTAAATGTGAAGAAAGCAGGCCTACAGTTCGGTGGATTTAACCACATGCAATACCTCCTTGGTGTCGGCATCCGAAATGAAAGCAATTATGCTGCAATTCGACGGGACCCAGGTTTTAGGTGTGAAATCAAAGGAATATGATTTTGAAATCAGGGTGTTGACGGCCGGGTTGACAACTATCTCCTCTCCAAAACTTCCGTTCAGAGATCCCCTCAGCATATGCATGAACTTGAAGTTTAATATGATCGGGATCGTATCTCCCGGGACATTGTTCAGTTGCCCCCCGAAAATATTGTCTTCGAGGATGCATACTGTCAACGTCACCTTCCCGGTATAACCAGTGATGAATTTTACATTTACGCTGGTATTCAGGAGTTTGGTATCGGAATCAAAGTCGTTTTTTACGGTCATGATGGCAATTTTCGGCAATACTACTGCAGCCTGGATAGCCTGGTTCCAGTCGGTGATACCAAAGGAGGGCTTTCCGTTTAGAGGTCGCCTGTTCACCATTCCTTTCGGATAAGAGTCGATGTTAAAACTGCCGTAGTCGTTCCATTCATCGCCGGTAGCAGATCTGTAATCAGCTGTGAGATACGGAAAATGATGCACCGGATCGGGCTTGGCAAATGAGCCGGCATGAACTGCGATCACAAATACCTGACCTACATAGAGGTCCTGAACTGTATTTGCAATTTTTGCGGCAGGCGCACAGTTCACACACAGGTGGCCGGTATAATCCTCTAATAATACCGACCGCTTGGTGGTGTCAACCACAACAGATTTGACGGTATAATAGGGCTCCTCGATCTTTGAACAGGATGGGAATACAAATGCTCCGGCTAGCAGGAGGATGGTTATCTTGAAAATCGTTTTCATATCACTTTCAAATTTTTCGTTTGATGGTCAATTTTTCCGCTTGTCTGTCAGAAACTGCTGGTCACGGTCAGTGTAAGGCCATTTGTTGCGGGAACATACCGGCAAACACCACCCACACAAATGATCCCCTCCCGCTGCCTGCCATACGACATGGCAATCCGGGTTGAATGATTGGTATAACCTGCGCTGATTGTGTAGTAGTTCAGTCTGAGTTCCGGATCGCTGTTTCCGTAATTGTACTGATCCATGACCGAAACAAACCAGGCCGGTGAAATGGTGAGCTCTATCAATCCTGCAACCCAGCTCCCTTTATCCTGTTTTGTCCATAATCCCTGGACCTCCCAGCGCAGCGTATGTTTCTTTGTGATGTTCCAGGCTATATCGGCGATCCCGATTTGCGAATAAATTGTTCCATAATCTCCCGGGGCATGCGATTCAACTACGTCCTTATTATAGGTCTGATAAAGGTAGGAGAAGATTCCCTTCCACTTTTTCCCGAATTTTTTCGTCACCTCAATGTTGGCATCCTGGTAATAAACATCACTGCCAACTGCATAAAAACCGGATGTATATCCAGGCGTTCCGATCTGTCCCACCAGGGTGGTGTCGTTCAGCGCAGTTCTTTTAATGCCATTGACCTGTGAAAAGTTGGCAGCGATCGACATCCCTGTTTTACCACCCAGGGCTGAATTCTTCGGCAGATGAATTGTGACGGTCCCCGAAATACCTACTTCACCGTTTGGCTGGGTACTGTAAGGGTACATGCTTGACAAGGCATAGGAATGTTCCTTGGTGATGGAGGGCAGGTAGTTGATGCTGACCATGTTGTTGGTAACCGAACGGTCAGATTTGTAACTCATGTTGTCAATCCATTTTGACATCAGCGAGATGCCCAGTCCCGGTTTGGAAAATGATAAATTGGTGAATAATCCGTCTCCGGTTTTATAGATGTAATTATTCAGCGCCGAAGGATCATTGATTTTATGGGCATATTCCGTAAACCAGTTGAAATCACCTATGTTCAGGTTGAACCGGCCGCCGTAGTTGGCAACGTTTTCCGGCATTTTCAGTGCAAGGAGCTGACCGTTGTATGGGATGTCTTTGGTAGCTCCCTGCTGATAATCGCTAACGAACGACCCTCCGAGCGTGAGCTTAACCTTGGCATCATTCAGGCTGGTGAAAATGTCGTTCAGGTAGAAATCGGCATCGAAACCCTTTACAATACCCCTGTTGTAATCCTTATAGGCATCCCAATAGTACCGCTGTACACCGTATACCCCTTTGAAAGTGATCCCTTTGGTTGGCATAACCTTTACACGCAACCCGCGCAGGGAATTGTCAAATCCAAGGGTCCATTCCTGGTATGTCCGCAACATCATACCATAGCCGAATTGTTCATAAAAATTCCCGGCGGTCACATCGATAAAATCGTTCTTGTAATTCACATACCAGTAAGGAACCCCAACCCCGTTGTACTGTGCATCGTAGCCGGTAAGGGGAGGCAGGTAGGCCTCAAACCGCATTCCGGCTGTGAAATTGCCCAATGAATAATTCACCTCGGTGAATGCATTCATACGGATCAGTTTTCCGGCCAGGGTTGTATCGGTGATGCCCGTTTTGGGATCGGTCAGGTAATAGGTAGCATCGGCCTGCATGCTGCCGTGAACTTCACTTCCTTTCAGCAGATCCTGAGATCTGACAACCACGGGAACAAGGAACAACAAACTGATTGCTCCCAGGAAACAGTAGATACGTCTATTCAAGGTATATTTTGTTTTTAGTGATAAAACTCACAAATATTTTACTATTTAACCTCTTCGCCCCTGTTAAGTTTGCGAACCATCTCAATCAGGTTAAGTTCATCGCCTTCGGCGAAGGAGGTATGCTGGAAAACGACCTCCCCTTTCCCGTTCAAAAGAAAAGTATGCGGAATGGGGCCGACATTCATGGCACGTTTGAAATCACTGTTGGGATCAAGCAGGACCGTAAAATCCCATCCTTTTCCATTGACCATGGGTCCGACCAGGGTCATCGAACGTGAATCATCGACCGAAATGGCATACAGTTTCACCCCTGTTTCAGTTACCCAGTCATCGTAAGCATCTGAAATCGTGGTCAGTTCACGTACACAGGGCTTGCACCATGTAGCCCAGAAACTGAGGATGATGGGTTTGCCGTTGTTGGTAATGCTGTCGGAGGAATAGGGCAGGCCCTTCACCGTTTTCAGCGAAACAGTGGGGAGTTTTTTATAGGTGAACACACTTTCCTGGGCCAGGGCAGAGGAAGAGATTAAGGCGAGAAAAAGAAAAATTCGCAGGGTTTTCATTATTCGACTGTTTTAGATTTCACAAAAGTAGAAAAATTATGGGATATAAATTTCCAAAACTTTGATGTTTGGTTCGGGCTTTATGGAAACCTCTTCAGTCGTAGCCGGGAATAGAACCAGTTCCCCGGTTGTTAGGTTAATGGATTCATTGTCCGCCGTGATTTCAGCCCGGCCCTCCACACATAAATAGATAACAAATGAGTCGAGGGAGGTGTAATCCTTGTCCGTTTTCCGGTCGAGCCCCAGCAGGTTGGTTGTAAAGTAGGGACAGTCGACCAGGGTGACCGGTTTGTTTGTCATGCTGCTGTAATTTGTCCTGAAAGAATCGACCGGGCTGAAATCGATGGCTTCCAGGGCGAGGTCAGTATGAAGATCCCGCGATTTCCCTTTATCGTCGACCCGGTCCCAGTCATAGATGCGGTAGGTGGTATCGGAGGTTTGCTGAATTTCGGCCAGAAGGATTCCGGGTCCCAGGGCATGGATCCTTCCCGAAGGGATAAAAAATGCATCTCCCTTGTGCACCTTTTCAATGTTGAGCACCTCCTTCAGCCTTTTTTGCTTCAGGAATTCCAGGTAGACAGCTGCATCCATTTTACGGTTAAACCCGGTGATCAGTTCGGCTTCGGGCTCTGCATCGAGGATATACCACATCTCGGTTTTGCCTTTCCCGATATTCCTGCGGGCAGCCAGGGCATCGTCGGGATGTACCTGAATGGATAGGTAATCGTTGGCATCGATGAATTTGACCAGGATGGGGAATTCATTTCCATAGGTTAAATAAACCTTCTCTCCAACCAGTTCATCCATGTAGATTTCCAAAATCTCATTGAGTTCATTTCCTTCAAGAAATCCATTCGAAACCATGCTCTGGCAACCATCAACCCCCGATAAAGCCCAGGCCTCCCCGCAATTGGGAAGCGGTGCGAAATCAAGACCCAGTTTGGTTTTAATTTTCCGGCCGCCCCAGATCTTGTCTTTGAATACCGGTTTGAATTTTAAGGGATACAACATGGGAGAGGATTTACGAATGACGAATGACGAATGATGAATGACGAATTTGTTCCCATAGTTCGAAGGATTCTGATTAACTTTGAATCCCGATTCAGATACAAAAATAAGGAATTAATGATTAGAACCCTATGTGTTTTCTGTGGTTCCAGCATGGGAAAAAAGATGGCTTATGCCGATGGTGCAATAAAACTGGCAGAGTTTCTTGTTCAGCATAAAATCAGCCTCGTATACGGTGGCGCCAATGTCGGATTGATGATGGTCCTGGCCGACACCATGCTGGCAGCCGGAGGGAAAGTAATTGGGGTCATGCCCAAATCGCTTGTGCAGCGTGAAGTTGCGCACACTTCTCTCACGGAGATGCACATTGTTGAAGGGATGCAGGAGCGGAAGGCCCTGATGGCCGATCTTTCTGATGCATTTGTCGCCCTTCCCGGCGCCTATGGAACACTGGATGAACTGTTTGAAGTACTCACCTGGAATCAGCTGGGCATCATCAACAAACCCATCGGATTGCTGAACCTTGACGGGTTTTTCGAGCCTTTACTCCAGATGCTGGATCATGCTGTTGAGGAAAAATTTCTGCGCCCCGAACATCGCAACCTGCTTGTGACCGATGACGACTTTGAGCGGCTTTTCCATAAACTGGAAACCTATCAGCCCGTAACGGCTGAAAAATGGATTGAAAGGCTGAAGGCGGGGAGCATTTGAAGGAATGACGAATGACGAATGACAAATGATGAATTGCGAATGACGAATTAACAATCTTGCATGATAATCATCGGAATAACAGGAACACTGGGTGCCGGGAAAGGAACCGTGGTTGAATACCTTGAAAAGCATAAGGGTTTTGATCACTATTCGGTGCGGGCCTTTCTGCTGAAAGAGATCCACCTGCGGGGCATGGCCGAAAACCGTGACAGCATGGTGGTCGTTGCAAACGAATTACGCAGCAAACATGGTCCGTCGTATGTAACCGATCAGCTTTTTTTCGACGCTGCACAGGTTGGAAAAAACTGCATCATTGAAAGCATCAGGACTCCGGGCGAGATCGATTCGTTACGGAAGAAGGGACAATTTTTCCTCTTTGCCGTGGATGCGGATCCTGGTTTGCGGTACGAACGCATTGTGCAGCGGTCGTCGGAAACGGATAAGATCTCCTTCGACACATTCATTGAAAATGAGACCAGGGAGATGAATGCCACCGATCCGAACAAACAAAATCTCCGGGCTTGTATCAGCCGGGCTGACTTTGTCCTGAACAATGATGGCTCCAGGGAGGATCTGTTTCTTCAGGTCGAAAAAATCCTCAGCCAGATCGGAAAAAATTTAAATGATCCTCAGCCGCCGACATCATCATGAAACAATTTGTACATTCACTTTGACTTTATAAATGCCTATGGAACCCACAGCCTACGTCCGTCCATCCTGGGATGAATATTTTATGGAAATTGCGCGTACGGTATCAACCCGTGCCACCTGTGATCGTGGCCGCAGTGGCTGCGTTATTGTCCGCGACAAGCAGATACTGGTGACCGGCTATGTCGGTTCTCCGCAGGGATTGCCTCATTGTGATGAGGTTGGTCATCTGATGAAAAAGGTCATGCATGAGGATGACCGTACAACGCAGCATTGCATGCGCACCGTGCATGCCGAACAAAACGCCATCTGCCAGGCTGCCCGCAGGGGAATTTCCCTGGATAAGGGAACCCTGTATTGCCGTATGACGCCCTGCCGCACCTGTGCCATGCTTATCATCAATTGCGGCATTTTGCGCGTTGTTTGTGAACGGAAATACCATGATTCAAAAGAATCGGAAGTGATGTTTACGCAGGCTGGGGTATTGCTTGAATATGTGCACGACGAAATTCAGCAGTACGATAAACAGTAATTCCTCCTTCTCAATTCTTACCATTTTGCAGCAACTTCCGGCCGATCAGCAGGGCCCATACGATCATGGCACCCACCGGGATCGAGAACTGCACATAATACTGCGCGGAATCCAGAACCCAATTGGGGATAATAAACCATGGATCAAGTGAGTACCGGATGAAATATCCGAAATCGGCCGTGTAACAGATCACCGGAAAATTAAGAAAAACAGCCACCAGGATATAAAGGGATTTGAACCTGAGCCGCATATAGAACAGCCCCAAAACAGATGAAAGTACCACAAGGTAGGCAAGGCCCTGCGAAACACGGAAAATTTTAACCAACCCGAGGCGCTGAATCCGGGGCATCTCATCGTCGAGTGGATTCATCAGGATAAAATACAATTCCCTCGTTCCGGATCCTGCAGGTAATTTCAAATCCGACCATTTGTTTGTATCCGAGATCCGGGGAAGCCAGTCCACGTTGTGTTCATCCACCAGCCGGATCATTCGCTGGCCAACCAGGGATTCCAGTGACCTGTTCCCGGCGACACCTGTCGCCTGATATATCTGAAATTTGGCGTGTGGTGGAATCCTGCTGGAATCCTGGATCCGTCTTTCATTGTAATAATATAAAACAAACCAGTGCCTTGTATTGTTGACCAGGTAATATTCGGTTTTGGAGGGCTGAACAGCCTCTTTCCGGCAGGAGGTGAACCCTGCTGTCACCGATATGGCAAGGAAAAGGATTTGGATATACCTGATTTTAAATGCTCTCATCATCGTCAATATATTGCCACTTCGTGTCTCCCGTCTGAGGCTGCAACACCCCTGAACATGGCATTGGTATTAAACGGCATGCTGATGTTTCCTTCCCGGTCCACCGCGATCAATCCGCCGTTGGCTTTCTGACGGACCAGCTTATCCATGATAATCGATTTACCTGCCTCTTCAAGCGATAGTCCGCGGTATTCCATCAGCGAAGAAAGATCGTAAGCTACCACATTCCGGATAAAATACTCACCGTGACCCGTTGCCGAAACGGCGCAGGTTTGATTGTTCGCATAGGTTCCGGCACCGATGATGGGCGAATCCCCTATCCGGCCAACCATTTTTCCGGTCATCCCGCCTGTGGATGTGGCTGCTGCGAGATTGCCCTGCTGATCCAAAGCGACCGCTCCCACTGTACCATGTTTCTCAGCGTCAGGCCCTGAATTTCCAGGCTTGTCTGCAGGAGCAGCAGGTTTTGTCTGAGTTCCAGATTTCCATTTTTCCCAGGCTTTCAGCCGTTCAGGGGTTATGAAATAGGAAGGATCGACCAGGTCAAGTCCATGTTCTTTTGCAAATTTTTCAGCTCCTGCTCCAATCAGCAGCACATGGTTGGATTTCTCCATTACGCAACGTGCTGCCGTAACCGGGTTCTTGATCACACTGACCCCGGCAACCGCCCCGGCCATCCCTGTTCTACCGTCCATAATGGCAGCATCAAGTTCTGCTTTCCCCTCCTCATCCAGCACCGCTCCCTTCCCGGCATTAAACAAGGGACAATCCTCCATGAACCGAACGACCCTCTCCACTGCATCCAGGCTGCTGCCACCCGCGGCAAGAATATCAGAGCCCCGTTTAAGCGCCTCCTCCAGCTTCACCAGGTATTCCTTTTCCGATTCGGCCGACATGGTTCCCCTGGCCGGTCCTCCAGCACCTCCGTGTATCACGAGGGCCCATTTACCGGAATCGGGGGCTGATGATTTTGCAACAGGAGCCCCGGGCTGTGCAAAAATTAAAATCCCGGGCAAGAAAAACAGCACCAGGCAACCGATCATCCCAAAATGGTACCCGCGAAGGGTTGAATGGCGCGCAGGTCCCGGGTTCATTCCAATGGTTATCCTGTTCATTTTATTCATCCGTGATGGTTCTAAATCCCACTTGCAAATGTTACAATATGTATTTCAGCAGGGTGGTAAAGTTAATCAATCCTGAAAGTTGCAGAATTGTCAATACCACTGACAACAATATGACCGCACGGATAAATCCGCCTCCCTTTTTTACAGCCAGGTAGGAGGCGACCAGAGCACCGATCATACTTCCCACCGAAAGGATGATGCCATAAAGGTAATTCACCTTTCCATCAATCATAAAGACAAGCAAGGCAAATATTGCGTAGAAAAAGACGATCAGGTTTTTTACCGCATTGGCCTTCACCAGGTCATACCCGGTTCCCAATACCAGCGCCATCAATAAAAAATAACCAACCCCCACCTGGATAAATCCGCCATAAAAACCAACCATGAAAAAGATGACCAGTTGCCACCACCTGACAGGGCCCGAGAGAAGTCCGGGGTTTTCTTTGAGCCACTTATCAGGTTTGTAAAACAGGAAGAACAACATGATGACCATGGAGGTTGCCATGGCGATTTCAATAACCCGGGTATTTACATCAACAGCCACATAAGCCCCAAGGATGGCCCCAATGGTTGCCGGGATGGCCAGCCACACAGGGCGGAGATCCGTAAACATTTTCTGGCGGGTAAAACTGCCAACCGAGGAGAGGGTTTGGAAAAAAATACTGATCCGGTTTGTTCCGTTTGCAATGTTTGCCGGGAGTCCCAGGAGCAACAGGAGGGAAAGGCTGATCACCGAACCTCCTCCTGAAAGGGTGTTGATAAAGCCGACCAGGATGCCGGCTAAGATGATTACGATGATTGTGGTGACTGACATGAGACTCTTTTAAAATTTACGATGTATGATTTACGATTTACAATATTTTTTGTCACGCGTCACGTGTCACGATTTTTTTGTCACGCGTCACGATTTACCGGTTTGCGGCCCAGTTTACTGTGACGTCGTCCATAGCCGAAATAGATGATCAGCCCGATCGCAAGCCACACCAAAAACCGCATCCAGTTGGTTACCCCAAGCTGGGCCATTAAATAAAAATTGGTCAGCAGTCCAAGAACGGGGATGAGGGACAGTTGATTTTTAATGCCGAACCAGGTAAGCACGATGGCGGTGATGATGAAAATCAAGATCGGAAATTCAGTCAGCAGCAGGTGACGGACGAGAGACCAGGAACCCATGACGGGTAAAGTGTGACGCACGACAGATGCATCCACAGGAGAATGGCCTGGCCCGTTCACGAAATTGAAATAAAAAGTATTGATTTCCGCCCGGTTCCATTGATAGAGCATCACCAGTATCCCGACCCATATTACCGGCAGGAAATAACGGCTGTTGATGTACGGCACCTGGAAACCCTTCTCCTTTTTGGGAATATCCTTTTTTTTCCAGCTGCTGTGCAATACCAGAACGCCTCCTGAGACCAGGACAAAAGCAAACAGGGTTCCGATGCTTGTGAGGTCGGTCACCTCCGTGAGATTCATGAACAACGAGGGAATTGCCACCAGTACCCCTGCCATAATCGTAGAGAACCAGGGGGTTTTAAAGCGTGGATGTATACTGGAAAACCGCTTAGGCAAAAGACCATCACGGCTCATGCTCATCCATATCCGTGGTTGTCCTACCTGGAATACCAGCAATACGCTGGCCATGGCAATGACCGCACTGATGGCAATAACACCTGAAAGCTTTGTCAGGTGCAGTTTTTGAAATGCATAGGCCAGGGGATCCCCTACCCCCAGTTCGCTGTAATGCACCATTCCTGTAAGAACCAGGCTGATCATGATATAAAGCAATGTCGTGATCACCAGGGCCAGGATGATGGCCCTCGGCAAATCACGCCGCGGATTTTTACACTCTTCGGCCGTAGTCGAAATGGCATCGAAACCAATATAGGCAAAAAAGACCCCGGACACTCCTTTCAACACACCGGTCACCCCGTTCGGAGCAAAGGGACTCCAGTTCTTCGGATCAATATAAAACGAGCCCACCGCAATGATCAGGAATAAAATTCCCACCTTGAGAAGGACCATGGCGTTGCTGGCTAGTTTAGTTTCATAGATACCGATGTACACAAGGACCGAGATAAAGATCACGATTGAAAAGGCAGGAACATCGGCGATCAGGTGAATCCCGCCAATTACAGGAGCCGAAAGCCAGGCCTTATAAGCCCCCTGTATTGCATCAGGCAGTTCAGACAAGGGAATGCCGCGCATCAGTTCGAGGGTTGCCTGGTGATACCCGCGGGCTGCCGAAAGGTAATCAATGCCCATATATTCCGGCACATTGATCCCGATTCCTCCCAGGAAACCGGTAAAATAATCGGACCACGAAATGGCCACCGCGATGTTTCCAATGGCATATTCCATGATCAGGTCCCAGCCGATGATCCAGGCAATGAGTTCACCAAAGCTGGCGTAAGCATAAGTATATGCACTGCCGCTGATCGGGATGATCGAGGCAAACTGCGCATAGCACAGGGCCGAAAATCCACAGGCCATGGCCGTAAAAAGAAAAAGCAGCGAAACTGCCGGGCCTCCGCTTGCAGCAGCTGTTCCGATGGTACTGAAGATCCCCGCCCCGATCACGGCAGCAATGCCCAATGCAGTCAGATCGACCACATTCAGGCTCTTTTTTAACTCCGACCTTTCGCCCATTCTATTCTGGGCATCCTGAAGAATATGGCTGATTGATTTCTTTCGGAAAAGGTGGGAATCGGACACTGAAAAAATTTTTATAAAGATAGAATATTTTCAATTGAAGGGTGAACCGAAGATCCCGTACTTAGTTACATGAATTGGGCTAGAGAAATGGAGAAAAATTGTAATTTAGTGGAGAAATTATCGTTTACTTCAAAAAAATGGATAACCCATGAAAATAGCAGTATTTGGTGCGAGCGGAAAGACGGGGATCCTGATTATCTACCAGGCACTGAACCAGGGTCATGAGGTAACAGCCTTTGCCCGGGTGACCTCCAAAGTTCCCATCCAGCATAAAAATCTCCGGGTCATCGAGGGTGATATCCTGGACGCCGATAAAGTCAAACTGGCTGTTGAAGGCCAGGCGGCAGTCCTCTGTGCACTTGGCGTGAACATAAACAAGCCCAATACCGTGCTTTCCGATGGCACAAAAAACATACTGGATGCCATGAAAGCATCGGGGGTCAAACGGTTTATCTGCATGTCGTCTGCCGGGATCCTGGGGAATGACAGCGGTTTCTGGTTCGGGAAGGTGTTCATGCCCCTGTTTCTGCGTCATGTATTTGCCGATAAACGCCGCCAGGCCGACATTATCCGCGAAAGCAGCGCCAACTGGGTGATCCTTCGTCCAACCATGCTTACCGATTCACCAAAAACCAACTCCTACAAGGTGAACCTCGAAATTCCGGCTTCAAGAAGCATTCCCCGTGCAGATGTGGCTGATTTTATGCTTAAATTACTGAATGATACGCAGTATGATGGCAAAATGCCTGCCCTTTCCAGTTAATGAATTATGATTGTGACCAATAACCGTTGCCATGAATTTGAAATTTAAAAACACATTCCTTCAAAAATGGGCTGCCTACTTTGGCGATAGTGAACTGCCCGTTACCTTCTTCTATACTGAAGATCCCGGAGACATTGACCGGGCAAACCTTCCGAAAGGTCACAATTGCATCGTTTGCGAACTGGCCATCGTGCGAAAAGGCAGACCGCTTGCCTGGAATGTACAATCCATTGGTTGTGGCGGAGCGCGCCGGTATCTCGGCTTTGCCGACACCATGAGGACAGATTTCGAGTACTTCCTTTCGCACGGGATCCCCGGCAAAATGGAGGGGGAACGGTACATCAAAACACCTGAAATGGTAAAGGAGATCATGACCAATATGCGGTGTATCCCGGCCAGGGGAAAATACATTGTTTTTAAACGGTTTGACCAGCTGACCCCGGAGGAAGAGCCGTTGGCGGTCATCTTTTTTGCCAAACCCGACGTACTTTCCGGCCTCTTTACGCTTGCTAATTTTGATCAGCTGGATGGTGACGCAGTGATTGCTCCTTTTGGTTCAGGGTGCGGATCAATCGTATACCAGACCGTCATTCAGCAGGACAAGGAAAATCAAAAGGCCGTCCTCGGCATGTTTGATGCATCTGCCAGGCCATGTGTTCCCAGGGACACCCTTTCATTTGCCATCCCCATGAAAAAATTTGAAACCATGGTCGGCAACATGGATGAAAGTTTCCTGATCACTGAAACCTGGGAGACTGTTAAAAAGCGGATTGAAATTTAACGGGTTAGAGTAGCGTGCTTTTTTCACAAAGCCGGTATAACTTTTCCACCGCCTCCATATCTGATGAGAACGGGCACCTCACCTCTTTGCGGTGTTCAAAATATTTTCCCGTCACCTCCTTTATCGATTCTGAAAATGCCAGGAAGAGCGGCGTTGAGGCGCCCTGGGCTGGGGATTCGGACCCCCCAAAGCCAAATGCATTGCTGAGTTTTGAATTGACATCTCCCGGGTGACAGGAATTTACGGATATTCCTTTTGACTTCAGCCTTTCTGCGAAAGCCACGCTGAGCATGCGGTCGGCCTGTTTGGCCTGGCGATAGGCCACATCATTGTCATAGGGTCTTCTTTTAAATTCAGGATCATCCAGATCCATTCCTCCGGCCCAGTAACTTGCAACATTTATGATTCTGGCATTGGGGATACCCTCCATAAACGAATGAAAAAAACGCATCATCCTGAAGTATCCAAGGACATTAACGGCCCATTGCATCTCGGTCCCATCATCTGATTCAGTTCGTCTCCGGGGGGCCGTGGCTGCATTGTTCACAAGCAGGTGGAGGGGCCGATTCCATCTCCGGCTGAATTCAAAAATCTCTTTCTGAGATGAGAGATCCACTGTTTCGCAAAAAACCCGGTCGTTTTCGGTATGCTGATTGAGCTTCACGCGCAATTTCTCCAGGCTCGACGGGTCGCGGCCCACCAGGGTGACTTCAAAACCCCGTTCAGCAATCCCTTCACAAATTGCCAGGCCAATGGCGCCATACGCCCCTGTAACAATGGCAGATTTACTGTTTGGTTCCATCACATGATAATTTGAATTCAAAAATAGAGATATCTTTTTAACCAATTCATCATGGGCAACAGTGATGTTTAAAATTATAATACCTTGCAGGGTAAATTATAAAACGCCTGAGCATGAAGACAACCATTCGCATCATTCATTGGCTCCCTAGAATCCTGTGCATCCTGGCTATTTTGTTCGTGAGCATGTTCGCATTGGATGCATTTCAGCCGGGAGCGCCGCTTTGGCAACAAATTGGCGGCTTTTTTATGCATCTGATCCCCTCCTTCGCTCTGATCCTGTTTTTGATCGTCGCATGGAGATGGGAACTCATCGGTGGGGGAATGTTTGTGATCCTCGGCCTTGGGTTGCTGCCCTTCATCTATATGACCAACTACCACATGAATCATTCCGTATGGATGAGCGTTGGTATTGTACTGGTCATCAATGTCCCGTTCATTGTCGTTGGCATCCTCTTTGTCCTGAGCCACTTTCTCAAAAGGAAAAACCCCGGAACCGATGCATCGGAATAATAACCCGGACAGATAGCCTGATCAGGAAAACTGGTTTACCGGAATGATTGAATCGGTGAGATGCTAGTTGCCAAGAAGTTCAGTCAGTGAATGAATGATTCCCTCCTTGTCGAAGCCGCATTCGTGATGCAGCTCTGCAACAGAACCCTGTTCGATGAAGTGATCGGGAACCCCAAGGCGGATGACCCGGGCTGAATAACCATGATCGGCCATGAATTCCAGCACCGCCGACCCCATGCCTCCCATCACTGAACCATCTTCAACCGTGAATATTTTTTTAAACCGTCCGAAAATTTCATGAAGGAGCGCCTCGTCCAGCGGCTTCAGGAACCGAAGATCAAACAGTGCGACGGAATGTCCTGCTGCTTCCACGGCCGCACAGGCCTCCACCGCATAATTCCCCACATGACCCAGGGTTATAATGGCTGCATCCTTTCCATCCCTGACCATTCGTCCTTTTCCTACCTCAAGAGGGACCATCGGTGTTTTCCAGTGGGGCATCACGCCGCGACCTTTTGGATATCGAATTGCAAAAGGGCCCATTCCTTCCAGTTGCGCGGTATACATCATATTCCGCAAATCCTCCTCATTCATGGGTGAAGCCACAACCATGTTTGGAATACAGCGAAGGTAAGCGAGGTCGAATGCACCATGGTGGGTTGCCCCATCTTCTCCAACCAGTCCTCCCCGGTCGAGGCAAAACACGACATGGAGTTTCTGCAGCGCAACGTCGTGGATGATCTGGTCATATCCGCGCTGCATGAAGGTTGAATAAATGTTGCAGAATGGGATGTATCCTGAAGCAGCCATTCCGGCACTGAAGGTAACGGCATGCTGCTCGGCGATGCCAACATCGAAGGTGCGATCGGGCATCTTGTTCATCATCAGGTTGAGGGAGCAACCCGTCGACATGGCCGGGGTTATCCCGACGATTTTCGGATTCGCCTCGGCAAGTTCAATGATCGTCCTGCCAAAAACCGTCTGGTATTTCGGGGCCATTCCATGGCAGTTATCTGCCCTGATGGTACCGGTGTTCTTGTCAAATACGCCCGGGGCGTGATACACCGTCTGGTCCTTCTCCGCCTTCTCAAATCCTTTTCCTTTGATGGTATGAATGTGCAGAAGTTTGGGGCCTTTGATGTCGTTCATGTCCTTAAGTAATTTCGCAAGGCGGATCACATCGTTCCCATCCACCGGGCCAAAATACCGGAAATTAAATGCTTCAAACAGATTTCCGCTATTCAGAAGGGTCGTTTTCAGTGCATTTCCCAACTGCTTGACGATGGCACGGGAGTTTTGGCCATATTTTGTACCACCTCCCAGTAACAGCCAAACCTTGTCGCGAAATTTATTATAGGTTCTTGAAGTGACAATATCAGCAAGATAATCCTTGATGGCTCCTACATTTTTATCAATGGCAATCTGGTTGTCGTTGAGGATTACCATGAGGTTGGCATTTGAAACCCCGGCGTTGTTCAGCGCCTCCATGGCCATACCACCGGTCATGGCCCCATCGCCGATGACGGCCACATGATGACGGTTGGCCTGGCCGCCCAACTTGGCCGCTACAGCCATCCCAAGTGCAGCCGAGATGGAGGTGGATGAATGTCCGACTCCAAAGGCATCAAATTCGCTTTCCGACATTTTGGGAAACCCGCTGATCCCCTGGTAGGTTCGGATGGTTTCAAAACGTTCTTTTCTCCCGGTCAGGATCTTGTGGGCATAGGCCTGATGCCCGACATCCCAGATAATCTTATCAAAAGGGGCATCATAAACATAATGGAGCGCGACAGCCAGCTCAACAGCGCCAAGGCTGGCTCCCAGGTGGCCGGGATTTTCAGACATCACCTCAATGATGAATTTCCTGACCTCTTCACACAACTGCGGAAGCTCTTCCAGCTTGAGTTTTTTCAGATCGGATGGCAGGTTGACCTTAGATAAAAGGGGTCCGGAAAACGGGGGCATTGTTCTGATCAATTAGGTGGGCAAAGGTATAAAAAAACGTGACACATGAAGCGTGACGCGTGACGGAAAAGCGTGACGCGTGACATAGTTTCAAATGCATTAAAGTAATCCCAAATCCAGCAATGCTGATTCTGAAAGCATCTCCTTATCCCAGGGAGGTTCGAAGGTAAGCTCTACCTTCACGCTGCCCACGCCTTCGACCAGTTTAACAGCATCCTGCACCTGGCCGGGCATGTCTTCTGCAACCGGGCAGTTGGGGGTGGTCAGGGTCATCAGAATTGACACATCGTTGGTCTGTTCATTGATCTGAAGGTTATATATCAGCCCGAGATCATAAATATTGACCGGGATCTCCGGATCAAAAACTGATCGCAGGGCAGCTACAACCTTCGCTTCAAAAGGAGATTGGATCGGCGAATTCCTGTTGTCCATTTTAGAAAATTTTTGCAAAGGTAATGAAACCGTGAAATTCAGCCAGGATTCAATCATTTCAGCGATCGTTTATCAGAAGCGAGCATTCATTGATAAAATGCCACGTTTACTAATTCATCCGGCTGTTCTCAAACAAGAATGTTAAATTTGGTAATGTTTAAATGCCGGGCATCTGTCATCATCACCTTCCTGATTTTTACCTTAACAGGGTCGGCCCAGCATTTTTATTCCCGGAATTTCACGATCAACGAAGGATTGCCCAGTAACATCATCCACTCCGTCCTAAAGGATTCCAGGGGAATCATGTGGATTGGCACCGGGGGCGGTTTATGCCGCTTTGATGGCACCAACTTCCAGGTTTACAACACCAGCCATGGACTGGTGGGCGACAATGTGTACTCGATTGCCGAGGATAAAAATGGCGATCTCTGGATCGGTTGCATGGCAGCCGGAATATCGAGGTTCAATGGCAGGAAATTTTACAATTACACCACAAAAAACGGACTGGTAAGCAACAATGTCAGGATTGTTTGGTACTCTAAAAAGTTCGATGTGCTGATGATCGGCACCAACGATGGATGCAGCGCGATGGAACAGGGAAAATTTGTCTCCTTTACGTCGAAAGAATGGAACCCGGAGTCTGTCAAGATTTTCGTGACCGGGTTCCTCGATGGCCTTCATTCCATCAATGTTTACGCCTATTCCTCTCCGATCCGTGTTCTTTATGATCCGGAAAAAAAACGGTATAGGCACACAGGTGAGAAAAACTGGAGCTATGCCACCTCGGTTTCACCCCTCATCCTTGCATCGGGCGATACCATTTCAGGCGCAGGAAGAAACGGGATGTTAATTTACAATAAACAGGGGATTTCACCCAGTTTGGGTGCAGGTCAGGTATTCGGGCTGTCGGCCGATGCCCGCGGGAATGTTTGGATCGCTGGCTGGGCCGATCCGATGGATCCGAAAACTTATACCAGCGGGCTCTTCAGATATGACGGCAAAACGGCGGAACCACTCAGTGAAAAAACGGGCATCACCGACCGCAGTGTGTGGACGGTTTATTACGACACCAGTTTTCATCAGGCCTGGGCAGGAACCTTAAACCAGGGCCTTTTCAAAATCCCGGAGCCTTGCTTCACCTGGTACGATACCGGATTTTTTAAATGCAAATCCCTGATTATCAATGATCTTCAGTTCGATCGCACCGGAACCCTTTGGATTGCAGCAAATACAGGCCTCATCCGTAAATTTTCTGATAACCATGTTGAAATCATTGATCCTTCCGGTTATCTCAAATCACAGCTGGAAATTTGGAAAAAGAGCGCAGCTGTCTTAAGCAAAGTGTATCTCGACAGGCAGGGTTCCTTTGAAAAGTACGAGGAGCTGATCAGGAATGGGAGCTGGCCTTACATAAACCCCTACCTGAATATCATGGCAGAGTTTGGAGCCACCCGGATTGAACCTCCGGGTTCGCTATACAGTCCTAAAGAATATCAAAGATATCTCAAACTGATTCAACAGTATTCTTCAGAACGCCTGATCCGTAATACATGCCTGGGAAAAGACACCAAGGGGAATATTTATGCCAGCAACATCAGGTTTATAAACAAATTTTCCGAAGAACAAGGATATCAGTTACAGGAAACGTTTTATATTCAGGTAAGGACAACCATTTTTGCGATTGATAAGACCGATACCCTTTTTATAGGTGATGTCTGGCACAAGGGCGTTTTTATTGCCGCTTTGTTTCCAACATTCCGGCATGCCATACATCCCTACTGCGGATGGGAGGAGGAGAAGGGCCCGCCCAATGTGATCAGTATGGCAGGCCGGGGCAATGAAATCTGGTGCGGAAGCCGGAGTGAAGGGCTGTTCCGGATGATCGACGGCCAGGTTGATGCCTTCAACACGCAGGATTCGTCCCTTCCGAAAATCATCACCGAAATTTGCTTCGATCAACAGGGGAATGTCATCGCAGGAGGCATCAACGGGGAGATTATCATCGCAAAAACCGAGGGACGGAAACTGACCATCCTGCACAGGATCTCTTCAGTCCAGGGTTTAACAGGCAGCACCATCCAGTGGATGCTGGTTGATCACGACAACATGCTTTATGCAGGCACCAACCAGGGTCTGAACCGCATCGACCTGAACAGGCTTTACCATGACCGGGTTCTGCACATCAACTTTTATGATCAGGATGAAGGCTATTACGATTATACAGGAAGTACTGCTGAAATTGATAGTTCCGGGAATATCTGGGTAGGAACTGCCTCACATTTACTGATGTTCAACCCCCGGCAGCTTTCCTCTGTGGGCAACCATCAGCTTAACTTTCAAATCTCCGGTTTGGATGTAAACAACATGCCGTTTTTATTTCCCGGGGAGGCCGGTTCCGATGGTTGGAGCGTTTCCCCTGTGCCTTCATGGAAATTCAGTCACACGGAGAATTCCCTGACATTTTATCTCGAAGGCCAGGACTTTTCAAATCCCGGACACATTATGTACCGCTACAGGCTTGACGGCTTGAACAATGGCTGGAGCCAATTCACCACCGATCATAAAGCCGTGTTCACCAACCTCGACCCGGGAAAATACATACTTAAAGCCGAGTGTTACAATAAATCAGATAATCTGAAGATCATGCACATTGAATACCCCTTTACCATCCGAAGGCCATGGTATTCAACCTGGTGGTTCATCGCTGTTTCCATCATTTTGATATTCACATCCGCTTACGGGATCTTCCTGTGGCGAATCAAATTGATCAAAAAACGCGCGGAAGAAAGGAATGTCCTTTTGCTTCAGGTTTCCCGGATGGAAATGGAGGCACTTCAGGCACAGATGAAGCCCCACTTCATCTTCAACGCCATAAATTCAATGCAGAGCTATATCCTGAACAATAACATCGACAAGGCCTTGCACTATCTCTCTGTGTTTTCAAAGCTGATCAGGAAAACGCTGGAAAATGCCTCAAAAGAATTTATCCCCATCGTCGAGGAGCTGGATTACCTGAAATATTACATTGAAATTGAAAAAATGAGATTCGAAGGTCTGTTCGAATATGAAATCCATATTGCTCAGGATTTACCTGTTGAAACCACACTGATTCCGCCGATGATTGCTCAGCTGTTTATTGAAAATTCAATTAAGCACGGACTGATGCATAGGGCAAACGGTGGATTCCTGCTGGTGGAACTCTCCCGCGAACGGAAAAACATATTCAAAATGGTGATTCAGGATAACGGGGTGGGCCGAAAGCAGAGCCAGGAAATGGGACGCCGGATGAATGGTGAACACAAATCGCTTGGATTGCAAATTTCCGTTGACCGCATCCGCTTACTGAATGAGACACATCATACCGAGGACTTTAAAATCATCATCACCGATCTCGAAGGGCCCGATGGAATGCCGTCAGGTACGCGGGTTGAATTCTTGTTCCCGGAAATGGAGATGTGAATTTTTATCAGTTATTCTTCATTTTGAACACCGTGGCGTAAAGCTTCATCTGCCTGATCATGGAGCTCAGGCCGTTGCTCCGTGTCGGGGACAGGTGTTCCCGCAGGCCGATCTGGTCAATAAACTGGAGATCGGCCCCCAGGATGGCATCCGGAGTCTGTCCCGATAAAACCCTGACCAGCAAACCGACAATTCCTTTGGTGATGATGGCATCGCTGTCGGCGGTAAAAAAAACATGCCCGTCAAGAACCGATGCATGCAGCCAAACTTTTGACTGGCATCCCGTGATGGTAAACTGGTCTGTTTTGTACTGTTCATCAATGAGAGGTAAGGTTTTCCCAAGTTCAATCAGGTAATTGTACTTATCCATCCAGTCATCAAACATTGAAAACTCACCGATGATCTGGGATTGTATTTCAGAAATGGTCATGGGCCGCATATTGGTATACAAAGGTACGAAAAATGAGCAGATCAGCGGTCATCCGGGTGTATGTTCATAACTTCTCTGAAATATTTAATACTATGTCTTGCATAGTACTAAATAATGTATTATATTTGCCGCATGAATACAGACAATCAGAATGCCCAGATGCGAAAAGGAGTTCTTGAACTCTGTATCCTTTCAATTGTAAAGGAACAAGACGCATATGCTTCCGACATCATCGCCAAGCTGAAGGAAGCCAGACTCATCGTGGTCGAGGGAACCCTCTACCCTTTGCTCACCCGGTTAAAAAACGAAGGCCTCACGACCTACCGTTGGGAAGAATCAAAATCGGGGCCCCCGAGGAAATATCACCAGATCACTGACATGGGCATACAGACCCTTGCCGATCTGAAGGCCGACTGGAAAGACCTGGTCGGATCAGTTGAAAAGATAATCCAGTCGACCTAAAGGACTGAAAACCAAAAAAACTATTTAGAAAACAACGGCCTCAAGGGATTATGGAACTGCAGATCATGCAGGCGGCCACCAAAAGTAAAGTAAAAAGATTATGAAAAAGACCTTAACAATAAACCTGGGAGGCATTGTCTTCCATATCGATGAAGATGCCTATCTGTTGCTGAGTCAGTACCTGAACAGGTTGAACAAACATTTCAGCCGGCTGGAGGGATCACAGGATATCCTGAACGATATTGAATCACGGATCGCGGAATTGTTCAGTGAAAAATGTTCAGGAACAAAGCAGGTGATTACCATCGTGGATGTGAACGAGGTGATCGTTGTCATGGGGCAACCTGTTGAAATTGACCGGGAAGAGGGCCGGGAAACAAACGCAGATTCATCCGGTAATGACAGGGGTGACAAACGGTTTTTCAGAAATCCGGATGAAAAGATGATCGCAGGAGTCTGTTCCGGCATTGCCGCCTGGCTTCATATGGATCCTGTCTGGATCCGGTTGATTTTCCTGGTCAGCCTGGCCGCAGGGGGCTTTGGGCTTCTTGTTTATCTCGTTCTGTGGATCGTGATTCCTGAGGCAAAAACCACTTCGGATAAGCTGGAAATGCGGGGTGCGAAAATCAACATTTCCAACATCGAAAAGTCGGTCCGCGAAGAGATCACCGAGCTCCAGGGTAAACTGGGTTCGATGGCCGTTGAATCGATGGCCACCATCAAGCGCGCCGGAGCCGGCTCGGGCCGGTTCTTTGAGGTGGCCGGGAAAGGGATTGTTGAAGTGTTAACCTACATTGGAAGAGGCCTTGTAATTTTGACCGGGCTGGTGCTCGCGCTGCTTGGACTGGGGCTGATCATTGCCCTTGTGGCATTTGCCTTCGGATGGACCGGTGGTTTGTATGCCGACAATGACTTTTCGATGCTCACCTTCCCATACTTCACCCGGCTGTTGATTGGCTGTAACATACCGGTGGGATACCTGCAGGTGATCCTCATGGTGGTCGTAGGAATCCCGCTGTTCATGATGTTTTACAACGGCCTGCGTATGATCTTCCGCTTCGACCGGATCAGGCATCTCGGGCTCACCATGTTCAACATCTGGGTTGTTGGGCTTTTCTTTCTTGCCTGGTCGGGATTTAAGGTGTACCGCCTCTTTCAGTTCAAGGAAGAAAAAAAGATCGAGATCGCCCTCGAAAAGCCAGCTTCGGATACACTTCAGGTGAACTTTTTTGAGGATGACCCCGGGATGGCCTACCTTGGTTATGAAAAATATGTGTTTGCAGACAACTGGAGAGGAATAATCACCGACAATAAAGAATTGTATATGATCCCGCAGATCAGGATGGAGGAGAGCAGCGACAGCCTGTTCTCCGTATCACAAGTCACCCTGGCCCGGGGGAAGAACCGCCTCGAGGCCTTGCAGCACCTGGCCGGGATCAGGTTCCAGTCGGCCGCTTCGGGTTCTGCGCTCAGGATAAGTCCCTTTGCCAGGTTACCCAGGGAGGAATGCTGGCGCGGTGAGGGGGTGAACATACTGATCCGTATCCCGCAGGGAAAGTTTATCCGGTTTGACAAACGTTTCAGGGATTTAAAGCCGAACTGGTATTATTTGACCGATTCAGAAGGTGAGCTCCTCTTTAAAATGACCGGTTCGGGGATTGAGGAATTTGATCCGGCATCAGACTCCCTGGCCAACAAGGAAATCCCTGCAGCCGACAGTGCGAGGTAATCCATCAGATGCCACGGTGGGCCGGCGTCATGCAAACATCTGTTTCACTTTCAGGATGGCTTCCGCCAGCCGGTCAACCTCTTCGAAGGTGTTATAGAAAGAGAAGGATGCCCTTACAGTTCCCGGAATTCCGAGGAATTCCATCAGGGGCTGGGCACAATGGTGGCCGGTGCGAACCGCGATCCCCATTTTATCAATGATCATCCCGGCATCGTAAGGATGAATATCTCCGATGAGAAAGGAGATGACACCGGCTTTTTGAGGGGAGGTACCAAAGAATTTCATTCCTTCGATTCCGGACAGTTTTCCGGTGGCATATTTCAGCAGATCGTGCTCGTACCTGGCAATCTCCGCCATTCCCAGCGATGTGAGGTAGGAAACGGCCGCCTGCAGCCCCAATACCCCTTCCACATTCGGTGTTCCGGCTTCGAACTTGAATGGCAGGTCGTTAAAGGTGGTATGATCGAGGTGCACCTCTTTGATCATCTCGCCGCCAAACTGGTAAGGCGGCAGTTCTTCCAGGTATTTTTCCTTCCCGTACATCACCCCTATTCCCATCGGGGCGTACATCTTATGACCGGAAAAACAGTAAAAATCGCAATCAAGATCCTGTACATCAACCTGTATATGCGACACCCCCTGTGCTCCGTCGATCAGAACCGGGATGTTGTGCAGATGAGCAAATTCAATGATCTCCTTAACCGGGTTGATGGTTCCGAGTACATTCGAAACATGCGTAAGTGCAATCAGCCTGGTCTTTTCGTTCACCAGACCTTTCAGCCCGGCCACATCCAGCCCGCCCTTGTCATCGATCCCCGCAACCTGCAGCCTGGCCCCCCGCTCAAGGCACATTTGCTGCCAGGGAACAAAATTGGAGTGGTGTTCCATGATGGTGGTGATCACCTCATCCCCCGCCGCCAGGTAACGCTTCCCGAAGGTAGAAGCAACAAGGTTCAGGGATTCCGTTGTCCCTTTTGTGAAGATTATTTCATGGGTGTTCCTTGCATTGATAAACTGGCGGATCTCCTTCCGCGCCTCTTCGTACGCCTCGGTGGCCTTCACACTGAGGTAATGCACACCACGATGGATGTTGCAGTTATCATGTTCATAGTAATGCCGGATGGCATCAATGACCTGTCGCGGTTTCTGCGTGGAGGCAGCATTATCCAAATAGACCAGGGGCCTTTTGTAAATCTGCTGGTGCAGGATGGGAAAATCAGCTCTTATCTGTTCGATATTAAAAATCATGGATCGGGATTAAAATACAAAAATAGTAAAGTTAAATGTGAGGGGGTTCATCCAGGATAATCCCCATGTTTTTCATCAGGAAGGATGCATTCAGGTTGCGGCATACGCCCGTCGAAAGCTTGTAATCGATCTCCATCCGCTCGCCGGTGATGTGAATCTCAAAACAGAGGTTCCTGATATTTTCAGGATAATGGTTTATCAGTTCGCCAAGCGCCAGGTCATGCGTTGCAAACAGTCCTGCCAGTTTGTATTTCATCAGTTGCCTGATCAGGGCGATCGACCCGGTTTGCTTGTCTGATGAATTGGTCCCCTTCAGGATCTCATCAAGCAGGATCAGCTTCTGACGGCCGGTTTCAAGTTCGGAAATGATCTTCTTCAGCCGCCTGAGCTCAGCATAAAAGTATGACTCACGCTTTGTAAGCGAATCATTGGTCCGGATGCTGCTGTGGATTTCGATGGGATAAAAGGTGAGCCTCGATGCAAAAACAGGCGCGCCCATCATGGCCAGCAGGAGGTTTGTGCCAATGGTCCGTAAAAAGGTGCTCTTTCCCGACATGTTGGCCCCGGTAATGATTCGGAACTGGTTCCAGCCACAAATCTCTATATCATTCGTAACACAAGCTTCAAACGGGATCAGCGGATGGCCAATTTTTTCGGCAACGAACTGAAAACTGTCCGTGACCGGTTCGGGGTAAATGTACTTCGGGTTGTTGAAAGCGAAAGTTCCAAGGCTCGACAGGGCGTCAAATTCAGCCAGTACCTTGAACCAATCTGGAACCATGCTGCGGTAGGTCAGCCGCCACTGCTCCACTGCGATCAATACATGGATGTTGAACATGAAAAGTCCGTTCATGATCACCGAAACCAGGATGTTGAGGTTTGAATCCATCATATTCAGCAGCTTCGACAGCCGTTTGATCAGGCGGGCAGGCATCCCCTGGGATTGGGACCTCAGCTGGCCGTGCAATTTTTTATTGAATGCTGCATTGAAGTTGTTTTCCTCGATCAATGAAAGAGCCAGGGCGTATTTTCCCAGGATGTCGACCTGTGAAGTAACCTGTTGATGAACCGACAGGGTTTTCCGGCCATAACCAAATACCACCAGCAGTTGCATGATGACCATGAAAACAGGCAGCTGGTATGGCAGGATTCCGGCGCCTGATAAGATCATTGTACACAATGTAATGGCCGGAAGAAAAAACGATAAAAACTTCAAGGGACCGGCCCATTGGATTCCCTCATTTCCGTTCAGCCATCCGGAAAGTGCGGCCAGGTCGTGGCGGGAGGTCTCCTGATCCTGGAAAATCAGCTGGAGTCGCTGCCTGAATTCAATACTGCCTGCAAGTTCTTCAACCGCCTTCTGGCGCTCCGGGATTACATCCTTGTATTGAAAGGCACTGTTGAAATAATCGGCAAGCCTCTCCTTCCCAAAAATGGTCGAAGTCCTGTTTATATACTGGAATAAGGATCCCATGCCAAAAATATCCAGGTCATGGGTATAGGGATGATCCTCGTTTACAAATTCATTTCCGGAATCCAGTGTGGAATAATTACCATTCAGCACCTCTGTTTCCCGGGAGTTGATCCTTATCAGTTTATTCAGGTGAAGCATCTTCCTTTTTAACCGGGCGTCGTACCATCCTGCAAACAGGAACCCTGTGAATGCCAAAATGGAGACGACCACAAAAAGGGCTCCCGGAAATTTGACAGTATAAAAGATGGAAAAACCTGTAATGATAATCAGGAGCAGCCTCAGCCATGGTATCCATCGGAGTGGTTTTTCCAATTGATCAATTCGGGCAGAGAATTCACCTATGCGCTGCTGATAGATTGAAAGAGGGGTACTCATGCAAGGATTTTGCTCATGTCTATCTGAAACTCAACCGGGTGCTCCGGCGTGCTGCAGTGAAGAACGCATTGTTCGCAGATCTGCAATTCTCCCTGCAGCCGCTTTTTGACCATGTCTTCAATGCGCTGGCGCAGTTGGGGAATGGCAATTTTACAAACGATTTCATCGGCAAAGGCAAACATCAGCAGCATGCGCGCCGTATCCTCTCCGATGCCACGCTGGCGCATGTAGAACATCGACTCCGTATCAAGCTGGCCGGTTGTTGAACCGTGTGAACATTTCACGTCATCATTGTAGATCTCCAGGAAGGGTTTTGAATTGACCCTGGCTGTATCGGTGAGCAAAATATTCTTGTTCGTCTGGCGGGCATCCGTTTTGACAGCATCGCGGCGAACCAGCACATGGCCGTTGAATATGGCATGGGCATGTTCATCGAGGATCCCCTTGAACATTTCATGGCTGGTGCAATCGGGAAAGGCATGATCAACAAATACCTGGTTATCAACGTGCTGCCTGCCATCCATGAGATAGATGCCGTAAATATTGGCATTTCCATGCGGACCATTGAACAGCAGGCGGATGTTGTTCCTCAGCATTCCCCCGTTCAGTGAAATATAATGCGATTCAAGACTGGCCGCCTCTTCCAGCCTGAAATAGACCGAACTCACCAGGGTGCTTTCGTTGTTCAGATTCTGGAGTTTGTAATGATCAAGCGTGCCATGTGCTCCCAGGTGGACCTCGGTGACAATGTTCGAAAAACTGGCCTGGTGATTATAGGAATCATCGCAATGAACCAAAGATAATTTTGCATGGGCGCCCACTACGATCAGGTTTCGCGGCTGAAGGAAAAGGTTCTCCCCATGATGGATTACATTGATCAGTTGAACCGGCTTGGGGCTTTTGATATGATCAGGCACATAGATAAACACCCCGTCCTGGGCAAAAGCAGTATTCAGCGCGGTTAATCCTTCGGCCTCATCATCGGCCATGGTGCCATAATATTTTTCGATCAGATGAGGATAGGTTTTCCTGGCTTCGGCCAGGCTGCCCATGATGATGCCATTTCCAAGCTCCATCAGGGGCACGTCTTTTGAAACATACCAGCCATTCAGCTGACCGATCACGGCCGTATCGAGGTGCGGAATGTTGCAGCGGAATACCTTCTGGATATCCATCTCCTTTATCGGATGCAAATGATAATCATATCCGCGTGCAAAACTATCGTCCAGGTCGGTAAGACGCCAGGCTTCCAGGCTGTTGTCGGGAAATCCAAGTTTTTCGAAAGAGGTGAAGGCCTTATCGCGTTTTGCTGCAAGCTCAGGGGTGTCATTCTTTATCAGGAAAGTTCTGTTCTTCCTGAAAAGATTGATCAGCCGTGCCTTTGAAATGATCTCTTTATTTTCAGTCTGCATCACGCCTCCTGTTCCTTTTTGATCCAGTCGTAACCTTTTTCTTCCAGCTCGATCGCCAGCTCTTTGCCGCCCGATTTTACGATCTTTCCTTCAAAAAGCACATGAACAAAATCGGGAACGATATATTCGAGCAGGCGCTGGTAATGGGTGATCACCACGAACGCATTATCGGCGCGACGAAGGTTATTCACCCCATTGGCCACGATACGCAAAGCATCAATGTCGAGCCCCGAATCGGTTTCATCCAGGATCGCCAGCATGGGCTCCAGCATGGCCATCTGGAATATCTCATTCTTTTTCTTTTCACCACCCGAAAATCCTTCGTTCACCGAACGGTTGGTCAGGTTTGAAGTGATCTCCACCAGTCGCTTTTTTTCCTCCATCAGCCGCAAAAATTCTCCTCCCGGGAGCGGATCAAGCCCTTTGAATTTCCGTATTTCATTCACGGAAGTGCGCATGAAGTTGGTGATGCTCACACCCGGGATTTCCACCGGGTACTGGAATCCCAGGAATATCCCTTCGCGGGCGCGGTCCTCGATTGAAAGCGCCTGCAGATCTTTCCCCTTGTAAAGAATTTCACCGGCGGTGATGTTGAACACCTCCCGGCCGGCAATGACCGATGCAAGCGTACTCTTTCCGGTTCCGTTGGGACCCATGATGGCATGCACCTCGCCTTTGTTCACCTCAAGATTGACACCCCGGAGAATTTCTTTGCCGTTGATGCCGGCATGCAGATTTTTAATTTGTAACAACATACTTTTTTAACTCAATATTCAAAATTATCTGTTTCCTTAACAACACTCTTCATTGGTCACGCGTCACGCGTCACGTGTCACGCGATTCGTCATCCCACGCTTCCCTCCAGGCTGATCGACAGCAGTTTCTGGGCCTCTACGGCAAACTCCATGGGCAGCTGCTTTAAAACCTCTTTCGCATATCCGTTTACAATAAGCCCGATGGCGCTTTCGGCAGAAATACCCCGCTGCTGGCAATAAAAAAGCTGATCTTCCGAAATTTTTGACGTGGTGGCCTCATGCTCCACGATCGACGATTTATTATCAACCTGGATGTAAGGCCAGGTATGGGCCCCGCACATGGAGCCGAGAAGCAGGGAATCGCACTGGCTGTAATTGCGCGAATTGACCGCATTCTTTGAGATGCGGACCAGTCCCCGGTAGGAGTTGTTGCTCTTCCCGGCCGAAATTCCCTTTGAGATGATGGTACTCCGGGTATTTTTGCCCAGGTGTATCATTTTAGTTCCTGTATCGGCCTGCTGATGGTTGTTTGTCACGGCAACAGAATAAAACTCTCCCACCGAATGATCTCCCATCAGGATACAACTGGGATATTTCCAGGTGATGGCCGATCCGGTCTCCACCTGCGTCCAGCTGATCTTCGAATTGCTTCCCTTGCAGATGCCGCGTTTGGTAACAAAGTTGTAGATCCCTCCCACCCCGTTTTTATCACCGGGATACCAGTTCTGCACAGTTGAATATTTTACTTCCGCATCCTTCATGGCCACGATCTCAACAATGGCTGCATGCAGCTGATTTTCATCTCGCCGGGGCGCCGTACAGCCCTCCATATAACTGACATAGGCTCCCTCTTCGGCTACGATAAGGGTACGTTCAAACTGCCCGGTATTGGCAGCATTGATACGAAAATAGGTCGATAACTCCATGGGACAGCGAACCCCTTTCGGAATAAAACAAAAGGAGCCATCGCTGAACACGGCGGAATTAAGTGCTGCAAAATAGTTGTCGGTGTAGGGAACCACCGATCCCATGTATTGTTTCACCAGGTCAGGATGATTCTGCACTGCCTCGCTGAAGGAGCAGAAAATGATACCGTGTTTTGATAACGTTTCGGAGAAGGTGGTTTTAACGGATACACTGTCAATTACCGCGTCAACAGCCACCCCCGACAGCTTTTTCTGTTCATCGAGCGAGATCCCGAGCTTGGTGAAAGTTGCCAGCAACTCCGGATCAACCTCATCCAGGCTCGCAAGTTCTTTCTTTTGCTTTGGCGCGGCATAAAAGATGATATCCTGAAAATTGATGGGCGCGACCTTCAGGTGACCCCATTTGGGCATGGACATGGTAAGCCAGTGACGGTATGCCTTCAACCGGAATTCGAGAAGGAATTCCGGTTCGTTTTTTTTTGCGGAGATATAGCGAATGGTATCTTCAGAAAGTCCAACCGGCGCAAATTCCGTATCGATGTCCGTGACAAAGCCATACTTGTAATCACCCTGGGTAACTTCGTCAAGGATCTTATTTGCTTCGGATTCCATAGATCAGATATTAATTTCAATCCCGTCAATTTGTCAAATAAAAAGGCTCTGACAACCCGACATGCAAAGATACAATAATTTAAGTATTCGAATGCCTGATTTGAAAATTCGCAATTGTAGTAAACTGCCATAAATTTGTTAATTTCGTGCTGTTAATTCCGTATATGATTTCATGTTGTCTGTCCCTATGAATCACGAAACTTTATCGATTTTAATCCTCGATGACGACAAGTCTATTTCCGCAGCACTGAAACATTTTTTGTCGACCTATCTTCATCACCAGGTCACAGCATTTGGTCACCCCGCCGAAGCGATGGCGGCCATTAAAAATTCAGCTCCCGATATCCTGATTTGCGACCTGAACCTTCCTGAAACCGATGGCATCTCTTTCATCAAAATGGTCAAGGAACTGCCCGGGAACCAACCGGAGATCATTATCATTACCGGGTATGGTGAAAAATGGAATGCCATTCAATGCCTCAGGCTGGGCGCCATTGATTTTTTGGAAAAACCCTTCCCGCTCGATATGCTGAAAGCCAGCGTGGACCGGGCTGTCAAATTCATCAGCATCAGGGGCAAGGCGACCGGAAAAAAACATACCGGTAAACCATCCTCCACCGTGTCAAACAATCAATTCCCGGAGGTGGTCGGGATAAGTAAGTCAATTGAAAACATTCGCCTTTTAATCGAAAAAATAGCCAGGACCAATGATACTTCTGTCCTGATCACGGGAGAAACAGGAACAGGGAAGGAGATCATCGCGCGGCAAATTCACAGGATGAGTCCACGTAAATCACATCCCTTTTTTGCGAAAAATTGTGCGACCGTTCCTGAGCAGCTGTTCGAGAGTGAGTTTTTCGGGCATGTAAAGGGGGCATTCACCAATGCGATCAGCGACCATAAAGGATGGTTTGAGACGGCGCAGGACAGCACCCTTTTACTGGATGAAATAAATGAGCTTCCATTATCGATGCAACCAAAACTGCTGAGAGTCCTGGAAGAAAAAAATCTGAACAAGGTAGGAAGTTCAAGCATTATCCCATTGAATGTCAGGGTGATTGCAGCCTCTAACAACGATCTTCAGGGGCTTTGTGTTGAAAATAAATTCAGGATGGATCTCTTTTACCGGCTGAATATTTTTTCTATCCATGTGCCTCCTTTACGCGATCGAAAGGAAGATATTCCAGCCTTGTTCGAACTTTTCATTAATCAGGCAGTCATGGAACATCAGCGAAACCCGGTGAGTATCCAGCAGCAGGCCATTGATCTGCTTCTCGGCTATTCATTCCCTGGCAATGTGCGCGAGTTAAAAAACATGGCTGAGCAGATCATCATCCTCAACGATGAATCCAGGATAACCAACAGAATGATTTCCAATGTGATGGACCGGCATAACCTGGCCGGAAAACCCGTGGAAACAACAAACAACAGTATGGCCCGGCTGGAGGCCAACCTTATCATCGACGCTTTGAAAAAATCGGATAATGTGATTGCCAGGGCTGCCAGGATACTTCAGATTACAGATCAGTCGTTGCTGAGAAGAATCAAGAAATTCGGAATCACACTCCCTGTATAACAGACATTACGGAATCGGAAGGCAATCTTCCGATTCCGTAATGTAAATCCATGGCATTCTGATTTGTTCTTTTTGCATGTAAATGATTATCATGCATTTACAAACACGGCATGTTTATTGGATATGATTGGTTGCTAACTTTAACCTCATGCATACTTCTTCGACCCTCGATCAGGTCCTCATAAAGGCGCTAAACAGTTTCGATGACTACGTGTTTCTGCTTGATGAAAAGGGGATGATCGTATTTGCCAATGATGCTGTGATCAGGAAGCTTGGATATACGGCTGAAGAGTTTTCGGGAATGAATGTTATGGAGGTCCACCCGGTCGACCAGCGCAACCAGGCAGGCATCATTGTGCAAAATATGCTTGCCGGGATCGAATCGGTTTGTCCGATCCCCCTGTTGGCAAAATCGGGAGATACAGTACCCGTCGAAACGAAAGTATCCACCCTGAAATTGAAAGACAAAACCTATATTCTCGGCATTTCAAGAGATATTTCAGCGTGGATCAACTCCAACCGGATGTTGTCTCAATCGGAAGAAAAATTTAAAAAATCGTTTGAATTAAGCTCCCGGATGAAGGCCATCAGTGATTACGAAACCGGGGAGTATCTCGATATCAATGAACAGTTTACACTTTTAACAGGATATGAACGTCAGGAGGTTATTGGCAAGACTTCGATCGATCTTCAACTGTTTAAACCAAGTTTGCGTGACAAGCTGATCAATGATCTGAAAAACGGGAAATCGGTCAGAGGGGAGGAGTTTGAAATTTATTTCTCACGAAAGGATAAAACGATCCTCTGTTCATTTGATGCCATCATATTCGAATTGAACAGCCATAAATACCTGCTTACGGTTGCAGAAGACATCACTGAAAAGAAGAAGAATGAGGTAGCCCTGGCAACCAGCCAGAAACAGTTGAGTCAGGTTCTGGATGGGGCAAATGACGGGTTCTGGGACTGGAATATACAAACGGGTGAGGTAGTATTCAGTACCCGGTGGGCCGAAATGATAGGATACAGGCTGGATGAGTTCGAACACAATGTGAAATTCTGGGAAGAAATCGTCCATCCCGATGATCAGCAGGAGGTGTTTTCTGAGATTGAAAATCATTTAAAAGGAAAAATATCCCGGTATCAGTCTGAACACCGGGTGAAAAGTAAAGATGGCAGTTGGGTTTGGATCCTCGACCGTGGAAAAATTGTGGAGTGGGACCAGGAGAATCGTCCTTTGAGAATGGCAGGAACCCACGCTGACATTACAGAAAAAAAACTGGCAGAGAAGAAATTGCTTTTTCGTGAGTCGTTCGAGCAGCTCATCAACGAGGTTGCTACAGGACTGATTAACATCCCTTTACCTCAGATTGACGAACAACTGGAAGTGCTGCTAAAAAAAATAGGCGGGTTTATCGGGGTTGACCGGGCCTACATATTTTTAATGGATCCGTTGGGAATCGAATCATCAAACACGCATGAATGGTGCAGAAAGGGTATAATTCCCCAGAAAGAGAATCTGCAGAATATACCGGTTTCCATTTTACCCTGGTGGATGGCTAAAATTTCAGCGAAACAGTCAATCAATATTGAGGATGTAAGAAAAATGCCGCCGGAAGCATCGGTGGAGAAGGAACTTCTGGAATCCCAGGATATCAAGTCTATCATTGTAGTCCCGCTGATCAGTAAATTGGGAGTGACCGGCTTTGTCGGATTTGATGCAGTTATGGAATACAAGCAATGGGACAGCGATACGGAACTGTTGCTGCGAAATGCATCGATCGCCATCACCAATGCCCTTCAGCGTAAAGAGAATGAATCGGCGATTGAAAATTACAAGAATCATCTCGAAGTTCTGATCAAAGAGAGAACCGGGGAGCTTGAGGCCAGCTATAAAGCACTGAATGAATCCCTGGGAAAGCTGGCAAAGCAGAATGACGAATTAGTGAAGTTCAAAACCATTGCCGATAAGGCCAACTACCCCATCATGCTGTTGTCCTCAAAAGGATTGGTCGTCTATTCAAACAGGATGATTTCCAGGATCACCGGCTGTTCTGAGCAAACTCTGGCAAATTCCGAATTTATAAATAAGTTCGTCGATCACGAAGGGCCGAATTACAATAAATTTTCACAATTTATAAAACGACGTTCTGATATCACCTCCATGGAGGTGATGATCATTCACCTTTCCGGTAAAAAGATTCCCGCACTGGCCAATGCCTCAGCGATTTTTGACAAGGAGGGATTCCTGATGTTTTTTGTAGTATCCTTTACCGACCTGACTGAAAGAAAAAAGGGAGAACAGGAGCTGAAGATATTATGGCAGGCCGCCGACCATTCTGCAAGCGGGATCATGATAACCGATATTGACCATAAAATCCTGTATGTCAATCAGCAGTATGTGCTGACATGCGGATACAGCCTGGAGGAACTGCTGGGAAAAACTCCGAAAATCGTGCGGTCCTATAAACACACCGATGAATTCTATCTTGAGCTTTCTCAAGCCATTCAGTCGGGTCAGACCTGGAAAGGGCGGATCATCAATAAAAGGAAGGATGGCACAGAATATACCGAAGATGATGTGATTTCGCCGGTGCGAAGTTCCGACGGCAATATCACTAATTTTATTGCGATCACCCGGGACATCACCCAGGAGTTGAGGCATGACCAGGTGATTCAGCAGTCGGAGAAGCTTCGCTCTCTCGGAACGCTCGCGGGAGGCATTGCCCATGATTTCAACAACATTCTGCAAATTGTACAGGCTTATACCGAGCTGATCGAATACCAGGAAAAGGACAACACCCAGGTTTCTGCGAATATAAAGGAAATCATCAGGGCTTGCACCAGGGGAAAAAGCCTGGTCAACAACATTCTCTCCTTCAGCAGACAGGCTCCCAATGAGATGGCGCCGTACAGCTTTGATTTCCTGGTGAAGGAAATTATCCACATTGCCCGTCCAATCTTTCCTACATCCGTAGAAATAATTTTGAAAATTGAACCGACCGGTATGGTATTATGCGATCCGGTTCAGATTCAGCAGATCATCTTCAACCTGTTCAACAACGCCATTGATGCTATGAGCGGAAGAGGCACAATTACAGTCAACCTGACAAGAATTAAAACACTTGAAAAGAGTTCAAAACATGATATCATGCTTCAGGTCACCGACAATGGAATAGGGATGAAGAAGGAGGTGCTCGACCGGGTATTTGATCCTTTTTTTACCACCAAAGGTGTTGGAGAAGGAACAGGTTTGGGATTAGCAACCGTGCTTGGCATCGTAAAGAAACACAATGCAACCATCAAGATTGATTCTGAGCCCAATAAAGGGACATCGGTTGATATATTATTTACAAGTAATTCTGACATAATTAATAATATCTGAGCTATGAAAAAGATCCTGTTTGTCGATGATGAAAAGGCCTTTAGAGATGCTTCCAGGAAACTTCTGGAGGGTGCCGGTTACAAAGTAGATACAGCCATGGACGGAGTGGATGCAGAATCCTTCCTGGAATCAAACCAGTATGATTTTATCATTACCGACATTGTTATGCCGCGTAAAGAGGGGATTGAACTCATTTTGGACATTAAACAAAGGAATATCCAGTCCAAGATCATTGCCATTTCGGGAGGAGGAAGGGCAACAGCTTACGAATATCTTACCATGGCAAAAGCCTTTAAAGCAGATGCCATCCTTTCAAAACCATACTCTTTCTCAGATTTATTAAACACCCTGGAAAAGTTAACTTAGAGAAGGCGCCTAAGCTAAATTAGATGACAATAATGAAGATCCTAATTGGAGATAAAGCTGCTGCAAATTCCAGTCAGCCAGAGAAAAAGATAACCGAATCCGGTATCAATGAGCCTGGTTTTAATACCATTACGGAGGCCCGCCAGGTTTATTATCAACTCCTGACAGCGCAGATTGAAATGTCGATGCAAAATGATGAACTCCGCCGAACAGTGAAGGAGATTGAGGTTTCACGCGACCGGTATTTTAACTTTTTTGATTTTGGACCTGTGGGTTACCTGCTGCTGAATGAAAAAGGCTTCATCATAGAGGCCAACCATTCTGTTGCGAGCATGTTCGGCGTTTCAAAAGAATCCCTGATCAAACAACCATTCGCAGATTATATCGTCCATGAAGACCAGGGCATCCTTCAACATCATTTTAAAACCCGTTTTGAAACAAGTGCACCGAAGCATTATGCGATAAGGATTAAACGCAATCACGGGAATCCTTTCAGGGTCGGGATGGAGATCTCCACCGCGCCTGATGCAGAAGGCACTCCCGGTTACCAGGTGATGATCAGTGGCATTCCTGATCATCCGTGGACCGAAAAACCCGTGAAGGAGCTCGAAGAACAGATCACCTTGAATTTGAAAAACAGCGAAGAACGGTTGCGGCAGCTTACAGAACACAACCGGGAAGTTGTTTGGGAAGTTGACAGCAAAGGATTGTATACCTATGTGAGTCCCGTTTCAAAGACGGTTTATGGTTATACGCCGGAGGAGATGGTTGGGAAAATGCATTATTATGACCTCTACCCGGTGGTTGAACAGAAAACAATCACACTCGCAGCCCTGGAGGTTTTCGAGAAAAAAGGGCACTTTCATGATCTTATCAATAAGATCACCACCGCCGAAGGAAAAGAGGTCTGGATTTCAACCAACGGGATCCCCGTTTTTGACCAGGCCGGAGTGCTGGCAGGATACCGGGGATCTGATGCCGACATCACGGAACGTACGATCATGGAGAAAGAGTTGATCAAGGCAAAAGAAAACGCTGAAGCCAGTGACCGGATCAAGACTGCTTTCATGAATAACATCTCCCACGAAGTGCGCACTCCGCTTAATGGGATCATCGGGTTTGGCAATTTGCTTTCCCAGGAAAATGTCTCCCAGTCTGAAAGGGAAGAGTATGTTTTCCTGCTTAAGACTTCGAGCGACAGGTTACTCCGGACCATCACCGATTATATAGATGTTTCGTTGCTGGCGGCCGGATCTCACAAGCCTATTATCAGGGAGCTGGAAATCGGGAAGTTCCTTCAGAAAATGGTGAAGAAGTACGACCGGCTCTGTATAATAAATCACCTCTCTCTGTTCCTGAAGATCCCTGAAGTTCCTCATGTCAGCATGCTGCAAACAGACGAGGAGTTCCTGCAAAAAGTTTTTAATGCCCTGCTTGACAATGCATTCAAGTTCACAAAGAAGGGCTCCATCACGATTGGTTATACAGTTCAGCCCGGCCAGATTGATTTTTTTTTAACCGACACAGGGATTGGCATCAGCAGTGATGTACTGGATAAGATCTTCATCCCCTTTATGCAGGGAGATCATACAACCACGCGGAGTTACGAAGGCAGCGGACTCGGGCTGACGATCGCAGTCGGACTCGTCCGTATACTTGGAGGGGATATCAGAATAGAATCAGAAACAGGGCTCGGTACAACTGTTAAATTCTCACTGCCTTATGAGGTACGATCGGAGGAATTGACCCAGCAGGCAGACAATGTTCCTGAACCATCCGCTTCAAAAGCTCCCGTCATCCTCATTGCTGAAGATGAGTCCATCAGCAGTTATTTTCTTGAAATCATCATGAAGGAATATTCCTCCAAGACCTACTTTGCCGTCGACGGTAAAGAGGCCGTAGATCGGTGCAAAGAGCATCCGGAGATCTCCATGGTGCTCATGGATCTGAAAATGCCTGTAATGGATGGATATACGGCCACCAAGATCATTCGATCTTTCCGCCCCGAGTTGCCTGTGATCGCGCTTACAGCATTTACTTCGAATGAGGATAAATACAAGGCGCAGGATGCAGGCTTCAACGATTTTCTTGCCAAACCGGTATCACAGGAAGATCTGAAGAGGATCGTCAAAAAATATGGATAAACAAATATGTTCATATCCATTTTTTCCCTGCTGAGAAATCTCATTGAATTGTGTTAATTTAGCTTTCTTGAATTCATTCTGGGTCTCAATTTAAAAACAATTGATTATCATGGATATAACGGGAACGATTATCAAACTTTTGCCCCTTCAGTCTGGTGCTGGAAAGAACGGGACCTGGAAAAAACAGGAATTTATCCTGGAAACTGCTGCTCAGGTTCCCCGGAAAATTTGTTTTTCGCTCTGGGGTGATAAAATCGATCAGTTTAAACTTACGGAGGGAGAAAATACCGAGGTTTCCTTTGACCTGGAAAGCCGGGAATTCAACAGCCGGTGGTACACGGAAGCCAAAGCCTGGAAAATTGTCAAAAAAGGCGCAGGGCAATCGATTCCGCAGGAACAGGAGCCGATTCCAGGTTATGATGAAATGCCTTCGGGCGATGGAATGCCATTTTAATATACAGTAAACCTATTTAATAACTTAAATACTGAACGTCATGTCAAAAGGACAAGATCAAAAAAAAGAGGCTAAGAAAGAGCCAACCAAATCACTGAAAGAAAAAAGACTGGAAAAGAAAGAGAAGAAAGCAAAGAAGTAGGTTGGAATTACCGGGGAACTCACTGTTTCCCTGAAGAATAACACATGTTTGAGAAAAAAGACAAGCAGCCGGCAGAGAAAAAACCGAAGTTAACCTCCCTGGCCGAACTGGGTGAATTTGGTCTGATTGACCGGCTGACAAAGGATGTAAAATACCATCATGCAGAAACATTGATGGGGATTGGCGACGATGCAGCCGTGATTGATGCCGGGGACAAAGTCATCCTGTTTTCCACTGACCTGCTGGTGGAGGGAATTCATTTTGACCTGACCTACATGCCCTTCAAACACCTTGGCTACAAGGCTGCGGTTGTGAACATCTCAGATATTGCCGCAATGAACGGTATTCCCAGGCAAATGACCGTTTCATTGGCTGTTTCAAGCCGGTTTTCAGCTGAGGCGCTCGACGAACTTTACGCCGGTGTTCTGATGGCTTGTGAAAAATACAGGATCGACCTGGTTGGCGGCGACACCAGCTCGAATGTCAAAGGACTGATGATCTCCGTCTCCATCCTGGGTGAGGCTAAAAAAGAGGAGGTCACCTACCGGAGCGGCGCCAGATCGGGCGACCTGCTCTGCGTTACCGGCGACCTGGGAAGTGCCTATATCGGGCTGCTCATCCTTGAACGAGAGAAGTCGGTGTTCCAGGCTGATCCCAACATGCAGCCCGAACTGACGGGGTTTGACTACCAGATCGGGCGGCAATTAAGGCCCGAGGCCCGCACCGATGTTCGCAATCTGCTCCTGGGAATCGGGGTAAAACCAACGTCGATGATCGACATTTCCGACGGGCTGGCCTCCGAGATCCTCCATCTTTGTAAACAATCGGGCGTTGGATGTAAACTTTTCGAGGGAAAAATTCCAATGGATGAATACACAAAGGAACTCGCTAAGGAATATAAAATCATCCCGAGTGTTGCGGCCCTGAGTGGCGGGGAGGATTATGAACTGCTCTTCACGGTTAAACAGGAGGATTACGAAAAGGTCAAAGATATCACCGGGATTTCCATCATCGGCCATATGACTGCAGCCTCGGAGGGAAAAAACATGATCACTCCCGATGGGAAATCCATCCCGATTATGGCCCAGGGATGGGATGGGATGCGGGGGAAGTAAATTTGAGCGCTTTCAGCACGGTTTCCACCTTCATCAGCATGGCATCGGTAAAATCAAGATGGGTTACAAAACGCACGGTCTGCGGGTCCATCGGCAGGGCATGGATGTCATGATCCCTGAACACTGACAGGAATTCTTTGGCACCATCCTTTTTCCGCAGCCGGAAAATCACAATGTTTGATTCGACCGGGATCACCGACTCAACAAAGGAGAGTTTTTCAAGTATATTTCCAAGATACCGGGCCCTTTCATTATCCACCTTCAGCCGGTCAATGTTGTTGCCGAGGGCATAGATTCCGGCAGCAGCCAGGTACCCGGCCTGACGCATGGCACCTCCAAATGCCTTCCTTACCCTGCGTGCACGCTTGATGAACAGCTTGTCTCCTATCAGCAAAGAACCTATGGGCGCTCCAAGTCCTTTCGACAGGCAGATTGAAACCGAGTCGAACAGCCTGGCATAATCATCCGGTTTTTCGCCGGTCTCCACCAGGGCATGGAATAAACGCGCTCCATCGAGATGAAGCCTGAGCCCGTGTTTCCGGCATACAGCTGAGATCGATACCAGGTCATCATACCTGTATATGGTTCCCCCTCCCTTGTTCATGGTATTTTCAACTTCAACCAGCGATGTCACCGGCCGGTGAATATCATCGGGGTTAATATGGCTTTCAACCTCCTCCGCGGTAATTTGCCCGCGGGGTCCGTCAAGCAGGCATACCGACGCCCCCGAATTGCGCATGATGGATCCGCCCTCGTAATAATAGATGTGAGCATATTTATGGCAGATCACCTCATCCCCCGGCCGGGTATGTACGTTGATGGCAATCTGGTTGGTCATGGTGCCTGATGGGCAAAAGATGGCTGCTTCCCTGCCAAACATCTCCGCAGCCTTCGCCTCCAGGGCATTCACCGTCGGGTCATCACCAAAAACATCATCGCCAACCTGCGCGGCAAACATGGCTTCGAGCATCTCCTTTGACGGACGTGTAACTGTGTCACTTCTTAAATCGATCATTGAACTTTATTTTACGATATTTTTTCGTCATCGGACCATGCATCCCTGTTAAGTCAAAACCAGGTTGCACGGAAGCCATCTCCCGGCAGGGAACTATTTACCGACTACAAGGATCTCAAAGGATCTGGGAGTGATGCTCCGTTTACCATTTTCCATGCTTACTTCTGCAGATGACAGATAGATTCTTTTCGTTGTTTCATCATAGGTGATGGTACGGGCACTTTTCCGGGTGGCCAGCGTTTGCACAACTTTGTAATCGTCGGGTCCGCCCTGGTTTATGATGGTGAGCGTTCCCTCTCCGTTGGATGTCAATATGCTTTTATCTCCCGCGATAAAGAGGAGCCCGTCGCAACCTTCGCCAATGGGCACAATCGAAACGATCTTTCCGCTGGTGGCATCCAGCGCAACCATATGCTTTGAGTCACTGCATGCAGAAAACAGCCGGTTGTTTTTAGGATCAAAACCGAGCCCCGTGGGTTCTTTTCCCGGGTCAAGCGGCCATTCAGCCTCAATTTTCAGGGTGAGTGCATCGAACTTCACCACCGTCGACTTATCCTCGATGTTGCAGAATATCTTTCCCTTTCCATCGGTCACCGCAGCTTCAGGTTTTCCTGATACCGGCAGGGTGCCCGCCACCTGGTTTGTTTTTGCATCAATGGCCGTGACCGAGCTCCCCCTGCCGTTAAAGGTAAAGATGCGGTTACTGAACGGATCATACAGGATGGCATCAGGGTTCCTGCCTGTGGGGACCCGGTCGAGAACCTGAAGTGTATTCAGGTCAAATACAACGACCGAATCAATACGGCCTGCCGTAATAAAGCCCTTGTTCAGGCTGTTGACAATGGCAATTCCGTGAACACCCGGTGTGTTCGGTATCTGCCCGACCAGCTTATCTGTCTTCAGATCAACCACATCCACACATGTTCCGTGCGAAATAAACAGTCGTTGGGTTGGTTTATCAACAGTCAGATAATCCCAACCTCCATTACCATCCACGGGGATGGTTTTAATCACCTTGTATTCCTGTCCCCCCTTTTGTGCAAAAGAGCCATGGACCAGAAAGAGCGTTACCGCCATCAAAAACCAGGTTATTTTTTTCATCATAAGGATTTTCTCAAAGGTCGGAAAAAAATGAGTTCATCCGGATCAGAGTATACATTATAAATACCATAAGTTTTGTAATTTTACTGTAACCCTTCACTTTCCCATATGAAAAAATTTCTTGTCATGATTCCTTGTTTCCTGGTAACGCTGATTCTTTCTGCGACCATTCCGAACGACCTCATGAAACAGGTTACGGCCATGAAATCGGGCAATGATTCATTATTGATCCTGAAGGGCATTTTTGACAAATACGACATGACCGGGACCATCCTGATCCTCGACCCGAAATCAGGCCGGTCATTCGGATATCATCCTGCCAGGTGGGACAGCGGATATCTCCCGGCATCCACCTTCAAGATTCCGAATACCCTTATCGGACTGGAAACCGGGGTGATAAAACCAAACCATCTGTTCAAATGGAAGGGGGAGGCACGACGACTTCCGCAATGGGAGCAGGATCTAACGCTGCGCGATGCATTCCAGGTTTCCTGTGTTCCCTGTTTCCAGGAACTTGCACGTAAGATCGGCCCGGCGCGGATGAAGCAGTTTCTGCAGGAAATGGGTTATCCCGGTATGGATGTCCGTGACGATAACATTGATCTTTTCTGGCTGGAGGGAAATTCAAGGATCACACCACGGCAACAGGTTGAGTTTCTAAGGCGGCTTTATGAAGAGAAGCTGCCGTTGAAAACTTTAGTCATTCAGGAGGTGAAAGACATCATGGTACAGGAAACCACCCCGGAGTATACCCTGAGCGGCAAAACCGGCTGGGCTGTGCGCAATGGCAACAATTACGGCTGGTTTGTGGGGTGGATTGAAACGAAAGGGAAGGTGTATTTCATCGCGACCCTGGTTGAGCCAAAAAATCAGCAGGAGATAAGCGATTTCGCGATGGCAAGGAAAACAATCACACTTCAGGTATTGAGGTACCTGAAAATAATAGATGAGTAAATAAAGTTCACCCTGCCCGAGAGGAAACCATGATTGCCTGACTGAAATGCCCCAAAATACTACCGGGACAGATCCTCCGAAGCGATATTTACCTACCTTTACGGTCCTGTAATTTCCGATCTGCCTATGACACGACCGCTCATTTTACTCCTGATTTTTTCGTTGTTCTCTTTTCCCATTTTAGCTCAAAATAAATTTCCCGGTTCCATTTCAGGCAAAATCATCGATGTGCAAACGAAAGCCCCGGTGGAGTATGCCAACATAGTACTCCGCGACACCATCAACCATGCGATGGTCACCGGCGTGGTTTCCGACAGCACGGGTTTTTTCAGGATGAAGGATGTTCCCTATGGCACCTTTTACCTGGAATACACCTTCATCGGCTATGAAAAACAGCGTTCCCGGCCCGTGGTGATCAGCCGGAAAAGCCCGAAGGCGGACCTGGGAACCCTGACCATCGGAACCTCTTCCATTACCATGAATGAAGTGACCGTTACCGCCGAGCGGAGTATGATGATCAACAAGATCGACCGGAAGGTTTTCAATGTACAGAAGGATATCCAGGCACAAACCGGGACCGTGACCGATATGCTCCAGACCATTCCTTCGATTTCGGTTGATATTGACGGAAACATCAGCCTCCGGGGATCGGGAAATGTGACGATCCTGATAAACGGCCGGCCATCGGTCATGACCGGCTCGGCAAACCTGGAACAGATGCCCGCCTCCCTGGTCGAAAAAATCGAAGTCATCACAAATCCATCAGCCAAATACCGTCCCGATGGTACCGGCGGCATCATCAACATCATCCTGAAAAAGGAACGGAAAGCCGGGATCAACACCATTCTCGGGGCCAATGCCGGCAATAACAGCCGCTTCAATACAAACCTTCAGATCAACTACAACACCGGCAAGATCAACCTGTTCGGAAGTTACGGTTACAGGCAGGATTACCGCTTCCGCAGCGGTGATCTCAGTTCCCAGACCATCGACACGGTGAAGAACCTGTCGACCTACCTGCAACAAACCTCCACGGGAAACGCACGCTCCCAGTCGCACCTGGCCCAGCTGGGATCCGACTGGAGCATGGGGAAAAAGGATGTGGCAGGCATTTCGGGCACCTATAACTTCCGTGAGAACAAGCGATCCAATACCGATGAAAACCTATACAGGGACAATGCCTTTCAACCGGAGGAACAGTACACCCGCACCCTTTCAGGCACAGAGGGTGAACAAAGCGCCGGATTAACTGCCTTTTATGAGCATGTCTTTAACAGGGAGGCGGAGCATATTTTCCGGGCCGATTTTGAATACCAGCAGGAAACTGAAAAGGAAGATGACTACTGGACTGATGATTACACTCTTCCAGCCTATCCCCGGGGACAGGATCATACAACCGGGAATAACGGGAACCAGGAGTTCAACTTCTCGGCCAACTATTCCCGGCCGCTCTGGGAAAATGCAAGCTTTGAAGGAGGTTATCAGCAGATCGTGCAGATCAGCGACCAGGACCAGGTGGTCGATCACCTGGATCCGGAATCGGGGAAATGGTACAACGATACCGCCGCCAGCAACCATTTTAAATCAAATCAAACGGTTTACGCACTGTACGGCACGGTGACCGGCACATGGAAAAAGTTCACCGCCATGGCTGGGCTGCGTGCCGAAGAAACAACCGTTGACCTGAAATTCATCACCCTCGACACAGCCATCAGCAGCAACTACTTTGCCCTCTACCCTACCCTTCACCTGGCACTGGCATCCGGGAAAAATGAATGGCAGCTGAATTACAGCAGGCGAGTTAACCGTCCAGACGGGGAGGACATGAACCCGGTTCCCGAATTCCGCGACCCGCGAAATATTTATGTAGGCAACCCGGATCTCAAACCCGAAGACATTCATTCAATCGAATTTGGCTATGCATTCCGGCCCGAGAACTTCATCATCATCCCTACCCTCTTTTACCGGTACAAGATCAACGGATTTACCAGGGTCACCACAAGTGTGAACGACAGCGTGCTCAAAACTACCATCGAGAACATGGCCAAAGACCAGTCGGCCGGGGTTGATTTGAGCGGCAGCTGGCAGGCGGGAAAGATCATGAACCTTAACTTCAGTGCCTCGGGATTTTACAGCGTGATCGATGCCTCCAACATCGGATATGGCAGCAACAAGTCCACCTTCTCATGGAACGCCAAGGTGAATGCGTCGTTCAACATCACAAAGACCACCCTGTTCCAGGTTTTCGGCCAATACCGGTCAGAGGTCCTCACGCCGCAGGGGAACAGGCTGCCTAACTGGGTGGTAAACCTGGGCTTCCGCCAGGATTTCTGGAAGAAACGGATCTCCCTGATCGCCACCATTTCTGACCTTTTCAATTCCCAAACCTACAAGGCTACGGTGAACACGCCTGTTTTGATCCAGGAATCGACGCGCCGCCGCGATGCACGCGTGATTTATGCCGGGTTTGTCTTTAATTTCGGCACCAACGGGAAAAAGCAAAAGGAGACGAAGTTTGAGTTCGATAACGGGATGGACCGATAACTGACAAAGGAAATTTCAGATATCTTTGCCGGGATTATTCCGTTCAAAAAAGTGGTCAATTCTCTGAATAAATATTTTTCGCATCTCGAATCCATCGTGAGGAACCTTCCTCACAAACCCGGCGTTTACCAGTATTTCGATGATAAGAACAAGATTATCTATGTCGGGAAAGCCAAGGACCTGAGGAAACGGGTAAGTTCCTATTTTGCCAAAATTAACTCCATCAGCGGTAAAGTGCAGATGCTGGTACGGAAAATCGCCGACATTAAATACATCGTGGTTGAAACCGAACAGGATGCCCTCCTCCTTGAAAACAACCTGATCAAGAAGTATCAGCCACACTACAATGTGGCGCTGAAGGATGACAAAACCTTCCCCTGGATCTGTATTAAAAATGAACCATTCCCGCGGATATTCTCGACACGCCATGTAATCCGCGACGGATCAACCTATTTCGGACCGTATGCCAATGTGCGGCTGATGCATACCCTGCTGGAGTTGAGCCGTCAGCTATATCCTTTGCGCAACTGTGCCCTGCTGCTCACCGAAAAGAACATTCAGGCAAAAAAACTCAGGGTCTGTCTCGAATATCATATCGGTAACTGCAAGGGACCCTGCGAAGGTCATCAAAGTGCCGAAGACTACAACAACTCGATCGCGGCAATCAAGGAGATCATCAAAGGGAACATCACTACGGTTGCAAAACAGCTGAGAGAGCTCATGATGCAATATGCCGGTACCCAGGAATTTGAAAAGGCACATTTCATCAAGGAGAAACTGGCCCTGCTCGATAAATACCAGAGCAAATCCACCGTGGTCAACCCCTCCATCAACAATGTGGATGTCTTCTCCATCGTCTCCTCCGGGTCGCATGCCTATGTCAATTTTATGAAGGTGATGAATGGAGCCATCATCCAGGTTCACACGATCGAGCTCATTAAAAAGCTGGATGAAAGTCCCGAAGAACTGCTCGGGTTTGCCATGACCGAGATCAGGCAGCGGTTCGAAAGCGTCTCCCCCGAGATCATTTTACCCTTTACATTGGATTTTGAGATTCCCGGGGTAACCTTCACCGTTCCCAAGATCGGCGACAAAAAGAAACTGCTGGAACTTTCCGAGCGTAATGTAAAATATTACCAGCTGGAACGGGAAAAACAAAAAGAACTGGTCGACCCAGAACATAAATCACGTCGCATCCTGGATACCATGATGAAAGATCTCCGGATGACCGAATTGCCGGTACACATCGAATGTTTCGACAATTCCAACATCCAGGGAAGCAATCCGGTGGCTGCGATGGTCTGCTTTAAAAATGCCAAACCCGACAAAAGCGAATACCGTCATTTCAACATTAAAACAGTGGAGGGTCCCAACGATTTTGCCTCGATGGAGGAGATCATCTTCCGCCGGTACAAACGATTGATGGATGAAGAGAAACCGCTGCCCCAGCTGATCATCGTCGATGGAGGGAAAGGCCAGCTGAGCGCCGCGCTTAAAAGCCTGGATGCGCTTGGACTGACAGGAAAAATGACCGTCATCGGGATTGCAAAAAAGCTGGAAGAGATCTATTATCCCAACGATCCGCTCCCGATGTACCTGGATAAAAAGTCAGAGTCGCTCAGGATCATCCAGCAGATGAGGGATGAAGCACACCGCTTTGGTATCACCCATCACCGGCGCCTCCGCGAAAAATCAGCCATGTCGCCTCAACTCATGGAAATTCCAGGAATTGGGTTCAGTCTCAATCAGAAGATGCTGTGGAAATTCAAGTCGGTGAAAAATATCCGGCTGGCTGCCCTTGAAGAGTTACAGGAGGTCATTGGGAAAGCAAAAGGTAAGCTGGTCTTTGACTACTTTAAATCCGGCTCCCTTTAACTGCATCAGTCCCCGATCAATGCCTGATATTGTGCTGCATCAAGCAAATCAGCTAATTCGCCTGCCTCTGAAATCTTAATCCTTACCACCCAACCTTTGTCATAGGGATCCTGATTGATCGTTTCAGGCTTGGTTGTGAGTTCCTCGTTGAATGCAAGGATTTCTCCGGATACCGGCATGAACATGTCGGACACGGTTTTAACGGCTTCGATGGTACCAAAGGATTCATGTTTGCCAATGGTTTCACCAACAGTCTCCACCTCCACATAAACAATATCGCCCAACTCATGCTGTGCATAATCAGTAATGCCGATCAAAGCCAGGTCACCTTCAACTTTCAGCCATTCATGGTCCTTCGTGTACTTCAGATTTGCAGGAACGTTCATAGTCATTGTATTTAATGTTTTTTCAAAAATACATCTTTTTTAAAAAATACCGGCAGTCATGCCTAATTAAAATGACAAAATGATTTATTGCGACAGGGTAAACCGCAAGGCAATGCCCCCTTTGGTGTTCGAGGTGCGGTATTGATTTGAAACATAGGGGGTGTTGATGATCTTATCGAAATAGAAGCGTACATTGAACCGGGCGCTCAGGTTATAGTCGGCTGAGAAATTGAGCGAAAGCACCTGCTGGCCCACCGAAATCTGGTTCACCTCCTGGTCGACCCGCCGCAGCACAGTCTTGTTTTTACGGATCGAGAAATCAAGTTTCAGGTTCAGGTCGCTGCTGGATTTCATCTTCTTCCCTCCGCCCAGCATTCCCGAAAGATTGAAACGGATTCCTTTTAACCGGTATCCCATCCCGATGATAAATTCATTGCTTGTTATTTCAGTCATCTGGTTGTTTGCAAAACTGAATGACAAATTCCTTGCACGTCGCAGTTCGAGACTGGCCAGGAGGCTGTTTATGAAACCAAGGTCGATCTTAAACAAAGGGTTAAACTGTTCGGTAAGCGAAACAACCGTCATCTGGGCCTGGGGAATGAAATTGCCCGCATTGTCCGTTACCGAAGGCATTCCGTTTTGCTCCGCGTAATAGATATTCGAATTGAAACTGCCAACGCTGTAGGTGGAGAGATATGCATGGCTCAGGGTGAGGGTGCGAAGCCAGGTTTTGAAAATTTTCAGTTTGGAAAGTCCATCGTAGGTTATCCGCCAGTTGGGAAGCGGAATGCTCGGGAAGGCGGATAGTTTGATTTTCGCAGGATCCTTTCCTGAATAGGCTGAAAGAAAAGCGGTAACAAGCACCTCCTGGTTGGTTGGGCCATACCCGGAAGGGAATCCGGTCGAGTCATTGAATGTTTTCGAATTCGGGTTTTCCGCGGCATATCGCATGGCAATCTGCATCCGGTATGATTTCATCAATTCAAATGTCTGTGACTTCCCGAACTCATCCTCTTTATCAAAGGAGGTTCCGATCATGATGTACGACATGGAGAAACTGCCCATATCCATGGGGGAAAAGTTTTTGAATTCCCCCGTGGCATCCGCCCTGTAGTACTCCTGGTGGGTTTTTGAATATTGCCTGTTTGCCACCACCTCAATTTTCAAATCCCTGATCGGTTCAAGGCTGACGGTAATATTCAGGTTTTCATTGAATTTGTTGATGTAAGGGTTATTCAGCATGGTATCTGACGTGATCCAGTCATGTTCGATGGCATTTGGACGAATATCCCGCTGATCACCAAAAATGAAACCAAGTCCCGGCGCATTTAAATTCCAGTTGTTGCCCAGTGCGATGGGTTCAGGTTTGAAGCCAGGCAAAAGGGTTCCTGTTCCCTGGGCATAGGTGAACCTTGCGGTCCTCACCCCCATCAGGAAACGGATCGTCCCATCCAGGATGATCTTGCCCACGCTGGGACCGGTCTTCTGAAGTTTGATGCTGTCCTGCTTGGCAAGATTTTTATCTTTGCCCACTTTAGGCTGGGGTGGAGGGACATTCCGGGAATTGGATGATGCGTTCTGGTTTATTCTTTTGAGATATGGGATTTTATTGTACAAGGTTACCATGTTCAATCCTCCGTTCAAACTCTTCTGGGATCCATTTTCGATGGAGTTGCCAAATTGGGCCTGGATGGAGATCGGCGTGGCGGTCCATCGGTAGGTTGATTGGTAAGCAGCCGTCACGTTAATGAAATCGAGATAGGGTATCTTGGGGATGGGAATGTCCCAGGTTACATTAAATCCCTGGTTATAATTGTTCATGGTCCCGAAGGAGAAAATTTCACTCCAAACCTGGTCGCGGTTGGAACGGTCGATCTGGCCGGGTGGTTCATTGATAAATGCGTTGGCATTGGCGACAAGGCTGATCCTGAATGATTTCGAGAAATCGTATTTCAGGTCATAGGTGCGGCTCCAGTCCCATCGCTTGATGTAAAAGGTCTCCATCGGGACGATGGCCTGGCTCTTGTTCCTGTACTTGCGCTGGTTGAACTCCCGGTTCATGTCGGTTCGGAAGGCAAATGATTTGGGGAGGTAATAGAAATTGAAATCCTTGATCAAAGCAAATGCCTTTGAACGGCTTAACCCTGCCACACGCTGGAACGGCACTACATTTTTAGGCTGGGTGGCAAAATTATATCCCAGTCCCCCGGCATAGGTCTTCTTCAGGTCATACTCAATGTCGACATCGCGGTGGTAAATTTCAGAATAGGCGTAACTGATGTTGAAGTTCTCGATGTCATAAATCCTTGGTTTTTTGTTGGAGGTACGATCCTTCCTGACATTCATCAGGTTGAAGTTTTTCCTCTGCGTATAGCCCTGCGTAAGGTTTTTAATGGAATCTTTCTGCTCCTTTGTGTCAAACGCATTCAGCACATCCGACAGGTACAGGTCAGGATTAAGCGGATCGTACTTCGGGCTGTTTTGCTGCATGGAATAATCGAAGTGCATCGGGATCCTGACTCCTGACTTGGCCGGGAAGAACTTTCCCAATTCGAGATCGGTATCGAAACCGAAGGTGAGGATCGATTCCATTTGCCGTTGGGTCTGTTTTTGTTCGAGGGTTCCAAAACCAGCGCTGCTGTAAGACCCGGTTAACTGAATGCGTCCAAGGTCAGCCAGTTCCACGGCCACCCTGGCTGTGGCGGCCCATCCTCCCTGCTTGTTAAAGTCGGAAAGACGTAGTTCATCCACCCACACTTCAGCACATTTTGCCTGCCCGTCGTCATCAGGTGTCTGCGAACTCTTCTTTGGATTCCGGATCCCGACCATGATCGCCTTGACATCGCTGATGGTCGGTGAACCGACAATGGTGATCTTATTTTTCCCGTCATACTCCGAATAGGGTGTTGCCGCCGTCAGTTCTATCCCCTTGTCGCGCATGGCAACAAGCCGGTTGTATTTTACCTGGACCAGCCGGTCCAGCTCAATGTCGAAGGCGTTGCTTTCAGGCCAGATGGCATCAGGATTATCGCTTCTCGTTCCCCAGGGGGTAAAGCTCAGTGGGATCTCATACTCGTAATAATTTCCGGTGAAGTCGGAACCAAGGCGCATGATAATGGTGAGGTCGCCTGTTTTCAGGTTTTGCGAACGGATGGCTTGCTCGGCATGAACAAACATCTTCAGCCGCTTGAACTGGCGGAAATCGAATTCCGTGGTTTTATAGGCGGCGCGGGCATCTCCATCCACCAGGTTGCAAACATTGAAGGACATCGATTGCTCATTCAGCTTTTGCATGTTGGTCGATCCCCAGTTTGTTTCACGGTCGATACCCGGGGGCATCACGTAGGGGATTGGCTGTTTGCTTCCGTTTTCTTCAAGGCTCACCGTGGCAATGTCGAACTGGGTCTGGTTCTGATAATCATCCGGGATATATTCTCCCGGTGAAAGCAGGCTGTAGGTGTATTTCCGCCATTCACCGCGGGTAAGTTCCAGGGTGGCAAAACGGCAGACAACCGGCCGCGGAAAATTCTTGAAAAACATCCGCATGAAACGGATCGAGTTGAAATCATTGATACCGCCGATCACCTTATCCGGAGTACGGATGGGGATTTTGAACTGGTACCAGTTGACGGACCCGCGGGTTCCGTCGGCCAGCGGAATGTCAGTGGCATGATACACATTGGTAATGTAATTCATACCCGGTTTCATCTGGTCGGGGCGAAGCTGAACAACATACTGGTAGTAACGTTCCGACTCACTTAAGGTGTTGTCCTTGTTGATATCCTCTACATTCGGAAGTGTGGTTGCGATGGTTGGATAATTCTCGGGTGACTGATCAGTGGTTGGGCTGTTCCCGTCGGGCCCGTTGTATTTTTTATACCGGTTCAATATGTCGCTGAAGTTCGGGTCATTGTCATAATCCGTTCCCCGGAAATAATGAAAGTCATCGGCTGAGGGGTCGGTCGCTGCATTTTTAAAGGCACCTGAACTCTGCCCGAACGCATTGCTGATCTTGGCATTATAAACCGTATCAAAAAAGGTAAGTTCATCCGCATCGCGCAAACCGTCATACCCGACATCCTGGAAGGGACGCGAACCGGGATTGTTGTCGAAGGCATCCACGAGCGACTGCAACTGCGGTACCCGTCCCCACAGGGTAGTATCCACCCCGGTCGCGACCGATGTGGTGGGCAATCCATTTTCGTAACTCTTCCGCCCGTCCCGTAAAATATCCTCGGAAACATCCCCCAGGTTGAAATACAATTGGCCTGCGTTGGTTGAATCATACACGAAAGGATCCATCATCCAGAACTCGATATACTGGATGTTTGTGGCCTCAAAGTCGGTCGTTTCAATCTTACGCATCACCCCGCCCCAGCGGCTGGCCGGGTTGGCCAGGGTGCCGTCTGCATTCAACCCCCTGGAGTAAGGGGAAGCCAATACATCATAATTGTAGGGACCTCTTTCCGACGGGTAATAGGCCATGTTCAGAACAGCCATGTTTACCGGCACACCATTCAGGGGCTGCTTATTCGGAAAAATTTCGGTTTCCCAGATCTGCCTGACATATTGTTTCGACAGTTCCGTGTTCGAAACATTGGGTGGCATCAGGCTGGTATTTTTATCATAAAACAGGGGGTCAATGATATACCAGGCTATCTTGGCGCGGTTGAATCCATACATCAGCTTGGTGTTGTTGGCAGCTTCGGGAAACATGGCACTGGTGGTTTGTCCCTGGGGGGTGCTCGCCATAAACCAGGTTCCGATATTTTTCAGGTCGATGGTCGACTTGGCGCCTTCAAAATCATCGATGTAGGTGGTTCCTGCCGCCCCGATGGCCTTTGAATGGCCGGGGATGAACTGGGCAAATTCAGCATCTACGGCAATGGACGAGGGGGCCTTGGTGGTAATAAGCGGCAGCGCATCAATAAAACGGGTGATCAGCCTCGACTGGGTGCGGTACGAGAGATTCAGTCCCCAGAGGGTATTCGACATGGGCTCATCCCCGTAATTGACCTTTTGCGTGAGGGGCCGCTCATTCAGGTTCAGGACGGTACCCCCGATAAAGAAGTCCTTGTTGATCTTGTAATCGATGTGCGCCCCCATCAGCCGTTTGGTCTGAACATTGAACATCTCGTTGCTCTCGAGGGAGATGCTGATCGGGGTTCCCGACGAGAGAATGCCGTCGTTGATGATCCTTACGCGACCAAGGGTATAGTCAACGGTGAAGTCCACATTTTCCTGCAACTGGATTCCGCCTGCCGTCACCCTCACCGATCCCGCGGGGACGTTCAATGCGTTAAGGGAAATTTCAGATCCTGCGGCCGATTTATAAAATCCGTCAAGGACAAATTTATTCTTGTCCGGGTATTGTTTGGCCATGGTCTTCGTCATGGTATACAAGGAATCGAAGCAATATTTATCAGCCAATGCTGCAGATCCTTTTGGATCGTTCATATCTAAAATTGAGTCCCTGAGGTCGTTGCCGAAGGGTTCGAGAACCGTGAAGAAAACCCTCCCGTTCGAGGCCTGGATCGTTCCTCCCTGGGTTGCCGCCTGATCGATGAAATCGAACATTCCATCGGCCGGGGGATTGAACTGCTGATTCAGGTTATCAAAATTGAGGACCCTTATCAGGGGAACCCCTTTAATCCTACCCTCGGTGATGTATGCTGTAGGAACACCGTTCGCATTACCGGAATAGAGCACGTTCAGTGTAAAATCGTTCGCCTGCACCTGGTAGGCACCCAGGGGATAAACGTTTTTCATCATCAGGTTCCAGAGCGGAAGCTTGGTATTGAGAGAGGTGCTCTTCAACAATTTAACGATCAAACTCTTGGGAGAGGTGATCCCCTGGTCGGAGAATTCTCCGACCATGTGAACGGCAGTATCGCCCACAACCTGGTACTGGTAAGCTACCGCAAGGGTCTGATCGCTGTTGAGGGCGGTGTTCAGCGAGACAAATCCCAGTTTAGGGTTAAAAGTAAACTCCGAAGGGAGCAGCTTCCGGGCGTTTTCAACCTTTTCGAAATCCTGACCCGAAATCATATAGAAAGGCGGGTTTTTCAGGTAACCCGAAACAGTGTTGATGTTGCGGACCTGCGCGGTATCGGCCGGCGTAGGCATGATCTTCTGGAACAGGTCGTTGGAATTATTGGAGGTGAATTTTTTACCCGGATCACCGGTGAACAGCCTGGTATTGTACGGTTTGTATTCCCCGAGATCCATAAATGCCACAACATTCCGGTTCTCCGTCACGGCAGCGCCGATATTCGTTACCCAAACCTCAATCTTCAGGATGTTCACGTTGGAGGTGATCACCGGCAAATTCTGCAACGAGGCCTTGTAGGTGTCCCTGAAATTCTGACCAAGGAAAAAGTGCTTGTTCTCCTCATATTCATCGGCACGCAGCCTGAATTTTGAGGTTTGCGCGTTGCCCTGTACGGTGATATTCTTGGTCTCGCTCTTCTGCTGCGAATAGAGTGCCGTGACGGTGACGCGGCCAAACCGCAATTTGGTTTTGATCCCGAAAAGGCTTTCCGTACCCCGGATCAATGAAGTGCTGAGCGGCAGGTTGACATCACCCGCTTCGATCAGCTGGATGATGTCATCCTCCTTACCCTCGTATTTCAACTTCAGCTTGTTCTCGAAATCAAAGGTGGCCTGGGTGTTGTAATTCACCTTGAATTCAATCTTATCGCCGATCTTCGCGATGACGTTCATCTGGATCTGCTCCTGAAAGTCAAAGTTGGTCTGCCGGCGCTGGTTGGTATTCAGCATGGGGTCGTCGCGGCGGTTCGACACGATGCCGAACATAATTTCCGCCGATCCCTGCGGCCTGATATCCACGGTATTGTTCCCGAAAATTGTTTCAAACACCTTCCCTGGAATGTGGATCTTGGGAATGATCCCCTTCGAATTATCCATGCTTGCTGCTTCCGAGCGCTCCTTCCAGTACTGGTTGATCATCGACTGCAGGTCCTGGTTCTGGAATTCGTCAAAAGACAACGTGGTCGGGATCCGGTAGGTTGTTTCCCCGATCTTGTACGAATAGTAATACTGACGCGTGATGGGGTCGTACTCCACATCGGTCTTCATGTTCGAAGGATTCTTCAGATAGAGCGGACTTTCCTGTCCGGAACCGGGCATGACATTCTCATCATTGAACGGATAACGCAGTTTTACCGAATCAGGGTTTGTGATGATGCTGTCGGGGGGAAAAGGAATAAACCGGCCAGGTCCATAATTGTCCATTGTTTCACCGGCAAAAACCGGGATACGTATGGCAATCAGGACGGCCAGGCAGATAAGACAGTATAAAATGCGTTTCTTCACTAAACTCTTCAAGGTGAATTAAACTCCGGAACCTGAACGCTACAAAACCTTGAGGGCGTGTTTGATCAGCTGTTCCACTGTCAAGCCTGTTCCTTCCGTTTCGATGATTTTAATCAATGCTTTCTCAGCAAGCATCTTTGGGAAGCCCAGAATGATCAATCCAGATAACGCTTCTTCCTTCTTTGTATTGTGCAAAAATCCGGATTTTTCATAGGGAATCAACTCCCGTGGAACCTTATCTTTTAAGTCGATGATAATCCTTTGGGCAGTCTTTGCCCCGATTCCTTTAATTCGCTGTAACTGAACTGCATCCCCTTCGGCAATGGCCCTGATCACCTCTTCGGGTGAAAGCGAGGATAAAATGATGCGTGCCGTATTGACGCCGACTCCCGATACGCTGATGAGCTGTCGGAAAAGTTCACGCTCAGCCTGGTCGGCAAAACCGTACAGCAACATGTCATCTTCACGAACCACCAGGTGGGTGTAAAGGATGCATTTTTCATCTTCCCTCAGCATGGAATAGGTGTGGATGGAAATATTCAGCAGGTACCCGATACCACCGACATCAACAACCGCATAGGCCGGGTTCTTTTCAACCAACCTTCCTTGGATATAATCGTACATGTGCGCAGTGCCTAAAGATAAATCAATGCCGGTTTTCCCGGAAAAAGTGCAAAGGTAAAAAAATCACCGATTTATTGAATGAGTTTATTCTCCCGAAGGGCTGCTTCCAGTTCCCTGAGCGAAATGGGTTTCGACAGGATTTTCTTCTCCCGGTTGAGGAGGAAAATGGTCGGCGTGGCGTAGATATTGAAATCATCGGCCGGCTTGCCTGCAAATCCCTTCAGATCAGAAACATTGATCCAGTTGAGCTTCTGCTCCTTAATGAATGCCGTCCAGGCAATGCGGCTGGTATCGATCGAAACCGCCATCACCTCAAATCGTCTGGGCTTTTGCTGATCGTACAATTCCTTAAGCCTTGGCATCATGGCTGTGCAGTGCGGACATTGGGTCGACCAGAATACCACGAGGGTATACTCCGAATTGATCGCTGATAGCTTTACCGGGTTACCCTTACTGTCAGCCACCTCCATATCCGGTGATATTTTCCCGATGGAGATCTTCTTGAAGGTTTCGAGCTTTTTCTGCAGGGCCGTTTTCCGCTGCTGGTCTTCACATGAATAGGGATCCTGGAAATTATCCGCGATGTAGGTGATCACCTCGTCGAGGTGGTACTTGTCAAATCCGCCGACCAGGTAATCGAGCCAGAATTTAAAGATCTCGGTATTCACCGATGCCGCGCTGAGCATGATGGTGACCGCCTTGATGAACTCCCCTTCAAGTTGTTTTTGAGTCAGGCGGTTGTTGCTGTATAGGGAGAGATAGGAGATCGCCTTGTTTGCAAAAACCATGCTGTGCAGCAGGGCGGTATCCCTGAAATCGACCTGGTCGAAATAATGCTGTTTCAGGAAGTTGATCCTTACATCCTTTTTCAGGGTGACTGGCAGGAACGGGGTCTGGTAAACTTTCGCAATTCGCACGGCGTAGGCATTCGGGTACAGTTTTGCCAGTGAATCGAGATAGTGCTGCTGCGAACGCTGGATCCCCTCAAATTCATTGGTTATGAGCGTATAAAAAGCTTCATTGGGGGGATAATAGTCAACCACCGGCATTAACAGCTGAAGTTTTGACTGGTTGAGCCGGTCGAGTTTTGTAAAAGCCTGGTTGATCTGGTTTTCCAACGAGGAGATGATCTTTAAACTATCCTCAGGGCTTGAACCGTTGGTGCTGAACTGAACATTTTGATTGTTCCACACGAGGTCGACAAATCCCTCCTTGGACCATTTGACACGGTAAATGCCAGGCATGCGGCCGCTCAGGGAGATCCTGAAATGCCCAAGGGAATCGCCTGAGGTTGAATCGATCGCAGTAAGCTTCTCCCCGTATATGCTCATCAGCATGATCCTGCTTTGGCCAATCCCGGAAATGGTGCCGTCAAAAACACCCTGGGCAGGAAGCAACCATGAAGTCAGCAAAAAAATGAGCAAGAAAATTACTCGTTCGAAAAAAAAGCGTTGAAATGAAAACGTGAAATACCGCAACCCTTTACTCATCACCCTGTTACCCTGTTACCCTGTTACCCTGTTACCCTGTTACCCTGTTACCTGGTTGCCTTTTTTCCCTTTTTCTCAGGAACCGCCGGTCCGAAAATCTCTTCCAGCTTCTTCATCAGATCCGCACCGCGAAGGTTACGGCCGATGATCTTCTGATCCTTGTCGAGCAGGACATTTGCCGGGATGGAATTGATGCCATAAAGTTTGCCTGCAGCATTGCCCCATCCCTTCAGGTCTGAAACATGGGTCCAGGTAAGTTTATCATTCCTTAAAGCTTTCAGCCATTTTTCCCGGTTCTGGTCGAACGAACAGCCCAGCACATCAAATCCCTTCTTGTGATAAGCCTGGTAAGCCTTCACCACGTTGGGATTCTCAGCCCGGCAGGGACTGCACCACGATGCCCAGAAATCAACCAGCAGCACCCTCCCTTTCAGGGATGACAGCGCAACAGGGGCCCCGGTGGTATCATTCAAGGTAAAATCAGGAGCCATCTGCCCAATTTCAACACGCTTCAGGATTTCAATGCGTTTCTTCAGAGCCAGCACATATTGGGAACCATTCAGACTGGTATCCATGGCGGCAAGTAGTTCTTCCAGGTCGGGGAGCTCAAATTGCCAGCTATTGCGTATAACCAGGTAGGGAGAAACAACAGTCTTGTTGTTGGCCCTGGCAAAATCCTGGAGCTGCTTTTTCATCTCCTTATCCAGCTCATTCGAAACCGAATCGGTGCGTTTCATGGTTGCCGAATCATTGGCATCTCTGGCTTTCTTCCACTCCATGGTGTTCTCATCCATCTTTTTATACACGGACTCATTCAGGGTGAGATACTTCTGGTAAATATCATGGGAGGGAGATCCTGTGATCAACGATTTATCAAGGCTGTCAACATAGATCTCTACCTTGATTCCGGCATTTTCAACAAACACGGGAAGTATGATTTGCTTTTCATCCATGACGATGTGCCACATCTCCGGAAGAGCAGCGGATCCTTTGAATGAAAATGCTCCTTTTTCAAGTTTTGATGAATCGACTTTGACCCATTGGTCAACATCGAATTTTTGCAGGTAGATCATTCCTGTATCAACGCCGTTGACCTTTCCCTTGATGGTAAACTGATCCTTATTTCCTGTACATGAAGCGAGGATTGCCCCTACTAACAGGATGAACAAATATTTTTTCATTGATACCCCTCCATTGGTTTATTTCTGCAAAAGTACGGCTTTTTGAGAAACAAAATAAATCTCTAATTTTACCATGAAAATTAGACTCTTATGAAGAACGTCGCTGCCCTGGTGTGGATACTCCTGATATCACTGACTTTTAATCCGGTAATGGCTCAGCCTGAGGCCTCAAAATCACCTGCCCCGAAATACAACCTGTCGAGAGATCCGGTGCTTTACACGGTAGGTTATGCCCACCTCGATACGGAATGGAGATGGGACTATGAGGCGACCATCAACGTGTGTATCAAGAACACCCTGGATGAGAATTTTCAGCGCCTTGAAAAATACAAACCCTATGTTTTCACCTTTTCCGGGGCCCGCCGTTACAAAATGATGAAGGAGTATTATCCTGAAAAATATGAAAAGGTAAAAAAATACATCGCACAGGGACGCTGGTTCGTTGGTGGTTCATCTGTGGATGAATGTGATGCCAACATCCCCTCCCCCGAATCGGTGATCCGTCAGGTGCTGTATGGGAACGGGTATTTCAGGAGTGAATTTAACAAGGAAAGTGTCGATTTTCTCCTTCCCGACTGTTTCGGATTCCAGGCCCACCTTCCTTCGGTTCTTGCCCATGCCGGGTTAAAAGGTTTTTCCACCCAGAAGCTTTCCTGGGGATCTGCAGCCGGGATCCCATTCAACATCGGCAACTGGATCGGTCCGGATGGCAAAGGGGTCGTAGCCGCATTGAATGCTACCAACTACGGCGGCGATATTAAAAAGCGGATCGATACCGCTGCCTACTGGGTAAACCGGGTGATGGGCAACGGCAATAAATATGGTGTTTTTGCCGATTACCGGTACTACGGGGTCGGCGATGAAGGAGGCGCGCCGCGTGAAGAGGATGTGAAAAATGCCGTTGAATGCCTTGACCAGCCCGACCGTAAAATCAATGTCTATCTCTCCTCCTCCGACCAGATTTTCAGGGATTTGAATGAAGATCAGAAAAAACAGCTTCCAACTTACAGCGGCGACCTGCTTCTCACCGAACACTCTTCCGGGTCGCTCTCTTCACAGGCCTACATGAAACGGTGGAACCGCAAGAACGAACAACTTGCCCTGGCCGCTGAACCCCTGGCCGTCATGGCCGACTGGCTGGGCGCCATTAAATATCCGCAACGTTCAATGAACGAGGCCTGGTGGCTGGTCCTTGGCAGCCAGATGCATGACATCGTGCCCGGGACAAGCCTTCCGAAAGCATACGAATATGCATGGAACGATGAGGTGCTCGCCCTGAACAGATTTTCGGCCAACCTTGAAACCTCGGCCGGGGCCGTGATCCGTGCCCTGGATACCCAGGGAAAAGGCATTTCACTGGTGGTGTACAATCCGCTGGCAGTTCCCCGTAAAGATATGGTGGAGGCTGAAATTCTTTACCCTGAGAGCGCTCCGAAAGCATTGAAGGTTTTTGATGCCTCAGGCGCTGAAGTTCCCTCGCAGGTCATACAGGCAAACAAAGGCAGTCTCCGGATCCTTTTTCTGGCTTCAATCCCTTCCCTGGGACTTGCGGTATTTGATGTTCAGCCGGCAACCGAAGCCGTCAAATATAAAACAGCCCTGTCTGTTTCAAATACAACCCTCGACAATGAGTTCCTGAAAATAACCGTCAACCAGAACGGGGATATTTCAAGTATCATTGATAAAAAACTGGGAAAAGAGCTCCTGTCGGCCCCTTCAAGACTTGAATTTCAGAAAGAACATCCGGCTTACTGGCCTGCCTGGAACATGGACTGGAATGACCGTAAACGTCCTCCCGTCGACTGGGTAAAGGGTCCGGCATCCATTACGGTGCTCGAAAACGGCCCTGTACGCGGCACCCTGAAAATTGAACGGGATGCCAGGAATTCTCATTTCACCCAATACATCCAGCTTGGGGCAGGCAAGGAAAATGTAACCGTGCGGAACATTATCGCCTGGCAGTCGCGCGGGGTGAGCCTGAAAGCATCGTTCCCCCTCACCGCCTCCAACCCGGTGGCCACTTATAACCTGGGCCTGGGGACCGAAGAACGGAGCAACAACAACGAAAAAAAGTATGAAGTTCCCTCCCGCGAATGGTTCGACCTTACCGACAAATCAGGCTCTTTTGGCGTGACCATATTCGAGGACTGTAAATTCGGTTCCGACAAGCCTGGCGATCAAACGGTCAGATTGACAATGCTCTACACTCCCTCCGCCAATTTTTACCACGACCAGGCGACCCAGGATTGGGGAATCCACGAAATTACCTACGGAATATACAGTCACAAGGGCGACTGGAGGGCGGGACTTTCGGAATGGCAGGGCCGCAGCCTCAACCAGCCTCTCCGCGTCTTCCAGGCTTCCCAACATCCGGGAACCCTGGGGAAGAGCTTTTCTTTTGCCAAGGTCTCGGCACCTCAGGTTGACATCCGCACGATAAAAAAGGCGGAGAACGGTAAGGATGTGATCATCCGCCTGCAGGAACTGGTTGGAAAAGAGATTCAGAATGTGGAGGTGTCGTTGTCTGCAAAGATCCTCAAGGCCTGGGAGGTCGACGGGCAGGAACGGCTCACAGGCGAGGCAACCCTGAAAAACGGGAAACTGATGACCGACATGAAGCCATTTGCCATCCGGAGTTTTGCACTTCAGCTGGAACCGTCCACCGTGAAGCTGACAGAGCCGGCCTGTGCGGAACTGCCGCTCCCGTTTGATGAAGATGCCATCAGCAGTGAAAAGAACAAGAAAAACGGCCGTTTTGATGATCAGGGCCTCAGCATTCCGGCCGAACTGATGCCGGAGTCGCTGATCGTCGATGGTGTTCAGTTTAACTTCGGCCCGAAAGCCGATGGAAAAAACAACATGCTCGCCTGCAAGGGACAAAAGATCATCCTGCCCAAAGTGGGCAATTACAACCATGTTTATCTTTTGGCTTGTGCCCTCAGCGATACCTCGGGAACCTTTAAAGTAGGCGGTGCAAAAACATCCCTCCGGATCCAGAAATATCACGGGAACATCGGGCAATTCGATAACAGGCTGTGGGATAAGTACGGACGCATCACCGGTTTGGGCAAAGGGTTCATCAAACGCAATGAGGTTGCATGGTTCTCAACCCACCTGCATAAGGACACCCTTAACATTCCCTACCAGTATGCCTACCTGTTTAAATATTCATTGGAAGCCTCCCCTGTGAGCGGCACCCTTCAGCTTCCTGAAAATGAGGCCATTAAAATCTTTGCCATCTCCGTCTCCGACAATCCTTCCGACCAGGTTCGCCCGGCTTCTCCCCTTTATGATGATTTCACCGACCGGCAAGCCATGACCCTGAACCTGACAAAAAGTTATGTGGATGATCATCAGGTCCCCGCAGCCAGCTGTGTTGTGACCAACAACCGCAACCTGGCGGAGCTGCCGGCCCGCCTGACCATGAAAGATTATGCCGACCTTCACCAGCCGAACGGGGTCAGGGTGAACTATTATTTCAGCGATGCAGACTCCATACTCAAGGGCACAATCAGTAACGGCATGAATGTTTCGGCCCTCAACGACGGCATGTACGATCTGCTGCCGGGTGATTCACTGAACGACAAGTGGTCAGAAAAGGGTGAGGGAAGGATATTAATGGATCTTCAGAAGGAAATTGAACTGGACAGCATGCATCTATTCACGACCCAGGACATCAAAAGAGGCGCACAATCTTTCTCGCTCTGGGGAGCTACCGGGGATAAAGTTCCATCGGTAAAGGGCGATCCCAGGACTGCGGGATGGAATTTCATCCTTCTTGCCCCGCCCGAAGATCTCTGGGGAAACAGCAAAGCCCTATATACCATCCTTCCCTTGAAGGACAAATCGAAAGAATACAGGTACCTGTTGTGGGTGAGTGAAAATTCCCAGCACGGTCCCTTTTATTTCAGGGAGGTGGATGTTTTTGAGAAACAAAAATAACGGGAAGGTAACCCCCTGAAACAATGGAGAAGCTGTTCCACATGTTTGTTATTTCAGCGGAGGTGATCTCGGAGATCCGAAGTCATCCTACGAAACCACATCGTCATGAATACGAGGAGCTTCTGATCGTCACAAAGGGAAATCCCGTTCATTTTATTGACTTTTTTGAAGAAACCCTGAAGGCCCCGGTTGTGATCTATGTAGCGCAGGGGAAGGTGCATGAATTTATGCCCGATCCTGAAACCCGGGGCTGGTGCATCCGTTATCGCAACGATTTTATCCCCACCAGCAATTTCCACTTTTATTCCAACTATCTCGACAAAATAAACTTCACCTTCAATCAGGGGAGCTGCCAGCAGGAGATCGGGAATTTATGCGAAATGATCCTGTTTGAATATGAACAACATCCCGGGAGCCCTGATGTTTACCGGTACCTCCTGTCTGCCATGATGGCCAAGCTGGAAGCGGAAGGAAAACACAACCTGTCGGAGGAAAAAGAGGCACGGACTCCCGCCGGGATTGCTTTCCGGAATTTTCTGCAAATCCTTGAGGACAATTATAAAAGGCCCCTGGGGGTCGGCTTTTACGCAGACAAGCTGAACACCTCCGTCCGCAATCTCAACCTGGTGTGCCGGAAGGTGTTCGGGAAAAGTGTTTCCGAGATCATTGAGACCCGGAAACTGATCGAGGCACGCCGGCTGCTGCTCAGCTCCCCCCTGAATATCTCGGAGATCGGGTACGACCTCGGATACAACGAAAAGTCATATTTCACGCGGGTTTTTACGAAAAAGACCGGGCTGACACCCTCCGACTTCCGCGCAGCCATGCAACCTGTCCTGTCCTAAAAGTACCACTCTATTTCTGTTTTGTGTTACCTCCATTCACTGAAGAGGTTGCAATTTTGCATCGTCATTCATCGAAACACAACAGACCATGAACCTGAAAGAATTTAACCCCTCCGCCGGAAGCACCCAAAGCTCCAACCTGATGCCGGTGCTGTTCGTGGGTCACGGGAGCCCGATGAATGCCATTGAAAACAACGAATTTACCGCGGCCTGGCAATCTCTGGGCAAATCCCTCCCGAAGCCCCGGGCCATCCTTTGTATCTCTGCACACTGGGAAACCGCAGGAACGATGGTCACAGCCATGCCTAAACCGCGCACCATCCATGATTTTTATGGATTCCCCGAGCAACTTTTCAGGGTCCAGTATCCTGCCCCCGGAAGTATCCCCGTGGCTTACGAAACCCGCGATGAAGCTCCGGCTTCACAGGTGGGCCTGGATGAAAGCTGGGGCATTGATCATGGAAGCTGGAGTATCCTTACGCATATGTTCCCTGAGGCTTCCATACCGGTTTTACAACTCAGCCTTGATTATACCCTCTCCCCTTCGGCCCATTATGACCTCGGAAGGCAACTTGCCGGATTACGGCGCAAAGGGATCCTTGTGATCGGAAGCGGGAATATGGTTCATAATCTCCGCATGATAAACTGGCACAACCCCGATGGCGGGCATGAATGGGCAAATGAATCCAACGAAAAATTAAAAAAACTGATCCTGGAGGGGAACCATAATAAACTTAAGGACTACACCACGCTCGGGCCTGACATAAGCCTTTCCGTGCCAACACCCGAACACTTCCTTCCATTGCTTTATGTATTGGCCATGCAGGAAAAAAATGAGTCTGTGTCGTTTTTCAATGATAAAACCATCTATGGCTCACTTTCAATGACTTCAATTAAAATAAGTTAAACAAACAACCTAAAACAAGCAACAATGAAAAACACAGTTAAATTTTTATTCGCCCTGGTGATCACCATGATGATCTTCGGCAAAAGTGAAGCTCAAACCAAATGGGCCGTAGACAACTCCCACTCAAATGTCAAATTCACCGTAACCCACATGGTCATCTCGGAAGTGGAGGGGAATTTCAAATCATTTACAGGGACCCTGACTGCTGCAAAACCCGATTTTACCGATGCAAGCATCGAATTCAGTGTGGATATTGCCAGCATCAATACGGACAATGAACAGCGTGACAAGCACCTGAAGTCAGATGATTTCTTCAACGCTGAAAAGTTTCCCAGCATGACCTTCAAAAGTATCTCGATGAAGAAACTCTCGGGCAACAAATATGAACTTACAGGCAACCTGACCATCCGCGAGGTAACAAAACGGGTAAAGTTTGCCGTAACCTATGGCGGCACCGCGAAAGATGGCTACGGAAACACCCGGGCCGGCTTCAGGGCATCCACCACCATCAACCGTCTTGATTACGGCCTAAAATGGAATTCGCTGCTTGAAACCGGAGGCGCCGTCGTAGGCCCTGAAGTTGCAATCAACATCAATGCGGAATTTATCAAGGCTAAATAATAGCATACCGCCTGGCAGCCCCTCTGATACAAGAGCCTGTCCCCGTTAACAGGCTGCGCATCCGTAGCTAAATGACTTTGCCCCCGTGACCTAAGTGCTACGGGGGCATTTTCTTTTTTTCGTGAGAAGTAAATATTATCTTTACTTTTCAAACAGAAACCAAAAAAACGGTTCTTTCAGCTTTACAGGGGATGAAAAAAGATAAGGACAATACCGCGATGAAGCACGCTCCCGATCCTGCAGGCATCTATGAAAGGATCAGCCGCTATTGCGCTTACCAGGAGCGGTGTGCGTGGGATGCAGAGAAGAAGCTGGCTGAATGGAAGGTTCCCGGGGGCAGGATCAGCACACTGATGAAATCGCTGAAAGATGAAGGTTTTATTGATGATGAACGTTTTGCCCGAACCTTCGTCAGGGGTAAATTCCGGATCAACAAATGGGGCCGGTTAAAGATCGGTTACGAGCTGAAGGGACGCAAGATTCCTGACATCATCATCCGGTCGGCCCTGCTGGAGATCAGCCCGGAAGATTACCGGAAAACCGTGCGCGAACTGGTTCTGAAAAAAAAGTCAGAAATAAAACCGGGAAAAAACTTGAACATCCGCGAAAAAATTATCACTTTTGTAATTGGCAAGGGTTTTGAATTTGACCTGGCTGCCGAAATAATAAAAGAACTTAAAATCTGACATGATAGCACAAGACCAACTGAGAGACCTGAAGACCAGGCTCGACGTCTTGAGGAGGTACCTTTGACATCGACAAGAAACTTTCCCAGATAGCAGAAGAAGAACAACTTTCACAGGCTCCCGATTTCTGGAATAATCCGAAAGCCGCGGAAACAGCCCAGCGTGCCATCCGTGATAAAAAACTCTGGACGGATGCCTTTTTAAAAGCGCTTTCAACGCAGGAAGACCTGATGGTGATGTGGGAATTCCACATCCAGGGTGAAGGAACTGAAGAGGAGCTTGAAAATCACTACAACGAAACACTGGCGCTTATAGAAGAGTTGGAATTCCGCAACATGCTGAGCGGTGTTGAAGACCGGCTCGGCGCCATCGTCCAGATCAATTCCGGGGCGGGAGGCACCGAAAGCCAGGATTGGGCTCAGATGCTCATGCGCATGTATATCCGGTACGGTGAGCGGAGCCGCTTCAAAATCGCCGAGGTGGATTTCCAGGAGGGGGATGTGGCGGGGATCAAATCGGTGACCCTGGAGTTTGACGGCGACTATGCCTATGGCTACCTCAAGGGCGAGAATGGCGTGCACCGGCTGGTGCGGCTCTCCCCATTCGATTCCAACCACAAACGGCATACCTCCTTCGCGTCAGTCTATGTCTATCCCATCATCAACGACGACATTGTGATCGACATCAACCCGGCCGAGATCAGCTGGGACACCTTTCGCAGCAGCGGTCCGGGCGGACAAAATGTAAACAAGGTGGAGACCGCGGTGCGCTTGAAACACGAACCTTCGGGGATCATCATCGAATGCCAGGAGACCCGCTCACAGGGACAAAACCGCGAAAAAGCGCTGAAACTGCTGAAATCGCAGTTGTATGAAATCGAACTCCGAAAGCAGCGTGAGAAGATCGCAGTGATCGAGAGCGGGAAGAAAAAGATCGAGTGGGGCAGCCAGATCCGCAGTTATGTGCTGCATCCCTATAAAATGGTCAAGGATCTGCGCACGGGACAGGAAACGTCGGATACCCAGGCTGTGCTCGATGGCGACCTCTCCGCGTTTATCAAATCCTACCTGATGGAATATGGTAATGCATAAAAGCGTGACGCGTGACGCGTGACACGTGACGCGTGACACGTGACGAAAAAAATCGTATATCGTAAATCGTATATCGTAAATCGTATATCGTAAATATGTTAAAGATCTACCACCATCCCCAGTGCAAAAAATCCAGGGCCGGGCTGCAATTCCTGAAGGATTCCGGAAATGCGTTCGAAGTGGTTGAATACATCAGGAATCCGCTGACGGAAAAGGAGATGGAGATCCTGCTGATAAAACTGAACAGGAAGCCGGCGGAGATGGTACGCACGCAGGAGGAATATTTTAAGCAAAACCTGAAGGGGAAGAATTTCGAGGATCATGAATGGGTGAAGATCATCCTTCAGAATCCCAGGCTCCTTCAACGCCCGATTGTTGAGGGCAGGTACAGGGCGGTGGTAGGCGACCCGGTTGAAAACATTGAATCTCTACTGAAATAATATCTGAAAATGACCTCCTTCATCCCGATATCATATTAAAAACCATATACATATGAAAACACGCATCGAAAAAGACACCATGGGGCCCATTGAGGTTGCTATGGATAAGTACTGGGGAGCCCAAACCCAGCGTTCACTAACCAACTTCAAAATTGGTGAGCCAGGATCCATGCCCAAAGAGGTGATCCGCGGAATGGCCATCCTAAAAAAGGCGGCAGCCATGGTGAATGCCGACCTTGGCGTGTTGCCTTCAGAGAAGATGACCCTGATTGTGAAAGTTTGTGATGAGATCCTGGATGGCAAGCTGGATGACCAGTTCCCGCTGGTGATCTGGCAAACCGGTTCGGGAACGCAAACCAACATGAACCTCAACGAGGTGATCGCCAACCGGGCCCACGTCCTGAACGGCGGTGAACTGGGCGGCGAAGGCAAAACGGTGATCCACCCCAACGATGATGTAAACAAATCGCAGTCTTCGAACGACACCTTCCCCGCAGCCATGAGCATTGCCGCATACAAGATGGTTACCGGCAATACCATACCGGGTGTGGATCTGCTGAAGGGCACCCTGGCAAAAAAATCCGAAGAGTTTAAGGAGATCGTGAAAACAGGTCGTACCCACCTCATGGATGCCACCCCGCTCACCCTGGGGCAGGAATTTTCAGGATATGTCTCCCAGCTTGATCACGGCCTGAAAGCACTCAAAAACACCCTCCCCCATTTGTCGGAACTGGCGCTGGGCGGCACAGCTGTAGGCACCGGGCTGAATGCACCCAAAGGCTATGATGTGCTGGTGGCTAAAAAAATAGCCGAACTCACCGGGCTGCCCTTCATCACCGCTGACAATAAGTTTGAATCGCTGTCGGCTCACGATGCGATGGTTGAAACCTCCGGCGCCCTGAAAACGCTGGCGGTAAGCCTGATGCACATTGCCTCCAACATCCGCCTGCTGGCCTCCGGTCCCCGTTGCGGCATCGGCGAACTCATGCTTCCCGAAAATGAACCCGGCTCCAGCATCATGCCGGGCAAGGTGAATCCCACCCAACCCGAAGCAATGACCATGGTATGCGCCCAGGTACTCGGCAACGATGTGGCCATCAACATCGGCGGTATCAGCGGCCATTTCCAGCTCAATGTTTTCAAGCCCCTGCTCATCTCCAACCTCCTGATGTCGGCCAGGCTGCTCGGCGATGCCTGCGTTTCATTCAACGACAACTGCGCCATCGGCATCGAACCGAACATGGCGGCCATCAACAAAAATCTCGAAAATTCCCTGATGCTGGTTACGGCACTCAATCCCCACATCGGCTATGACAATTCTGCCAAAATAGCCAAGAAAGCACACAAGGAGCATAAAACCCTGCGTGAAGCCACCCTGGAACTTGGTTTGCTGACCGATGAAGAATTCACCCGCATCGTTGATCCTAAAAAGATGACAGGACCCAAATGAATGACGAATGGCGAATGACGAATGACGAATGATTGATTAATTTACGATATACGATTTACGATCTACGATTTACGATATTCGATTTCATTACTCCATTACTCCATTACTCCATTACTTTGTCACCCTGTTACCTTGTCACCCTGTCACCTTGTCACCTTGTCACCTTTTTCCTTAAGGGTATCCGGTAAAACCAGCTTGTCTTTTGACTCTTCATACAGCTTGGCAGCCTCTTCCCTGATCAGGTCATCGAGGGGCATTTTCAGTTTGACCGATCTCCTTTCAAGGACATCGAGAAACTGGCGGTCCGACCTGATCTGGTTAAGAAAAAAGGAAAGGGTATCGGATGTATCCTGTTTTTTGGGGGTTGCATATTTATCGCGGCCGAAGACCATGTCCTGTTTCAGGTCGACCATCCTGAAAATAAATGCTTTGCGGACTGTGTCGCGGCCCCGCGTGATGAACAGGGTATCGGATGGAAGGACCATATCGAACAGGTTGCCGTATAACGCCACCGGATCTTCATAGTCATCGCTCAGGGCGATAAAATAGGCGTCGCTTCCCTTCTTGAGATTTCCGCGCAGCTGATCTATCCAATGGTACTTATGGATGCGCTCTATCTCCCCGAGGGCATATACCGGATTACGGTCATTGTGAGCCAGGTAATAATCAAAATTGGCCGCGGGGAACCACCTGAAGGTAATGATCGGCGATCCCTTGTCGATAAGAAAGTGCTCCTCATCCCATTTTACCATTGCCTGGAACTTCGTACCGAGTTGCCTCCATCCATACATGTCGAGAGAAACATCATCGATTTTCATTCGCTGGAGCGGGATCCAGCCAAAACGGATCTGTCCGACCCCGGTTACGGCTACCGTTATCAGGAACGCCAGGGATATGACTACCGGTAAAGGAACAAGGCGCATTTTTGATTCATTCATCTTTGGTTCTGACAGCCAGGCCGCTGCGATCAGGATGAGACCCAGGTAACCCGGTCCGGTCCAGTGTGGCAGGGTGCTGCGGAAAAGTGAAAAAGAGAGGAACACCAGGATGAGCGGGACACTGGTCCACAGCAGGATGCGCTTGTAGGAGACCTCAATGAACTGTTTCCTTCGGATCAGCGCGATCAGCGAGCCAATGATGATTACCACATTCACCGGGTTATTATAAAAAAACTGGCCCGTGACTTCGGTGAGAAAGTAGAGTGGCTGGAACCCCGATTCGGAAATCCCGATCCTCTTTTCATGAAAGGTAAAACTGATAAAATCATTATCGATGTTCCAGAAAATGACAGGAAGAAACAGCATGATGATGATCAGGAAAAAGGCGTAGGTCTCCTTGGCCATGAACCATCTCCGGTTATATAAAAGAAGGTACATAAAGGTCCCGGCAATCAGGAAAACCGAATGATATTTCGATAAAAGGGCCAGGCCGGCGGTGACCCCTGCGAAGAAGAGATAATTCCTGCTCTCCGGCGCTGTATCCTGGTCAGGCAATGATTTTATCAGGCAATAAAGCGTGACCAGCCAGAAAAACACCTGGGGGGTATCGGGGAGAATAAAGATCCCGCTCAGGATGAATCCATAAAAGGAGGCTGTAAATAAAAGGGCGGCGTACAACCCGGTGAGCGGGCTTTTAATCTGCCGGCCGATCAGGAACATCATTCCCGTACTCAGCGTTCCCAGTACCACGGAGGCCAGCCGTATGAAGAATTCACTGTCGAGGAACAGGTTCAGGGTAAAGAACTGGATCACGAAGCCAACCATGGGGGGATGGTCGAAATGGCTGAGCGCGGGAAATTTCGCATAGGTCCAGTAATAAACCTCATCGTTGCCCAATTCAATAAAGCCGGCAATAAAACCACGAACCACCGCCGAAACAATCAGCAGGATGATCAGCGCCCAGTATATTTTCCTTTCCGACGGCATAAAAATCTATGAAAAAACTACCCTGTTACTGATGAACGATTTATTTTTGTCACGTGTCACGCGTCACTTTTTTTTTACAAAGTTATCTTTTTTACCAGAAAGTTAACAGCAATTTCACGTTCAGAAGGGCCACAACAGCTCCAACCCCAATTAACATGATCTTCGTGGTAAGTGTATTCACATATTTCCCCATCACCTTTTTCGAAGAGGTGAGATAAATTTGCAGGAAGATCGTGAAGGGTAGCTGGATGCTTAACACCATCTGCGAAATGATCAGCCCCTGGTAAGGATTCCGGATGAGAAAAATGACAGGCAGGGCGACAACCAGCGAAATCATCACGCCCAGCCTCGAATGACTGTCACGGATGTCGTACGGTTCCCCGAACAGGCCGGCAAAGATACTGCCACCTGCCATACCCGAGGTAATGGTGGAGGCGATTCCGGCAAAAAGCAGGGCCACGCCAAAAACCACGGCCGCATTGTTCCCCAGCAGCGGGGTCAGGATGCGTTCGGCCTGTTGCAATTCATTTACCGGAATATGGTTTGTAAAAAAAGAGGCCGCTGCAAGCAGGATGATCGCACTGTTGATGGCCCATCCGATGAACATCGAAAAGAGGGTGTCAAAAAGTTCATAATCCAGCTGGCGCTTGATCACCTTTTCATCTTCCAGGTTCCACTGGCGGCTCTGGATGATCTCGGAATGCAGGAACAGGTTGTGCGGCATGACAACGGCGCCCAGCACGCTCATCACGATGATCATCGATCCCTGAGGGATGGTTGGCCTGATCCATCCGATCCCGGCAGCAGCCCAGTTGATGTCGACCAGGGTCAGTTCATACAAGAAGGAGAGCCCGATGATGGAAACAAAGGCAATGATGAACTTCTCAATTTTCTGGTAGGAGTTGGTAAAAAGCATGATGATCACAAAAGCAAAAGCCATGATGGCCCCCGCCGGGATTGGTATCCCTAAAAGCATGTCGAGTGCAACGGCAGCGCCCAGGATTTCGGCCAGGGAGGTGGAAACGGATGCTCCCATCGCGGTTAACAGCACGGTTCTCGATACCCAGGTCGGCGTATACTTGTTGGCAGCTTCCGAAAGACATAATCCGGTGGCAATGCCCAGATGGGCTACATTGTGCTGGAGGATGATCAGCATGATGGTGGAGAGGGATACCATCCAGAGAAGTTCATACCCGAATTCTGAACCTGCTGCAATGTTCGAGGCCCAGTTGCCCGGATCGATAAATCCAACCGTGACAAGCAGGCCTGGTCCGATGTATTTCAGAATATCCAGCCCTCCGAAACGGGGTTTATGATCGCTCCTGCGAAGATCCTTTATAAAATTCAGAAACATGATCTTTCGGGTTATAGAACCGTAAAATTAGAAAAAAAGCAGGGTCAGCCTGCCGAATAAATTGCAAGCACGGAGATTAAAATAATTTTTATCGATAAATATCCTGCATTTAACTTGACAAATCCATTTTTTTAATTATCTTGCATCAACAAAAACAACGCACGATGAAAACACGTATTTTATTATTATTTGTTGCTGTAGGCCTTACGTCTGTAGTGTTTCTCTTGTCTTGTTCGAAAATAAAAGAACTGACAGCCGTGAATGTCACCTACCAGATGCCTCGCACAAATTTCCTCTTCACCCCCACTTCCCTCAAAACCGGTGAAGAAATTCTGTACTCTGCCTTTGTCCGTATCAATGTGGACAGCCTCCTCAATGCGTATGGTCTCTCAAGTGGAACGGTTCAAAACCCGGAGTTTACCCAGTTCATTCTAACCATCGACACCCCAGCTGAAGCCAACTTCGGATGGATGCAATCGGTAAGGGCCGTCGTGGCCGACAATTCCGGTTTTTCACCTGAAACCCAGATTGGCAGTGCTGTTAACAACAGCGGAACCGGGAGATCCGTGACTCTCACCGTAAATAACAGCAACATCCCTTTTGGGAACAATGGGTTTTACCTGCGCATCTATGCCACCTTGTCCGGCCCAATCCCGTACGACTGGCTCCAGATGTACTTCAACTCCACGCTGACACTGACTTTGCAGCCGATCTGATTACAAAAGACCGTTTTAATCCGTTTCAGCCAGATGCTTGTCCGGCTCGATGTGTATATGGACATAAGACCTTGGGATGGTCTCGTTGATCTGTTTTTCTATCTGGTGTGAAATGGCATGTGCCTTTTCCAGCGCAAGTCCCTGTTCGACATGAATGGTCACCTCGATGAAATTCTCAGCGCCGGCCGTTCTCACTTTTAAGTCATGGTAACGAAGAATCCCCTTCGATTGATTCAGGACCGCCTGAAGACGTGATACCAGGTCGGCAGGACTGCGGTCGAGCAGTACATCGATGGCCCGTTTTCCGAGCTGGTAGGATACGCCCAGCACAATCAGCGCCACGGCCAGGGCGGCGACTGAGTCGGCAAAATAGAATTTAAAATGCGCGAGGATCAAACCAATCAAAACCACGGCCGAACTCCAGATATCCGTTGAAAAGTGAAGCGCATCAGCCTCAAGCGCCTGGCTGTTATACTTGCGTGCTACCCGGTAAAGCGCCCTTGATCTCAGCACATCTATAACAATGGAGGTGATCACCACGATATAACTGAAAACGTTCACCTCGATGTGGGTATTCCCGCTCACCAGCCGCTGAACCGCTTCATAGATGATCCATGCACAGGTGATCAGCAGTAAAAAGGTCTCAACCAGGGCTGAAAAATTCTCAATTTTCCCATGACCGTAATGATGGTGTTCATCAGGGGGCCGGTCAGAGATCCGCACTGAGAACCAGGTGATCACGGCCGCTACAAGATCAAGGCCTGAGTGAAGCGCTTCGGAAAGCAAACCCAAACTTCCCGTGAGGATCCCGATCACAAGTTTAAAACCCGTCAGAAAAAATGCCGCGATGACCGATATTCCTGCCACTCGCCTTTTCTCTTTTTCCATTTTACTTTCCATACTTAGTCCCCGTCTTTATCAGTTTCTCCTACTTGTTCTGTCTGCTCTTTTTCACCGGCCGGAATAGCCTGGTACCACCGTACATATACGAACACCATCAGTGACAGGACAAACCAGAACACTGTAAATATTTTCTGTGATTGGGAAAGAACCGCTGCCGGTGCCTTGATGTTCTTATACCCGGTGAAAATGGACCAGATCGTGCCATTCTCCCGGTGAACCAATGTATCAAGAATAATTCCCGTGAGATGTATCCCAACCAGAATAAGGCAAAGATGAACCACCACTTCATGAAACTCTTTGAATAGTTCATTTTCGGCCCCTGCGCTGATCCTGATCCCAAAAATACCTGTTTCTGCGGAAGCAAAAACAAGCATGCCCGAAATGGCAGATAAAAATGCCGTCAGGAGAATCAAAAGCATGATGACCGATGCCAGGGGATTGTGACCAGGATGTTCTGTTTTACTTTTCCTCATGTCGGTGATAAACGACTTGATCGCTGCCGGGGTGAGCGGGAAATCGCTGAAACGCGCATACCTTGGACCGGTAAACCCCTGAATGATCCTGAAAATGATGAGCATCCCGGCAAAAACACCCAGTGCACCATGCCAGTTCATTGACTCCTTTTCTCCGCCAAGAATGAATGCCATGGCAAAAGAAACAGCCAGCAGCCAGTGAAACAGGCGTGTAGGGAGAGTCCAGATGTAGGTTTTCATGGGAGCAAATGTAAGGATTTTTTATACATGACTCCGGTAAGTGTTTGAATCTACATTCCTCTGCCTCCGGTAAGTATGCCATATACTCCCGGCATTACCCTCCTCATCAGCGCGCCTGTTCCCACGGCAAATGCAATGAGGATTACAGGCAATAAGATAAAGCTGAGCAGCCGGTATTCAGGCACATGATGTAGCAACGGGAAAAGGGCCTCAATGGCATAGGCGACCAGCGGGGCATGCATTGCATAGATGATGAAGGAAAAAGCAGTGAGCCATACAAACCACTTATGTTGCATGAACCACTTCACCAATCCGTTACAACCAAACCACGCCGTGATCAGTCCGCTGAATATGACGAGTTTATGCAGGATGATCAGGACGGGATATATGGCATTGCCCATTACCGGCAGACCATAGAATGCCAGCAAAGTTTTTATTGCCGCCAGCACGATGAACCCTACTCCCCACCAGGCAGGCTTCGCCCACCGGGCATGGGTATCAATGCTGTAATTGGTCTTCTGGATCCAGACACCCAGTGAGAAAAAAAGCAGGCCCTCTCCCTCGATGAACACAAATCCCATGGTCCCCAGCCACATAAGAAGGGCGAAAATGAAAAATATCCATTTTGCTACCGGATGCGCAACACACCAGCGGATGCCGGGATAAATGATATTGTAAATGAGGAGTACGCGCAAAAACCACAACTGGTAAGGAACCGGGATAAGTATCCATCTACCCAGCATCTCATACCAATGGTAATCATGCAGCAGGACACGGTGATCGTCAATTCTTACAATGTTTGATGCAGCAACAATATCCCTGGTGTATGGGAATAATTCAAGGAAATAAGTGAAGGCAAATCCCAGGGCACTCCAGATGAGGTATGGCAAAAGCAGGGTACGCAGTCTTTTGCCGGTACGTTGCCGGTATGGCCGGTAATCATGCAGTGCAAACAAAAATCCCGAGATGATGAACAACATCGGTATGCGAAAGCGGAAGATCCCGTTGGCCAGGAAATATTCGGTGAAGGTGGTGATGTTGAGCGGTTCACAAGGCAGGGTCCAGGGCTGCATGTAGCGTTCGTGAAGGTTGTAGCCATGCACGAAAACGAGAAGGAACATCGAAAGGAAGGACCAGAATTTAAATTTCCGGCTGTTAAAATCTGAAACCAGGGCAGGTGGTTGCGTAGCAGCAGACATCATTGTAGCTGTTTCATCGTTCACAAAATTACACTTAATATGGATCAACCCAACGGCGTTCTGATGCCGCCATCGAATTAGCATCCCATCAGGGTTATTGTTTTGTACTTTTGTAAAAACACAAAGGCCATGAACAGGTTAAATACTATTTTCCTTACATCAGTTTTCTTTCTTTTTTCCCTCCAAGCCTTTACCCAGCAACCTTCGGGGCAAAAACCAACCGAGATCATTATCCTCCATGCAAACGACATGCATGCAAAGATCGACAACATGGCTAAACTGGCTTACCTGGCCGACAGCCTGCGCCGGTTTCACGCCGATGTATTCCTGGTGGCCGCGGGGGATAATTTTACCGGGAACCCTGTGGTTGACATGATCCCTGATAAGGGATATCCGATGATCGACCTGATGAACCGGTGCGGTTTTGATGTGAGTGCCGTCGGCAACCATGAGTTTGACATGGGACAGGATTTTCTCAACAAAAGGCTCGACCAGGCGAAATTCCCCTTCATCTGCTGCAATGCCGATGCCTCCGGAGCCATGGTCCATCCCTTCAGTCCATACCTGGTGCTTAACACCAAAAACGGGATCTCCATTGCGCTGCTCGGGATAATCCAGCTCGATGAAAACGGGCTGCCCAGTTCGCATCCCTCCAAAATGACAGGCATCCGGTTTACCAGCGGCATAGCCAAAGCCAAAGAATATACCTGGCTGAAAGAGCGGTACGGAATCCTGGTCGCCCTTTCGCACCTGGGGGTGCTTGATGACAAGGTGCTGGCCGATTCCATTCCGCAATTTGACCTCATCATCGGGGGACATTCGCATACACTGCTTGAACAACCGTTGATGGAAAACGGGGTCATGATCGTCCAGGCGGGATCGGGACTTAAATACATCGGCAAGACAACGTTGCAGGTTGAAAACGGACATGTCATCAGCAGGCAGGATGAGGTGATCCCGCTGTCGGTCCTGAAAAAGGAAAATCAGGAGGTCAGGAAACTGATCGACCGGTACAACGACAACAAGGAATTCAGTAAGGTGATCGGTGAGGCTGAAAAGCCGTTGTCAGGTCCTGATGAATTGGGAAGCCTGATGACAGATGCCCTTACCAGCCAGCTCAATGTTGATTTCGCTTTCCAGAACAGGGGTGGGATCAGGTCGTCGGAAATGATAAAAGGGGATATCACCCTGAAAGATCTCTACAAGCTTGATCCCTTCAACAACCAGGTGGTAATATTCAAAATGAATGCCGAAGAGATCAGGTCGCTGATCTGCTATGGCTATAAGCTGGAGAAGGATATCGACCTCCAGGTTTCGGGGATGACTTACACCCTCACCGACAACGGAAAGGGCCTGTGTGCAGGGGTTACGATGAACGATAACACAGGCAAGCCGCTTGATCAGGCCAGGGAATATACGGTGGCCATGAACAACTACATGGCGGTAACCTATAAATTCGATCACCGGGACCCTGGGTCCACTTCATCACTCACGACTGCCGAAGCGCTGACAGGTTACCTGGACAAGGTAAAAAAGGTAAATTACAGTGGTGTGAAACGGGCCGTGCTTATTACACAATAGCCCGCTTTTTTTTCCCTTCTGTTAACATAATCCTAAAAATCGTATTTTTACCTCATGAAGCAGGTTTCCGTAATTATTTCCCCTGAAACAATAAATTAGCTTGACCATGGAAGATTTTATCAAAAGATCAATAAGCCTTTCAGATGCGGAGCGTATGGCGCAGGCTGCCATGGCAAAAGCCAGGGAATTGGGAATGTCAATTGCCATAACAATCGTCGATGAAAGCGGGATCACAAAACTCTTTACCCGTATGGACCATGCGCCGCTCATTGCAGTGGATGCCTCCAGGAAAAAAGCAATCACTGCTGTTGGCTTCAGCCTTCCAACCGGCGAGTCATGGTTCGGATTTATCAAGGATGACCCCATCATGCGGGAAGGTGTGCATGATTTCCATGACTTTATACTGATGGGTGGAGGAATGCCCATAATTTCGGACAACCAAACGATAGGCGCCATCGGCATCAGCGGCGGACATTATTCAGAAGACCAGAAATGCGCCCGTGCAGCGCTTGATTCATTATAAAAATTTGCCATGTTAAAGATCTCTGATCAGCTGGAAGTTCTTAAAAGACTGAATGAATTTTCGCAACGATTTGCAAAGGTAACCACCCTCGAACAGCTTGCCTCCAGTGTAAGCGAGGTGATGGAAGATTTGCTTGATATAGAATCTTCAGGCCTCTACCTGTTTGACTTCGATGAGAAAAAATTCAAACTTCTGATCGCCAAAGGATTCACGGACGAAGAACGCGAAGACGCAGAAAAGACCGCCATGGACAGGCACCCCGGCCATGTATTTAAAACCGGGAAAAATCTGAATATTCCGGATACCGAAAATGACCCGGAAAAACTGAGTATCTCTTCCAAACGCAGTTTCGTGGTGCGCTCACGGCTCTATGTCCCGGTACTTAACGGCACCCAACCCGTAGGCGCCCTGGGTATCGTGAGTTCTCAGAAAAAAAGCTTCAGCGAGGAATACGAGGTTGTTCTCTCATTCATCGCCAACATTGCAGGCGGAATTTATGCCAACATCCTGAATAATTCCAAACAAAAACTAACACACGATTACCTGGCGGCCATTACCATACGACTTGAAACCCTCATTAAAAACCTCCAGTCTGGCATCCTGGTCGAAGATCAGGACCGCCGGATCGCGCTCATCAACAAACGTTTCTGCAATCTGTTCGGGATCCCTGTCGAGCCCGATCTGCTGCTGGGTTCTGACTGTTCCGATTCAGCTGAGCAATCAAAAGGGATGTTCGCCAACCCCGGATATTTTGTGAGCCGGATTGACGAGATCCTGAAGGAGAAAAAAACGGTGACCGGCGAGGAAATTGAACTCACCACCGGACAAATTTTCGAACGCGATTATATCCCCATCTTCAGGGAGGGGCAGTTCCTGGGAAACCTTTGGCAATACCGCGACATTACAACCCGCGTATCCATTGAAAAGGATCTGCGGAAAGCCATGGCCGATGCACAGTCGGCAAACCTGGCCAAGAGCAGCTTCCTGGCCAACATGAGCCACGAAATCCGGACCCCGCTCAATGCGGTGATCGGTCTCTCACGGCTGATGCGGGATACAAACCTGAACACCGAACAGAAGATCCTTAATGACAAATTGCTGATCTCCGGTGAGAATCTGCTCGGCATCATCAACGAGATCCTCGATTTTTCAAAGATCGAAGCAGGCAAAGTAGAACTGGAAAACATTCCCTTTAACCTGAAAGAGGTTCTTGAAAAAGTGTATAGTTTCTTGTCCCATGCAGCCGAAGAGAAAACCATCTCCATCACTGCCTCCATGGATGTACCCTTTAAACGGGCTGTTCTTGGCGATCCGATCAGGCTGCAGCAGGTCCTTACCAACCTGGTGAACAATGCAATAAAATTCACCTCCGATGGGCGGGTTGACCTCTCCTGCAAACTCGTTAAAAAATCGATGGGCAAAGCATCCTTTCTCTTTGCAGTAACCGATACCGGCATCGGGATCAGCGAGGAAAACCTGACGACGATCTTTGAAAAATTCAAGCAGGAGGATGAAAGCGTGACCCGCGTCTATGGCGGCACAGGGCTGGGACTGGCGATCAGCCGGCAACTGGTCGGGCTGATGGGCGGCGAACTGCAGGTTGAAAGTGAAAAAGGGAAGGGAAGCAGGTTCTTCTTCACCCTTGAATTTGCAACCACTGATGCAGCCATGCTCCGCGAGGCGCATCGGAAAATCGCCATCGACCCTGAAAAACTCAGGGGAAAGAACATCCTCGTGGTCGAAGATAATAAGATCAACCAGTTTATCGTCAGGTCGATCCTTGAAAAATGGAACATCATCACCGATCTCGCCTCCAATGGGAAGGAGGCCATCGAGATCCTGAAACTGAAAAAATTTGATCTGGTCCTCATGGACATGCAGATGCCCGTCATGGATGGATGCAAGGCAACCCAGATTATCAGGAAAGAGTTGCACGTTTCTACCCCGGTCATCGCGCTCACGGCTTATGCTACCAAAGATGCCATTGCCCAGGCGCTTGATTCAGGCATGGATGGGTACATGACCAAGCCTTTTGAGGAAGAGACCCTCTTCAGCCACCTTCTGTCTACTTTCGGCATCCCGCCTCAATACATCTCCGACGATGAACCCGGGTCAGTTTCAGTGGCCTCGGGGGTTGCACTGCAAAACGTACAGTTTGATCTGGGGAAACTAACAAAGTTGTTCGGCGACGACAAAGCCGCGATCATCGACATGATCGAACAGTTTATTGAACTCACTCCTGAATATGCTTCGGCTGTCTACAAAGCCTATGAGCAAAAAAACATGGAGGAACTGGAGAAGGCTGCCCATAAAATTAAATCCAGCCTTGAGATCCTTGCATCGGGAAACATGCGGTCAACCATCGGCCTGATCAATGAATACGCCAGGAACCGGGAAAACAATGAGAAGTTGGCCAACCTGATGAAACACCTCAGCGAGAATCTCCCGGTTTTGCTTAACCAGCTCGGTGAAAAGGTCCTGGAATTAAAGAATGAATAACGGCCCGCAAACCACTATTTTACCCAGAGTAAGTGAATGAGTTGGGCAACCTCCGAATTTTGAATAAAGGGCCCGCGCACACTATCCTGTTCATCGGCAAAGTCGCGGTAGTGTTCACTACCCGCCCCCTTTGCAAAAAAAGCGATCAGTGAATTCGTATGATCCGTTGAGTTGAAATTCATGAGAGGCAGGTTTCCTTTTCCTTTGGGGACCAAGGGAAGAAAAGGCTTTTCTCCCCAGAGCAGCCCGGTTTCATGATCGCCGGTTACAATGACCAGCGTTTCGTCCCAGTTGCTGTTCCTGTCCACCCACTCAACCACCTTGTTAACAGCATCATTAAAAAAGTTCATCTCTTCGATCAGCCTCCCTTTCTGGTTTGAATGTGAAGCCCAGTCGGTTGCCCCTCCTTCGATCATGATAAAAAAACCTTTGGGGTTATTGTCAAGAACATTCAGGGCGCCACACACCATCTCTGCCAGCGTGGGAACTGTTTCAACAAAAGGGGTGAGATAGGCTGTTGAGTTATTGGTCTCCCCGTTTTTCATCGTCCGGCCCTGCTGAAGGGTAGAATAGATCCGGGGACAGCCCAGCACCCTGACGGGAGTCCTGCCTTTTTGCAAAGCCCGAAAGTCGTTCAAATCGCGAACCACCGTCCATGGATCCGGTTTGCCATCGCCATTTACATCACGCACCGTCTTTATCTTTCCCTCAACGGCAAAACTGATCCTTTTTCCGCTCCCTTCGGTGAGTTCCCTCCAGAAAAGGCTGTCACCAACATATTTTGTCTTATTCCATTTCTTCCCAACCGGCTTCCCATCGTCATCATACATCGGGTCGCCGCAACCCATCACCACATCACAGCGGCTGTCGAGCATCATTTCGCGTGCGATCTGCGCATAGTTTGTCCGTACCAGGTTATGGGCGACAAACCCTGCCGGCGTTGCGTGGCTGAATTCAACGGAGGTGACAACCCCGGCCGATTTTCCCAGCGATTTGGCCCATTGGACCAGGTTTTCCAGGGTATCATGGGCCACCGACATCCCGATGGAATTGTTATAGGTTTTAACGCCGGTGGATAATGCCGTGGCAGATGCAGCCGATTCGGTATAATTCCGCTTCAGGTAAGCCGTATCTTTCCAGGCCATGGAGGGATTGTACCCGGTTGCATAAAAATTTGACCCGGGGTTGTTGGCCACATATTCACCTGCCTTGGCCGGGTAATGTGCCATGGCCAGCCTAACCGGAAATTGTTCATAAACCTGATGATCAACCCCTCCGTAGTTATCCGTGGCTATGATATGGTTATATCCCATGCCGTCGGCAAGGAGGATGATGATGTTTTTGGGATTTGGCAGGCACTTCCGTTTCAGTGCTTGTGCAGAAAGATCCTCACCGAGGAAAAAAAACAGGAGGGATAGTAAGACTAAAATGCGGATTGATCGATTCATTCGGGCTTCCTTAATGTAAATTGAGGCTATAAAGATAAGGGATATTGCATGACCCAGAACCTGTCATGCAGTATCCCCCATTCATCCACCATTTTCGGCAATTCGTCGAAAATGAATTCACATATCCCCCTTCCCGGATTAATTTTGGCAGAAATTCAAACCCCATGGAAACCCTCTCCCACATCATTGCATCATTCGATATCTTTCAGGTTATCCTCAATGCATTTCCCCATATATTCAATCCAATTTTTCAAGCCTTCCAGGGCATCTTTCTTGAGCTCTTCCATGTAATAAAACCCATGGTCGTCGCCCATCCGGGTATCATTTCAGGTGTGGTGATCTTTCTCATTGGCTACGGAGCTGCAAAGGCAATCGGGCAATTCAGGAAAGTTCCTATTTCTTCTCCTCAGCCTTCTCAACCACAGTCCCTTTGATCCAGAGAATGGTCGGCTGATCACTTGCATTGGTCCTGACCGTAATTGTTTTGGTGAAGGGGCCTTTGGCTGCAGCATTGTAGGTTGCTGAAATGGCCATGGATTTACCTGGCATCAAGGGGTCTTTTAAATAACTCAGATTTGTACATCCGCAGGAGGCTTGAGCTGAAGCAATGATCAGCGGTTCGTTCCCGTCGTTGGTCAGGTTGAACTGCGCAGAACGCGGAATACCCTGGGGAATGTCGCCCATGTTGTTTTCAGTGACATCCCAGCGGGCAACCGGGCCGTTTACTTTAGCTTTTACTTCGGTTTTGCCGGCAGCGGGCGCGGTTTGATTCTGGGCATTGACCTGTGAAAAGATAAATGCGGCAGGCAGCAGGATCGCAATCATTAATTTTTTCATGGATGTTGATTTATGGTTTATGTTTATCAATAATTTTGAACTGTATTTGACGGTGCAAATATCTGTCATCCTGCGATGAATGGGTTGAATGAAACGTAAAATTGCACGGTCCGAATGTAAAACTGTGTTAATGAAATGTAAAACCGCAGCAACTCCTTTGAAATATGCCTATTTTTACCATCCTCACGGGATGGTCGTCTTTGAAGTCGGGGTAACCGGCATCTCAGTTTATTCATGATCCCATTCCGGAGAAATTCCTATGAGGCATAAACAGGTTCGTTCAGTTGTGTTGCTTGGCGCAATTTCCATCATCGGGATCATCGCAGTTCAACTCTATTTCCTAATCCAGGCCTGGGATATCAGGGAAAAGCAGTTTCACCAGACGGTGATGATCGGGCTGAAGAATGTAGCTGAAAAAATCTGCACCATCAACCAAACGGCCCTGCCTTCGGGAAACCCGGTGAAACAGATCACCTCCAACTATTTTGTTGTGGATGTAAACAGCGTGATCGACGCCAACATCCTTGAATTTTACCTTAAAACGGAGTTTGCAAAGCTTAATTTGCATACCGATTATGAATATGCCATTTATGATTGCCATACCGATAAAATGGTTTACGGCAATTATATTTCGGTAAGCGGGTCAGGCAAGCCGGCCACGCTCTCCTTCTCCCTGCCAAAGTATGACCGGTATATCTACTATTTCGGGGTGAGGTTCCCGGCGCTCCGCAACACCCTGGCCGGCGATATGGCTATCTGGTTCTTCTTCAGCGCCATCCTGCTCTTCTCCATAATCTTTTTCGTCTATGCCATGTTTGTCATCCTGCGCCAGAAGAGGTGGTCGGAGTTGCAGAAGGATTTCATCAACACCATGACGCACGAATTCAAAACGCCCTTGTCAAGTATCAATATTTCGGCCGACGTGATCGCGCAGCCAAATATAGTTAATGACCCGGAGCGGCTTCTCACCTATGCCTCCGTGATCAAGCAGGAGAACAACCGGATGATCAGGCAGGTCGAAAAGGTCCTGCAGGTGGCCAAAATCGAAAAGCAGGGCATCGAGCTGAAAAAGGAGACCCTCGACCTGAACAGCCTGGTTGAGACCGTTGCAGAGACCTTCAGGGCCAATGCCGGCGAGGGCGTTCAGATCGAAACCTCCCTCGATCCCGGCCTCGTTCACTTGCAGGCGGATGTGCTCCACATGACCAATGTACTGTTCAACCTGCTCGATAATGCAGTGAAGTATTCAGGGGAGAAGTCGCACATCATGCTGATCACGGCAAACGGGCACAAACAGGTTACCATGACTGTCAGGGACAATGGCCCGGGAATCAGTCCGAAATACCAGAAGCACGTCTTTGAGAAATTTTTCCGGGTTCCCTCCGGCAACATTCATGACGTAAAAGGGTTCGGGCTGGGGCTCTATTATGTAAAAACCGTATGTCGCGCCCATGGCTGGAAAATACGGCTGTTGAGTGAACCGGGTCATGGCGCTGCATTCAAAATCATGATCCCCCTTAAAAAATAAACCGGATGAAGAAAAAAGCAACCATTTTGTATGTTGAGGATGATGAAACGTTGTCATTTGTCACTCGCGACAATTTGGAACTCAAAGGATATGAGGTGGTTCATTGCATGGATGGCCTCTCTGGTCTTGAAAAGCTGGTATCGGGATCCTATGATCTTTGCATCCTCGATGTGATGCTACCGAAAATGGATGGTTTTACCCTGGCAAGGAAGATCAGGGAAAAAAATGATCACATCCCCATTATCTTTCTCACGGCAAAATCGACCAGGGAGGATAAGATCCAGGGACTGCAGCTGGGCGGCGATGATTATATCACCAAGCCATACAGCATTGAAGAGCTGGTATTGAAAATAGAGGTTTTCCTTAAACGCAGCCGAATCTATCCTTCCGAAATCATCACACCCGGTATTCATCACCTGGGCCTGTTCATATTTGATCCGGTCAACCAGCAATTAAAATTGGGGGATCAGCACATCGGATTGACACACAAGGAATCCGATCTCCTTCTGATCCTGGCCGGCAATCTGAATAGCATCATCAAACGCGAGGTGCTGCTGATGAAGGTCTGGGGCAACAACCATTTTTTCTCCAGCCGCAGCCTCGATGTCTTTATCTCACGCCTCAGGAAGCTCCTGGCCCCCGATGGACAGATCAAAATCGAAAATATCCACAATGTCGGGTACAGGTTATCTGTTTCATCCATGCTCCCGTTGCAAAAAACTGACGGATAATGGCAGGTTGAATGAAAAATTTGTATATTAGATGAAAAATAAATAAACTATGGAAACCTTTGAAAAAATTCTTGTGCTGAATAATGAGTTCGAGGCAAGTTTGCTCGAGGAGGTCCTCACCGATCTTAAAATACCGCATGGCATTGTCACTTCAGATGATACGGCCCTGGGCGGGATCATGGAAATGGAATTCGGATGGGGTTATGTGGAGGCGCCTGCCAAATACAAGACCGAGATTATCAGGGTTTACCAGGAGATCACGAAAAAGTGAGATCGATTTCATGCAAGAGGTAAAAGATTTTTTTGAAATACTGCTTAACTCAGAAAAACTGATTCAATATGGCGGACTTACGCTCCTGTTGGTCATCATTTTTGCAGAAACAGGACTGGTAATCGGATTCATTTTTGCCGGGGATGCCTTGTTGTTTACAGCAGGTTTACTTTGCGGTAATGAACTTTCTGTAAACATCTGGCTGCTGGTCATCAGTGTGATCCTGGCGGCCGTTGCCGGGAATGTGGTCGGGTTTTTAACGGGAAAGTATTTCGGACATAAACTGCTGATAAAAAAGGATAACTGGTTCTTCAAGCAGCGGCACCTGGATAAGTCGATGGCCTATTATGAAAAATACGGGGGAATTGCACTCATTGCCGGCCGTTTCATTCCGGTGATCCGCACCTTTGTTCCCATCCTGGCAGGCACGATCGAGATGAATTTCTGGAAGTTCAATGTCTATAACATCACAGGTGCGGTTTTATGGGCAGGCACCCTGATCCCGCTGGGTTACCTGGTCGGAAAAAAAATTCCGGCCTCCGTTGACAACATTGAGTATTTTGTCCTGGGAATTACCCTGATCACCATGACCATCCTGATCCGCGGTATCGTCAAATTCAAAAAAAAATCCGGGGATCCCGGTCAGAGTTAAAAAACAGACTATGCGCCCTTATTATAAAGTGTTGATCCTGGTTTTGTTGTTTACGGGCTTTGGCCAGGAGAATTCTGCACAATCCATCAGGTATTATTCCCCTTTCTCCCTTCCCGGCAATTCCACCGTAAAACGATACGATACCCTGCAGGTCAGACTATGTTACAGCCTCGACAACACCACCACCATCGGGGTCATATTCCGCTACTGGCTGGTCGACATGTGCGTCGGCATATTCAAAAACAACCTCAACAGGGAGCTGGCTGCCTCCTTCGATACGGTGAATGTAACCGATTCGACCCGGTTCTATTTTTACCGCTCCCCTATTTCTTCCGATGGAGTGATCATTATCTGGGAGTCGCGTTACGAATTCGATTCGGAGTTGCGCGCCTACCTGTTCAAAGACGGGACCGTGAAAAAGATGGGGAAAATCGATGTGGACCTGGATAATTCCGTTGTTCCGAATGTCAGTTATCCCGTTTCAAAGATCGGGATCCGCACCGATGGAAAAAAGATCCAGTTCACATTCAGGGAACCCCTGAAATTCCGCATCAGCAATTCCATAGCCCCGGAAGACTTTTATTACATGTACGATGGAGTGAGTCAGCTGATCCCGGTAGTTAAAGGGAAAGCCATGAAGCCGGTCTGGTAATCCAATATTCTATTGTTCTATTGTTCTATTTATACCGTAATCTCCGGGATCTCTCCCTCCACGATAAGCCTGCCTTCAGTGGCCCTGATGATCTGCTCCACCGAAACGCCGGGGGCCCGCTCGATCAGTTTGAAGCCCTGCGGCGTCACATCCACGACCGCCAGGTCGGTCACGATGCGTTTTACAACCCCCACACCGGTGAGCGGAAGGGTGCATCGCTTCAGCAGTTTCGATTCCCCCTGGGGATTCGTATGCATCATGGCCGCAATGATGTTCCGCGCCGATGCCACCAGGTCCATTGCACCTCCCATTCCCTTGATCAGCTTTCCCGGGATCTTCCAGGAGGCAATGTCGCCGGTATCGGAGACTTCAAATGCTCCGAGTACGGTGAGGTCAATATGTCCGCCGCGGATCATGGCAAAACTGGCCGCCGAATCGAAAAAGGCGGCCCCGGGCACCGCGGTGATGGTTTGCTTCCCGGCATTGATCAGGTCCGGATCCAGTGCATCTTTCGTCGGGAATGGCCCGATACCCAATAACCCGTTTTCCGATTGGAGCACGATCTGCATTCCTGCAGGAATGTAATTGGCGACAAGTGTCGGGATCCCGATCCCAAGGTTCACATAATAACCATCGCGCAGCTCCCGTGCGATCCGTTTTGCTATTCCGTTTTTATCCAGAGACATGGGCGAATGACGATTTACGAATGACGAATGACAAATGACGATTTATTTTTTATTCCTTTTCGCTTGTTGTGGCGAATTCGATGCGTTTTTCATAGTTGGTTCCCTGGAAGATCCGCTGAACAAAGACCCCGGGGGTGTGGATGTGATTCGGATCGAGGGTGCCTGCGGGGACCAGCTCCTCCACTTCGGCAATGGTGATCTTACCGGCGGTGGCCATGGACTGGTTGAAGTTGTTGGCAGTGTTTTTATACACCAGGTTCCCGTGGGTGTCGCCCTTCCAGGCTTTTACAATGGCAAAATCGGCCTTCAGCCAGGTTTCTTCGAGATACATCTTGCCTTCGAACTCCCGAACCGGCTTGCCATCCGCCACTTCGGTGCCAAACCCGGCCGGCACCCAAAAGGCCGGGATTCCCGCCCCTCCTGCCCTGATCCGCTCAGCCAGTGTTCCCTGGGGAATCAGTTCCACCTCCAGTTCCCCGCTGAGCAGCTGTCGTTCAAACTCCTTGTTCTCCCCCACATAGGAGGAGATCATTTTCCGTATCTGGTGACGGCGCAACAGCATGCCAAGTCCGAATCCGTCAACCCCTGCATTGTTCGAAATGCAGGTAAGACCCGTAACATCGCTTGCGGCCAGTTCGGCAATACAGTTTTCGGGGATTCCGCACAGGCCGAATCCGCCCAGCATCAGGGTCATGTTGCTGGCAATCCCTTTGATCGCCTCCCCTGCATTGTTAACTACTTTGTTCATCTTTAAATAAATCTCCCACAAATTTATATTAATTCTAAATAAAAACAATAGTTTTGCAAAAAAGTTTCATTATCCACTTATTCTCAAATTATTCCTATGCTATTCACACCATATAAACTTGGAAACCTTGAATTAAAAAACAGGGTTGTCATGTCGCCGATGACCCGCAGCCGTGCCATCGGGAATATTCCGAACGATCTCATGGCCACCTATTACAGGCAGCGTGCCAGTGCCGGGCTGATCATCACCGAGGGCGTTTCTCCCTCCCCGAACGGGCTCGGATACACCCGCATCCCGGGAATCTTCAGCGAAGCCCAGGTTGACGGCTGGAAGAAAACCACCGGGGCGGTGCATGCTGCGGGAGGAAAAATATTCATCCAGTTCATGCATTCCGGCCGCGTGGGTCATCCTGAAAACCTGCCTGCAGGGGCTGAGGTGATCGCCCCGTCGGCTATTGCATCTCCCGGCCAGATGTACACCGATACCATGGGTCTTCAGGATTTTCCAGTTCCGCGGGAGATGACGGCCCAGGATATCCTCCTGACCAAAAAAGAGTTTATGAAATCGGCCATCAATGCCATCTCTGCAGGTTTCGACGGGGTTGAACTTCACGGAGCCAACGGGTACCTTCTCGAACAGTTCATTTCACCGGTGAGCAACCAACGGACGGATGAGTATGGAGGAAACATCGAAAACCGGTGCCGGTTCATCCTGGAGGTAGTGGCTTTGGTTGGTCAAGCCATCGGGATGGATAAAGTGGCGATCCGGCTTTCTCCCTACGGCGTGAACGGCGGGATGAACCACTATCCCGAAATCGATGAAACATACAGTTATCTGGCTTCCCAACTGGACAGGCTGGGAATCCTTTACATTCACGTCGTCGATCACAGCGCCTTGGGCGCCCCGGAGGTTCCGCTCACGATCAAACAGACCATCCGTGAGAAAATGAAACATACCCTGATCCTGTCGGGAGGGTATTCGAAGGAGAGCGCCGAACGGGACCTGCAAAACGGGCTGGCCGATCTGATCGGCTTCGGGAGACCCTTCATCACCAACCCCGATCTGGTGGAACGGATGACCAACAACTGGGAGATCAACACGATGTGGGATTTTACAACCTTCTATACCCCGGATGAACACGGGTATACCGATTACCCATCTTACCAGCCCTCCTGAAGCTGTGTTAAGAAACGTTAAATTCCTTGACATCCCATTCATTTAGGTTATATTTGTTCAACCAATTTAAAATCTAAAACAACCGAGAAAAGAGTTACACCACCATTTTGATTTTATGTCATGTTCCGCTCATAACGGAGCATGTTTTAAAGCCGATGGCTGATCCGGGATCTCTGAGATCTCTGGACGATTCAAATCGCTGATGCGACACCGCCCTGCAACCAGGGCGGTTTTTTTATGGGGTTAGTTTTGGTTCCTGCAGAGAAGGAGCACCAACAAGCCATCCTCCCTGGTCACCTCCTCCCGGTCCAAGTTCAATGACATGGTCGGCGTGTGCGATGATCATCGGGTCGTGCTCGATGACAAGGAGTGTGTTCCCCTGGCCGGCCAGTTGACGGAACAGCACAAGCAGGTATTCGATATCCCGGAAATGAAGCCCGGTTGAAGGTTCTTCAAACAGGTACAATGTTGAACCCTTCACGGGCTTCATCAGTTCAGCAGCCAGGGTAAGCCGCTGCGCTTCGCCCCCCGAAAGACGGTCAAGCGGCTGCCCCATCCTGAGATATCCCAGTCCTACCTTTTCAAGCATCCCCGTTTGCCGTGAAATATGGGGATGATCCTCAAAAAAGAGGGTGGCCTCTGCAAAGGTCATCTCCAAAACTTCGGCAATGCTCTTCCCCATGTAAGGGCAGGCCAGGATCCCGGGCCGGTACCTGCTCCCCTGGCATTGCTCACACACCATGGTCACATCCGAAAGGAAATCCATCGACGTCCGTATCTCCCCTGTGCCTTCGCAAGCAGTACACCGTCCCTCCCTGCCGAGGTAGGAAAAAGCGCTTTTCCCGAAGCCCAACTGCCTGGCTGCGGGCTGTGCAGCAAACAGGTCGCGCACGGGATCAAAGATGCCGGTAAAGGTGGCTGGCGTGGCCAGTGCAGAACCAAAGCCGGTTCGCTGGTGAACGGAGACGACCTGGCTGAAGTGGTCAAACCCTGATATGAACGAACATCCGGCCGGATGTTTCTTTTCCCGGGAGGCCAGGATCACGTCGAATAACAGGGTGGACTTTCCGCTGCCCGACACCCCGGTGATGGCGATGATGCCGCCCGAAGGTATTTCGAGATCAAATCCCTTCAGGTTGTTGGCAAAGGCATTCCGGATGGTGAGACCGGGCATCAGGATACGATGATTTCCCTGTTGGGCATCATGGTTTTCTTCTGAAGCGGATATGGCATACTGAATACCGGGCCACAGCCAGGGCCCGGTTACCGAGGCCTGGTTTTGCATGATCTCAACCGGTGTTCCCGTTGCGACCACCCGGCCGCCCTCCTTTCCTGCTCCCGGGCCCATATCGATCACGTGATCCGCTGTAAGGATCACATCCCGGTCATGCTCCACGATGATCACGGTGTTTCCTGCCTCCCGGAGTGACCCGATGAGTTTCATCAGGTTGGCGGTATCCCTGGGATGAAGCCCGATGGTGGGTTCATCCAGCACATAGGTGATGCCGGTAAGGCCGGAGCCAAGCTGGCTGGCCAGCCTGATCCGCTGGGCCTCTCCGCCCGACAGGGTGGATGATAAACGGTCGATGGTGAGATAAGATAAACCAAGATCTGAGAGGAATTCCAGCTTTCGCAGTATTTCACCGATCAGCGGGGCCGCCGTTTCGGTTTCCAGCGGCCCGGAAAGGTGCTGCTGCAATGACCCGAAGTATGTTACCGAAGCTGATACCGGGAGTGCGGAAATTTCCGCAATGTGCTTCCCTCCGATGTGGTATAAAAGCGCTTCGGCCCTGAGCCTCGATCCATAACAGGAGGGGCACGATTCGGATTTCATCAGGGCCAGCATGCTTTCGCCGCGGTGGTCGGCATGCTTGCGCTTGTACTCCTCATTGACCAGGTTGGCAAATCCCTTCCAGGGACCATTGAAATGATGTTCCCCGGTGCGGTCATCGCGCCTGAACTGCCAGGTAACATCATACTGCTCCCCGCCCGACCCGTTCAGGGCCAGCTCTTTTGCCTCCGGCGGGAGTTCAGACCAGGACAGGCCAAAGTCGAATCCATGACGAAGGCCGGCAGCCATCAGCGTCGGAATATACTGTCCGTAAGGGTCGCCGTAGAATTTCCCCGTTTTGGTTCCATCCATGGCGCCATCAGCCAGTGGCCTTCCCGGGTGGGTGACCAGTTTTTCAGCATCGCAAACGATCCGAAATCCCAGTCCGTCGCAGTGCGGGCAGGCACCGTGCTGGTGGTTGAAGGAGAAAAGGCTGGAAGAGACGTGATGCGTGACGGGTGACGCGGGACCAGGGTCGTGACGCGTGACGCGTGACGCGGGACCAGGGTCGTGACGGGTGACGGGTGACGCGGGACCAGGGTCGTGACGCGTGACGCGTGACGCGTGACCAGGGTCAGTTGTGGAATTATTATCGTTATTTTCTATTTTACCGATCCTTGAAAAGAGAAGCCGGTAGTTGTCGTAGATCCCGGTCATGGTGCCGACTGTGGAACGGGGATTCCGCCCGGCACCTCCCTGGTCGACGGCGAAGGTGGGGGTGAGACCCGATATCTCTTCAAAATCAGCCCGGTCTTTCATCCCGATGCGCGATCGCACATAGGGAGAGAAACTCTCCAGGAAACGATTCTGCCCCTCCGCAAAAACCGTGTCAAATGCCAGCGACGATTTTCCGCTTCCCGAAACCCCTGTGATTACCGTGATCTTATTGTGCGGGATCTCAACGGATATGTGTTTCAGGTTGTGGGTGGAAACACCCTTTAGAGAAATGGAATGACGATTGACGAATGACGAATGACGAATTTTGAAGTTTTTTCCTTCGGAAACAAGGGTATCATCATTTGAAAATTTTCCGGTAATTCCGTTCGATATCCGATCATCGACTTTTGTAGTTCGCAATTGGCTCCGCCGAGCTCCGGTTCGTAATTCGTCATTCGTCATTCGTAATTCCCTGAGGGCCTGTGCTGTAGCGGATTTCTCACAAAGGACCATCTCCTCCGGTGAACCTGAAAAAAGCAGCCGCCCTCCCTCCCGGCCGCTTCCGGGGCCAAGGTCGATGATGTGGCCGGCCGCGGAGATAAAACCAAGGTGATGTTCGATCACAATCACGGTATGTCCCTGGTCGATGAGCCGGCCGATCGCCCTGAGCAGGACCCCGGCATCCGCATTGTGCAGGCCAGTGGTCGGTTCATCCATGATGTAAAGAGTGTGTTCCGGTGAAGGTTTGGCCAGTTCGGCAGCCAGTTTGATGCGCTGTGCCTCCCCGCCGCTCAGCGTTGAGGAGCGCTGCCCCAGGGTAAGATATCCCAATCCAAGTCCTTCCATTGTTTCCAGGTAACGGAGGATCTTCGGTTCGCCCGAAAAGAAAATCAGTGCTTCCGACACGGTCATCTCCAGGACATCGAAGATGCTTTTTTCCTGCTCGTGGATGCGTATCTCCAGCGTTTCGTTGTCAAACCGCCGGCCTTCGCAGGCCTCGCATAAAACCTCCACATTTCCCATGAAATGCATGCCCACCTGCTGGTAGCCGGCCCCCTGGCACAGTTCACACCGTCCGCCCTGTGTGTTGAATGAAAATCGGCTTTTGTCGTACCCCCGGCTGATCGCTTCAGGTTGCCTGGCAAAGAGGTCGCGGATGGAATCAGAAAGACCGGTGTAGGTGGCCGGGTTGCTCCGGGGGGTGCGCCCGATCGGCGACTGGTCGATGGATATCAGCTTGCCGATGGTTTCCCATCCTATGATCTCCCTGAATTTCCCGACATTTTCTACTCCCTGCTGCAGTTTGTTTTTCAGAAAGGCGCCCAGGATGTGGTTGGTCAGGGTTGACTTGCCGGCGCCCGATACGCCGGTCACCACATTCAGTGTGTGAAGCCTGAATCGGACATCGATCTCCCTGAGATTGCGGGCGGAAGCACCCTGAACGGTCAGGAATCCCGGTGCGGAATTATGCAGTGCAGGCGATTCAATCTTTTCCAGGCCATACAGGAATGAGAGGGTCCGGCTTTTGCGGATCTCACTCTCCGGCAGTTCACGGGCCTCCTCCAGGGTGCCGTTAAAAAGCACCTCTCCGCCATGGATGCCCGGTCCGGGACCAATGTCGATGAGCCAGTCGGCCTGGCGGACGAACTCCTCCTCGTGTTCCACCACGATCACCGTATTTCCCTGGTCGCGGATCTCCTTTAAAACACCCAGGAGCCGGCCGATCTCCTGCGGATGAAGCCCGATGGAGGGTTCATCGAAAATGCAGATCATCCCGCTCAGCCCCATCCCGGCCATGGTGGCCAGCCGGAGACGCTGCGATTCCCCGCCCGACAGTGTTGTCGAATCGCGGTTGCAGGAGAGGTAACCCAGACCCAGCCTTTTGAGCAGGCCAACCTGCTTCGACACCCGGACCAGGATGGGATCGGCGATGCTTTGTTCGGTGGCGGAGAAGGCGATCGTACCGAGCGCCTGGTCAAGTTCATCCAGCTGAAGGTCAGCCAGCGCCGCTATGTTATATATCCCGGCCTCCGGCTTTGATCCTGTGCGTTCAGTCCTTTCACCAGCCCGATCGTTTCCCGGGATCCCGCCAATTTCGACGGAGAGCGCCTTCTCATTGAGCCTTTTTCCATCGCAGGCCCTGCATTTTCCGCTGCGGACAAAGCGCAGGATGTTCCTGTTGCGATCGCGCTGCAGGATGGCCTCCATCACCGGAAGGATGCCTTTGTAATAGCCCAGTTCACGCGGTTTGGCGGTGATCCCGCTCCATTTCATGCGCGATTCGAGGGGATGTTTTCCGAAGGGGATCTCGATCTTATCGCTCCCGAAAAGTACGATGTGTTTCTGTTCGGGGGTGAGATCCTTCCAGGGAATGTCGATGTGAAAGCCTTCGGCCCGGCATACCTGGTCAAGCACATCGAGGGTCACCTGCGAATATATGATGTACCCGTTGGGCGCCGTGATTACGAGTGCCCCTTCGCGCAGGGTCAGGTTTTCATCGGCGATGAGCAGTTCCGGGTCGAGAAAGTCCTCCACGCCCAGCCCTTTGCATGCGGGGCAGGCTCCTTCGGGGGAGTTGAATGAGAAAAGACTGCGGCTGAGCTGAAACGGGGACTCCCCTGCCCTGGGGTGGCCGGTTCGGGCAAAGAGGAGCCGGAGTGCATCGTAGATGCCTGTGATGGTCCCGACGGTGGAGCGGGGGTTAGAGATCCCCGATTTCTGATCGAGGGCGATGGCCGGCGAGAGTCCTTCGATCTTTTCAACCTGCGGTTTCTTCAGTTTGCCCATGAACTGCCGGGCAAAGGAGGAAAACGAGCCCAGGTAGCGGCTTTCGGCTTCCCGATACAATACATCAAAGATCAGGGAGGATTTTCCCGAACCCGAGACCCCTGTGACCACGATGAGCCTGTTCTTCGGAAATTCAAGGCTCACCGAACGGAGGTTGTGTTCGGAAGCATTGATTATTTTTATGGTATCGGGGTGGTTCATGGGGCCAATCTCCCGGCAAAAGTAGAGACTTTTTCGCACCGGGTCAGGAATCCGTCAAAACCATGACGGATTTTTTACTATTTTTATCATTGATTTTTATCATGATGGGCTATTTCGCGAAGTATCTTATTCTTTTTTCGTTGCTGGCAATCCGGTTGCATGGCCAGGTATTTACTGGAAAAGTAATTGATGCATCAACAGGTCATCCTTTGGAATTCGTCAGCATAGGGGTTGTTGATACGCCTGTGGGAACCATTACAAACGAAAAAGGAGAATTCAGATTAGCCTTCAACGGGACATCATCAAAAGCAATGGTCAGGATCTCGATGATTGGCTTCAGGGCACAGTCATTTCCGGCAGAAGAGTTGTCCGGAAAAGAAAATGTCATTAAACTGATCAGCGAACCCATTAATTTGACAGAGGTAACCGTCAAACCATTTTCAGGTAAACTGAAGAAGGCAGGGACAGCGGATTTCACCAGGCCAGGCCAGGTTTGCGGATGGAGCGGAACCGAGTTCGGAAAGGGATCGGAGGAGGGTTTGAAAATAGCCCTGGGAAATGAATATGTCCGATTGAAAAGTCTGCATATCCGTGTCTGGATGCAGAGTTTTGACACCGGTTTATTTCGGCTTCACATCAGGGATATTGTGAGTGATCTGCCTGCCAACGAGCTGCTGGATAAAAATGTTTTTATATCCATTACGAAAAAGTCAGGATGGGTGGATGTTAGTCTGAGCCCCTATAACCTTGTTTTCAAAGGGGATGTAGCCCTGACCCTGGAATGGATAAAGGTAATTGGAGCGCATGATGAACGGGTGGTACAGTTCAGCGGTTCAAACCAGCCAACCGCAAACATTGTGCTTTTTAACGTGAAGGAAAAACAGGGATGCTTTTATAAAAAAAACGCAAATGAAGATAAATGGACCCGTACCAGTACAAATAGTCCAAGTTTTTATCTGATAGTTCAGGAACATTGAAATAACCCCGACCTTTGAAGGACCGGGAACCGGAAATCAACCAAAGAGACAAATTCAAGAAAAACCTGAAATTTTATTGGAGGCAAATAATGTCATTTCAGTAAAGCCAAAGACCTTTAACCATGTATTAATGGGAGTAAGACATTCATGAGACCAAGAATAAAGATCTGCTGCATCGGCAGCATGGAGGAGGCCATGACGGCCATCGGGTTTGGCGCCTCGGCCATCGGGCTGGTCGGCAGGATGCCAAGCGGGCCCGGTGTGATTGCCGATGAACTGATACGCCGGATCGCTGAAAGCGTACCGCCTCCCATTGCCACATTCCTGCTGACCAGTGAAACATCGGCCGACAAAATCATCCTGCATCATGCAATTGTCCGAACGAGTACGATCCAGATGGTTGACAGGCTGACCCATGGCTCCTATCAGCAAATCAGGGATGCGTTGCCTGCGATAAAGCTGGTCCAGGTGATCCATGTAACCGGAGAAGGGTCGGTGGATGAAGCGCTTGAAGCTGAAGGCAGGGTTGATGCCATCCTACTCGACAGCGGCAACCCGGGTCTACGGGTCAAAGAACTCGGGGGAACCGGCCGGGTCCATGACTGGAAATTAAGCCGGAAAATCTGTGAACAGGTTCGGATCCCGGTGTTCCTTGCGGGCGGGCTGAATCATGAGAATGTAAGGCGGGCCATTGAGGAGGTTCAGCCTTTTGCCATCGATGTATGCAGCGGAGTAAGGAGCGGCGGACTGCTTGATAAATATAAACTGGAACTGTTTTTTAATGCTGCCAACTGCTGAACCATGACGAAAAGAGTCTTTGCACCCGGGTGTGCCCTGATGTTGTATAAACCGGAACTTGCCGCCAAACTGCACGACATCCTGGATAAAAACCTGGGTCCTGTGGAGAAGATGATGGATTGCTGCCACCATGATCCCCTGGTTGCGACTGAGACGGAGGTTATCAATGTCTGTCCCGGATGCGACAAGCGCTTTGGCAAGGATTATCCGAAAACATCGACCATTTCCCTTTGGGAAATACTGGCTGAGCAGGATTTTTTCCCGTTCCCTGATCACCACGGAAGGCAGATGACCATTCTTGACGCCTGTCCTACCCGGAACAATGAAAAGGTGCACGCCGCAATCAGGATCCTTCTTGAGAAGATGAACATCAGCCTGGTGGAACCGAGGAACACCCGTACCAAAGGAACCTGTTGCGGGGATAGTTTTTATGGGGTGATCCCAACCGAAAAGGTGAAGGAGCAGATGATCAAACGAAGTTCGGAGATGCCGTTGGAGGATGTGGTGGTTTATTGCGTATCCTGCATCAAATCGATCCATATCGGCGGCAAACATCCGCAATACCTGGTCGACCTCCTCTTTGCGGATGAAACCCTCCCAAAAACCTTTGAGCCCGACGACTGGCACCGTGAGCTGGCCGAATATATGGAACAGCACTGATAAACCCGCCTGTTTTACGCCTGATGGAGGGCAGATTTCTTTTTTGATCTGTTTACCTGCACAGGGATACCCACCGATCATCCGATTATTTATCAACAGAAGGTATACCTTTTCAGTTGAACCGGATTAACCCTAAAGGAGGGTCAGGTGAAACATGAAAACCATTGAAATTGCCCCAATCACAGTTGACGGGAAGGCCCGGATCGGGTTGTTCTTCAGGTATGATCCTGCGCTGATAGGGCATGTAAAGCGCATACCGGGAGCCCGATGGGACCCGAAACAAAAGTGCTGGCACCTGGCCGCTGTGGCTGGCATGGCTGAGAACCTGGTGATACGGTTTCATGATCTTGCCGCCATTGTTTTGCGGGAAAAATCTTCGACAGAGGAAATTCATCAGGAACCATCCCGGTCAGGAAGGGCCGATGTTCCTGAAGAGTACTTAAAGGTGATGCAGCTGAAACAATACAGCAGGAAGACCATTAAGACCTATACCATCATGTTCCGGATGTTTATGAGATACTATTCAGATCATGTGTTGAACCAGATCACAGGAGAGGAAATCAGGGATTACCTCATTTATCTTTCCGAAGAAAAAATGGTATCGCAGTCCTATCAGAACCAGGCGATCAATGCCATCAAGTTTTATTATGAAAAGGTTCTTGGCCAGCCCAGGCAATCCTATTATCTGCAGCGTCCGCGCCGGGAGGTACGCTGGCCATCTGTATTAAGCGAAGAGGAGGTTCTGCGGATCCTTAAGCAGGTTCATAATCTAAAACAAAGGACCGCTTTATCTGTTATATATTCAGCCGGACTCAGGATTGGCGAGCTCATCAACCTCCGGTTGGAGGACATTGACACCTCCATGGCACAGATTCGGATCCGGCAGGGCAAAGGCAAGAAAGACCGGGTATCGGTATTATCACCGAATATTTTAAAATTGTTAAGGCAATACTACAAAGCTTACAGGCCAAAAGTGTGGTTGTTTGAAGGTCAGTATGGCGGGCAGTATTCGGCTGGGAGCATCCAGACGGTTTTCAGACGGGCCAGGGAGATGGCGGGTATCAGGAAGCCGGCAACGGTACACACCCTACGGCACAGTTTCGCCACCCATCTTCTGGAGCGTGGGACCGATCTGCGGTACATACAGGAGTTGCTGGGACATCAAAGTTCCCGGACCACTGAGATTTACACCCATGTCACAGAGAAGGGATTCAGGAATATCATCAGTCCGTTTGATAATCTTAATCTGTAAAAAATATGCTTAAGTGCCGGCGAATTATTTTTTATTGTAACTTCGAAGTGCATTCTTTCAGCCAGGTTCAATAGATTTTATTCATACAGCACCTGATTGAAGAAACATTTCAATCCATTCCGAACAATATATCAATGTGTATAACCTCAACATCACACTTGCGCCTATCCGCATATTATTTGTATGCTAACCTCAACCTTAACCTAAAACCAAGTACAAAATAACCTCAACAGTTGCGGTTACGCAGTCGTTAGTGGCAAATTTTTTCTTTGATTGGCAACCAAAATAGCCTTGAAAAATATA
>JBAXVX010000069.1:0-7375 GCA_037128705.1 Bacteroidota bacterium | reverse complement strand
TGGAATACCGTTTGCGTCATTCAAGCGGAGAATACAGGTGGATAGTGACCATGGGAACACCAAATTTCGACAGCACAGGAGAATTCATTGGATACATCGGACATTGTTTCGATATCTCGGAGCGCAAGCTTTTCGAAGATACCCAGTCTTTTTTACTAGGCTGCGGATTGCCTGGGACCGGCGAGGATTTTTTCGAGTCGCTGGCAAATTATCTGGCAGAGACCTTAAAAATGGAATATGTTTGTATCGACAGACTCGAAGGCGACGGACTTACAGCGCAAACCGTTGCTATATATAATAATGGCCTGTTTGAAAGTAATGTTCGGTATGCATTAAAAGATACCCCTTGCGGTGAAGTGGTTGACAAGCGTGTTTGTTGTTACCGCAAAGGGGTGCGGCATCTCTTTCCGAATGACCTGGCATTACAGGACCTCAATGCGGAAAGCTATGTCGGCACTACCCTGATTGACTCTAAAGGACAGGCTATTGGACTGATCGCCATTATCGGGCACCAGCCATTGCACAGCGAAGGGAAGGCGGAATCAATGCTGAAAATGGTTGCACCGCGTGCCGCCGGCGAACTGGAGCGACGTGGAGCTGAAAATGTGCTGAAAGAAACGCTGGAGCAATTATTAGAAGCTAAAGAAAGAGCCGAAGAAAGCGATCACCTCAAATCCGCTTTTCTTGCCAATATGAGCCACGAAATCCGTACCCCGATGAACGGCATTCTGGGTTTTGCCGCACTATTGAAAGAACCCAACTTAACAGGCGATGAGCAACAAAAGTACATCCGCATCATCGAGAAAAGTGGTAAACGCATGCTCAACATCATCAACGATATTATTGATATTTCAAAAATTGAATCGGGGCTGATGAAACTTGGCATAGCGGAGTCGGATATTAACGAGCAGATAGAATATATTTATACCTTCTTTAAACCAGAAGTTGAAGCAAAAGGAATACATCTTTTCTTTAAAAATTCCCTGTCGGCAAAGGAAGCGATCATTGAAATAGACAGTGAAAAAATCTACGCCATTTTGACCAACCTCGTCAAAAATGCCATTAAATATACCCACCAAGGTTCAATTGAATTTGGATATGAAAAGAGGGGCGAATACCTCGAGTTTTTTGTGAAAGATACGGGTATTGGAATTGCCAAAAACAGGCAGGAAGCCATATTCGAACGCTTTATTCAGGCTGATATCTTCGATATACAGGCTTATCAGGGGGCTGGTCTGGGATTATCCATTGCCAAAGCGTATGTTGAAATGCTGGGAGGTAAAATCTGGGTTAAAAGTGATGAAGGAATTGGTTCAATATTTTATTTCACCATTCCATACAATACAAAAAAGCAGGAACAAGGCACTACTGCAAATGTTTCGCAAGAAGATGAATCAGGTCAGATTAAAAACCTGAAAATACTAATCGCCGAAGATGACGAAACCTCGGATTTGCTCATCACCTCCATGCTCAATAAAATCAGCAATGAAGTCTTGCATGCAAAAACAGGAATCGAAACAGTTGAAATCTGTCGCAACAATCCCGACCTCGACCTGATTCTGATGGATATCAGGATGCCTGGAATGAATGGATATGACGCGACCCGTCAGATCCGTAAGTATAATAAGGAAATCATCATCATTGCACAAACGGCCTATGCGCTTTCAGGCGACCGGCAAAAGGCCATAGCTGCGGGATGCAATGAATATCTTTCAAAGCCCATTGACAAAGATGAATTGGTGCGGTTGATCCAAAAGTATTTCAATCAGGCTTAGCCGTTGATTCAGGCCCATTATTTTGAGCTTTAGTGAAATAAAATGAAATATAGGATATATATGTAAGTCTTCAAACCAGCGAACCAATGACAGAGTGCTAACAGCAGTTCATGAAAAACACCCATAACAAATCCGAAGCCGAAATCCTTCGCCAACAAGTAGAAGAGTTGCTGAAAGAGAAATCAGAAGACAAAATATTGGAGCTTATTGAGGAGCTTGCCTTTCAAAACGAAGAAAAAGCAAAACGGGTCGACGAACTGCTTATTGCCAACAAAGAGCTGGCTTTTCGACAGGAGGATCTCAGAAAGATCGCCAGCCAGGTGCCCGGAGTTGTTTACCAATATCTTCTGCGACCAGATGGTACATCCTGCTTTCCCTATGCCAGCGAGGCTATCAGGGAGATATACCGTGTTAGCCCTGAGCAAGTACGTGAAGATGCATCAGCAGTATTCGCGAACCTTCACCCTGATGACCTTGCCGTTGTTGCCGCTTCCATACAGGCATCGGCACAAAACCTCACCCCATGGCAACATGAGTACCGGGTGAAGTTTTCCGATGGCACAATCCGCTTACTATATGGCAACGCTGTTCCGCAAAGGGAGGTCGATGGATCAGTGCTGTGGCATGGCTTTATCACCGACATCACCGACCTCTACAGTCAAAAGAAAGCCTTACTGGAACTACAGAAGAGCGAAGAGAAGTTTCAGGCAATTGCAAATTACGCGGCAAGCTGGGAAGCCTGGTTTAACCCGGAAGGAAAACTGGTTTGGATGAATTCGTATTCTGAAACCTTGACCGGGTACACTCCTGAAGAATATATAGCCGCTGAAGACTATCTATCCATGGTGATTGCAGCTGAAGATATTGAAATGGTTTTAGAAAAATTCCAGGAAGCGCTGCAGGGCATAAGTGGAAATGATATGGAAACCCGGATCAATCGCAGGGATGGTTCAAAATTTTGGGCCTCCGTTTCCTGGCGCCCAATTTTTGATTTGAATGGTCGGTCGCTTGGTTTCCGAACCAGCACTAAGGACATTAGCCAGAGAAAGAAGGCAGAGGAGTTGCTGCTTGAAAGCGAAGAAAAACACCGCATCCTGTTTATGGATTCACCCGATGCCTACCTGATCATCATCGATGGCGTATTTATTGATTGCAACGTTGCAACCGAAGTGATGTTACGTGGTGACCGGATACGAATTATCGGCCAGACCCCCGATGCGCTGTCACCCCAATTTCAGCCCGATGGAAGGAAATCAGCAGAATCGACTCTGCAAAAGATCAACGATACCTTACGCACAGGTAAAAGTAGCTTTGAGTGGGTACATCAACGCTTTGACGGATCTTATTTCACCGTTGAAGTTTCCGCTGCATCGATGATTATTGGATTGAAGCCTGCTTTGTTTATTTCATGGCGCGATATCTCCGATCGCAAGCAGGCAGAAGAAACACTCAAAGATCGTGAAGAACAATTCAGGAATCTTTTCGTAAATGCGCCTGTCGGCATTTTTCATTCCAATTGGGATGGGCGTTTTTTGACCGTTAATCCAGTCTTGGCGAACATGCTCGGTTACTCCGGTCCGGAAGAATTGATATTGGCTACAACCAACATGACCACCCAAATCTACGAAGATCCGGCAATAAGACCACAAATAATGGATTCACTCAGGAAAACAGATGGCTGGGTTCACTACGATGAAGTCAAGTGGAAGCGTAAAGATAATTTCATCATCACTGTGGATATGACTGGTCGAAAAGTGCTTGATTCAAAAGGGAACTTTGCTTACCTGGAAGGCTTTATCGAAGACATCACGAAACGCCAGCAGGCGGAGGACGAAATCAAACTCAAAATCGAAGAACTTCACACGATCAATGCCGAAAAGGACAAATTCTTCTCCATCATTTCCCACGATTTACGCGGTCCTTTCAATGGATTTTTAGGATTGACAAAGTTGATGGCTGAAGAAATGCCAGACTTGAATCAGGATGAGATTCAAAAGATAGCAAGGAGCATGAGAGACTCCGCGTCCAATCTGTTCAACCTGCTCGAAAACCTGCTGGAGTGGTCACGAATGCAACAGGGGGGTATCATCTTTAATCCTGAATCAACCAGGTTGTTGTCCATAATTAATGAAAGTAAACATCCGCTAATGGATTCGGCTGACAAAAAAGGGGTTGAGATCAAATATGAAATCCCGTCCAACCTGGAAGTGTTTGCCGATCAGTATATGCTCGCCTCAACCATCCGAAACCTGGCCTCCAATGCCGTGAAATTTACCCTCAAAGGAGGGAAAGTCACCATTGCAGCAAAGTCAGTTCCCGGCCATTCAGTTGAAATATCAGTCAGGGACACCGGCATCGGTATGAGCCCTCAAATGGTTGACGATTTATTCCGGCTCGATGTTCAAACCAACCGCAGAGGCACCGAAAACGAACCCAGCAGCGGTTTAGGATTAATCATATGCAAAGATTTTGTAGAAAAACACGGCGGTAAGTTATGGGTGGAGAGTGAAGTTGACAAGGGAAGCACCTTTTATTTTACGCTTCCGACCAAATCTACAGATTGATTATTTTAGCAGCCTAACGTTAAATTTTATAAAACTCCATAAAAATGGCATACAAAATTATTTGGGAAGAAAACGGTATTTTGGTGAAATTTTCGGGTACCATTACCAATGAAGATGTTGCACTGGCAAACGACCTGATGTACGGAGATAGGAGGTTTGACGCTATTACATATTAGATTGCCGATTATTCTGATGCCACAGGTATCCAAATCACCCCCTATGAGGCTAAAGTAATTGGCGCATTGGATCGATCATCTATACTCTGGAATCGAAACAAGATGCGGAACATCGTCGTTACAAAAGATGAACATTTTATACTCATTGTGAAGACGTATTTCAAGATGTTTGAAGGGACAAAATGGGAATGCAGAATATTTGAAACCCTGGAATTGGCATACGATTGGGTCAATTCGGATTAAATTTACAGAATACCTCTTTGCGAACGTATCCATTGACACAACGCTGATCATCAGTTTAACATGAAAAACACCCATAACAAATCCGAATCCGAAATCCTTCGCCAAAAGGCCGAAGAGCTGCTGAAAAAGAAATCAGCAGGAACTGCTTCGCCATTTTCTGAAGTCGAATCGATCAGACTCATTCATGAGCTGAAGGTACACCAGGTAGAGCTGGAAATGCAGAACGATGAACTCCAGCGTGCAAGGGCTATAGCAGAAGTTGCGAATGACAAGTATATCAGATTGTACGATTTTGCACCCTCAGGTTATTTTACACTTTCCGATAAAGGTGAAATCATCGAATTGAACCTCAGTGGGGCCAAGATGCTGGGCAAAGACCGGCAACATTTGAAAAACAGCCTGTTGGGTTTTTTTGTGTCAGAAGAAACAAAACCAATCTTCAATCGCTTTCTTGAAAAGGCATTTAATGGCAAAGTCAAAGAATCATGTGATGTAACCTTGTTACAGGATGGGAATTTACCAATGTATGGTCACCTTACCGGCATTGTTTACGAGAATGGAGAACAATGTCTTGTAACCATGGTTGACATCACCGAACGCAAGCAGGCAGAGGATTTATTACAACAAACACGTCATAATTTCGAAACCTTTTTTAATACCATTGATGAATTTCTTTTTGTTTTGGATGAACAAGGAAATATAATCCAAACCAATTCTGCAGTAATTGACCGTCTCGGCTACACGCGGGAAGAACTTATAGGAATATCGATTCTCATGGTTCATCCTACCGAACGCCGCGATGAAGCCGCCCAGTTTATAGGCGAAATTTTAAGCGGCGTATCAGAGTTTTGCCCTATTCCGATCGAAACAAAATCAGGCGTTCAAATCCCTGTTGAAACAAGGGTTTCTCAAGGAGTTTGGGATGGGAAACCGACTCTTTTTGGAGTTTCCAAAGACATCTCACAAATCAGATTATCCGAAGAAAAGTTCTCGAAATTATTTCATCTCAATCCTTCCGCTTGTAGTTTAAGTGATTTGGCCACCCGCCAATACATTGAAGTGAATAAAGCATTTTACAACATGCTTGGGTTTGATAAAATTGAAGTAATTGGTAAAACAGCAACGGATTTAAACATTTTTACCCAGGAAAAAATAAATGCCATTTTAATGAAAGCCGATAGCAATGGAAATGTAACCAATGCTGAAGCCGAATTAATGACGAAGAATGGCGACATCAAGCAAGTGCTGATATCTGCAGAAAACACCCATGTGCAGGATAAAGAATATCGTTTAACTGTTATTCATGATATCACCGCACGCAAAAAAGCAGAAGATGAGATAAAACTTAAAAACGACGAACTTTTTAAGTTAAATGCCGAAAAAGACAAATTCTTCTCCATCATTTCCCACGATTTACGCGGTCCTTTCAATGGATTTTTGGGTTTGACTAAACTGATGGCTGAAGAATTGCCAACCTTAAAGCAGCAGGACATTCAGAAGATAGCAACGAGCATGAGAGACTCCGCCACCAATCTGTTCAACCTGCTTGAAAACCTGCTGGAGTGGTCTCGCCTGCAAAGGGGCATTACATCCTTTGAGCCTGGGCCGTTATTATTGATGCCCATGATTGCTGAAAGCATGCACCCGGTAATTGATTTGGCTGACAAAAAAGGGGTTGAAATCAGGTATGAAATCCAGACCGATCTGGAAGTGTTTGCCGATGAGTATATGTTAGCTTCAACCATCCGTAACCTGGCTTCCAATGCCGTGAAGTTCACCACCAAAGGCGGGAAGGTCACCATTGCCGCAAAGACGATACCCGGCCATTCAGTTGAAATTTCAGTCAGTGACACAGGGATTGGTATGAGCCTTGAAATGGTTCACGATTTATTCCGGCTCGATGTTCAAACGAATCGCAGAGGCACCGAAAACGAAACCAGCAGCGGTTTGGGATTACTCCTTTGCAAGGAATTCGTTGAAAAGCATGGCGGAAAGTTATGGGTGGAGAGCGAAGAGGGAAAGGGTTCAGTGTTTTATTTTACCATCCCTGACAATTCTAAAGTGATGAAAAACGCAATCACAAATAGTGTTTCGGATGAAGAGAAAGAAGTTCAAATTAAACGCATGAAAATATTAATTGCCGAAGACGATGAAATATCAGATTCCCTCATCTCTGCGATGGTCGATAAATACAGCTATGAAGTATTACATGTGAACACCGGAGTTGATGCCATTCATGCTTGCCTTAACAATCCTGATATTGATTTGGTTTTGATGGATATTAACTTAACCGGCATGGACGGGTTTGAGGCCACACGCCAAATTCGTCAATTTAACAATGACGTGGTCATAATTGCACAAACAGCATTCAGCCTTAAATTTGACAGAGTAATGGCCATAGAGGCGGGGTGCAACGACTATATCAACAAACCTATCAGCAATTCTGAGCTTCAAGGGTTGATACGAAAATATTTCACTGAATAACATACTGGTTGAAGTGGTCAACCAAAATCGTCAGAAGGTGGTAAAATTGACCCTTTTCTCCAGTTCAACTTGAAAAATATGAAAATATTAATTGCCGAAGATGATATCGCTTCCTGTTTGTTGCTCACGCGAA
>JBAXVX010000068.1:0-8074 GCA_037128705.1 Bacteroidota bacterium | reverse complement strand
CATGAAGTTGCTTGGCATAATCCCTGTAATTGGTTACACCTGACCTTAACGAACTGACCTGATAATAATTGGAGTACCCCATTTTATATGAATTGGTTTAAGCAGCGAATAAAATCATGAATTTATCAAGCGTGCCAAGTGTAGCATCACCAATGGTGACATAGAACCTAATCCACGATGTAAGCAGCTCACTGACATTCAGTGTCATAGAAACTGAATCAATATCAAGTTCCAGGTAAATTGGCATTTCATCAATTGTCCGGCACTCATCAAAGTTTACTCCATCCAAACTCTGATACATGGTACAACCCACAGGATAGTTGATATCGTGATACATAAACTGCACGGTTATCTTTGTACAACCATTAGGGATTTGTACAGATGGTGTAAAAGCTGCAGTTCCCGGAAGCAGCAAGATATCGGCTACCTTCATGTTGCATAGAACCACTTTTCGTTGTACTTGGGCCATTTTAAGGAATTTGAAGATTTTAAGATTTGAAGATTTGAAAATGAAATAATATTTTTTTATGTGATTCGTATTCCGGCTATGCGACGGGCTGTCGGCAGGGTGTATAATGGAAACTTCTGGTCGATTAGATACGCCACGAGCAAATCCAGTTTGTATTTGGCCATTGCGAATACTTCCTTTACGATGTCCCGACGATGTTCAGGGGAGATCATCACGGCTGTTGAAACATCCATGAGGGATTGAGCAAGGGCGGGATCGCTGCCGGTGGTGTATTGAGATGTTTCGAGCAATTGCTGGTTGAGCATGTTTCCCTTGACGTAGTATGCCAGGCATGGTTTGATGTAATCATCGACCAGAATGGCGTACAAATCGCCAGCCGGATCGAGCAATACATCATCATATAGCGGAGCGGTAAGCACCGGTTTGATGTATTGAACCTGAGCCGTGAGAATAAAGGAATCCTTGATCATGGCCGGGTCGAGTTCGGTGATGTAAGCGATTGAGATGATTTCGAGGGGAGTCATTAAGCAGGGATTAGCCATTGGCCATTAGGGATTAGGGATTGCTGTTTTTGGAAGTGAATGAGTTTTGCAATTGAAGTACCAGGATGTTTTGGGCGGGGTCGGATTTGTCGAATTCCAGACCGGAGTCGCGGCGGACCTCCCAGACGAAGTTCATCGGGTTGATACGCGAGACGGGCGGAGAATTGATAAACTCGAAGTCTTTGAGTTGTAACCCGCACGCTGCAAGGGCTGTTTGCAGTGATTGGTGAAACACCTGCTGGATGGGTTTGATCACCGTGGCCATGGCTACCTCGTATTCATTGAGGATTCGTCCGGATTCGAACGAGGACTTCATATCGGAGTACGGGGTGAGCGAAGGAAACCAATTGTGGATGGTGATCAGCGAGAGCTCACTCTGGGTATGCAGATCGAGCCAATGTGCTTCGTTGTCACGGCTGAAAGGGACGAATTTCACTTCGCCCACTGCTGCGCCCGGGGCCGGGTCTGACATGAATTGTATAACAATTTTACCAGAATTTGTGCCCAATGCACCGAAATACCCTGCCATTGTTGTATTCAGTGCCGTAGCATCGGCCTCGGAGTTCACCCCCGGGATGACCAGCATACCGGGAGATGCGAAGGAGGATTCCAGGCGGGTTTGGTTCCAGATGTTGGTCAGTCCGGAGATGATGACATTGCGGATGCCGGCAAAGTAAGATGGGATGCCATACCAGGAAAACTCGGGTTCGTAGTCTTTGATGTGTACGATTGAGTGAAGCAATCCATCATCGCCGGCAGAAAATTCCGGAAACAGGCTGATGGATTTCAGGTGCTTGTCGCCGTTACCACGAAACAGGTCCCAGTTCGGATGGATGAGGGCTTGTTTGCCATCGGTATGCAAACGCACCCGGGAGGCATCCTGGTGATAGACAAACACGAAGGATCGTTTCTTGTTGGTGACCAACTCGTAAAAGCAGTTGCCGAAGGTGAGGTAGTCGAAGCAGAGTTTTTTCAGGGTAACCGAGAAGAGCTCCTTGTGGTTATTCGGGAGCTGCAGAAATGCGGCAGTAGCAGGATCAGAGGACTGAACACCCTGCCCCAGGATGTAGTTTGTTTTAGAGTTCAAAATGGCCCGGTGAACAGGAACTTCGCGGGCGAGCTTGATGAGTTGGCGGGGCAGGGCGTTGTCGATTCCAAAAGGGACAAAAACCTTGATGTTCGAAGGATCCAATATTACATCGGTATCAACCAGGTCCAGGACCGGAGAGTAGGAGAACTCGTAGAAACGAGGCCGGGGAGATGGTTGAGAATTATGGGCCCTTTTGGTAGACATGAGTCGAATTACTAATTACCAATTACCAATGACCAATTTTTAGTCGCCGAAGCCGGCCAACACTAGTAATTCAGAATGAAGGTATGCTGTTGCAGCCTTATATTGAACTCTGTACCTTCTCATTTGCAGGTCGGTGTTGTACCAGGATTCGATGTCGTTCGTGTCCATTAAGCCATCAGTTCCAAAGATCAGGTTCTGCTGGGTGGTAAACATGGCACGGTGAGGCTGGACGCCGTTTTGATAGCTGGCGATCCAGGTATCCCAGTCGGGACGGACCAGCACAGGATAGCCTTCGTAGGATGGAACCGGAAGTCCTCCCAGCATCATGGTAAGCGGAAGGTCGCCGGTGGTCTTGGCCTTTACGGTATGGACCAGGTTGCGCCACATCGAGCGGGTGCACATGAACACCAGCGGGAATTCGAACATCTCGGGACGGGCAGCATCGATCATGGCCTCGAATGTTGAATCGGCTTCATTGGCAGCCAATTTGCCCTGCTTGGTAGCAGCGACCACGCCGGAAGAGGCAACTGTACCATTGCCGGTAACCGCTCCGGTAAATGTGAAATCCTGACCTTTGAACTTGCTTACCACCTTGATGGCACCAGCTGAAGGGTTGGTAACAATGACCCCGCTCAAGGCGCCACCACGGGCTTCGACAGCGGCTTTGTGGGCCGTAAGCCAGTTGTTGCAGGTGACGGTTGCTGAACTGGAATAAGCCTGAGAGTAGGATACACCGTTGATGGTTAACACCAGATAAGTATCCGTGCCGGCCGTATAGGTGAGGATCTTCTCTGCTTTAACTGCCGCAGTGGCCGAAGCAACCACCACATGCTGGGCTGCCGGGATGGCGGTGGATAAAACATCGGCAATAAATCGCGTTAAGAAACCGGTATAGCCGGAAAAATTGGTATCAATGACACCAGTTGGGATCCCTGAGGATAAAACCTCCTGCAGCGGATTGCCGAAGAACATCTGGCGGATCAAATCCTGCTGGCCGGCCTGGGCGATGATGGGAAGCATGATCTTGTTCCATACATCGGGCTGTTTCATCTGCTCGATGTCGTCTTCCTTGTACCCGGTGGCTAACAACTGCTCAAGGATTGAACCCCAGAAGGCGCGGGCGTTCTGCTCGAATTCCAGGGCCATGGGCGCCACGGTGATGGACTGGGTGGAGAGCGCAAAGGATCCTGTGGGTGTGAACCCTGCGGATGTCTTTGGCTTGGTGATGAAGGATGGCCGCGAGATTTTATTCAAGAGCTCGGTGCCTTTGATGTCGGAGCGCACGGTGATGGCTCCACGGATGTCTTCGCCCATGAAAAACGGGGCGATGAAATAGTCGTGGATGGACTGCTTGGTGAAAGCGGGCGAGATGCCGTGGGAGAAGATGTTTGACATGGCTATTTGGATTTGAGGATGTGGGAATTTGAAGATTTGGGGATGTGGAAATTTGGAGATTTGAAAATGAAATGTTTTTATTTTTTGAGTTTGTCCTTTAGGTAAGAGGGCATTTCGTTGAGGAGTTCTTTTCCGAATTTTACCTCCGGGTGGCCGACGGTAACTTGCGGATCGCCTGAGGTTACTTTGGTTGGGTTGGCGCTGAGCTGGTCCTTCAGGGAAGCTACCTGGGAGGTGAGGTCTGAAATCTGTTTCTGCAACAGGATTGTGCTGGCCTGTTCGGTTGAAAGCAGCTCGGTGGTTGTCGCAACCTGCTCGTTCGCGGTTGTAAGCTGCTCATTTGCGGCTGCCAGCTGTTCTGTTGATGCCTGGAGCTGAGATTCAAAGGTGGTAACCTTCGTTTGAAATGAGTCCTGGAGTTTGGTGATCTCCTCCAGGTGATCGGCTTCGAGCAGTTCGACTGCCTGATCGTACGCCTTGGACTGCTGAACCTCATCGGGGGCTGTGGCGAAGAGGTTTTTAAACTTCTGAAAAATTTCTGGTTTCATAAGATCGGTTTTAGAAAAGTACTTTAACATGAATTCAATAATGGTTTCCGGGCGGCGGGCAATGAAGGCCGCGATGGCCGGGTTTTCATCTAAAAATTGGGTTGCCTGGTAAGAGAAAGAATCTACCGCGAACAATGAGTTGGTGGCAGCAGGATCATCCACCAGGTCGGTGGCTAGAAGCTCCTCAATGCGCACCAGCGGAAATTCACCGGTTCCCAGGGCAGGCTCGGCCGGGATGAAGGCCATGGAGGCACCGAACATGTCGGGGTTCTTACTGGCCATGGTGAGAATGTAATCGTAAAGGTTCCCCCCGGGAGAGGCTTTACAAACCGTGTCAAGGTGCAGATCGCCGGTGACCTTCTGGCCATCAAGCTGGAAGTTCTTGAACCTGCCGATGTAGGTGCCAAACGCACTGCTGCACATGTTCGGATGGCCGAAACGGGCCTTGACCCCGTTTTCCTTCGCATTGCCCAGCGTTACAATCTGAGAAAGCGTTTCACCGTCAATCTCCTCGAAGTAGGATTTTACCTTGCCGGCCTGGGCGACAACAACCTTTTGAAGGACCCCGGAACCCTCGTTGATAAAGGCGACAGAGAAGGCAACAGGTGGAGTGGAGAATGATTTCATGAGACGAGCAGTTGATCAAACAAGAACACTAAAAACAAATTGTCAACAAAGGTACGATCAACTTAAAGTAAAAGTTTAGGACAAATCGGCAGAAAATTGAATGTTAGCTTGTAACGAACATAATTGTGTTGTAATTTTGTAAGAAATGTCTTATATTATGGACACGGAAACTGAAAAAGTGGTGGTTGCTTTCAGAGAACGCCTGGGAATTGAAGCGGAATACCTCATTGTACGCGGAATATTGCCGCTTAGAACAGCGAAAAAATTCCTGGTGAAAGAAATCTATCTCGATGAAGCACGAAAATGTCAATGCCGCCAAAAAGGAGGAAAAAATTTTACTGAAATTAAATATGAATTGGCAGATGCCTATGGCGTCTCCATAAGTGTCATTGACAAAATGATTTACAAAAAGCAACCCCGTTATTAATAGGTCGATGTAGAGAAAATAATGGAAAATAAGAAAACTTACAAAGACTGGCAATTTAAACCGGGTGAGGGTGGTCGTCCAAAGGGATCTCTTAACAAGCTCACAACGGAGAAAAAACAACGTCTTGAACATGTGCTCGAACTCATAGAGGACTATCTGGATGATGATATCAAGGGATTGAAAAGAAAAGATCGGGTAGCTTTATGGATCCAGCTTCAGGAATACATCAGGCCAAAGCTGCAGCGGGTGAACGTTGACATTGGTCCGGCTGAGGACAAACTCACCAAGATCACCTTTGAAGTGATCCATACTACGATCCTGCCGGAATCGAACATTAAAACCCTACCCATTGGAGAAGACAGTGAGGGTATCCGCAGTATTCCGGAAAAATTATGAAGCTGCTACCAAGATCGTAGTCAACCAGGGCGGCACCCGGTCAGGGAAAACATACTCAATCCTTCAGGTTTTTATTCTCGTCAAGGCTTTTGAGGGTCATGACATGGTGTTTTCCATTGTCAGGCGATCAATGCCGGCATTGAAGGCCTCGGCGATGCGTGATTTCTTCGAGATCCTCAAATCGGCTGGCCTTTACGATGAGCGGAACCACAACAAGACCGAGAATACCTACCTACTGAACGGGAACCTGTTTGAGTTCATGAGCCTGGACCAGCCGCAAAAGAAACGTGGCGCCAAGCGCGCTTACCTGTTTATCAACGAGGCGAACGAGCTATCCCTGGAAGACTGGGTACAGCTATCGCTCAGAACAGAGAAACAAATCTTCCTGGACTTCAACCCTTCGATGGATGAACACTGGATTTATGACCAGGTCCTGCCCCGCAAGGATTGTACCTTCATCCATTCCACCTACCTGGATAACATCCAGTTTCTGCCTGCGGAGATGGTTGCGGAGATCGAAAATCTCAAGACTGTGGATGAAAATTACTGGCGAATCTATGGTCTTGGAGAGGTCGGACAAATCACCGGCTTGATCTTCACGAACTGGCGGATTGTTGATGATTGGCCGGATTCGTGCAAATGGATCACCCACGGGATGGATTTTGGTTTTTCCAATGATCCTACAGCCCTGGTCAAAGTCGGGATGGATGGCGGCGAGCTTTATGTTGGTGAGCTGATTTATTCGCGGGGTTTGACCAATCCTGACATCTGTAGCTGGATGAGAAAGCTTGGAATTACCCAGGCCGATGAGATCATAGCAGATAACCAGCCCAAGTGTATTTACGAAATCCATCAGGAAGGATTCAATATCAAGCCGACATTCAAAGGTCCGGATTCCATCCTGACCGGGATCGATATTTTGAAACGGTACCCGATCAATGTGACCAGGGGATCAGTCAACCTGATCCGTGAGCTGAAAAACTACAAATGGAAAGAGGATGCTTCCGGAAAACCGATGAACATTCCGGTCGATCGTTTCAACCATGCGATTGATGCGATCCGGTATGCCTGTCTGGGACGGCTTTTAATTAGAAACCGGATCGTCAAGACGGTATTGCATCGCCTGTGATCAGGGTACCGGAGAGGCGCCAACCCATGAGCCTTGCTTGTAAATATAAATTTGCAGAAAATTCAAATCTTAGGCGCCTTGACCGTAGAAATTTTTGTATTGCAAGGCTGCGGGTCATTTTTTTACCCCAAAAAATAAAAATGATAAAAAAAATGACAGCACCCAACGGGCATTGGCCTTGCAATACAAAAAATTTCGCAGGTAATCTTGAATAAGATTTGGATTTTGTAACCTTACTGACAGAGCGAAATACTGCCGGCTATCAGCCCCACTACATGAGCGTGAAGCATGAACGCGAAATGAGGTGGGGAAGCAGACTTGCATACCGGGAAAAGAGACCAAACCAACCGGCATTTTTTCAATGCGGGTTGGTGATGGTGGCAGTTGGCTTACCAGCTGCCACTTTATGAAGCCCGAGGGACGAGGGCGAATGAGGTGGCAGGAGGAGGATGGATTACTGAAAAAACACGCGGAAATTAAGCGGCCACGCTCTTTAGTGGCTGGTTAATGGCGATAAATGATTGCGAACCTGCTCAAACTGCCTAAAAGGCAAGGCATTTACCGGTGCTGGCAAACTGCAGAGGGATTGGCAGTAACTCATTAAAGTAGCTTTTATGGAAGGTGAGCGGAGGGCTCCTGACATGCACCGCTGGTATTCGGTATTAAAACAGGGAAGGGAATAATGGTGCATGGCAAGGGCGCGTAGTGAAGCCTGTAATAACAAGCTATCTTTAATGGGTTACAGATCGAGGTAAAAATGCTTTGCCGTTACTCGTTGTACTGAACTGAGCCAAAGGATTGATAAGCATTCACGGGCAACTTGCTGTACCCGATTGGAGGTGGTGCCGCTTTTCAGGCATCCACCGGAATGAGTGGTGCAGTAGGTTGACCAAACAGGATTTTCAGCCGGAACATGCAAACTGATGCCTGCCTCCGTTTTTTTCAACGGGGACAGGCAGCGACGAAGGTTGGCAGACCTATGCTGCCGGTAATTTCTGGTCAAGGGCAATGAGCGGCGAGGATTGGGCTGCTGGAGTGATTTATTGAAATGCCTGTGCCATCGGCAGCCCAAGACTGTGCAAGCCGCGAATGGTATGAACCAATAACGCAGGCAGCAAACTCAAATTGCACGTCATGCTGGTTCCGGGAAACGCTGGAAAAGCACCCTCTCAAACCTCTCGTGCTACTAACCGGATATTTAACATAATTTGGTTATAGGACAAGGCACACCCGAGAAAATAAAAATG
>JBAXVX010000067.1:0-8823 GCA_037128705.1 Bacteroidota bacterium | reverse complement strand
GTTGTTTCGTCACGCGTCACGCGTCACGCGTCACGTTGTTCCGTCACGCGTCACGCGTCACGATTTCCCTGTTATTCTGTTACCTTGTCACCCTGTTACCCCTTTCCTCCTGCTCCCCCTCCCGCAAAGTCATGAAAGCCCCCATCAGGGAAGAGGGGGCAGATTACCTGTTCAACAAGCTGAAGGAGAAGGAGCTGAAATACGACTGGTTCTCGGCCAAATTCTCTGCGGATTACACCAACGAAAAGAGCGAAAACTCATTCAACGGACAGATCCGCATCCGCAAGGACAGCCTGATCTGGATCTCGCTCATCCCCATGCTCGGCATCGAAGCAGTGAGGATCATGATCTCGCAGGATTCGGTGAAGATGATCAACCGCCTCAACGACACCTATTTCCTCGGTGATTATGAAAGCCTGAACCGCTTCCTCAACACCAACATCGACTACGACCTTTTGCAGGCCTTTCTGCTGGGGACCGACCTGCAGTTTTACGAAGATGGCAAGTTCAGGGCGACCATCGAGGGCGGCGAATACAAACTCTCGACCAGCGCCCGCATGAAACTGAAGAAATATGTGCGCAACAGCCAGGAAAAGCTGAAGATCTTCATTCAGAACATCTGGCTCGACCCGGCCAATTTCAAGATCACCCATGCCGATGTGAAGGAGATCGGGCGCGACAACATTAAGCTTGAATCGAGCTACGGGGGCTTCGAATCAGTTGAAGGGCAACTTTTTCCGCGGGAGATGAACTACATCATCTCCGCCGGAAATACCATCCGGGTGAAGGCCTCATTTTCAAAGATGTCGATCAACATTCCCCTGCAGTTCCCGTTTAAAATCCCGACCAGTTACCAGCCGGCAAAATTATAGTACAACACACGTTCAATGATTGTCCGTAAAAACCGCCTCCTTTTTATTTTATCCGCCGCCGGGCTGCTGATGATGGGGTTGCTGTTATTTTCGGTCACCCTATTTTCTCAGGCCACCAGGGATAAGGAGAAGCTGCAGCGAACCAAGCAGCAGCTGGAGGAGGAGATCCGGAGTACCACCGACCTGCTCGAACGGACCCAAAAAAACAAGCAGACCTCCATCCAGAAGATGCAGCTCCTGGCCAAGCAGATCAGGAGCCGGGAGGCGCTGATCAATACCATCAACCGCGAACTCAATGATGTGGATGTGAAGATCTCGGTCGAGAACCTGCAGATCGACAAGATGTCGAAACAGCTCCAGACCCTGAAATCGGAATATGCGCGGATGATCTACTTCGCCTATCGCACGATGAACGGCTATAACAAGCTGATGTTCATCTTTTCGGCGAGGGATTTCAACCAGGCCTATCAGCGGCTGAAATACTATCAGCAGTATGCCTCCTACCGCCGCCGTCAGGCCGAACGGATCGAATCGACCCAGACGGCCATCAACCGGCAGCGCAAGGATCTCGAAGCCATAAAAAACCAGAAGTTGTCGCTGGTGGCCTCCCAGCAGCAGGAGAAGCAGAAACTCGACCGCGAGAAAGAGGAGAAGGCCAAAGCGGTGAAGGAATTTGCATCCAAAGAGAGCCAGTTGCTGGCGACCCTGCGCACCAAACAAAAGGCGGCCGACCGTCTTGAATATGCCATCGAAAAGCTGATCGCCGATGAGATCAAGGCCTCCGAAGAGCGTAGCCGGAAAAGCACCGCCACGGAGAATAAGACGGGCGCGAAGGGAAAGGGGGTCGACAGCCGCTCGGCCCTGACCCTTACGCCCCGCGAAAAGGAGCTCTCCTCCTCCTTCTCGGCCAACCGCGGACGGCTTCCCTGGCCCTGCGACCGGGGATACATCTCCGGGAACTTTGGCGAGCATCCCCACCCGGTACTCGAATATGTGAAGGTTAAAAACAACGGCATCGACATCACCACCGAACGCGGATCGGCGGTGAAGTCGGTCTTTTTCGGCAAGGTAAGCCGGGTCATGTCCTTCCAGAACCTCAACAAGGTGGTGATCATCCGCCACGGCGAATACCTCACAGTCTATTCTAACCTCGCCGATGTGAGTGTGCGCGACGGGCAGGAGGTTTCGGCCAGGCAGATCATCGGGCGGGTCTTTACCAGCGCCGAAGATCAGCGGACGGAGCTGCATTTTGAAATATGGCGCGGCAAGGTGATACAGAATCCCGAAGGATGGCTGGCGGGAGGCGTAAGATAAGTGCAGTACAAACAATGAAAAGAATGCAACCAATGCAAATGAGGATGCGTGTGGAAGATTGGAGGATCGTATTGTGATGCATCATCCCGGCGAACTGGCCGCCCTGCTTACTGCCGTCTTCTGGACCGTAACGGCCCTTTCATTCGAAGCCGCCAGCCGCCGCATCGGCTCCATGGTGGTCAACATCTGGCGCCTCATCATCGGCTTCACTTTTCTTACCATCTTCGTCTATTTCTACCGCGGATCCCTGCTGCCGCTCGATGCTACGCCCCGGGCCTGGTTTTACCTCAGCCTTTCGGGGCTGATCGGTTTCGTTTTCGGCGACCTCTGCCTTTTCCAGGCCTTCGTGGTGGTGGGGGCCCGCATCTCGATGCTGATGATGGCGCTGGCCCCGCCCATGACCGCCTTTATCGGGTGGATGGTGCTGGGCGAGACCCTCTCATGGAAAAGCTGGGTCGGCATGATCCTCACCATGGCCGGCATCGCCCTGGTGGTGTTGAAGAGACATACCGCCGAAGAGAGCAACGGCGGCCGCCGGAAGGTGAAATTCAACTACCCGCTGTGGGGAATCCTGCTCGGGCTGGGCGGGGCGCTCGGACAGGCGGCCGGACTGGTCTTCAGCAAGGTGGGCATGCAGGGCTACGACTCCTTCGCCTCCACACAGATCCGCGTCATCGCCGGCATTACCGGCTTCTCCCTCCTCTTTTTCATCATGCGCCTCTGGAAAGATGCTTTCAGGGCGCTCACCTACCGCAAACCCATGCTGCAGCTCACCCTCGGCGCCTTCTTCGGCCCCTTCCTCGGCGTCTCCTTTTCACTCATCGCCATCAAGTACGCCGACACCGGCATCGCCGCCACCATCATGGCCCTCGTCCCCGTGCTCATCATCCCGCCCTCCATGATCATTTACAAGGAAAAAGTGACGATCAAAGAGGTTGCAGGCGCGCTCCTTGCCGTAGGCGGAGTAGCAATGTTTTTTCTGTAAGAAGTAATAAAAGGGGGTAAAAAAGATTATCTTTGCCAATAATAAGTTCCGAAAATGTGATAATTAACACAAAAACGGAACATAAAATGTGATTTATGGAGATCAAAAGGAATGTTTTCAAGCAGCTTATCGCCTGGAAAGACAATCCGGATCGTAAGCCTTTAATATTACAGGGAGCTCGTCAGGTTGGAAAAACATGGTTGTTAAAGCGTTTTGGCAAGGACCATTTTCAAAGTACGGCCTATTTTAATTTTGATCAGCAACTTGAACTCAGGCAATTCTTCCTGACAACCAAAGATCCTGAACGGATTCTTCAGAACCTTTCACTTGTGCATGGTAAGGCCATACTTCCTGGAACAACCTTGATCATTTTTGATGAGATACAGGAATGCAATGAAGCATTAAACTCCCTTAAATATTTTCAGGAGAATAACCCTGAATACGCGATTGCCTGCGCAGGATCATTGTTGGGCGTTGCCATGAGCCGCGGGGCATCATTTCCTGTCGGGAAAGTGGAATTTATTCAGGTTCACCCAATTACCTTCTCCGAATTTCTAACAGCAGCCGATGTCCATCTCTCCTCCTATCTAGAAAATCTGGATCATATAGAGGCCATCCCCGATATATTCTTCAATCCCCTCAAGGATAAGTTGAAGATGTATTTTATTTCAGGAGGGATGCCCGAATCGATCGTTGCATTGCTTGAAAAAAAAGATATTGAACGTACCCAGAAGGTGCTTCAAAATATACTGAACGGATATACCCTCGATTTCTCTAAACATGTTGAAAATCGTGAAATCCCTAAGATAAATCACATCTGGTCCTCTTTGCCTTCTCAGCTTGCCCGGGAAAATAAGAAATTTTTATACCAGACGGTGAAGCCAGGCGCACGGGCCCGCGAATATGAAGATGCCTTACTGTGGCTCGTCAATGCAGGACTGGTTCACCGGATCTTTTGTTCATCCAAACCGGCGTTGCCATTGAGTTCTTATGATGACCTGTCGGCCTTCAAAATTTATTTGCAGGATGTGGGACTGCTTCGTCGTTTGTCGCAGTTGGACCCATCTGCCATAGCTGAAGGCAACCGGCTTCTGACTGAATTTAAGGGTGCATTGACTGAAAATTTTATTCTGGAGAGTTTGGTTCAGCAGTTTGAAGGGTTGCCCCGATACTGGAAATCAGAGGGCAAAGCAGAGGTTGATTTTTTGGTTCAATACAAAAACAGCATCTTTCCGGTTGAAGTGAAATCAGATGAAAATGTGAAAAGCAGAAGTCTTTCATTTTATCGTAAAGCATTTAATCCCGCCCTGAGCATACGCTATTCAATGAGAAATCTGAAGCTTGAAGAGGGATTGATAAATATTCCGTTGTTTTTGGTGGACTATACGAAAAAATTGCTGGAAAAAACGTGACGGAAAAACGTGACAGGTGACGCGTGACGGAAAAACGTGACAGGTGACGCGTGACGCGTGACAAAAAATCGTGACAGGTGACGCGTGACGCGTGACGGAAAAACGTGACAGGTGACGCGTGACGCGTGACAAAAACCATTTCACCCTGTCACCCTGTTACCCTGTTACCCTGTCACTTTTCCTCAAACCTCGCCTTAGCCTTATACGTAAACAACGCCCTCAGCTTGTCCCAGAAATCACCGCCAAGCACAAACAGGCTTACCACAAACATCAGGTCGGAGATGACGATGATGATATATCGCGTGAAGAGGGACATGGAGAAGAGGTGCGGCATAAAGGAGATCATGTAGTTGGGAAGGAAGGGCAGGACAAAGAGCACCAGCCCGATGTTGTACCGCAGTGGCGTAACCTGGTGCGGTTTGGCTACATGGTGATAGATGTAATGGATCTTGTAATTGATAAAGTCATAGGAAGATTTTCCGAGGATGGCCACGGAGGAGATCTTCATGATGGGGGCGCTGATCCAGAAAATCGCCAGGATAAAGCCTTTCCAGAAATGGGTCATCATGAATCCCTTGAGGACCAGCCCGATGGGAAGCATGAAAAAAGAGGCGATAAAGATGATCAGCCCAAGATAAAACCGAAACCCCGGATCCCTGGGAGCTGGCATTTCGACAGGACGGTGGATGAACATGCGATTTACAATTTACGATTTACGATTTACGATATACGATGTACGAAAAAATCGTGACAGGTGACGCGTGACGCGTGACATCCAGGAAGGGAAATCAACGCTCACACGTCGTTGTTTTAATCCTGGACGTTCAGCCTTTTCAGTTGCCAGGTATTCGACTATATCCGCACCCTCTTCAAAAAGGGTATCAAATTCCTCAGCGTTGATAGATTTCTTTTTCATTTTGTCTTGATTTTGATTTACCTTCGAAAAACCAGCTTATACATCCTTTTTTCCTCCCCGGTCGTTAGTGATAACACATAGATCCCCTCAGGCAGATAGGCGAGATTAAGCTCTTTATTCCAATAGACTGGGATGAAAGAATATTTTTCACTGAAAACCACCACACCAGTTGAACTGGTCACGTTGATGCTCCCCGGTCCTGGATTCAATGTATGAAGTTCCAGGATGAAGCGGCCATCGCCCGGGTTGGGATAGATCAGAAGCGAAGCGGGTTCCTGCTCCTCCATACCGGTGCAATCCCTGAAGGTGACGAAGGCCGAATCGCGGTTCTGGCACTGGAAGCGGTTGGTGACGGTGAGGCGCACCAGGTACCTTCCCACACCTCCGGTAATCGAGGTGTCGAAGCTGATCTCCGGCAGGGTGAGATACCCGGGAGTCCAGAGATAGGCGGTGTTGCCCGTAGTATCGGCCGAAAGGATCACAGGCTGGCCGGCGCATACGGTATCCCTCGGATAGATGGTGAAGGAGGCCACTGGTAGGGGATGGATCCGGATCACCTTATTTCTCCCGAAACTCCCGTAAAGCCCCCACCCGGTCAGCCGCAGGTTCACCGAGCCTTCAATCAGGTCGTTCGTACCGGGAGTGTAAAGGGTAGAGAGCAGGGTATCGTTGCCGAACAGGCCATCTCCCGATGTTCCCCAACGAATGCTGTCGTAGTGTTCGGCAGTCCCATTGAGCATGGCATTCATCCCGGCACAAAGGGTATCATCCGGACCCGGGTCCACGATGGGCAGGATGGGTGGAGGCAGGGCGATGAAGTCGACCCAGGCACGGTCGAGCCCCCAGCTCAGGGCGATGTCCTTGTTATAGCTCCATTTGAAGGTGTGTTCCCCGGCATCCACCGGGTAGGCGGCTCGCCTCCAGGGGGTGTCGCCCGACCACTGCCCCAGCAAAACGTCGTCGATGTAAAAGTTCAGGAAATCGTAATCCTGTTCGCTCGAGGTACTCAGCCAAAAGGAGATGCTGTCGCTCGCCGCGGAGGTATAGTCGAGGAACAGCTGTGAATTCTCATAACTCGGGATCGCCCCCGACCTTACGCAGTATAATCCCTCCCATGGATCCTGGTTCGTAACAACCCAGGGCGCCGACCCGGCCGTTTGCCAGGCAAACCGGGTAAGGGTGTTGGTTTCCCAGTCCTCGATGAGCCGGCCGATCATCTCCCTGAAGGTGCGCCGGGCAATGTAGAGGCCGCTTTGAACAGTGAGGGTGAGATCGGCGCCCGTTCCTGTGGGGGCATCGGGGCTGACCGTGACCATGTATTCAGCCTCCTTCACCTCGCCGGGATGGAGGGTGTCGAGGAAAACAGGGTCGGTGAGCAGGGTAAGCCAGGGTGAGGTGGTCGTGAGCCGCCCCACAGCCATAGGAGCATCGAAATCACCGGTATTGGAAACCGTAATCACCATCGTCACAGTTTCGCCGGGATCGAGGCGGCCGTTTGTATCAGCGATTACCAGGCTGTTAATCTTCAGTGCCGGCGCATGCGATTCGATGGCGAAGTGGCTGTACCACACCGAATCGCTGCCGGTCACCCGCACCTCGAAGCGGACAGGCAGGTTGTCGGGGATGGTGTCGGAAACCTTGAAGGCGAATCCGTTCGGGATAACCCTAACCTGGCCGGGACCGATCGTGTCGTAAAAAGCAATGCTGTCGGTCATATGGATCCAGGGAGAGGTGGAATAGAGGTACGCAGTGACATCTCCGGCCATCTGGTCGCCGATGTTTTTCAAACCCAGCGAGAGATGCAGCGAATCGCCATAATTCAGGGTAGTGGTGCCGCCGCCCGCTGCCGGCGTGAGCGCATTGGAATAGTAGCTTACCCAGGGCTGGTTGGGGTTGGGCCCCAGGTCGAAGGGCGAAACATAGGTCATGGCCCGGCCGTCGTGGTTGTCGGTCCACATGGGGTACACCTTCATGTTGCGCGACTGGATGCCGATGTAATCGCCGAAATAGCTGTAGGCCAGCCCGGCGATGGGCTTCGGGGTGAAGGTGAAATCGCTCACCTGCATGTCGCTCCACGACAGTCCGCCGTCGTAGGAGAAGGAGACATAGGTGGCAGCCTGGGTGGATGGCAGGTCGCGGTCGTCATAATAAATGACACACAATCCACCGGTGATGGGGTCGCAGGTGATCCACGGAAAATAGTGCTGCTTGCCCAGCCCCGCCGGATCCTGGTTCACGCGGATGGGATCGGACCAGGTATCACCTTCATCGGCGGAGCGGATCAGAAAAACGTCGATGTCGGTGCCGGCATTGATCCCCGGATACCCCACGTTGGCCCACACCAGGTAGAGTGTCCCCCGGTTCGGACCGGTGCTGAGGTCGACCGCCATGGAGGGGAAGGAGTTCACCCGCATGTTCTTGCCGGTCATGGAGGCCCTGATCCCCTTGATGTTGGTGATGATCCGGGTGGCCGGGGTGAAGATGCCGCCGCCGTCGACCGATTTCGTAAAGCCGATGGCGGTTTCATCCGATGGCCATGTATCGTAGATGCTCCAGGCCGCATACACCTCGCCGCCCGGACCGGTCTGGATGTTGACCCCGTGGTTGAGCGATCCGGCCACCACCGCCGAACTGATGTTGTAGGGCGACGACCAGGTGAGCCCATGGTCGGCCGACCGTACGATCTCGATCTGGTTGGTGTCGGCCGATCCCGGGATCTGGTTGGTCCAGCCATCATAGAGGTACCCGGCGAAGGGACTCCCGGGCGAGGGATCGATCCAGAGATGGTTTTTGTCAAGCACGCTAAAAGCTGCCGTGGGACCCTGCCCCACCTTGACGCTCGTCCAGCTTTTCCCCTGGTCCTTGCTGTACGACACCGCCTGGCCCCAGTCCTCGCTGATCCTTCCCACGTACCACCAGCCATTCAGTCCGATGGCCGTGGAGGGGTCGCCGTTGTTGGTGCCGCTGGTGCCGCGCGTCGATCCCTGCCAGTCCTGCCCGCCATCGAGCGAGAACAAAGCATCGGCGCCATAGGCCTGGTCGGCATATCCCGAGGTCCAGCTACTCGAATTGTTGCTGTTGAGCGTGACCGATTCATCCGAGGGGTCAATGAAGACAGAGTTTTCGCTCTGGGTGACGTCGGTTTCGGAGGTGACGGGGAGGTCGGGAGAAAGCGTGACACGTGACGCGTGACGCGTGACGGGGAAACTTGGGTTGATGTATTCTATAATTTTTGTCCCGGTGAATTTTCCTTTGGGGATTTCTACTCTGGGATTGGGGGTGACGTATCCGAGTTTCACCATCCGCGACCAGTAGCCGATGTTG
>JBAXVX010000066.1:0-9141 GCA_037128705.1 Bacteroidota bacterium | reverse complement strand
CGTGACACGTGACGCGTGACAAAAAAGATTCACTTAAAAAGGAGTCATTATGCGCATAGGGATTCTGACGGCCGGCGGCGACTGCCCCGGCATCAATGCAGCCATCAGGGGGGTCGGCAAAACAGCCATTCTGGAGTATGGGATGGAGGTGATCGGGATCTCTTCGGGTTTCCTGGGCCTCATCAATGAAGAATATGTGAAGCTGGATGAAAACGTACTCTCAGGGATCCTCACGCTGGGCGGAACCATCCTTGGAACATCCCGTGAAAATCCATTCAAGAAAAACAACGCCTTCAACGCCATTGATAAGCCAAAGCTGATCAAAAAGCATTATCATGAGCTGGGGCTGGATGCCCTGGTTTGCATCGGCGGGAACGGCACCCAGCGAACAGCTGCCCTGCTCTCCGAAGTCGGCCTCAATGTGATCGGGATCCCGAAAACCATCGACAATGACGTTTATGGAACGGATGTCACCTTTGGATTTGATTCGGCGCTGTGGATCGCCACGGAGGCCATCGACCGGCTTCATACCACGGCCAACAGCCACAAGCGCATCATGGTCATCGAGGTGATGGGACACCATGCCGGGTGGCTTGCCCTCTATTCGGGGATGGCCAGCGGGGGCGACGTGATCCTGTTGCCGGAAATAAAATTCGACATCAACCATGTGGCCAAATGCCTGAAAAAAAGGGCCATCAATAAAAAGCCCTACTCCATCGTCGTGGTGGCCGAAGGCATCCCCACACCCAAAGGGGAAGGGGCCGGCCGGTACGTAGCCAACAGCATCAAGGAACTCACCGGACTCGAAACCCGGGAAACCATCCTCGGCTACATCCAGCGCGGGGGAAGTCCTTCGCCCATGGACCGTGTGCTGGCAACCCGCTATGGGGCTTTCGCAGTCGAACTCATCGCCCGTAAACAGTTTGGGGAGATGGTCTCCCTGAGAGGCGACAAGGTTACCTCGGTTCCCCTGGCTGAAGTCGGCGGAAAGTTAAGACTCGTTCCCGAAGATCATTCGCTGATTGAAAAAGCACGCAAGATGGATGTTTGCTTCGGCAGGGAAAACTGCTGACCTGAAAACCCGCCGTACCTCATCCGGCAGGGAAAACTGCTGATCTCAGGAATTTCCGGCCCTCATCCGGCCCTGAGAAGGGCTAATCGGAGAATTTGATATCCTTGATGTTGAGCTGGATGTTCACAGCTCCATTCCATTCGTTTTCCTCCACATGATAACAGATGTTGAAAGGGATCTGCTTTTCGATGAGGCCGAATTGTTCGCCCTGCTGAAAGGCAATGGCTGAAAAGGGACCGCCGGCGATCTCGGGATGGACAACCGAAAGTTTGAGGTGATTTTTCCCGACGATGCGCGATCCTCCAGCATCCACCACCCCTTTGGTCATAAAGAGCGGGGCCATGTTTCCGGGGCCGAATGGGGCGAACTGCTTGAGAACATTGAAGAAACGTGAGTTGATCGCACTCAGGGGAAGGCTCTCATCGATCTCTACCTCGGGCACCAGCTCGATGCCCGCCAGCCGCTCGCTGACGGTTGCTTCAAAGCGTTCGAGGAAAGCATCCAGGTTTTCCGGCTTAAGCGAAAGCCCGGCGGCAAACTTATGACCGCCGAAATGTTCCAGCAGGTCGCTGCAGGCATCCACTGCTTCATATACATCGAAATCCTTCACGCTTCGGGCCGAACCGGTAACGAGTCCGTTGGAGAGGGTGAGCACGATGGTTGGCCGGTAATAGGTCTCGGTGAGGCGCGAGGCCACAATGCCGATCACCCCCTTATGCCAGGTGGGATGGTAGATCACCGTTGATCGGGCCTCCCGGAGCTTCGCACTGCCGGCGATCATCTCCATCGCCTGCTGGGTGGCCTGTGAGTCAAGGGTCTTCCGCTCCGTATTGTGGGCATTGATCTGTTCGGCTACCCGCTTGGCTTCATCAAGGTTTTTGGTGATGAGCAGCCGCACTGAATTTTTTCCGCTTTCTATGCGCCCGGCAGCATTGATCCTCGGCCCGATCATAAAAACCAGGTCGGTGATGGTCAGCTCGCGGCTGAACACGCAGCCCCCCAGGCCGTCATCATTTTTCATCATGGCCGAATAGCGGAGCAAAGCCTCCAGTCCGGGCCGCGGTCGGGCATTGATCAGCTTCAGTCCGAAATGGGCGAGGATGCGGTTTTCACCGGTGATGTCCACGATATCGGAAGCAATGCTGATCACCACCAGGTCGAGATACTGGATCAGGTTTTCGAAAGGAATGTTGTTGATATGGGCATAGGCCTGGATCAGCTTGAATCCGATCCCGCAGCCCGACAACTCTTTGTAGGGATAGGGACAATCGGGTTGCTTCGGATCAAGGATGGCTGCAGCCGAAGGGATTACAGCTCCCGGGCGATGGTGATCACAGATGATAAAGTCTACGCCTTTCGTAGTGGCATAGGCTATCTTTTCCACGGCTTTGATCCCGCAATCCAGGGCGATGATCAGCCTGACGTTGGTTTCCGACGCAAAGTCGATGCCTTTGAACGAGATGCCATACCCCTCGTCGTACCGGTCGGGGATGTAAAAATCGATCTCTTCATGAAAACTTTGAAAGAAGGTATATACCAGGGCCACGGCAGAGGTTCCGTCAACATCGTAATCCCCGTACACGAGGATCCGCTCCTTGTTCACAATGGCATGGGTGATGCGGGCGATGGCCTTGTACATGTCCTTCATCAGGAAGGGATCATGCAGGTCGCTGAGGCTGGGCCGGAAAAAAGTTTTGGCCTCCATCAGGGTATGAACCCCGCGTTGAACCAACAGGTTCGCAAGTGAATTGTCAATCGTCAATTCCTTTGCAATCTCCCTGACCTTCTCAGGATCCCCCTGCGGTTTTACCACCCAACGCTTGTCCATCGTACTTTTCTTATTGCTAAAATACGATATTTTTCAGATCAGAATTTTTTTTTTGCATTATTTTGTCACGCGTCACGCGTCACGTGTCACGAGTTTTAAGCAAGCTTAAAACTCCGCATTCTTCGGCGTCCTCGGGAAGGGGATCACATCCCTGATATTCGACATTCCCGTGACGAACAGGATCAGGCGTTCAAATCCAAGCCCGAAGCCGGCATGAGGGGCCGTTCCGAATTTCCGGGTATCGAGATACCACCATACATCCTTCTCAGGGATGTTCATCTCATGGATCCGGCTCATCAGGGCGTCGAGGTTCTCTTCACGCTGGCTCCCCCCGATGATCTCGCCGATCCCCGGGAAAAGGACATCCATCGCGCGAACCGTCTTGCCATCCTCGTTCATCTTCATGTAAAAGGCCTTGATCTCCTTGGGATAGCCCGTTAAAATAACCGGTTTTCCAAAATGTTTCTCCACGAGGTAGCGTTCATGCTCGGCCTGGAGGTCGGTTCCCCAGTCAACCGGGAATTCCCAGCTCTGCCCCGAGGCCTTCAGGATCTCCACTGCTTCGGTGTAAGTAAGCCGTTCAAACTTGTCGCTGATCACCTCCTTCAGCCGGTCGATGAGCTGGTTGTCATACATTTTATTGAGAAATTCGAGGTCGTCATAGCAGTGATCCAGGGCATACTGCATGAGGTATTTCAGAAAATCCTCGGCCAGGTCCATGTCATCATGGATATCATAAAAGGCCATCTCGGGTTCGATCATCCAGAATTCAGCCAGGTGGCGCGGGGTATTTGAATTTTCGGCGCGGAAGGTCGGCCCGAAGGTATACACCAGCGACAGGGCCATGGCGCCCAGTTCGGCCTCAAGCTGTCCGCTCACGGTCAGTTTGGTCTCTTTTCCGAAGAAATCCTGGCTGTAATCCACATGACCATCGGGGAGCAGCGGCGGATTGCGGTCATCAAGGGTTGTTACGCGAAACATCGCCCCGGCTCCCTCGGCGTCCGACCCGGTGACGATGGGGGCATGCAGGTAGTAAAATCCCTGGTCGTTGAAATATTTGTGGATGGCATAGGCCATGGCATGGCGGATGCGGAGCACGGCGCCAAAGGTGTTGGTACGCGGCCGCAGATGGGCGATCTCGCGCAGGAATTCGAGGCTGTGGCCCTTCTTCTGCAACGGATAGGTTTCAGGGTCGGCCGTTCCGTAAACTTCGATATGCCTGGCCTGAATTTCAACGCTTTGGCCCTGCCCCTGCGATTCGACCAGGGTTCCCTTCACGGCGATGCAACTGCCCGTGGTGACAAGTTTCAATACCTCTTCAGGAAAGCTGGCCACCTCGGCCACAACCTGGATGGAATGAACCACCGAGCCATCGTTGAGCGCAATAAAATTGATGTTCTTATTCCCTCTCTTGGTCCTCACCCAGCCCTTTACCAGTACTTCACTGCCATATTCCTTCGATTTGAGTAATCCGGAGATCTTGTTCCTTCGCGTATGTTCCATTGCTTTTGTTTATTGAAGCGGCAAATTTACTGAATTGTCCCCGATTTTAAACAATATCCGGTCTTCATTCATCGGAGCGGCCCGGATGACAGGTTAAAATGCTTTCGTAACTTTGCAATACTTCCTGCGTCAAAGAACACAATTTATCGACCTATGCATCCTCCATACAACGAAAACATGCCCCGCTGGGCCCACCGGATCGATGATTACGGAAAACGCCACTGGCACAGGGACAGACCCTCCGATAAAAGACAGGGTGAATACATCGGGAACATCATCGTCAACCTGGTCTTTCTCTGGCTGGTGAATAAAATTCCCGACTGGCACCTTGGCTTTATCCGCGATAACTACAGCGTAGTTCTCTGGATATTGAATGTGAACATCCTGGTCCAAATCGGCGGAAGTGTGCTGGCACTCATCATCCATCTTCCGGCCATCCGTTACCTCTCCAGGATCATCACCGAATCGGCCAGTTTCGTGACGCAAATCGTCATTTTTTACATCTATCCCTTCGACTTCACCCATTTTCACGGCCTTTTCTGGCTCGACTGGTTCATCCCCATCGCCCTCATCATCGGCATGGTCGTTTCAGCGCTGAAAGTGATTTCCAATCTCTGGAAATTGATTTTTTGGAGAAGCTGAATTGCGTACCTTTGCCCTCAATGACCCCAACCCTTCACATCACACCCCCTGCACAATGGCTTCCGGTTTCGGCCGAACCGCTGGTAATTGCCGGCCCGTGCAGCGCCGAATCAGAACAGCAGGTGATGGAGACGGCCTTCGGACTCGCTGCCATCCAGCAGGTCAGGGTATTCCGTGCCGGGATCTGGAAACCACGCACCCGACCCGGCGCCTTCGAGGGGGTCGGAATTTCGGGCTTAAAATGGCTTCAGCGGGTGAAGAGAGAAACCGGGCTGCTGGTGACAGTAGAGGTAGCCAACCCGCGGCATGTGAAGGAGGCGCTCGATCATGGCATCGACATTTTATGGATCGGCGCCCGCACGGTCGTCAACCCCTTTGCAGTCCAGGAGATCGGCGAGGCCATCGGCTCGCTCAACATCCCCGTGATGATCAAAAATCCGCTCAACCCCGACCTGAAAACATGGATCGGCGCCATCGAGCGGCTGAACCAGATGGGCCTGGAAAAACTCATCGCCGTTCACCGCGGATTTTCATTTTTTAACCGTTCGCCCTACCGCAACGCGCCCATGTGGGAGATCCCCATCGAACTGAAAAGACTCTACCCGAACCTGCCGGTCATGGTCGACCCCAGCCATATCTGCGGAAACAGGGAGATGATCCCGGCCACCATTCAAAAAGCCTTCGACCTGGAGATGAACGGGATGATGATCGAGGTGCACCATAACCCGTCCAAAGCCCTGACCGACAAAAACCAGCAGATCACACCGCTCCAGCTGCAGGAGATCCTTGCAGGGCTCATCCTGCGCCGTGAATCGGGCAGCATTGAATTTGAGAATAAACTGGAGGAGCTTCGTTCGGAAATAGATAAACTGGATGAGGAGCTGATCGACATCCTGGCGCGCCGCATGAAGGTGGTGGAGGATATCGGGACCTATAAAAAAACGAACAAGATCACCATCCTGCAGTTGAAACGCTGGAATCAGCTGATCAATGAGCGCATCGAAGCCGGCGAAAAAATGGGACTGAGCCGTGAATTTATCCTGAAATTAATGGAGGCACTGCACGAAGAGGGAATTCAACGCCAGATAGACGTCATGAACGCAAAAGACGTGACACGTGACGCGTGACACGTGACCAAAACCGTGACACGTGACGCGTGACACGTGACCAAAACCGTGACGCGTGACGCGTGACGCGTGACCAAAACCGTGACACGTGACGCGTGACCAAAACCGTGACACGTGACGCGTGACGCGTGACGGAAAGAAATTACGATAAATAGTTATTAACAGCGCTGTTACTTTTTGTTTTCCTGGAGGATTAACCAGAAAATAGTTATGGCTGCGTTAAAAACTCATCGTGACCTGGATGTCTGGAAGGTGTCCATGGATTTTGTTGTTGATTTATACAGGATGACTGATCGGTTTCCTGGTTATGAGAAATTCGGGCTTTCACAGCAATTACGCCGGGCGGGTATATCAATTTGTTCAAATATTGCGGAAGGAGCTGCGCGAAATCATTCAAAAGAATTCCTCCAATTTTTGTACATTGCTTTGGGTTCCGTCATTGAAATCGAAACCCAAATAGAGGTGGCCCTGAGGCTGGGATACCTTACATCACTTGACCCGGAGAAAGAGGTACTGGATCGTCTGAGACGAATGCTGGTCAGTTTGATCCTTTCGATAAAAAGAAAAATCCAAAACGAATAATTTTCTTTGTCACGCGTCACGCGTCACGTGTCACGATTTTGGTCACGCGTCACGTGTCACGATTTTCCGTCACGCGTCACGGTTTTCCGTCACGTGTCACGCCTACATCCATTTCTTCAGCTTGAAATAGATAAACATCACGATGGCGATGCCCATCATCGTTCCGGCAACAATGACAAAGGAAAATGGATGGTCCTGGATCGGGAGTTTGATGTTCATCCCGTACAAGCTGGCAATAAAGGTTAAAGGCAGCAGGACCGACGATACCAGGGTGAGAATTTTCATCACCTCGTTGGTTTTGTTCACCTGCAATGAATCAAAGGTCATCGAATATCCCTTGATCAACTCCCCGTCGTCCTCCACCATATCCCAGATCTTCTGATAATAGTCCATGATGTTGCCCCAGTAATCCTCCATGTTTTCGGCAAACCCTTTAATGACGCCACTTTGCAGTTTGTTGAAGAGCACCATCTGCGGTTTGAACATGGTGTTGAGCAGGATCACATTTTTCCGTGTCATGGATATTTTCTCAATGATCGGTTCAGCCTTTTTGCCAAACAGCGCCTTCCCGCAATTATCCACATCCTTGTCAACCTTCTCGACCAGCGTCTGGGTATCCTTCATCAGGTGATCGAGGATCTCATACAGCAGGGCATCGCTGCTTCCCACCTCCATGCGTCCGGACGATTGCGATTTTGCCTTTTCACGGTTGAACAGGTCTTTCAGCATCCACTGGGATTTCCCGATGCTGATGAGGTAATCTTTTCCCCAGAAAAATTTTATTTCGCGGATCTCAACAAACTGTTCCGTTACCCCAAAGGCAGGGAAATGCAAAATGAAAAAATGGTAATCATCATAAATATCGATCTTGGGGCGCAGATTCACCTCGGTGCGGCAGTCTTCGAGATCGAGGGGATGGAAATGATACCTTTGTTTCAGGGCCTGGAGATCTTCTTCGGTTGGCCGTACGATATGCGACCAGCGCAGGGTTCCGAATTTGATGGTTTCGATCACGGTATCTGTTTTTATTTTACATTTTTCCAGCGGAATGTACCAATCATGTGTTCCATATCCCTGGTTAAAAAATCGATGACCGGCGCCAGGGAATCGTTGTTGGGAACCAGGTTGAAGTAAAGGGCTCCCCGCACGAAATTTGTAAGACTGTCGGTCACATAAAACTGGTATGTTGAGGCGGCGTCAGCCCCCCGGATGTTGTAAACCAGACCGAAAACCCTGTGTTCCCTGTCAACAAATTCCCGCTGGGTAATCGCGCTGGCCTTCGGAATATGCTTGTTCACCAGGGTATGGGCATCCTCCAGGTATTTTGCAAGGTTCCCGTGTATCACCTTGTAGCTGAGGTGCATGGTCGCTTTGAAGGGTTTATACCGGATGTTGATCCAGTAGGGTTCGGCCATCTTGCTGCTGTCGGCCGTGATGTCGGCATATACCGGGTATTCAAAAGTGTAGGGAAAGGTCGAATCAAACAGCTGGTATTTTTTTTCAGGAAGATCGATGCGAAAATAACCACGGGGTTTCGGGGAATAGGATGAGTTGCAGGATGAAAAGAAAAGTAAAAGGGTAACAAGGTAACAGGGTAACAAGGTGAAACGTGAAAACATTGAAAAAAAATAACCATTATACCTAACCATACATGAAAACTTACGTCTTACCCTGTTACCCTGTTACCTTGTCACGCGTCACCTGTCACCTGTCACGTTTTTTCCGTCACGCGTCACGCGTCACCTGTCACGTTAAAATGGTAAGTCATCCTCCGGCGTATTCTCCAGAACCCCTTCTACTTTACCTATTTCGCCGGCTGCGGCTCCGTTGCCTTCGTCGCGGCGCGGACCACCGCCCAGCATCTGCATGGAATCGCCCAGGATCTCGTAAATGAACTTCTTCTGACCCTCCTTGTCTTCGTATTCGCGTTTGCGGATCCGTCCCTCCACATAAATGGTGCTTCCCTTTTTCAGGAACCGTTCGGCCACATCGGCCAGTCCCCGCCACATGACGATGTTATGCCATTCGGTATGCGTGGCCTTCTCCCCGTCTTTTCCTTTATATGCTTCGGTGGTGGCCAGTGTAAAGGCCGCCTTTTTTACTCCGTTTTCGAAATTCTGCACCTCCGGATCCCGGCCGAGGTTACCTATCAGAATCACTTTGTTGACTCCAGTTGCCATGATGATTGAATTTAAAGTTAAAACTCCGTGAACAAAAATACGATTATTTAATGCTTAATCGGAGAAAGAGGCAAAAGGTGACATGGATTTTAAAGAAATATTTTTAAAAGAACATTCCGTCACGCGTCACGCGTCACCTGTCACGATTTTCTGTCACGCGTCACGCGTCACCTGTCACGATTTTCTGTCACGCGTCACGCGTCACCT
>JBAXVX010000065.1:0-9495 GCA_037128705.1 Bacteroidota bacterium | reverse complement strand
AGGGCCGCGCAAATCATGGGCAATAATGGAGAAGAATTTGTCTTTTTCGGCATTTACTTTCTGAAGATTTTCCTTGCTTTCTTGCAACGCCTTCAAATGAAAGCTCGTGGTGATATCAACCATGCTCACCAGGCATTGTTCTCCATTTTCGGACACGACGCCGGTAAGGTGAACATACATTGGCAAGTTTCCCTTGGTCGACAGGGTCACATCACAGGATTCATTTGCTTTACAGCTAAATACTTTATCAAGAAATAGATTGAAAATTGGTAATGTGTCGTTGGAAACGAAAAAGCCGAACCGATTGTCTTTTAATTGAGCGCGATCTTTGCCAAGCATAGTTGCCCCACTGATGTTGACCTCGATAATCGTTCCATTATTGGAAAGTGTAAAGTATCCCGAGGGGGCGAAATCGTATAATTCAGAATATTTTTTGGCAGTAGTTTGCGCCTGTACTTTTGCCAGTAATAGTTCTTCATTCTGCATTTCCAGTTCCACCTGATGTACCTCAAGTTCGTGAATGAGTTTCTGCGTGTCGATTTCAGAAACTGGCGAGCCTAATGCAGTTGCTTGAAGTTTCAGTATCTCTTTAGCCTTTTGGCGAAGGATTTCGGCTTCTGATTTGTTATGGGTGTTTTTCATGAACTGTTGGTAGCACTATGTTATTGGTTGGCTCTAATAATGTGGCGTTAGAAGAAAAAGGGCGTGAACCTCAGCAAAAATCAGATCATAGAGGTACTGCCAAGCACCCAACTCAACTGAAATAGTAAAAGGAACACACCCGTTGGGTGCGTCCGCAAAAACTATTTCCCTGAGTTTAAAATTTGGCGGTTTTCTACAGGAAAAATATTAGCAACGCACTATTTTATCTATGTTAAAGAACAATGAATGAGTTTTGTGACTTTTCACAAAGCTAATCACTATTTCCTATTTTTGATTCGGCGAGGTGCAATTATTCTGGAGGAATGATGGAAAAGCCGATACATCTGACCCCCTTCCGCCGATTCAGCCTGATCATCATATTCGTCTGACAATAAAACATCTGAGCTGGTCTTATTGAATCGGTCGAGGGGTGTGGCCAGGTTGAGCAGCGGCATTTTGATCTGGCAACCTGACCTTTTTTTCTGGTGAAGTTCAATGATTGAAATCGGGTGATTTTTCATCAAAACCTGGCTGAAACTCCGGTTTCAAAGATTTTCTATGGATTTATTTACTGAAATACTTATGTATCAACCCCATTAGTTCATCCTGATCAATTGGTTTATTCAAATAATCATTACATCCAGCCTCTATTGCTTTCTCTCTGTCGCCTGTAAATCCCTCGGCTGTTTGTGCAATGATGATTACCTCCTTATTAAACCCGCGGATTTGACGAGTGGCATCATATCCAGTCATTCCCAGCATGCGAATATCCATTAAAATCAAATCAAGGTCGGGGTTGTTACGGCTGGCATCAATGGCTTCAAATCCGTTTTTTGCATGCAGTATATCCCGGCTGATTTTTTTAAGTACTCGTGTGAGAAACATGATGGAAGGGATATCATCTTCGGCAATTAATATTTTCAGGCTTTGAAGTTTACTGGCTTTGTCTTCTTTTACATCAACATTCGCATTGACCTCTTTTGCTTTCAGATCAGCTGGTATCGTAAAACAGAATTTACTTCCCTTGCCTTCCTCGCTCTCCACCCAAAGCCTGCCACCATGCTTTTCAACGAAATCTTTACACAAGAGTAATCCCAACCCGCTGCTGGGTTCGTCTTCGGTGCCTCTGCGGTTTGTTTGAACATCGAGCCGGAATAAATCGTGAACCATTTCAGGGTTCATGCCGATGCCGGTGTCACTGACTGAGATTTCAACAGAATGATCAGGCACAGACTTTGCCACAATGGTGACTTTCCCTCCTTTAATGGTGAACTTCACGGCATTGGAGGCCAGGTTGCGGATTGTTGAGGAGAGCATATACAGATCGGCAAACACTTCCAGATCGGCCGGAATTTCATACCTGATTTCAACCCCTTTTTTGTCAGCCAAATCCATTACCGGGTGCATGCTTTCAGCAATCATGGACATCAATAAGAACGACCCAGGCTCAAAGGACGTAATGCCCCTTTGTAAACGTGCCCACTCCAGCAGATTTTCGAGTAACCGGAAGAGATGGGTGGCGGAGTCTCTCATGCTCCCTGCCATCTTTTGAATCTCCTCCTGCGTCAAGTTATGCAAATCTTCAGCCAATAATTTGGACAATCCTAAAAATCCATTGAATGGGCCACGCAGGTCGTGGGCGATGATTGAGAAGAACTTGTCTTTTTCAGCATTTGCCTGAATCAGCTGTTCGTTTTTAAGTTTTATTTCTCCCTCTGCCTGCTTGCGCTGAGTAATGTCTTCTTTGACTGCTAAAAAATGGTTGATAGCGCCTTCATTGTCCTTGACCGGTGAGATCACTGCGGACTCCCAATAAAGTTCGCCGTTTTTCTTTTTGTTTTGAAAGACACCGTGCCAGTTTTGACCGGAAAGTATCGTATCCCATAATTCCTTATTTTTAGAATCTGGTTTATCTCCTGATTTCAATATCCTGGGATTTTTACCGATTGCTTCTTCAGCCGTGTATCCAGTGGTTTCGGTGAACTTCGGATTCACGAACTCGATATTTCCAGCTAAATCGGTTATAACAGTGGTAACCGGACTCTGCTCGATAGCCATCGAAAGAGTCAGGATTCTGGAATCAGCTTTTCGTTTTTCTTCTTCCAGGCGTTTTCGTTCGGTAACATCATAGGAGATAAAGATCATTTTTTCAGGTTTACCATCAGCATCTCTGATAAATTCTCCGTTTACCGAAATATCAAACAAACTGCCATCGGGCTTTAGTCCTTTGTAATCATGACTCCCAGGGAAAAATCCTTTTAACATGTCTGCAATGGCCAATGCGATGGTTTCATGATCATGTTCGTCGATGTACTGTAAGATAGAGTGACCGATGAAATCGTACGATTTGTCGTATCCATACAAATTATATGTTTTTTCAGAAGTAAAGGTGATATGCCCCTCCAGATCAGTAATGGTAATTGCGCTCGGTGATGCCGATAAAATAGACCTGTAAAGCACTTCACTTTGTTGAATCTTAATTTCGGCCTTCTTTCGTTCAGTGATGTCCATCGAAATTCCGATAACACCAATAATTTCGCCGTTGGCATCAATAAATGGAATCCTGCTTGTATTTACCCATTTTAATCCTTTTTCGGTTTCCCAGTTTTCTTCAATATTCAACTTTGCAATTCCTGAACTGATTACCGACAGATCATCCTTATAGTACTGTTCGGCAATAGATGCCGGATAAATATCGGCAAGATTTACATTTGCTAATTCATGTTTATTTTTATGAATCGTGTCTGCAAAAGATTGATTAACACGGATGAAATTGTTTTTTTTATCCTTGTAAAACACTAAACCAGGAATGTGATCTAAGATAGATTCCAGTTGATCTGATAATCCTTTTAATTTTTCTTCGCTTTCTTTTAAAAGCTTGTGTTCATTAAGTAGTCTTATTTTGAGCAATGCAATACTTACCTGCTTTGCTACAGAAGAAACAAAAGAAATATCCTCATGTGTCCATTGTCTTTGTTTCAAAACTTGATTCAGGGTAAAAACATAAAATCTATGTTCGTCAAAATCAAAGGGATACCATAACAAAGATTTGATATTCATGCCTTTGTGCAATTTTATTCCTGAACCGTCTTCAATAAAATGTTCATTTATGGCATTGAACTGACTTACAAGATAATTTTGATTTTTTTTTAATTCGGATAATGGACTTCTAAACCAGTCAAAAGGATAATTGCCTATAGTAGGTGTAATTTCCGGTGATGTTGTTTGGAGCCATTCGCATAAACCGGTAATTTGATTTTTCTCAGATGATACCTGGTAAATTACAGATCTGTCCAATTGCAGGGTTTCGCCTAAAATGCGGTTAGCATTTTCCAAAATATCTTCAGGATCTTCATTGTGTAGAATAATATCAGCAATTGAATCCAATGCTGATGTGAATAATGCCTGTTGTTCAAGAGATTCATCATTCTTCTTTTTAAGGTCAAACAAGGAGAGTTCGTTTGCCAGCATGAGCTCATCGTTCAGCATTTCCAGTTCCACCTGATGCACATCAAGCTCGTGAATGAGCTTTATCATTTCTACTTCAGAAAGCTGCGTAGCTGTCCTTGACGATTTCTTTTTCAGCAGTTCTTCGGCTTTGTGGCGAAGGATTTCGGAGTCGGATATGTTACGGGTGTTTTTCATAATAAACAAAAGTTCAACATTCTGTAATAGCTTCGCTTGTTTGCTTTCACGAAAGAAGAAAAAGGGTGTGAACTCCCATTATTTTAAGTATATAGAGGTGCCGCCAAATAACCAATTAACCGAGCGTGATTGATATAGCATAATAAGCAAACATCTGAAGTGTGTTCGCTACAACTATATCTCTACATTATAAAAATTGGCGGTTTATCAGAAGAGAAATATCACCAACGCAATATTGTATCGCTGTTCAATAAGGAAGTGTGAGGTTGTAACTTTCCTCAAAGATAAGGGATTTTTTCTGCATTGATTCTACAGGATGCATTTATATTGTCCTGTGGGGCATTCTGCAAACACATAACTTTATGAACGGTGGCATTTCCTGCTATGATACCAAAAAGCAATATTGGTCTTCTTAATAGGAGATCATATGAACTAATGAATCGACATTCATCGGCGACCAGGGGTAACTGATTATTGAAGGATTTTTATTTTGCCTTCAATTTTTTCAGCGCTTCGATGCCGCTTTGGCTGTTGGGATTCAACTGCAGCGATTTCTCATAACTCTTGATTGCAAATTCCTTTTCCCCTGTAGCAGCATACGCCTCGCCAAAACTGTCGTATGCATTCCAGGATTCAGGAAATGCCTCAACATTCATTTTAAAAACAGCACCAGCTTCCTTCATCTTCTTCGAAATCAGGTATTCATACCCTAATGCATTCATCTCCTCCTCCGACAGGTAGTAGTCAGCCATGTTTGCCCGAATTTCTTTGAATTTTGCATAGCCCGCATCTTGGATGTGCCGACTAAATTGACCACCCCCTGCCTATCGGAACAGACAAGTCTAAATGTCTTTAAAACAGACAGATGCGGTGGTCGGTTTAAATCGGCGCAAGGTGGTCAGAGGGTCCGTTTTGTCCTGACAGGATCACTTTAAATCGTATTTATTAACAATAGCCTCACGCTCTTCCATACATGTTGGCGAAAAAACAAGCCCAAATTTGTCATTCAGAACCTCCATCTCTTTATTCTTGGCATCAGAGCCATTTTGGAAACCATTTTCTGGTGTGAGTTCAAAGAAAATCCGCTCCAGATATTCCTCAAAGGGTTGATTGAAATACATATCAACAAAGCGTAATGGATTGTTTGAAGCGTTCCAGAAAGTATGTTTGATTTTTCGGGGACGTAAATGCCATCCCCCTGCCTCAACTTCCACAACATCCTCCCCTATGAGAATCGTTGCTGTTCCTTCAAGAACCAACATGAGTTCATCTAGCTCCTTATGATAATGAGGTGGAGGTCCCATCATTTTTGGGGCAACCGCACATTCTACACTTGAAAACAACCCATTTGTCATGGATGATCGCATCCAAACCCGAATATTCATATCGCCTTTGTTTTCTAACGGTGGTAAGGCAGGCAAGAGAATTGGTTTCAAGGGGTCAAACAAAGGTGTATTCAAAGCTGCAGCAAAAGGATTTTGCGATACTGCTAAAAATGCAGTTAACATGCTGGATTTTAATATAAATTCTCGTCTTTCCATTGGAATATTTTTCTAAAATTTCTATGCACTCATGCCGCTGTTCAGCCCGTTGCTTGTATTTAATGGTTCTGTTGCAGTATATTTCATAAAAATGCTTGTTGTTGACATTTATGCTGATCTGTATTATTTTTATTTAGACCGTGTCTATACAAAATTAAGCAATAATTGTTGACATAGGAGTTTTTTAACTTTTATTAACTTAGAAATTCATAAAATATCCTGTACGCCTAAAAAAAAATGCTCACAAGAAATTGACTTGTAAGCATTTATATTATTTGAAGCGGTGGGCCCACCAGGACTTGAACCTGGGACCAATAGATTATGAGTCTACTGCTCTAACCGTCTGAGCTATGGGCCCGCTCGAATTACGATTGACGAACCGGAGCAGAGCTCGGCGTCAAATACGATATGCGGGGGTGCAAAAATAGATATTTTTTACGATTTTTGCAAAATCATTGATGGCGCAACCTTCTTCTCCTATGCAACCCGATCTGTTAAAAATATCCCATCCGGCATCCCGAATTTCAGGTCCGGATCAAATCAAAAACATCATTTTTGATTTTGGCGGCGTGATCTGTAACCTGGATATCAAGCGTACCGAAAAGCAATTTTTAGCCCTGGGATTGCAGGCCTTTACACCGGAATATGCTGCATCGGGAGCAAGGTTATTCCAGGAAATTGATACAGGCGTAATGACATCAAGGGAATTCAGGGATAAACTCCGTCAATTTTTTCCAAACCCGGTCTCCGATGCACAGATCGATGATGCCTGGAATGCCCTGCTGCTCGATATCCCCGAACCCCGCATCAGGGTTCTTGAAAAACTGCGAAAACACTACCGCATCTTTCTGCTGAGCAACAGCAATGAGATCCATTATCTGAAATATGTGGAAGATTTCAGGCGATATGGTTATCATGATTTCGGTGACCTATTCGAAAAGGCCTACTTCTCCTTCCGGCTAAAATGCAAAAAACCCTCCCCGGAAATCTTCACCTGCGTGCTCAAAGATGCAGGATTGAATCCGTCAGAAACCCTCTTCATTGACGACACCCTCGTTCATGTAGAAGGGGCACAGTCCCTTGGAATTCAGGCACATCATCTGAAAATTGACCAGGGTGAACAATTTATCGACTTGTTCATGCAGGGCTGATGATCAGCCTCTCCTGGTGATTTTAATGAGAAAAAGCTTGACTTCTAGCGAAAAAACCATTACCTTTGCACCCCTTTTTAACGGCATGACAACATGAAATTATCTCAGTTTCGCTTCCATCTTCCTCCCGATCTGATTGCGAATCATCCCGCAAAACAGAGAGATGATGTGCCCATGATGGTGCTTGATCGTAAGACTCAGACCATCGAGCATGCACATTTCAAAGACATCCTGAATTATTTTGGCGAAAACGATGTGTTTATCATCAACAACACCAAGGTTTTTCCTGCCCGTCTCTATGGAGAAAAAGAAAAAACAGGAGCCAAGATTGAAGTATTTCTTCTGCGTGAACTCAACCGCGAATCGCGCCTTTGGGATGTGCTGGTCGATCCCGCCCGGAAGATCAGGATCGGCAACAAACTCTACTTCGGAGATGATGATTCCCTGGTAGCCGAGGTTATTGACAACACGACCTCACGCGGCCGAACCATCCGTTTCCTTTTTGATGGCCCCTACGAAGAGTTCAAAAAAACCATTCAGCGCCTGGGAGAAACCCCGTTACCTAAAATTCATAACCGCCAGGCAACCTCTGAAGACGAAGAACGCTACCAGACCATTTTTGCCAAGCATGAGGGCGCAGTGGCCGCTCCGACAGCCGGACTGCATTTCAGCCGTGAGATTATAAAACGCCTTGAACTGCAAGGAGTCTCATTTGCCGAAATCACCCTTCACCTTGGACTCGGTAACTTCCGTACCATCGATGTGGAAGATCTTACCAAGCATAAGATGGATTCGGAAGAGATGATCATTGAACCGGAAGCCGCGGAGATCGTAAACCGTTCCATGGCCCGCAAAGGTCGTATCATTGCAGTAGGAACAACCACGATGAAGGCCATTGAATCGTCGGTGACCATTTCCGGAAATCTGAAACCTTACCGGGGCTGGACCAATAAATTCATCTTTCCTCCTTACGAATTCAGCATAGCCAACGCCATGATCACCAACCTCCATATGCCGCAGTCACCCATGATGATGATGGTTGCCGCATTTGCAGGGTATGATCTGCTGATGAAGGCATACGAGGTTGCCGTGGAGAAAAAATACAAGTTCTTCACCTACGGAAGTCCGATGCTGATCATTTAATCCAACTCCCTTTTTTGAAAAAGTCGGCAATCATCGTGGCAGGCGGCATCGGGACCAGGATGAACGCCGGAATTCCCAAACAGTTTCTTCTACTCAGGGGCCAGCCCATGCTGATGCATTGCATCAAGACATTCAGCATTGCTTATCCCGGCATCACCCTTGTTGTGGCCCTTCCCCCCGATCAATTTCCGGCCTGGGAAACCCTCTGCAGAAAATACCATTTCGATGTTTCCCACACCCTTTCTGCCGGTGGAAGGACCCGTTTTCATTCAGTTCGACAGGCTTTATCCGTTATCCCGGGTGAAGGACTGGTGGCTATTCATGACGGCGTGCGGCCGCTGGTTTCCATGACCCTGATCCGTCATGCCTTCCAGACTGCCGCAAAGCTCGGGAACGGCATTCCGGTGATTCCGCTCAGCGAATCGATCCGGATCCTGAAGGGAGAGACCAGTCTTCCTGTGGACCGCAGCGTATACCGGGTGGTTCAGACCCCCCAGGTTTTCCAGGTGGATATGATCAAAAAAGCCTATGAACAACCCTGGGAGGAGCGTTTTACCGATGATGCCACCGTGGCAGAAAGCATCGGCGAAACCATTCACCTGATTCCGGGCGACCCGGTAAACCTGAAGATTACACTTCCCTCCGATCTGACTGTGGCCGAATCACTGTTCGAAAAATCCGTATAAACTAAGCGTTCTACACGCTCCATCCACCATTTATTTTCTGTATTTTTGGCCTGTTTATCATCCGGAATTATGGCAGGAGAACGCATTATTTTAGGGATTGACCCGGGAACGACCATCATGGGGTATGGACTGATCACCGTAACCGGGAACAAGATAAAAATGCTTGCGCTTGGGGTGCTGAAATTGAATAAATATGACGATCATGCCCTGCGGTTAAAGGTGATTTTTGAGCGGGTGATCGGGCTTATTGAAGAATATCATCCCGATGAACTGGCCATTGAGGCTCCATTCTTTGGAAAGAATGTCCAGTCGATGCTCAAACTGGGCAGGGCACAGGGAGTTGCCATTGCGGCAGCGCTTTCCCGATCGATCCCGATTTTTGAATACTCCCCGCGGAAAATCAAACAATCCATCACGGGAAAAGGGGCTGCTTCAAAAGAGCAGGTCGCCTCTATGCTCACCCGCCTGCTTGATTTGCGCGAAGCCCCGGAGACGATGGACGCCACCGATGGCCTGGCTGCCGCCGTATGCCACTATTTTCAAAAAGGAATTCCGGAAACAGGAAAGAAATTTTCGGGCTGGAAAAGTTTTGTGACCGCAAACCCGGAAAGACTGGGATAAAGGATGAATGATTAATTCTACTTTGGTAAATTGAATCGTTGTAAGAAAAGTGTTAATAATTGAGGT
>JBAXVX010000064.1:0-9522 GCA_037128705.1 Bacteroidota bacterium | reverse complement strand
ATGAAAACGGTATCATTGAGCGGTTCTCTTCGCGAGAACGTAGGGAAAAAAGATGCCAAAATGCATCGCAAGGCATTTCAGGTGCCCTGTGTCGTGTATGGCGGAAAAGAACAAATCCACTTTGTGGCAGATGAAAAGGCGCTGATGAAAATCATGCACACGCCTGTTGCCCACATTTTTGTATTAAACATTGGTGGAAAAACCATCAACACCATCGTACAGGATGTACAGTATCACCCGGTCACCGACCGCATGCTGCATGTCGACTTCATGGAGATCATTCCTGAAAAGCCTGTCACCATTGGCGTTCCTGTTAAGGTTATCGGTACTGCCCCCGGCGTTCTCCGCGGCGGCAAACTGATCAAGAAAATGCGTAAGCTCGTGATCAAGGCTTTGGTTCAAAACCTGCCTGATGAGGTTACCGTGTCCATTGACGGACTCGAGATCGGCGATTCTGTAAAGGTTTCCGGTATGGTGCTTGAAAATGTCACCTTCCTTGATCCTGCAAGCAGTGTAATCGTTGGCGTACGTACAGCACGTGCCGTTGTTGAAGAAGTTCTTCCTGGCCAGGAAGGTGCTGCTGCTGCCGGTGCTGCTCCTGCTGCCGCAACTGCCGCTGCCCCTGCTGGCGCAAAGAAAGCCTAAAGCAAATTGAAAGATTATTTTTGAAGGAAGGTGCAGGGTGCGTAACTTTGCACCTTCTTTTTTGAGTAATAAAGTAACAGGGTGACAAGGTAACAAGGTGACAGGGTAACAGGGTAAGAAAGTGAAGTATCTGATTGTAGGTTTGGGGAATATCGGGGACGAGTATGCTGATACGCGTCATAACATCGGTTTTACGGTGGCGGATGCCCTGGCGTTGAACTTCAAGGCCACGTTCGGAGTGGGCCGGCTTGCCTCGATGGCCCGGATGTCGCTGAAGGGACGGACGCTGGTGGTGATCAAGCCGACAACCTATATGAACCTGAGCGGGAAGGCGGTGCGGTACTGGATGCAAAAAGAGGATATCCCAAAAGAAAATGTTCTGGTCATTGTCGACGACCTTGCCCTGCCGCTGGGAGCACTCCGGTTAAAGGCCAAAGGGAGTGACGGGGGCCATAACGGCCTGATCAGCATCATCGAAACCATTGAAACCACTGAATTCGCCCGACTGCGGATCGGCATCGGCAGCGATTTCGCCAAAGGGTACCAGGTTGATTATGTCTTGGGGCAGTGGACCACAGAGGAGACCAAGGTCCTGATCCCCAGGATCGAAATAACGGTAGAACTTATCAAGAGTTTTGTGCTGATCGGAACCGAACGAACAATGAATTTCTTTAATAAAAGATAATAAGCTGCCTGCTGAAATGACCTCCAGGAAATAATTAGGTGATCGGAATAAAGAATTGGGTGTTTAATATGATACCTTTGTTATACTCATCCAGCATCCCTCATGAAAAATGTTATCCTGGCTCCTGCCATGATCTTGCTTTTATTCTGCAATACTATCCTGGCACCCGGTCAAAATACCACGCTGCAATCCTGCTTTTCAATTGCCCGCCACAATAATCTCCTGATTAAACAGTCGCAACACGCTGTTCAGGCGAAAAAACATGCCCTCACCGCCGAGCGGCTTTCAATCCTTCCAAAGGTCGACCTGCTGGCAGGATACAACTATCTCAGCAATCCGCTTACCATCAATCTACAGGCGGTAAAAGACGGCGTGGTGCTCGGATCATCCCGGCAAAGCGTATATACAGCCAATGAGGTTTACCGGCAAATCACAGGCGTGGATCTCCCCGGACCGGTGCAGCAGGAGATCTACAACACCTCCACAAATATCATCAACACCGCTTACCCGGACTATAACCCTGAATTAAGCCAGCAACAGTATTTTACTGCAGGTCTCCTGGTCAGGCAGCCGATATGGCTTGGGGGAAAACTGAACATTGCACGTAATGTAGCCGCCACCGAACTTAAATCGGGGATCATCAACCAGCAAATCGTCGAAAACGAACTCGATTTCACCATCGCCCTACAATACATCCGGGTCCTTTACCTGAATACCCTGCTGGAGCTGAACAGGAAAACGGTGGTCGCCTTCGGGAACAACGAGACCTTTGTCGCCGCGCTTGTTCAGAACAACATGATCCCTCCCTATTACCAAAGCTGGACAAAGGTCCTCCTGTCACAAGCCCGCAGCAGGCTTAACAACACCCTGCTGGATAAACAGAATGCCCTGGCCGAAATGAACCGGTTGCTTGGCGTTCCGGCAGATACTACCCTGATCCTCGAAGGTCAGCTGCGGTATCAGCAATCGGATATACAACCTCCCGAAAGCGGATTGATCCTGCAGAATCCCATCATCCGGAGCGCGGGGAACAACACCCTGCTGGCCAGGACAAACATCAAAGGGACCCGGTCGCTGCTTTTCCCCAATCTGTTCGGAGTTGCCAACATCAACCTTTACCAGAAAGATTTGCCAGTGACAACCCCGCCCTGGATGGTGGGCCTGGAACTCCAATGGAACCTGTTCGACGGATTTAAAAATTATCAGCAAGTCCAGGTTTCAAAACAAATTGCCGAGGAGTTCTCTTTACAGGAGGTCAGCACCCGGAACGGAATCGATACAAAGATCGTGATTGCGCTCAACAGGCTTAAATCGATCAGGATGGATATTGCCTCCCTCGACAGCGCCCGGAGAGAGGCCGGTATTACCACCACGCTCATTCACGAACGGGCGAAGAACAGTTTTTCATCACCCAAGGATATCAACGATGCCATGATCATCCAGGAGGAGATTGAAAAAGCGTATTACACATCGGTTTTAGGTTACTACCTGGCATTGGCTGAATATTTTAACCTCGCCGGATCCTCCCAGCAGATAGCAGAATACCTTGATCAGCATTGATAGTAAAGGGGACCCCGAAACCAGATAAAAAATAACAGATGAAAAAATTTTTAAGCCGATACTGGACCATCTTTGTTCCGGTTGTTGTATTGATCATCGCGCTGATTTTTCTTTTTAAAAGGAGTGGAAACCCTGAGGAATCCTTCGTGATCGGGATGGCCGATGCAGAGTTTATCAATATCTCCTCAACCCTCCCCGGGAAAATGGATTCGCTTCCGGTCCATGAGGGCGACACGGTTAAGGAGAATCAGCTCCTGGCCATCCTCAGCAGTACCGAAGTGAGCTCTATTCAGCAACAGGCCAGACTAAACCTCGATGCGGCCACGGTACAGCTGAATTTATTGCGTAAAGGGACCCGGCCCGAACTGATCGGCATGGCGCGCAATTTATACCAGGTTGCCCAGCAGCAATATGAGGTGGCCATGCAGACCAATGAAAGGATCGAAAACCTGTATAAAAACCAGGTTATCTCCGGTGAAGAACGCGACCTGGTGCAGTTGCAGTACCGCGCATCACAGCATGAAATGGAATCGGCTAAAATGAACCTGGAGATGTTGCAGAAAGGGAACCAGCCGGAACTGATCAGGGTGGCAGAAATCGGCGTTCAGCAGGCTGAACAGGGCTTACATTTATCCCAATCAATTACGGGTGATGCCCGCATCTTTTCTCCAGCCGAGGGGATCATCTCCTCGGTGGTGATTCATAAGGGTGAATTTGTCTCCATCGGATATCCCATCATCACCCTGATGAAGCGAGGCTCCCAGTTTATCCGTTTCAACATCCGCCAGGACAGGATGAAAGGCATTTCTCCGGGGAAGGTGTTTAATGTCACCATGCCAGGATGCGAACCTCAGACCTTCGCCACCCGGGTGTCGCACATAGAACCCACGTTGGAATTTGCCGATTGGGTTCCCGTCAAGGAAAGCGGTTCTTTTGAACTCAGGACCTTTACGGTTGAGTTTGAGCCCGTTGATCCATCCCTGATCCGTGGATTCCGTCCCGGCATGACCGGCTCATTAATCCTGCCCTGATCATGGCCGTTCTGCGAATCATGATCCGGGAGTGGCGAAGGATCCTGACGATCCCCGTATTTTACTGGCTGCTGCTGGTCATGCCTCCCGTCTTATTTTTCTTCTATGCTTTTATCTATGAAAAGGAAAAGGTAAAGGATCTGCCGGTGGCTGTGTGGGATGAAAGTCATTCACCGGTTTCCAGGCAACTTACCTTTTTGCTGGAACAGATGGAGAGCATACACATCACCCGGCAGGTTAAAAGCCAATCGGAACTGGAAAATCTGATCCTGAAGGGAGAGGTGATGGGGGCTGTCCATTTTCCGGTTAAACTGGAAACACACATCCTGAGTGGCCAACCCGTGAATATCACCCTTTACACCAATGCCTCATCCCTTGTGCCTGCCAAATTACTTTTCAAAAATGCCTCGGAGGTGATCATCACGGGCGGGGCGGGGATCACCCTGCAAAAACTGGTTCAGACCGGAATGAACCGAGGGAAAGCCATGGCCCTGGTAGAACCGGTCAGGCTTACAACCCTTCCCCTTTATAATCCCGGGTACAACTACTTCCAGTACCTTGTCCCCGGACTGATCACGGTAGCCCTGCAAATGATCATCATCATGGTGGGGGTGCTCATCTTCAACTACGAAGGAAAAACCGGATCGAAACAGGAACTCTATACCCTGGCCAGGGGATCGTCGCTGCGCATCCTTTCGGGAAAGATGCTTGCCCACCTTGGGGTAGCCTGGATCAACTTCATCCTGGTGACAGGGATCATTTTTCCAATTTTCGGGATTGGCCAGGCGATGCCCACCTTCCATTTTTTTATCCTTTATACCCTGCTGGCCCTGGCTTGTATCAGCATCGGATTGCTTATTTCGGTCATCATCAGCGACACCATGCTGGCCACCGACATCGCCCTTTTTTATACAGCTCCGGCCTTTGTCTTCAGCGGATATACCTTCCCCCGGTGGGCCATGCCGTGGTATGACCAGTATTACGCCCTGGTGATGCCCTATTCCTCGTTTCTCGACGGGTTTGTGAAACTTTACCAGATGCAGCTTCCCTTCAGGTATGCCTTTCATGAAATGGGAGTTTTGCTGTTGTTTTTCATTGTTACATTTTCAGTGGCCCAGGTTGTTCTGAAATTCAAGATCAGGAAGGAGTATGTTGTATGATGAAGGGGATCAAGGGTATATTTCGTGTTTTCCTCAGGGAACTGGCACTGATCGGCAAAGATCACAGCCTGCTCCTTACACTGCTCATTGCTCCCCTGCTCTATCTGTTTTTTTACGGCAGCATCTATTCCTTTAAGGAGGAGGAGAAGGTGAAACTGGCTGTCGTCGACGCCGACCAGAGCAGCTTATCACGTATGCTGATCCAGCAGATTAACAATCTGCAAATGGTAGATGTGCTGCTATCTTCTTCAGTTGCACAGGCGCAGCATGAAATGTACGAAGGAACCTGCCAGGGATATATTTACCTTGACAAAGGGCTGGAGCAAAAGGTGCTTTCCCTGCAGCAGGGGAATGTGGTACTGGCTGTCAATGCCGGGCGGTTTCTTCCTTCGAGTGACCTTATTGCGTCGGTTACGAAGGTCTGCTTGGCCGTGAGCGCCGGTGTCAGGATGCAATATTTTGAGATGAAGGGGTTATCCGCGCAATCCTCCCTGAATGAGGCGATGCCGGTAAATCTCGACTACCGGCCGATGTTCAATGAACGATCCAGTTATGGGGCATTTCTTTTACCTGGCTTACTCATGCTGATATTGCAGCAAACCCTGCTGCTCGGGCTGGCCGAAAGTGTGGCCGCCGAACGGATGAAAAAGACCGTCGGAGAATGGTTCTCAGTTACCAATGACAGCATCCTCCCCGGAATCATTGGAAAAGGATTGTTTTATTTTTTCCTCTTTGCCTGCTATGCATTTTTTGTACTGACCATCAACTTTTCGGTGTTTCACCTCACCCTGACAGGAAGCTTCTGGGCGTTAACCCTGCTGATGATGATATTCCTGCTGACGCTGATTCCCATGGCCATGTGGATAGGCTCCTTCTTTAAATCGCAACTTCTATGTTTGCAGATCATGGCCTTTTCGTCCTATCCCATTTTCCTGATAACCGGATATTCATGGCCTTTCAGGATGCTTCCCTTTTTTATCCAGGTGATTTCCTCCCTTTTGCCTACCACCCCTTTTATGCGGGCCTATATTTCGGTGGCCCAGCAAGGCGGAAGTCTTACCGACAACTGGATCACCCTGATGCACATGCTGGCGTTGATGGTATTTTTTTCAGGCCTGTGTTTCTGGCGATTTAAACATTTGGTGATATCTCATTTTCGCGTACTTACGCGATAATTTTGAATTCGGACTCAACATTTTCCTGAAATTATTTTTTATTATATTTTTTATTTAAAATATTATCTACCTTTATACTTTGGAAATCAGTTATTTCTTTTTTTTGAACGATATGCTTTAATTTAATCCCTGTTTCCGGCTCACCCTTTGCATATCTTCATCCTTGAACAATTAAATTCCCTCTGTGAAAAATAATTCCCTTCCCCTGTGTTCCCCCTTTTTCAGGAATTGGGCAAGCGCAATTCCTGATTTTTCATCGTAAAGGAGGGATTATATAGTTAGCTATCGTGCAAAACTCCAAGACTGCTGATCCAATGCCTGCCGCAGGTGCATTGCTCCCATTGGCGGGCCTGCCTGGCAAGGGGATGGCACGTTTGGTATTTGACCTTATCCTCCCCTACCGGGGCTGGCTCACAGTGGTCCTGATCGCGATGCTCATCGAAACAGCCATGAGCATTGCTGCTCCCTGGCCGCTGAAGATCATAATCGACAACGTGGTTGGCAAACAACTGCTGCCCGGGTTCCTGGTATGGCTGCGTGATTTTTCGTTTGGTGAAAAAACCATGGCATTGGCCGGTATCGCGGCAGCCGGTACGGTGTTAATTGCTGCGATTGGGGCCATAGCCAGTTATATTGATAACTATTATACAGAAAGTGTGGCGCAATATGTGGCGAATGATCTCCGGCAGCGCCTTTACCATCACCTGCACCGCCTTTCCCTGAGATATTATGACACCCATCAGACCGGCAACCTTCTGAGTACAATCACCTCCGATGTGAGTACGATCCAGAGTTTCGCCTCCACCACATTTCTAAGCATCCTCGTCGATTCTCTCACCATCGTCGGCATGGTTGGGGTGATGCTCTATCTTAATTTCGACTTTGCACTGGTTGCTGTTGGGGTGACTCCCTTCCTGCTGCTCTTTGTTGCACGTTTTAAAACAGCGGTAAAGAAGGCAACCCACGAAGTTCGCAGGCATCAGACTGACATGGTTGCCGTGGTACAGCAGGGATTGGAATCGGTGCGTTCAGTCAAGGCATTCGGGCGGCAGGAGATGGAGGAGGGTCGCCTCAGGGAGGCGAGCATGGAAACGGTACAGGCAGCCCTGAAGGCAAGGCGTGTCAAATCATTGCTGTCCCCTATTGTTTCGGTGACTGTATCTGTTTGTGTTGCCTTCGTGCTCTGGCGTGCCGCCGGACTGATTCTAAGCGATGCCATGACCATCGGTGCGCTGACAGTGTTCCTTTCCTATCTCACCAAGTTCTTCAAACCGGTACAGGACCTTGCAAAAATGACCAACGTCATTGCACAGGCCGCAGTCGGGATGGAACGGGTGCAAACCATTCTCAATGCCGATACCATCGTTCCGCAAAAGCCCAATGCCCGTAATCCTGGAAAATTTAAAGGCGAGATTGTTTTTGAGCATGTTGCCTTCGCCTACGATCCGGAATCGCCCGTGCTCCGCGACATCAGTCTTACCATTAAACCCGGCCAGCGCGTCGGCATCTGCGGACCAACCGGCGGGGGGAAGTCAACCGTACTGAGTCTTATCCCGCGTTACTATGATCCCAACAACGGTCGTGTATTGATTGATGGCTGTGATGTTGCCGATTACAAACTCGACCAGCTTCGCGAGCAGATCGGCTTCGTATTGCAGGAAACCGTCCTGTTTGCAGGCACCATCCGCGATAACATCGCTTATGGCCGGCCCGAAGCGACACCGGCTGAAATTACAGAAGCGGCGAAAATGGCCAATGCACATGAGTTTATCGCACAAATGCCGCACGGCTATGATTCATGGGTCGGCGAGCGCGGACTAACCCTCTCGGGCGGGCAACGCCAGCGTATCGGCATCGCCCGGGCCATTGTGCGAAACGCCCCCATTCTTATCCTCGACGAACCCACCGCCGCCCTCGATACCGAATCAGAGAGATCTGTCATGGAGGCACTGGAACGCCTGATGAAAGGCCGCACTGTCATCACCATTGCACACAGGCTGAGCACCATCCGGAATGCCGACAAGATTGTTGTGCTTAAAGGTGGTTTCATCGCCGAAGAGGGCACCCATGACGAACTGATCAAACGCAACGAAATCTATGCAGGACTTTACCTCATTCAGTCAGGATCATAATCCAATTCAATATGAAACAGCATTAAACTCCAGTATATGTCAACCCGATCACTCATCGTTCTTCCGGATGAATCCTCCAAGCCATTTCTCGACGCTATCCATGGTGCCAGGAAATCGCTCCAGGTAAAAATGTTCGTGTTTTCAGATCCGGGATTGCTGAGTGCAGTTGTCGCTGCACATCTGCGTGGAGTGAAAGTCCGCATCATGCTCAATGCCGCCCGTCGCGACGGGGAGGATGACAACCAAGCCGTCCGACTGGCTTTGGAGGAAGCGGGCGTCGAAGTAAAAGACAGCAGTCCCGACTTTGGAATTACCCACGAGAAATCGATGGTGGTGGATGAGGCCGTCGGATTTGTGAAATCGCTGAACTGGGCCACGCAGAACCTGGTTGAGACCCGCGATTACGCCATTACCACAACGCATCCGCATGGGGTCAGGGAGATGATCGCCTGTTTCGACGGGGACTGGAACCGGCAGGAATTCAAACCCGGTGATAGTGCCCACCTGATCTGGTGTCCGGCCAACGGCCGCGAACGTATCGCCCGGTTCATCGATGAGGCGAAACATACGCTCTTTATCCAGAACGAACGTTACCAGGACACTGTCATCATCGAGCGTCTTGTCCGTGCCCGGGAGCGGGGGGTCAAGATCCATCTTATGGCCCGCCCGCCTCATGCACTGAAGAAAGAAAAGATCATTGAAGGTGTTGGCGGACTCCGTATCATGGACGATGTGGGCATCAAGGTTCACAAGCTCAAACACCTAAAACTGCATGGAAAGATGCTGCTGGCCGATGGCCTGCGGGCCATTGTCGGTTCGATCAACCTGGCTCCCGGCAGTTTCGACGACCGCCGTGAACTGGCCATTGAAGTTCACGATGACGAGATTGTGGATCGCCTCCACAACATTGCCCGCCACGACTGGGAACATTCGGCTCCCCTCGATCTCACGGATGCAGGGTTGTTCGTGGACCTTGAAGAACATGGTCACGGCGGGGCCGAGAAGCTGGTGCTGAGAATGGACGATGCACATGAGAAAAAACATACCAGGAATCATCATTCATCTGAGAAATATATAATTCATGTGAATCAAGGGTTAAAACAGTAAAAATTGCGACAGATATAAACAATTGAT
>JBAXVX010000063.1:0-10374 GCA_037128705.1 Bacteroidota bacterium | reverse complement strand
AGTGAAGTTTTTGCCGGTTATTCAGCAAAATTCAAAGCGCTCGACCTTAAGGGCATTGAATTTTCCTTTTTTATTACCGAAACCTCCGAGCCTGTCATGGTCGAATGTGATAAACAGCGCTTGACCGAAGCCCTGGGTTTCCTGCTTGACAATGCATTCAAATTCACTAAATTCGGCCACATTACCCTGGGGTGCCACATCATTTCCGGCAAGGAGGTGATCATGTTCGTAAAGGACACCGGGATTGGAATATCCAAAGAAAAACAGGAGTTTGTCTTCGACAAATTCAGGCAGGGCGACGAGTCGAGTACCCGTCAGTACGGCGGACTTGGCCTGGGCCTTACCCTGGCCAGGGAGTTCATCGTGCTTCAGGGAGGCCGGATGTGGTTGCAGTCAGAGCCGGATAAAGGAACCTCGGTTTATTGCTCCCTCCCCTACCAGGAAAAGAGATCAGCCATACAGCCGGGCCATGATACCGCAGCCCATGATATGATCGACCTTTCGGGCAAATCAATCCTTGTGGCGGAGGATACCGACAGCAATTTTATCCTGCTTTCACGCTGGCTGCGAAAAACCAATGCCCGTGTCATCTGGGCCAAAAATGGTCTGGAGGCCATTGAAATCTGCCACAATGACGATACCATCGACATGATCCTGATGGACCTGCAGATGCCCATCGTAAACGGATATGAAGCCACCCGCGATATTCTGGGCTTCCGCCCGGGATTGCCCATCATTGCTCAAACAGCCTACTCTCTTGATTTTAATGAACGCAGAGCCCTGGAGGCAGGATGCGTGGCCTACTTGCCCAAACCCCTGAATATCACCAGCCTCTTTGCGGCCATCAAAAAACACCTCGGCAAGGATGCCTCCTGATCACCCGCTTTATGACAGTCCTTTATCTATAATCTGTAGTTCAGGAAACATTGGCCTCAATGCCTTGCGCAGGCTGGATTCGGGAGGGCAACCGGTGCATGAAGGCTTTACGACAATCATGGTATCGCAAAACGAGTTGTCCCGTTTACAGAATTTATTCCTTATCTTCCGCTGCTAAAAATTTCGCCTCATGAGAATCACTGCAGTGATCCTGATGGTTTTACTTGGTTTTCAGGCCGTCCATGCCCAGAAAGAGGGCCAGGCCAGGATCGATTCACTGTTGTCGGAATTGCCGAAAATTAAGGAGGATACCACCAAGGTCAGGTTGCTGGCCACCATCTGCTTCGAGATGCGCAACATCAATCCCCGCCAGGCGCTGAATCACGGGCTGGAAGCGCTGCAAATTTCTGAAAGGCTGAATTATGCTTACGGGGAGGGAATTGCGCATTATGCGCTCATCTTTATATACCACTTTTTATCCCTTATGCCCAAGTCACTGGATCATGCCCTGCAGGCGGAGAAAATTTTCGAAAATCTTAGGGATAAGGAATACCTGTGTGCATCCTACCTGATGCTTGCCTTCCTCTACCTGGATCTTGACGCGGAGATCTCTTCGGCATATATTGTCAAGGCCAAGGCCCTGCTGCCCCTAAACAGGCCTGGATTATGGAAAGCCAGGAACTATGGCACCCTGGGGAACAATTACCGGAACATGGATCAGCTCGATTCGGCCAGGAAATATATGAACCTTCACCTGAAGATGGCCGAGGAGTATCACCTTAACGGGGAGATCATGATCGAGAAGAACAGGTTCGGGTATCTTTACATGAAGGAATCCAAACTGGATTCGGCCTTTGCCCTGATCAGCGCAGGACTGGCCTATTTCAAATCGATCCAGTCGTTTAGGATGGTTTCAGAGAATTATACCACCCTGGGCAAGATCAGGTTTCGCCAGGGTACTGAAAAGGGAGCGAAGGGCAAACAATATCTCAGGGAGGCTGAGAACTATGCCATGGTGGGACTGGAATATGCCACAAAAATAGGGTACCTGTACCAGATATTTGCAGCCAACAAGCTGTTGTCCGACATTTATATCGCCGAAGGCAATAACCGAAAGGCGCTCGAATACCTTCGCACCGCCTTCAGTAACTACGACAGCATTTACGGAGCACAGATCGTGAGCAAAGCCTCGGCGCTGAGCTGGAAAAGTGCGGAGCAGCTGAAGGAAAAACAAATGGAGCTGCTGAAGCTCCACAACAGGCAGCAGCTGATCTTTGTCTATGCGGCCATTATCGGGGTCCTGATCCTGGTGATCATTGTTCTGATCATCATCAGGAGCCGGATGAATTTAAAAAAGTCCTACATCCTGGTCAACGAGCAGCGGAATGAGATCAGCCGGCAGCAGGATGCCCTCAAGGAGAGCCAGGCACACCTGGTCCAGTCGGAGAAGATGGCTTCGCTTGGTATGCTTACCCTCGGCATCGCCCATGAGATCAATAACCCGGTGAATTTTATCAACTCCGCGGCCATCAGCCTTCAGAAGGATTATGATGATCTGAAAAAGATCATCGACTCCATTGAAAAGCTTCCGCCCGAAACCCGGAAACTGGCCGACGAACTCGCCCTGACCGACCTCCTGGAGATCATCCCGCAAACCATTGCGGATATCCAGATCGGCGTGCAGCGGACGACTGAAATTGTAAAGGGGCTGCGCAACTTCACCCGGATGGATGTATCGGAGATGAAAGAGGCCGACCTCATTGAAGGAATCAACTCCACCCTGCTGCTGTTAAATCACAAGATCAAGGACCGGATTGAGATCATCAGGGATTTTGACCCGGAGTTGGGGTATATTAAATGCTACCCCGGACAACTGAACCAGGTTTTTATGAACCTGATCAACAATGCCATCGATGCCATCGAGCAGAAAAAAAAGGAGACGCCGGGAGTGACGGCCGGTTCGGGTGAAACCGGGCCTTCTTACCAGATCAGGATATCCGCAAAACTAACGGCGGAAGGCGATAAAAAGATAGTCCAGATTGATATCAGCGACGAAGGCTCCGGTATCCGCGATGAGATCAGGGACAAGCTCTTCGATCCCTTCTTCACTACCAGGGATGTTGGCCAGGGAACGGGGCTGGGTTTGTTCATCAGTCAAGGTATCATAGCCAAACACGGCGGGACCATCACCTTTGAAAGCAGCGAAGGAAAGGGAACGACGTTTACAATAAGGATACCGGGGGAAATGACCAATGACGAATGACGATTGACGAATTACGAATGACGAATAACAAGTGCCTAATCCCTAATGGCTAAAGCCTAATGGCTAGTGACTAATGACTAATCCCTAATAGCTTATGAAAAAAATAAAATCATTTTCGATCTCCCTGGTGATGGCGGGTCTCCTGTTATCTCTTTTGACCGGGGGCTGCAAAAAAAACAGTGAAGATCCTGTTCAGCCTGATACACGTAAAAAGCTGGAGGTATATGCACACCGCGGAGCACGAAGCTATGCCCCTGAGAATGCCATCCCCGGTTATACCGCGGGCCTGGCCATCGGAACCCACTGGGTGGATATGGACATCGTGATGTCGAAAGAGGGGGAGGTCATCGTTTCGCACGACATCAGGCTGAATCCTGATATTGTACGGGGGACCGACGGAAAATTCATAACAGAGCGGAAAATTGTAAAATCACTCTCCCTGGCAGAGGTTCAGAAATATGATGTCGGGCGGCTGGATACAGCCAGCGCCTACAGTAAATTTTTCCCCGCCCAGATAGGAATGGATGGCGTACACATGCCCACCCTGCGTGAAGTGATCCGCTATGTGAACGGCAGGACCAATAAACAGGTGGGTTTCCAGATCGAATTTAAAACAGACCCCGAACACACGGACTGGACTTTCACCCCGGCTGAGTTTGCTGCAGCACTTTACAATATCCTGAAAGAGGAAGATATTGTAACCCTTTGTGAAATCCAATCGTTCGACTGGCGATGCCTCTATGAATTACAGAAACTGGATGTCAGGGTAAAGACGGCCTACCTCACCGAATGGGACAATGAACCGGGAACTCCCTACAGCTTCTATGATCCCAATCCGGCCATTGCAGGATTGTGGACCGGCGGAATTTTAGTGAAGGATCATAAGAATTCGATTCCGCAGATGGTCAAGGACATGGGCGGAACGTGCTGGGAACCGGAGGATGTTGTGCTTACTTTGAAAACGCTGGAGGAGGCCCATGCCCTGGGATTGAAGGTCGTGGTATGGACGTGGCCCGAACATAGCAAAACTACCTTCGATGTTAATCTGGTGTCGAAACTGATCGACTGGGGAGTGGATGGGATCATCACAGACGACCCGGGAATGCTGATCTCCATGCTGGCAGCCCGGAATTACAAGTTGCCTGCGCGGTATTGATCAGGGAGCGGAAAATTCCGTTAACCTCAATGTCGGGCCACTGAATCACCAGTCATGTGTTTGGGGCAGCCTTTCATCATGCCTCCGCCTTTCATCTTCCCTTCACATTTCATCGAACTGCCGCCTTTCGTCATTCCCGTTTTGTTCACAGCGCTTTACAACCGAACGGCAGGTAAACATATGCAAATATAATCCTGATTCTAATCAAAATTATGTAACAGGATTTAAATAAATGTTGCGATATCGTAAGTATGCATTATGATATCGTAGGCTTTTCATTCATCCATGCATTCAGTATGGTGAATCCCGGGAATACGGTGAAGATATCTGGGCGGAAAGTGAGGAAGGCAGAGGAAGTACTTTTTATTTTACGCTGCCTGACAAGGAGTAGGGCTTATGCAGGCAGAGATCAGATATTCCTGGTTAAGGAAAACACCAATGAAATGAATACAATGGTATTCAAAATGAAAAAACTAATCGAAACCGTGGTAAAAACGGGGTGGCTTGTTGTTTGAATTTCGTTCGGTTCCATCTCTTTGTGAATTTATTCTACAATAATATGATTTCAATAGGGTGAAATCAAATCATAATGAGTATGCGTCAACGCTTTTTTAGTAAGTGTATCAAAATACCGGTAAATTTGCCCGAAATCATGATGCAGTGTAATCCATTACAAATAAATCAGCGTTCCAACTATTTGAGCATTATAATAATACCCTATCTTTACTATTTCTTTCATCCTAAATGAAAAAACAATTTTTATTGCGCGGCAGCGAGGAGAAATTCCGTTCACTGATTGAAAATATGGGTGAAGGAGTAGGCTTCTTAAATCCGGATGAGACCTTTGATTTTGCCAATCCGTCGGCCGAAAAAATATTCGGAGTGGGCAAAGGAGGTCTCAAAGGGTTATGTTTACATGAATTTCTTCTCGACGAAACGATCGATGTCATCAAAAAAGAGACAAAAAAGCGCAGCGAGGGGATGAACAGCACGTATGAACTCGAAATATTTTTAAAAGATGGGAGTAAAAAGGACATTCTGGTCACGGCGACTCCCAGTTTCGAAAACAATAGGTTTACCGGGACCTTTGGCATTTTCCTCGATATCACCGAACGCAAACAGATGGAGCAGGCTTTAAGGGAGAATGAAACAAAGTTGCGAAACGCTTACCGCTATGCACGCAGCTTGCTTGAAGCAAGCCTTGACCCCTTGGTAACGATCAATGTTGACGGACAAATTACGGATGTCAACCTTGCAACTGAAAATGCGACCGGGTTGTCACGCGACAAGCTTGTCGGGACAGATTTTTCGGATTATTTTACGGACCAGGACAAGGCAAAGAGCGGATATCAGAAAGTTTTCGAACAGGGATATGTGATCGATTACCCGCTTACCATCCGCCATTCATCCAACAAACTGATGGATGTTCTGTACAATGCAAGTGTGTTCAAGGACGAGCAGGGAAAAATCCTCGGAGTTTTTGCCGCTGCCCGCGACATCACCGCCTACAAGAAGGCCCAGGAAACGATCTCCATGCTTGCGCATGTAGCGCGAAGCATTAAGGAATGCGTATGCATTACAGACATGACGGATAATATCATCTTTGTCAACAGTGCGTTTCTTAAAACATACCAGTACGAAGAACATGAACTGCTGGGGCGTCCCATCAGCATCGTTCGGTCGCCCAACAACCCCCCGGCCCTGGTAGAGCAGATTTTTCCTGCAACCTTAGCCGGAGGGTGGCAGGGTGAACTTCTCAATATAAAGAAGGACAGAAGTGAATTCCCTGTTTACGTTTCCTCCTCATCCCTTCGTGATGAAAACGGCAGGCTTCTTGCGCTGATCGGCGTCGCCATGGACATCACCGAGCGGAAGCTGGCAGAGGCGGAGATAAATTTAAAAAACCAGGAGCTGGTTAAACTCAATGCCGAAAAGGACAAATTCTTCTCCGTCATCGCCCATGATCTGCGCAGTCCATTCCTTGGATTTCTCGGGTTGACCCGGATGATGGCAGAGGACTTGCCTGCATTGGGGCCCGACGATATTCAACGAATTGCAGTCTCCATGAGCGACTCGGCCAACAAACTCTTCAACCTGCTCGAAAACCTGCTGGAGTGGTCGCATTTGCAGCGCGGCCTCATGCAGTTTAATCCTGAATCGTTCCTATTGCTGAAAGGGGTTGTTCCGGTTATTGAGTTGGTTCGCGAAGCAGCCGATATAAAAGGGATAAAGATAGATCATGATGTTCCGAAGGATTTGAGGGTAATGGCGGATGTGAAAATGTTCGAGGGGGTGATGCGCAATCTGGTTTTTAATGCCGTGAAATTCACCCCCAAAGGAGGGAACATTACCATTGCCGCAAGAGCGGTGCCCGGCCATTCTGTTGAAATTTCGGTAATGGACACCGGCATCGGCATGAGCCCTCAAATGGTGGATGATTTATTCAGGCTTGATGTTCAAACCAACCGCCAGGGAACCGAGGGCGAGCCCAGCAGCGGACTTGGGCTTATCCTGTGCAGGGACTTTGTTGAAAAACATGGTGGACAGATTTGGGTGAAAAGTGAAGAGGGAAAAGGCTCCGTTTTTTATTTCAACTTTCCTGGTATTTTGTAGATGTTGTCTGTTACAGCCGCGGTTTTATTGCCATTTTGAAGGGGATTCCCTTTTTATGATTGATTACTCCCGCTTTTTTTTTGGAACAGTTCATGCAATATGACCATCAGGGCGGCCTTATTGAAAGGTTTTGGAATATAATCATTACATCCGGCCTCCAGTGCCTTTCTTCTATCGCCCGACAGCCCAAAGGCTGTTTGTGCAATGATAACCACCTCCTTGTTGAATTGTCTGATTTGCCTGGTAGCCGTGTACCCGTCCATCACAGGCATTTTAATATCCATCAGAATCAGATCGAGGTCAGGATTATTCCGGCAGGCCTCAACAGCTTCAACTCCGGTTCTGACTGATAAAATTTCTTTGCCAAAAATTTTGATTGTCATTGAAAGTAACATGGCCGACGTTTCATCATCTTCTGCAATCAATATTTTCAGCTTTTTAAACTGATAATTCTCACCTCCATCACCCGGCAAAATGCTGTTAAAGACTCGTTTTTCTTTAACCCTGGGACTGTAAGGAATGGTGAAATAAAATGCTGATCCCTTTCCAAGCTCGCTTTCCACCCATATTTTCCCTCCCAGCATTTCGACATACGACTTCGAGATGGATAATCCCAGTCCTGCTCCTTCATAATTCCTGGTAAGCGATTCGCTGCCTTGTCTGAATCTTTCAAAAATGATCTCCATATGTTCCTGATGAATGCCCTCTCCTGAATCTTTCACAAAAAATTCAAGGAACTTCCCTTTCTGCTCATATCCGATTTCAATGGAACCTTCACGGGTAAATTTTATCGCATTTTTAACGAGGTTGGTAAGGATGGCGTATAATTTCTCACGGTCTGTTCTGATGATGGTTTTTATCGGAGGCACACATTCTTTTAAGCAAATCTGAATTCCTTTACGCTCAGCCTCCGGTTTAAAAAAAACATAAACAAATTCAATCTGGTCTTTTATATTCGTCTCTGAAGTAGAAATTTCCATTTGTCCGGATTCTATTTTCGAGATGCTGACAATGTCGTTGATGATGTTCAGCATGCGAACACCGCTTTTCTCGATAATACTGATGTACCTGTTCTGTTCTTCGCCTGTAAGTCCGGGCTCTTTAAGCAGGCCGGCAAAACCCAGGATGCCATTCATGGGTGTCCGTATTTCGTGACTCATGTTGGCAAGAAAAGCTGATTTCAGATGGTCGCTTTCTACGGCATGCTCCTTGGCGATGATGAGCTCTTCGTCCGCCTGCTTACGAATCAGTGCCGTTCCAATAATTGAACAAATCCCTTCAAAAAAGGCGATGAGTTCATTCGAAAAAGCTCCTTTTTTCTTATCATTGAGCTGGAGAAGGCCGGCAATCTTGTTATTTGTTCGAATGGGGATGAGCGCCATGGAACCAAAACCGAGATGAATGCATTTATTTCGGGGATTCAGCCTGAATTCCTGATCCGCATTAAGCTCCAATAAGGGATATGAGTCGTTTGTCCAAAAGCTGCCTCCATTCGTAAACAGTGGATTCGATTGACATGCTTTCCCCGAAATAACCAAACCACAGGTACATGATAATAAAGGGTTTCCGTTTTTATCAATACAAATTTCCCTGTTTCTGCCTTTAACCGTGAGTGTGTTTTCTGTCAGAAGAAAATCCCTGGAGAAACCGAATTGTGCAAAATAGGGATAATCATGCTCTTGTTCGAGGCGTATGCCCACTGCGGAAATTTTCGTTTCGAGCTGGATGGCTTTAAGAACATCGACAATCCTGTCGCTGAAGCTGACATCGCCGGAAAGGATCCGCAATATTTCATTGGAAAGAAGTTGAAGCCGTTCCGCCCATACCCGTTCGGTCATGTCCCGGATATTGCATTGGATTACCTTGACATCATTTACCAAATAAACATTACTGACAAACTCCACATGGATCATTCTCCCGTCGAATGTTTCAAGGGGTAAATCTTTATACCGGATATATTCCTTCTGCTGTAATTTTAAAAAGTTATCCTGATTGGCCACAACATCTTTAAAGAATCCGATTTCCCATATGGCTTTTTCAATGAATTGATCCTTGGAATATCCCAGGAGTTCAATCAAAAATGGATTTACATCCATAATCATTCCGGTTTCGGCATCAAGAATAAGAATGCCATCTTTCGCCGTTTCAAACAGCCGGCGATAACTGGTTTCAGAAACAGCCAAAGCCTTTTCCTCCCGGGTTCGGTCGGCGACATCAACTTTGAATGCTGTTTTCAGTGCGGTAATTTCCTTGCGGAGTTTCTCTATTTCTGTCAGAAGTTCTTCCTTGGTTTTATCCGGGTTATTCATAACATTTTCAGCAACAACGAGTAAAGGTACATAAATCAGGGTGCCAATCCAACAAATAAGCGAAAAAAAATTTCGAAGGGAGTGCGCACTTCTCCCAAATAATAATGCACCATCCAAAAATCAGAAAAAACAACTTATCTTTGTTAATAGCAACAACTTTATTCATGGCAGCCCCTCAATTGGCTTGAAACTTGCGATGGTTCTCGCCCTTTTTTAAGCTGAAAACTGAGCAAATAAGCGAATCAAAGACATTAGGACAACCAGCAGTTCATGAAAAACACCCATAAAAAATCCGAAGCCACAATCCTTCGCCGGAAGGCCGAAGAATTGCTGAAAAAGAGAACATCAGCAAAGGCCTCGCAACTTTCTGAAGTTGAAATGCTGAAACTCATTCACGAACTCGATGTGCACCAGATCGAACTGGAAATGCAGAACGAAGAGCTCATGCATGCAAAAGAGCAACTGGCAAAAGCTGCAACGGATAAATATGCCGAATTATACGATTTTGCCCCCACAGGATATTTTACGCTTTCCAAAGAGGGTGAAATTATCGAGTTAAATCTTTCAGGAGCAACCATGCTCGGTAAAGAACGTTTATTGTTAAGAAATAGCCGGTTTGGCTTTTTCGTTTCCAACGACACAAAACCGGTTTTTAATCTTTTTCTTAAGAAAATATTTGAAAGCAAAAACAGGGAAGATTGTGATGTGACCCTGTCGACCACCGGGAACTTGCCTGTTTATGTTCATCTTAACGGCATCGTTAACAAAAAAGGGGATCAAAGCCTTGTAACGATGGTTGACATCACCGAACGCAAACTGGCCGAAATTTCCTTACGCAAGAGTGAAGAGATATTCCGGATTATTACGGAGAACACCACGGATGTGATCGCAATTCTGGATATGGATTTTAACATCATTTACCTCAGTCCGTCCGTCGAAAAGATCAGGGGATACAAATGGGAGGAGGCCATGTCTCAAAAACCGGAACAGATCCTTACCCCGGCATCCCTGCACAAATTCCTGGAAATGGCCAGGAACATCATCCCGGCTGAGAAAGACGGGACTGCCCGGGTAAGCAGTTACCCCGCCATTGAACTGGAGCAGGTCCACAAAAACGGTTCTACGGTATGGGTCGAGCTTTCTTTTTCTTTTCTTAA
>JBAXVX010000062.1:0-10388 GCA_037128705.1 Bacteroidota bacterium | reverse complement strand
GAGAAAACAAAGCGGGCCGATGAGCTGATCATTGCCAACAATGAACTTGCTTTTCAAAACGAGGAAAAAACAAAGCGGGCCGATGAGTTGATCACGGCCAACAAAGAACTTGCTTTTCAAAACGAGGAAAAAGTAAAACGGGCAGCAGAGTTAATCCTTGCCAACAAGGAGATTGCCATTCAAACAGCGTTAAACCTTGCAAATGCCGAGAAGATAGAACTGGCTGAATTACATCAGCAGGCATCAGACCGGCTCCAAAAAATCGCCAGCATGGTGCCCGGTGTCATATACCAGTACCGACGGCGCCCCGATGGAAGCTCCTGTTTCCCTTACGCCAGCGAGGCCATCCGGGAGATATACCGGGTAAGCCCGGAGGAAGTCCGTGAAGATGCATCAAAGGTATTTGCAAATCTTCATCCCGATGACGTTGACGTTGTTGCCGCTTCCATTCAGGCATCGGCAAAAGACCTTACCCCCTGGCAACAGGAATACCGCGTGAAATTTTCAGATGGCACAATCCGCTCACTTTACGGTAACTCACTGCCGCAGCGGGAGGCTGACGGATCAGTGCTCTGGCATGGATTTATCACCGATGTCACCGATCGGCTCAATGCTGAAAAGGCAGCCAGGGAAGCCGACCGGTTGTTGCGGGAGAATAATTCAAGAATAGATCTTGCCATGCAGGTGGCAAACATGGCCTGGTGGGAAATGGATGTTGCAACGGGTAATGTCACCTATGATAAACGTAAAACCGACATGCTCGGTTATTCTCACGAAAAATTTACCCATTACAAGGATTTTACAGATCTGATTCATCCTGAAGATTATGAAAGAACCATGGATGGCATGCGCTTACACTTCATGGGGAAGGTTGATAAATATGAAGTCGAGTACAGGATTCTCACCATATCAGGTAAATATAAATGGTTTTACGATATTGGCTCTGTGGTCAGGTGGGATTCCGGGGGGTTACCTCTTTATGTAAGAGGACTCGTTCTCGACATCACCGATCGCAAGCAGATGGAGGAAGATCTGAAACTTGCATCTGTGCGTTTGGAATTAGCCGCCCGAGTCGGTGGTTTTGGCGTATGGGACTACGATATTGTTAACAACATCCTAATCTGGGACGACCAGATGTTTACACTTTATGGAAATAACAGAAAGGATTTCACCGGCTTGTATGAAGGCTGGCAGAAAACCTGTCATCCCGATGATAAAGTGCGTGTGGAAAATGAAATCCAGATGGCGATACATGGTGAGAAAGAGTTTGATACTGAGTTTCAGGTAATCTGGCCCGATGGTTCCATTCATGATATCAAAGCGATGGCTGTCGTTCAGCGCAGTGCAGCTGACGTGCCCCTGCGCATGATTGGCACGAACTGGGATATTACTTCACTTAGGAACACAGAAAAAGAAAAGCTGGATGATTCTGAAAACAGGTATCGCTCCATTTTTCAGGGAAGTCCCGATGGAATTATCATCGCCGATCCGGAAACCAAAATGATCATTTTTGCAAATCCCGCACAATGTCAAATGCTTGGATATACTGAAGAAGAACTGAAAATGATGAAGATTGGTGCGATTCATCCTGAAGAAACATATCAGCATTTCAATCCCGAGTTTGAAAAACACGCACATGGGGAGAAGACTCCTCCCTTTGATATTCAATGTCTTAAAAAGAACGGAGAAATTTTCTATGCGGATATATCTACAAGTATTCTTGATATGAATGGCCGACAATACATTGTCGGTTTCTTCAGGGATATCACTGAGCGAAAGCATGCTGAAGCCATTTTCGAGGATATTGTCGAGAAAAATCCGTTATCTATTCAAATTGTTGATAAAGATGGTTATACGATCAGCGGAAACCCGGAATATATTAAACTTTTTGGTGCATTACCGCCTCCCGGTTTTTCAATTTTTGCCGACCTCCAGAGTAGAAGCCCGGAGTTTGAGAAGTTAATTTTGAATGCTAAAAGTGGCGAAGTAGTGCATCTCCCTGATACCTATTACAATCCAAAGGATATTTCCCCTGATTTTCCGGATAGTCAGGTTTGGATACGTGCACTTATTTTCCCATTGAATGATAACGCCGGAAAACCTGAACGGTATGTTTTGATGCACATGAATATCACTGAGCGCAAGGAGGCCGAAGTTTCGCTTAAAAAAGCACTGGTAAAAGCAGAATCGGGCAACCGGCTTAAAACCGCTTTCATGCAGAATATTTCCCATGAAGTCCGTACTCCGCTGAATGGGATTCTTGGCTTTGGCGCTTTGTTAGCCGAACCAGACCTTCCGGATAGAGAGAAACAGCAATATATATCCTTGTTGCAAGCCTCAAGCGACCGGCTGGTAAACACCATCACCGATTATATGGACATTTCCCTGATTTTGTCCGACAACATTCATGTCAAATACAAATCAGTGGATGTAATGAAGGTTTTAACGGGCGTGAAAAAAAAATTCCAGGCTTTATGCGCCATAAAGAAACTCGCATTTAACCTGTCAACCCCCGAAGAAAAGGAACCATTCTGCATTCAGACTGATCCGGACCTGTTCCTGAAAATCATTACACACATCCTTGACAATGCGATCAAGTTCACCCATCAGGGTGCCATTACCATGGGATATTCAGCGGGACCGGCCCATGTTGAATTTTTTTGCACCGATACGGGTGTCGGGATTGAACAGGAGGCCCGGGAACGCATATTTGAGACCTTCGTGCAGGAAAATGCAACCGATACGCGCGGTCATGAAGGCAGCGGGCTGGGGTTATCCATCATCAGCGGGCTTACGAAGTTGCTTGGAGGAGAAATCCGCCTCGAATCGGTGAAAGGACAAGGAACTTCATTTTTCTTCTCCCTGCCAATTTCGCAGGAGGCACCTGATAAGCATGAATCCGGCAAAGTATCTAAAGCCCCTTCCTTACCCGGAGGATCGGTGGTACTGATAGCGGAGGATGATCTTCTCAATATGATGTACATTGAAACCATTTTGAAAAAAACCGCTTCGGTTATTTACAAAGCAGTCAATGGCAAAGAAGCGGTTGAATTATGCCGTGAACATCCCGAAATATCGTTGGCGCTGATGGATATTAAAATGCCCGTGATGAGTGGACTTGAGGCCACCCGCGAGATTCGGAAATTCAACCAGGACGTGGTTATTATCGCACTGACAGCTTATGCGCATACAGGCATCGAAGAAGAGGCCCTGGCGGCTGGTTGCAATGATTACCTCACAAAGCCAATAGAAAAAGCTGTCTTACTGGCGCTAATGGATACCTGTTTCAAAACGAACCTTTCAGCCTGATGAACAGGGAGGTCTGGCTGGCGCTTACCGTGGCGGGATCGTAGGACTGGAAGGATTGAGCAATCACCGAAAGATCGAGGTTGTTCATGAGCGAAAAGGTAAAGGTGGGGATGGCGAAAACCATTTTATTCAGCGGATTGTAAATACCGGCAAGCGCCAGGGTGATGAGCGGCGTAACCGGGTAGGATACATTGGCAAAGAGTGAAAACCCGTTTAGAAAGGGATTTTTTGCATTGAGCAGGGAGGGGTTGAACTGGTTGATCAGCACGTTGGCTGAATTGGTGGGATTGGAGTTGTAAAAGCCCTCAAACTGGATGAAGATGGAATTCCTGAAGGTGTAATCGTACTCAACGGAGGAGAGGAAAACCCCCGTGGTATCTCCAAAATTCTTCAGGGGCTGAAACCAGCTCATCTCCCCCTTGAACCCTCCCTTGGCGATCTGCCCGGCCCATCCCAGTCCCAGCACCAGGTCGCTCTGGGTATACACACCGGCCAGTCCCTGGAAATCATATTGCCATTTGTTGAAACGGTACAGTCCTGCCGCCGTGATCTTCTGGTCTTTGTCGGCCTTCACAGTAATTTCGGCCCTGGAAGAGGGGCTTGTGAAATACTGCAGCCTCACCGCATCGGAACCGGGTTTTTCCTCATAATCGAAATCAAAATAGGAATAGGTGTTAAAAATATCGTTGGGATTCCATACAAAAGTCTGGCTCCAGTTAATTCGCTGTCGCCCTACGGTGACCTGGAAGCTGTTCAGGGTATAATCCAGCCACAGCCTGTCGACAGCCAGGTTCAGGACGTAGGACTTCCCTTCGGAAATATTCCATGACATGTTGACCAGGCCGTTATCATAGGCAATAAACTCCGCATACTGCGGGCTGATGGCAAGAATGTTTCCCCAATAAAAGCGGTTCCGCTCCTGGAGGCAGAAGGTGAAATTCTTCGAAATATTCCATTTGAAATTATTCCGGTTGTGGATGAGGTTATCGGTAACCCAGGGTTCGTCGATTTTATGGATGATCACCGTTTGCATATCCTTCACATAGCCGTTGAAAGACCAGCTGCGTTCCCTCTTTCCTGCGACGGAATCCTGGGGAAAGACATCCCATAAAGACAGGAGCAAAAAAACAACCAGCAGCGGCACGCTTTTCATCGAAATACGATCAATCCTGTTTCTTTGAGACATCCGATACGATCTTCCCGTCTTCAAGCGTCACCACCCTTCTCGCTTTGGCCACCACCCTTGAATCGTGGGTGGAAAAAATGAAGGTGATGTGCTCTTCCCTGTTCAGTTTTTCCATGATCCCGAGCAGGTTTTCGGCTGATTTCGAATCGAGGTTTGCCGTCGGTTCGTCGGCAAGGATGAACTTGGGCTTCGAAGCCAGGGCCCGTGCAACAGCCACCCGCTGCTGCTGTCCGCCCGAAAGCTTGTTCGGCCTGCTATGGATCTTTTCTCCCAGCCCCACGCTTTCCAGTAACTCCAGGGTCCTGAGATCCCTTTCTTTCGCATGGATGCCCTGGAGCTGCATGATGAATTCCACATTTTCCTTCGCCGTAAGCACAGGGATGAGGTTGAACGACTGGAAAACGAAGCCGATGTTCCTCAGCCGGAAATCGATGAGTTTGCGTGATTTCAGGGCGGTGATGTCGGTGCCGTCGATCATGATCCCTCCGCCGCTGGGGGAATCGAGCCCGCCCAGCAGGTTCAGCAGGGTCGTCTTCCCCGAACCCGAAGGCCCGACGATGCAGGTAAATTCACCCCGTTTGAAGGCCAGGTCAACGCCATTCAACGCATAAACCGGGATGGTTTTTTCATCGTAAACCTTGCTCAGGTTTTTTATCTCAATAATATTCATAAAATTTTTCATAAAATCGAAAATCGTATATCGTAAATCGTATATCGTATATCGTAATTCATCCTATCCTTATCGCCTCCACCGGGTTCAGCTGCAGCGCCTTCCGGGCCGGCATGATGGCTGATAATATCCCGGTAAATATGATCATCATTGAAAGGTTAACATACAGTTCAGTCTTGATAAAGGGGTATATCTTCGGGTCGAAACCAAAGGCTCCCAGTCCCTTTGAAAATGCAGAGAGGTTAATTCCGTAAGTATGAAAAGCCGAAACCAGGGCGGCGCTCAGGGCCATCCCGATGATCCCCCCGATGAGGGTGAGGAAGACCGTTTCGAGCATGATCATCCTGAAGACCCTTGACTTGCTCATCCCTACGGCCATCAGCATGCCGAGCTCCCTCGTCCGCTCGAACACGATCATCAGCATGGTATTGACAATTCCGAAGGCCAGGGCAAACAATAGGATGCCGAGGATAATATACACTTCAATGGCAATGGCCGAAGTGATCATGCCCATTTCGGGCCTCAGTTCCATCCAGCTCTCAACATTCAGGCCGCGAAGTTTCGCCTTCAGCGCCGGCTCAACCAGGGGGATCAGGTCGTTGTTGTCGAGAATCAGGGCGATTTCCTGTATCCCGTTGTCGGTTCCCGTGATCAGGTCGAGGTCGGTTTTTTTTACGAATACATTGGTTTCATCGAAGACCGTATTCGCGGTTTCAAAAATGCCGTTCACCGAAAAGGCCGCCTCGTAAAGGTCCCCGCCCCGATCCTGGAAACGCAGCACCAGTTTTGATTTCAGCCTGATCTTGAGCTTGTCGGCCAGCTTTTTCCCAATGACGATCTGGTTTTTCCGGCTGCCTAAAAAATAACCGCCTACGCTGTCGGGAATCGTCCGGTACAGGGTAAATACCTTTTTCTCCGATCCGGGGTTCACCCCGATGATCTGGACCCCGGCGGCGGAATTCGGAGATGCCGCCATGCCGGCCATGCGGGTGCGGGTGCAAACTGCCTTTACCGAAGCCACCTTCGAGACCAGCGCCGCAATGCTGTCGGGATTCTGAATACTGTACCTCGATTCCAGGTTCTTAAGAAATTCGGGGTGATGGATCTGGATGTGCGCTACCTCGTTGTCGATGCCCGACCTCAGCTTCTGTTCAACCATGCCCGTGATGATCGAGACGGTAAATATCCCGCCGGAAAGTCCCAGGGTGATGGCCGCAATCACAATCAGGCTCCTCACCTTGTTCCTCCACACATTCTTGAATGCAATTTTAAAGATCATGGCCTGGTTTATTTATGAAGTGCATCAACAACCCTGAGTTTAAAGATTCTCCGCACCGGGTAAATGCAGGTAAGTGAAACAATCAGCAATACGGTGATCACATTCGACAGAATGAAATCCGCTTTCAGGGCCAGGGGCATGAGCGGTTCAATGCCGTAACTGATGAAGGCCTGCGCCATGGAGCCCCAGAGGTGGATGGGGTTGAGTTTAAAATAAAGCATGATGGGCAGGGCCGCAGCCAGCCCTGAAATAATCCCTGTCAGGCCGATAAGGATCATCTCAAGAACCAGGATCACAGCCAGCCTGCTTTTTTGCATACCCACCGAAACGATCACCCCGAATTCGCGGCTCCGCTCGTTGGTCATCATGATCACCGTTCCGAAAACCCCGAATCCGACGATCATATAAAGTATGGCCGTGATGATCTTGCCGCCCGCCGTCTTGACCTTCAGCTGCTGCATGATTTCAACCATCATCTCATCCCACCGCATCACTTCGAATTTTCCCCCGTCGACCCTTTGCCGAAGCGCTGCCAGGGTTTGATCGATCTCATCCGGATTTTTGATGGTCACCGAGAGGGAGGTGATCCTGTTTTCTGCGCTGAAAAATTCCTGGGCCGCAGAGAGGTTCATGTAAACCATCTGGTTGTCAAGCACGGGTGAAGGGAAATGGACAATGCCGCAAACCGGGTATTTCGCTGCAGCGCTCACCCCGTGAAATCCCTGTCCCAGCAACACCAGGGTATCACCCGCCGTAAGCCCGAGGAAGGAGGCCAGCCCCTGGGAGACCAGAATACCCCTGTCCAAGACAGACAAATAGCGCCCCCTGACCACCTTGGCTGACAGCCTGGTCAGGGCATCCTCTTTCAGGGGATCTGTGCCGGCCAGCATCACGCCCTTGGTCTGTTTCCCATAGGCTGAGAGGGCGAAGTATTCCAGGCGGGGAACGATCTTGTCAACATTGGGCGTTGATTTGACTACGGCCGACACGGAATCGTTATAAACCATTGAATTGTTGATGTCCCTGTCGTCCCAGTACCCCTTTTTATGGATCTGGATATGGCCCGTGTAGGACTGAACCACGATGTCGGCCAGGTTGTCGAACCAGCCGATTTGCAGGGACCGTGTGATCAGAGCCAGGAAAATGGCCAGAAAGATGGATGCCGCCGTGAGCAGGGTCCGCCGCTTGTTCCGCCAGATGTTTCGCCAGGCAAGTCTCAGATCGTTCATCTACTTTATTTTTTTCATGTTCTGCTGGGAAAAGAAACGCTCGTCAATGCCGGTGTTGAACTTCAGCTCATCGATCTGCATCACGGTTTTCTGGCCTTTCTTGTTCACCGGCACCATTTCAAGCCGGGTGGGGATATCGCGGTCGCCCATCCGCCGGATATCATAATTGTTCGAAACATTCACCAGGCTGTTGTCCTCGTCATAATATTCAGCCATCCACACGTCAAACCCGCGCACGGTCACCCACATGATCACCTTGCCCCATACCACCGGCGCATCGGGCAGCGGAGTCAATTCCACCTTGTAACAGTCCATCTCCCTCACCTTCTCCCTCCCCAGCAGTTTGTGGGTGTAATCCACCACGATCGACGACTGCTTGACCAGGTCGTCATTGGTAAAATCGGAACCCATCCACGACTGCAGCATCATCGAAGGCGGGATCTTGATGGTTTTGTCAATGGATGGAACCCAGTTCCACATCTCGGTCTTTATCTTGAGAAAAACCTGCCCCTTGTCTTTGGCGGGCGCGGTGATCAGCACCAGCGAATATTCCCTGAATTTCGACCAGGTTTTCATGGTGATGGTCCTGGTCCAGTCGGGACGGATCACGGTCATGGTCATGGTTCCCTGGCTCGAGAGACCCCGGTTCTTGTCATCGGCTTTCTGAATGATCTCTCTGGCACCCGGCTCCTGGGCCCGGGCACCCAGCCATCCGGCAAAAAATAAAATAAGAATGAGGAGTTTTTTCATGGGTCGGTCAAAGTTAAATCAATTTTAAAATGCATGGAGCATTTCCGTAATAAAACACTTCGGATTTATCCCTCAGTATTTACCAAGAAACATTGTCAGATTCGCTTCCCTTTCCAGATTAAGTTTCCTTCGTAACCGGTAGCGTGCAATTTTGATGGAATGCTCGGTTTTGCGTGTAATACGGGCGATCTCCTTGGTGGAGAGGTTGAGTTTGATAAAGGCGCAAAGTTTAACCTCATTTGGTGTCAATCCGGGGAAATCACTGCTGAACCTTTTGTAGAAATCGGCATGGATCTCTCTGAAATGGGTATTAAACTCCTCCCAGAAACCGTCGGATTGTTTTGTCTGTATGTCGTGGACCAGTGAACTGAGGGTTATGTTATCCTCCCCCGGGTTGCTCTTAATAAGTCCCTTCAGCCGATCCGACATTTCTGCCATCAACTCATTCTTCTCGACCAACGACATCGACTGCGCCATCACCTCTTTGCTCTTCAGGTAATTGTCTTTCTCAAGTCCTGCCTTTTCCAACTCAAGATTCGATTTCTCAAGCCGCAGGTTTGCCTCCATCAGGCTCAGCCGGTGCGATTTGCTGCGCTGCAAAAGGTAGAGCAGGAGGAGAACTACCGCGATGGCAAAGACCACAGAAATAGCCAGGACGAAGACCAGCAAATTCCGGCTCCTTCCCGACGCTCTTTTCACCTCATCGGCCTCCTTCCGCTCTTTTTCGATAATGTGATTGAACTCCTGCAACGTAAGCGCAATCTTCTGTTCATTTCTGATGGTTAAAAGGCTGTCGGAATATTTGTGATGAAGGTTGGAATACCAAAGTGCACTGTCTATGAATCCCTTCAGTACAAATAACTCACTCAGGCCTCTGAGCGCTTCGGTTTCATAGCGAAGGAACGAACCCTCCATCGCATGCGCCCTGACCAGCCGGAAAAGAGGTTCAGCCTCCCGGAAATTTTTGATCTTCAGGTATATGACAGCTGTTTTTAACTCCATTTCGACTTTAATAAACAGGGCAGATCCATGAAACGATTCATCCAGGGAATCAATCATCGTCCTGATTGATTTTAACAGATCAAGCGCCTCATCAAATTCCAGTGCATCCATTTTTATTGTTGCCAGACCCAGGTTTAGATTGGCCAGTCCGTAGTAATTGTGCAATCTCCTTTGTATCGGCAGGGAGAGATTATAATATATCATGGCGCTGTCAACCATTTTAAGTCCCAGGTAAGCAGCTCCGATATTCACCAGTGTGTTGGCATAAAGGACTGAGTCATTTTGCTCCTGATAAATCTTGATGGACTCCTGGTAAAGTGAAATACATTTCCGGTAGATTCCGGCGGAATTGTACACAACGGCAATATTGTTGATGAAATCGGCCTTCCATTCATCATGGCCCGACTCTTCGGCTACTCTTTTACCCTGCAGGTAATAACCGATGGCACCGGCAAAATCAGACTGGAGCTCGGTTATATAGCCAAGACCATTCAGCGCTCTCATCCTGTCAAGCGGATCGGTTTCGGAAGTAAACAGATCGTTGGCTCTCAGGAAATATCTCTTCGATACATTCAGGCTGTCGGCCCATAAATGAAATAGTGCCAGTTGCACACAGTTTTTAATGATCCCTTCCCGGCTGCCGGCCTTCTCAGCAAGTTTCAATCCCGTAAATCCGGCAATCAGGCAGGAGTCATTGTTTTTCAGACAGTATTCCCTTGCCAGACTGGCATATTTCAGCGAGAGTTTCCCCTGATCCGGATCGCCTTGTCGTATCATCTGTTTCAGGCTGTCGACTTTTGATTGTGACAGCAAATGATTAGATGTTAACAGGTTGAATCCAAAAAAAAGAACCAGCAGGGGAATTGAACTGAATTTTAAACCGTATGGAATAAGTCTCATATGCCTGGCCTATGAATAAAACGGATCAACCTCCAACTTCAAAGATAAAGATTTTTGTTCTTA
>JBAXVX010000061.1:0-10461 GCA_037128705.1 Bacteroidota bacterium | reverse complement strand
AACAGGGTAACAAGGTAACAAGGTAACAAGGTAACAAGGTAACAGGGTAACAAGGTTGCATTGGTTTCAGTTATTTATCGTTTTATCCAGCCTTCCAGCATAAAGTCGTTTCCAATTTTCCGGGATCTCATATTGACCAGGTTTATTGCATCTTCCATGGATGAGATACCGGTTCCGCCCACGGGGGTAGGAGCGCCGGATCCTCCAATGATCTTCGGCGCGATAAAACTGATGACCTTATCCACCAATCCATCCTTCAAGGCTGAAAATGCCAGGGTGCTTCCTCCTTCGATCATCACACTGTCAATGCCCATGGTCCCCAGTGATTGCATCAGGAACCCAAGGTCAACACGCTCCTCTTTCAGCGGGCAGATGATAACCTGGACCCCGGCACGTTCAATATTTTTAAGTTTTTCCTTATCGGCCAGCCGGGTAGTCGCCAGAATGGCGAGCTGGGGATCGTTGGTCAGCACTTTGGCTTCGGGAGAGATTCGGCAATGGGTATCGGCAATGATTTTGAGCGGGTTTTTCCAGGTGCCTTTCAGCCTGATATTCAACAATGGATCATCAAATAAAACGGTATCGACACCAACCATCACGGCGCTCAGCTGCTGGCGAAACCGGTGCACCAGCTTGCGTGAAGGTTCGCCTGTGATCCATCGGGAGGCATTGGTGACCGTTGCAATTTTACCATCCGTCGTCATGGCCGACTTCAGCACCACAAAGGGCAGCCCGGTTTGAATATATTTAAGAAAGATCTCGTTCAATTCCCTGAGTTTAGGTTCCAGCAATCCCACCTCAACCGTGATCCCATGCGATCTCAGGTATCCGATTCCCTGGCCGTTGACTAAAGGATTGGGATCGGCCATTCCGATCACCACCCGTGCAATATTCTTTTCGGCAACCAGCCTCACGCAAGGTGGCGTCTTTCCCTGGTGTGCACAGGGTTCAAGAGTCACATACAGTGTTGAACCTGCTACTGATGCATTTATGGCTTCCGGAACAGAGGCGATCGCATTGACCTCTGCGTGGGCCCCGCCAAAGTACTCATGAAAACCCTCCCCGATGATGCGGTCCTCCTTCACCAGCACGGCGCCAACCATGGGATTGGGATTCACCCATCCCGCCCCGCGTTTAGCCAGGCTGATCGCCCGCTTCATGTATGTCAGGTCATTCGTCATTCGTCAATCAACATTAAAAACGCCCTGTCGCAATGGTAGCAACAGGGCGTAATCCTATTTAAACTGGTAAATAAGTCAGGTTAAATACGATTCTTCTTCCATCCAGACTGTACTGTCGGTGCCGTAATTTCAACGGCTCGGTTCCCTGAAAATTATTGATCTGATGATCCATCGTTTTCCGGGAGTAGCGGACTTTACCGCCGGTCGGGGATTTCACCCTGCCCTGAAGAACCTAATTTATGTTTATGAACTCTTTATTCAATGATTTCGTTCGCAAAGATATATAAAAAACCGAAACACTGTTAAAGAATTAACAGTGTTTCGGTTTTACTTTACTGAACGATCATTTTTTCTGTGATTACCTGTTTTCCGGTTTTCAGCTGAACAACATAGATTCCCTTTGCATAACCTGAAATATCCAGGTTCTTCATGATGGGAGCGTTGGCAGCCTGAACCTGTTCCGAGTAGATCAGTTTCCCGTCGGTCGAGGTGATGGTCAGCATCGCTGCCGAAGTACTGATCACGTTCATGGTGATGGCCACTGTCCCATGGGCCGGATTCGGGCGGATGGAGAGTGCAGTTTCCAGGTTGTTCTGAACAGGAATGCCGGTACAGGCATCAAAAGTCACTACTTTGGTATCAGTCACGTTTCCGGTGCAGGGTGCGTTGGAAATACCAACCAGTGTCAGATTCACATGGCCTGAAAGTTTATCATTCAGGCTTGGGAGATAGGTGGTTTCAAGTAAGGCAGGATTGGTGAATGTTCCAGAACCGGTGGTGGTCCAGCCAAACTGTTTGTAATTGGAAATTGTTCCGCGGATATCGACTGAAGTAACATACCAGCAAACGATGGTGTCGGCGCCGGCATCGACAGTGGGTCTGAAGCCTGTATTCACCTGCACTGTATCAGTACGGGTCAGGGTTCCATCGCTGGTGGTGGCAATATATTTTGTGGTATCTGTCGGGGCTGCTTTGGGATTCGCGATGTTTGATGAAAATCCGGCAGGGATCGAACTCCAGGAATAGGTGTAGGTTCCTGATCCGCCGGTTGCGGAAACAAGAAGCTGCGTTGAATCGCCTGCGCATATCGGATTGGGGTAGGCTGTGGTGACTGTTGAAAAGACATTGAGGAAGGAAAATGAACCCACCCGTGTTTTCCAACTTCCTGCTGAAGTGGTTTCGTAATACTCCTGGGTGTACCAGAATTTGCCATTCTCAGCAGGATCGGCATTCATGGCGCTGTAATCACCCCAACGATAGGGTTGATCCCAGCCAACACCGGTTTGACTTCCACCGCCATTAATAATGCCACCTTCGGCAATAGTCATTGTTCCCAGTGGGTCGCCGTTCATCCTGCCTGTGTAACGGATGGAAGGATACAGGTTTGATCCGGAAACGGAATAGCCCAATGCTATATTTCCCAATGAATCCATGGCGATGCTGCCCATCCAGCGATGATTGCCGTCGCCCGGTGCATAGGTTCCTTCCTGGTACAAACTCCAGGCTCCGGCCGTATTGTTCCTGAGTTCCATCCAACGGATTCCTGCAACGCCGCTAACATTCACTGTAGTACTCAGCAGCATGGACCAATGGGTTCCGAAATTGCGGAATGGCATCCGGAACATGATTCTTTTTCCCGACATCGGGTCGAGTTTCTGGGTGGTTCCCTTTTGGGGAACGGTTGCACTCCCTGAGATGGGGGTAAACACAGAAATGGGGATGGAGTAGTTCTGGCTGAAGGATGAATTGGCCGGTGTAGTCCAGTCAACATGAAAATCCCATAATTTCACAGTACTTGTTGTCAACGCGGCAACCGGGCAAGGAGATCCAGCGGGTGGAAAATAATTGTCACAGTCTGCTGCCTGGGGGCCTTCATAGCTACTGGGCATAGTAAACATTTGCATGGTGGCGGTCAGATCACCGGCCAGCATTTTGGTTCTGTCCATGGCAATGGCTGCCGGTCCGAGCCAACTGCCGCTTGTCGAAAACCGGCGGATCGTCATGTAATATCCGTCACCCCAAACAGAAAGTTTTGGATAGTCGGGCATGACAGAGAATGTAAACTGGTAACGGTACCAGCTTCCGGTTGGGTCGCTGGTTTGGGAGATGGCCACATTTTCATAGAATGGACCGCTGGGGTAGTTGGGCAGTGAAAACTGGCTGAATAACCACCTGTCAGCATTTTCATCATACAGAACAATGGCATCCCCGTCATTGGAATTGTTAGGAAGTCCCGTAAAGATGGAACTGTTGTTAAAGGGACCCATTAATTTGTTCCCGTTCTTGTCGTAGATCGCATATTTGCAATTGACAACCTGGATGTAATTTGACATACCTACATCACCATCGGTGTCAGGAGGCATGTAACCGGTCGTTCCGATCCCGTCAAAATTCTGGATGGTCGTGTCGGTCCTGATATTCCCGGGGGCAAACTGGCGAAGGGGGTCACTGGCAAACTGATCGTACACTGTATTATCCGTGTAAACAGTATTCAGTTTGTTTTTAACGAATCCGGATTTCCATGATTGATCGTGGATGGCATCGGATTTTTGCACCATGTCCCGAAGGGGAGGGGAAATATCGAAGTATGTGGCACGCATTACCGTGGCTTTCTGCACTTCCTCCTGTGCAAATGAAAAATTCAGGCTTACAAAAAGAAGCAGGAAAATGGATAAAAATGTTTTCATTTAGGACGTGTTTGATGGGTTTGAATTAATGCAATACAATGAGCGGAATCATAAATCACACTCAGGATGCAAAGTTACGGGAAAGTTGCTAATATTTAATGGTTTCTTACATATATTTGTAAACTTTTTTGTAAAACCCCGACCCATGAATATAATTATAACCGGAGCCAGCAAAGGCATCGGTTTCGAGCTGGTAAAGACCTTATCCAGGCATAAGCAGAACCAGATTGTTGCAGTTTCGCGTAATGGCAAGGCCCTCAGAGAATTGGCCGCAGAATGTGTGCGATTGACCCCCGGGGCGAAGGTCACCCCCTATGAGTTCGATCTCAACCAGTTTGAGTTTTACCCCTTTATCGTTCAGCGGCTGGAAACCTTCATTCACAAATGCGATATCCTGATCAACAACGCCGGGAAAATGGTCAATAAACCCTTCGTAAAATTGGATCAGGCCGAGTTCGATGCCACCTTCAATGTCAATATAAAGGGCCCCTTTTTCCTCATACAGGCACTGTTACCCATTATGAATCCGGGTGGCCATATTGTGAACATCAGTAGCATGGGCGGGGTGCAGGGAAGCAAGAAGTTCCCGGGCCTGTCGGCCTATTCATCCAGCAAGGGTGCGCTGGCCACGCTGACTGAGGTACTGGCCGAGGAATTGCAAGAACAGGATATCAAGGTGAACTGCCTGGCGCTGGGAGCTGTTCAGACGGAGATGTTTGCCAAGGCATTCCCGGGAGCCAAAGCGACGCAAAACCCTGTGCAGATGGCCCATTATATTGCCGACTTCGCAGTGAACGGACACAAGTTTTTTAATGGGAAAGTGATACCCGTTTCGATGTCAACACCGTAAAGAAAAATTTACGATATATGATATACGATATACGATTTTTTTGTCACGCGTCACACGTCACGATTTTACTTCATTACTCCATTACTCTGTCACTTTTCACCCTGTCACCTACCCTGTCAACCTGTTCCCTTTTTTCTAAACGGTTCAATGGCCCGCTCAAATATTCCATTCACCCAGGCGATGGCCATGCCATAGTTGGTTACCGGGATCCCGGCGTCGATGGCTGGTTTGAGGCGGCCGATGATCTGTTTCCGCGTGATCATGCATCCTCCGCACTGGATCACCATGGCATAATCGGTGATGGGTCGGATGATCTTGCTCAGGCCGGCCACCACATCAACTTCCAGTTTCTTTCCTGAAAAGGCACCGAGCCACCGCGGGATCTTCACCCGGCCAATGTCGTCGCAGGTGACATGGTGGGTGCACGATTCGAGGATCAGCAGGCGGTCGCCGTCGCGCAGGTTATCCAGATGAGGTGTTCCCTCGATGTAGTGTTCAAAATCACCCTTCTGCCGGGCCAGGACAATGCTGAAACTGGTGAGCATGATCTCTTTCGGGATGGCGGCATTGGCTTTGGGGAACACCTGGCTGTCGGTGATCGCCAGGACCGGTTGCGGGCTCATTTTCTTTACATAGGCGGCCACTTCGGGTTCCTTCAGCACGACGGCAATTCCATCATGATCCAGCACGTCGCGGATCACCTGCATCTGCGGAAGGATCATGCGTCCTTCGGGAGCCTCCGTGTCGATGGGGGTTATCAGCAACACCACATCGCCCGGGCTGATCAGGTCGCCTACCAGGGTTTGCTTTCGAAAGGCGGTTTCGGGAATCGTCTCGCGGATCAGCCTGATCACCTCATCGAAATTATGCGGATCCGTCACACTGAATCCTACCACCGGAACGTTGTACTTTTCATGGATCACCCTTGATAATTCAGGGGAGATAGGCTCTTCATCCGATTTGTTGTGGATGATGAGATAGGGGATGTCATTGGCTTTGAAATCGAGGATCAGGTTTTTCTCCGGCTCATCAAATTCATTGTTTGCAATCAGCAGGATGGCCATGTCGATGATCCTGAGCACCTCCTTCGTTTTGCTGATGCGCTTTAGGCCCAACTCCCCGCTGTCGTCGATTCCCGCAGTGTCGATGATAACGAGCGGTCCGACCCCGTCAATCTCGATCGATTTTTTCACCGGGTCGGTGGTTGTTCCGGCAATCTCTGATACAATGGCAATATCCTGGCCGGTGATCACATTGATGAGGGAGCTCTTCCCGTTATTTCTTCTTCCGAAAATGCCGATGTGGGGTTTAGTGTCGCGTGCTTTGCTCATTTGAGTGGATTGGAAAGGATTTGAATGAACTCTACCGGTGCGCCGTTTTCTTCGATAAAGGCGACAATATGGCCTTCGGAGGGGCTGTTGGGTTCGATGATCACCTTTTTTCCGCGGATGGCGGCCTGGATGTCATCTACTTCAAAGGCTACATGCGGAATGGTTTTTACGATTTCAGGTAAACTGCAATCTTTCCCGTACCGCATCCATTCGATTCCATATTCGCTCTCCTCGTACCCGCAATGCCAGATATCGTATCCTTCAAGGTGTTTTTCACCGGGCACCGGCGTTTTGGTCGGAATTCCCAGGTGATGATATTTGTAGCTCACCATAAAAATATTACTTTTTTGCCCGCTTCCAGGTATGCCGGTAACAAATGTACAGATTATTTAACAAAGGATTATCTTTACTGCGCTAACAGGTAACTGTTCATGAAAAGATTAATTATTTTGTCATCCCTCTTCCTGCTTTGTGTCTCACCACTTAGGCCGCAGACGCCCGAAAGTGGGTCTGTTGCGGATATTGACGGGAACATCTACCGCACGGTGATCATTGGCCGGTATGAATGGATGGCCGAAAACCTGAGAACAACCTCCTATGGCGATGGCACAAAAATAACCGGCATCTCCGACAGCATTGCATGGCAACGCCTGGTCATCGGAGCATTTTGCTGGTATCACAATGATGAAGGCCATGCGAAAACCTGGGGAGCGCTCTATAACTGGTACGCAGTAAACACGGGCAGGCTGTGCCCCGATGGCTGGAGGGTGCCGTCGGATGAAGCGTGGAAGTTACTTGAAGGAAACACCGATTCCAGGTATGGCACGGGTGATCCGGTTTGGGACCTGTCGGGCGGGCGTGGAACCGATGCGGGACTGATGCTGAAAAACAGATCAGGCTGGGACTCGGGCGGAAATGGCAAGGATGGGGTCGGCTTCTCCGCGCTTCCTGGTGGCGAGCGCTGCAGCAACGGCCGGTTCTTTGTAGGGGGAAAGAGCGGATTCTGGTGGAGCAGTACCGCATCCGGGGAATCAACGGCCTGGTACCGGAACATGATCTACGGACTGGATGATATTTACCGCAATACACACCCGAAGTGGATGGGGTTCTCCGTCCGCTGCATAAGAGATAAACAACGCCCATGATGGAAAACAATAATCCTGGAAATAACAAGAAATTCGATGGATACGCCTCTTTGGAACATGGCGTTTTTGCAGCGCTGGAGCGCTATTCCAATGTTCACCGGGGTAGCGGGCACAATTCAATGGTGTCAACCCGTTTATATGACCAGGCCGGCGACATGGTCCTGGAATTCCTGGGTTTGAAGAAAGCCGGATATACCGTCATCTTTTGCACTCCTGCAAGGGCCGATGCCCTCATGGCACAACTGGAGTCCAAAAGTTATCAATGCCTCTCCAGTCTTGCGATCGGACTATCGTTGGGGGTCAGGGCGCTGGCGGTTAAAAAGTCAGTTTTGCCTGGAGGCGCCCCTGTGCAGACCGGCGGGGGGACCACCCGGCTTATCTCCCGGGACTGGGTGATCTGGGCCGATGCACCCGGCAGGTTTGAGGCGGGAACGCCGGCCATCATCAACGTCATCGCCTTTGCCCGTGCACTGCGCCTAATACAGCAATATGGAAAGGATATCTTCATGAATCCGGAATCAGGCAGGCTGACCCTGAATGATTTGCTTTACAAGGATGAGCTGGAGAAATTTTCAGGGCGTGAACTTCTGGAGAAGCTGAGTAAAACCATGGCAGGGCAGGGCCTGCGGGGCCCTACGATGGAGGGTCAAAAGCCTCTTATCAACATGGACAACAGCGCCAGCACGCCTGCCTTTGTTCCGGTGTGGAATACCTTTCGCCTTACCTTGCAGCAGCCTGATAAAGTGAAGGAGGAGCTCGTTCAGGAGGTGAAGTCCATCTGTGCCGCGGCGCTGGGCGCGCCACCTGCTGATTATGATGTTATTTTCACATCCAACACCACCGAAGCCATCAACATTGCAGCCGAAAGTTTGAGCCGCACCCCCGGGGAGGATTCCGCTCCTGTCGTGCTCAATACCATCCTTGAACACTCTTCAAATGATCTGCCCTGGCGCATGGTTGACGGTGTTAACCTGATCAGGCTTTCCGTGGACGCCGAAGGTTTTGTTGATCTGAACGAACTGGATTCCATACTGAAGGAATATAACCTGGAGGGCCGGCACGGGAACAAGCGGATCGGGCTTGTCGCGCTGAGCGGTGCATCCAATGTTCTCGGTATCTGCAATGATATCGCGGAGATCAGCCGGATCGTTCACCGGCATGGGGCGAAGCTGCTGATTGATGCGGCGCAGCTGGTGGCCCATCGCAAGGTTGATATGACGGAGTGCGGCATTGATTTTCTTGCCTTCTCTGCCCACAAGGTATATGCGCCTTTTGGCTGTGGCGTGCTGGTGGCAGGGAAGGGACTGCTTAATTTCAATTCGGCTGAACTTGATTTGATCAGGTCGTCGGGGGAGGAGAATGCCGGTGGGATCGCCGCATTGGGCAAGTCGCTTGTACTTTTGCAGCGGGTCGGACTGGAGGTGATCAGGGAGGAGGAACAGGCGCTTACAGCCATGATCTTGAAGGGAATGGCGCAAATACCCGGTCTCAGGGTCTATGGTGTAACAGATCCCGATTCGCCCGGGTTTGGACATAAGATCGGCGTCATTGTGTTTGGGATGAAGGGTATGATGCCGAACCGGGTGGCCAATGAACTGGCCCTTCAAAGCGGAATCGGCGTCCGGTACGGTTGTCACTGCGCACACATCCTAATAAAGCATCTTCTCGGGGTAAGTCCCTCAGTTGAGCGGCTCCAGCGGTTACTTCTGACACTTTTTCCATCCATCAGGCTCCCCGGCCTGGTCAGGATCAGCCTGGGCATCGGAAACAGCAGGGAGGATATTGAATCCCTAATCCGTGTCCTGGCTAAAATCGCCGGGAAGTCCGCAACTTCAGCTGACAGACACTCTGCCATCGCGCAACCCAGGCCGCCAAACATAAAGAAATCTATCGTTAAGAAACAGATGCAGGATTTTGTGGAGAATATCTCCTTGAAGGTCTATGGTCAGTCATAACCCTCTTTTCGTGTAAAACTTCAGCCTGATAAAAGGGATGTAACTTAGTAGATGCTATTCATTCATTATGGTCCAATAAAAAAATCATGAAAAAAAACACACTGTTTAAACTGGTTTTGTTAATGAGTTTTTCAATACTGTTGCATTCCCTGCCTGCCCAGGTTCAATCTGAAAAGATAAAAAGTGAGATCATGGCGGCATTGCAGCATTTCAATACCTGTGCCCAGAAGGCGAACACGGACCTGATGATGTCGTTGTTCGACGATTCCGAAAACATCATGTTTATTGGGTCTGACAGCGCCGAGATATGGAAAGGGAAAGATCAGATCAGGGGACATTTCAACTCAATTTTCCCGAAAGAAAGCGTTTTCCTTGAAATGAACAGGATTGATATTGATTACAATGATCAGACCGCCTGGGTTTTGGTGGATGGATTTATTCACATATCAAGCGATTCCAAAGAAATTTTCAAAGCCCCCTATCGCTTTACCGGGATATTGATCAAGAAAAAGCAGGAATGGAAATGGCGGTTGTTTGACGGATCCAGTCCGCATTGAAATAAAAACACCCATAATTGACGAAATAAAACTTGTTGAAAACAATATCCTTAAATAGATGAATCATCCGATGAATGCACGTTTCGGTCCCTGTGGCATACACTGTGAAAAGTGCTTTGCCTTCTCAGATGAACAAGCGATCAGTCTCGATAAACCTAAGGATAAAAGAGATTGGGATAGAAAGATACTATGAAGAGATAAAAGACAAGCCGAGATATTAACTTCATAAAAAAATAACATGGAACAGAAGGATTACTTCTTACGGGAAATTGAGAAAATAGGATCGGTCCTGCGCGCCATTTTAGGCAGGATCAGGGGAAGAGAGGATAATCTGGCCATAACAATAAATAACCAGTTCGAACAGACGAATGAACAGCTTTTCAATGATATTGGATTTGATCTGAAGCATTGTCTGACGCTGGATGAACCGGCTTTCAGCGAATACCTTTCCCGGTACAGGGGATTTAATGCAGCAAACCTTGAATTACTGGCAGAACTGGTACTTCACTTCGGAATTAATGAGGATTCGGCAAGTAAAAAGCAGTTGCTGAAAAAGTCATTGCTGCTTTACGATTTATGTGAAAAATCAGATAAAACCTATTCCTTCGACCGGGAGAGGAAAATTAAAGAGATAAAAAGCCTCCTGTGAAACCGGGATCCGGATAGTGAAAACTTTATGATATACACTGAAGGCAAATGTAAAGGGAGTGTTCAATTAAGTGTGTCATTTCTCTTCATCATCCTCGGTTCCTTGG
>JBAXVX010000060.1:0-10544 GCA_037128705.1 Bacteroidota bacterium | reverse complement strand
TCCTGTCCCCGCTACAAGGTTTCATAAAGGATTGATTGGCACTGTTTTGCGGACTTTGCCGATTGAGTTTGAAACAAAATGAAACATAAGCTCAGATAGTTCTTCTCTCGTTGGTTCCTGTTTTTTTTCAAAAACTCGACCAATGAACTTCAAAAAAGCAAAACTTTACGATGCCGATGGCAACTTAGCCGCCCGATGGATGGTCTATTATTCCTTTTTAGACCCCGAAACAGGTAAATATCATCGTTTCCACCAATACATTCCATCAAAATATATTACCCGAGTCCAGCGATACGGCCAGGCAAAGGAGATGATCAAGGAAATAAATTTCAAACTCTCCCGGGGCTTTAATCCATTCGCTCAGCATAACCGTTCTCAGACATCACTCTCAGTTTCGTTGGATTATTACCTTGAAACAACTAAAGTTTTCCACCGCAGTCGCACCAATACTTCCTATAAATCCTATATAAAACAATTCCGGAAATGGGCCCAGGATAATGGTTATGACAAGCTACCGATAGACGGATTTAATTACAACCATGCCGGCCTCTATATGGAAAGTGTAGGCCAGCGAAAAATATCTAAGCGCACCTATAATAACATACTGCAGGCCATAAAAACATGCTTTAACTTTTTGGTCGAAAAAGAATATTTAATGGTTAACCCGTTCTTTAAGCAGAAAAAGATCCGCCTGGATGATACTGAAATTATTGCCTTCTCACCCTCTGAGCTAAAGATCATATCAGAAACCCTGCCCTCCTACGATCATAACCTTTACGTGATCGCTCTTCTGATCTTTAACTGTTTCCTTCGCCCACAGGAAATCGTTCGCTTGAAAGTGCGTCACCTAAATGGAATTGGTGATCTGCTGCACGTGAGCGGAGAAATATCAAAAAACAAAAAGGAGGAAACAATCACCATGCCCCCGGCCGTGAAGCAGGCCATCCGAAAGCTGGATCTTGGTTACCCGGGGGAATACTACGTGTTTGCACGCGGAATGAAAAGAGGAGAAAAAGAAATAGCCCCAACCAGGGTAGCTGAAGCATGGGCGGTATATGCAAAAAAGAACAACCTGGAAAAAAACATCTATGCCCTTAAACATACCGGAAACGGAATGGCCATCCAGGCCGGAGCAAATGCACGCGATCTGCAACTACAAAACAGGCATTCTTCCCTGGAGGAGACACAAAAATACCTTGACAGGTTCTCTCGCAGAACCTCGGACTCATTTTTAAAATCCCTTCCCTCTCTATGACCTTCCAACCAGCCAGTAAAATGTTACCGTTTCATTGTATTCAATCGGTCGGTACTCATAACCGTGAGAGGTCATGAGCGAATACAGATCACCCACATCTATACCCGGATAAAAATCCTCGATCATTGTGGTTAACTCGTCAGTAGTAAGTTTTAAGGTAACCCCTTCTGTGTACTCAGAAGTGGGAGGAAAAGATTCTTTGAAGCGCGCAAAAATTGCTTCTAATTCGGTGTGCGACATGGCTGAAAATTTAAAAAACCCCGGTAGCTGTCGCACACCATTTCACCTCACGGCTATATGTTGTGTAAAGGCTTCCCCTTTACTCTACCAGGGATAGCCTTTGCCGTGATGAAATGAAATAAATATGCGACACCTCAAAGATAAAAAAAAAGCGGACAGTTTCCTGATCCGCTTTTTTTATTGAAATATTTCAACTCCTTATCCTCACGGACATGGGTAACAATCCAGGAGCGCCGGTGATATCCGGTCCTTTTTAATTGTTACCTGGATGCCTGCAACCAGGTATTTAATGCCATTAATCATATACTTCTTTGTGAAATCAAAATCCTTGAGCTCAGAAAATTCCATTTGCTTTACGATTTTCACGAGCCTGGTCTGCATCATGAAATCAAAATAGGCCTTGTAATGTTTATTAAAAAGACCCGTTTCTGAGCCAAAATAAAGACTATTGTCCAGGGTGGCCGGAAGGGCAATCATCTTTTTCCAGGCCGGGACGGTTTCATCATAATGAGCAAAGAATAATTTTCCACTTACTTCTTTCCAATCCGTCTGTTTAGAGCCTACCACTGCAGGATCGTTTATGCTGCTATTTAACAAGGTCGAAAATTTTGTTTCGATCGACTGATTTGAACTCCTATACCGGTACTCCAAATAAAGATCAACAGTCTCATACCAGGGCATCCACTGCTTGTCAGTCCAGAGTATATAGTACATGTTTTTTTCCAGTACAAAGCGCAAGTCCATGACCTGATCAGATGGCCATGGATTTAAATCCGAAACTGTCTCAACACTGCTTTTTAAATGACTCAACCTTTCATCATCCAGTTCTTTGCGCAAGGTATATAATTCATCATCGGTCTGCATGTTCATCGATAGAGAATAGCCGGTGATCTGATCCGTAGGCTCTACGCTTACCGAGATCAGACGGTCTGAGAATTCGGTAAATTCAGCAGATTTAACGATCGTATCAACCGACATCAGGCGCACGCTGCGGGTAATGTTGTTGATAAAAAAACGAATATTAAAGAAGGTTTCAAGACCAGTAAAAAAATCATTGATAGTCATTCGCGGAACATGATAGTTCAACAACAATTTGGTGGTAGGATATAGAAAATAACCGTACGGTCCGCCATTGCAGTCAACCGAATTAAACAGCGCAAGCGAATCGAAATCATGATCCAATCTGAAAAATGAATCATCAAAGGCGTAATTCTGATGCTCAAATATTTTTTTAAGAACAAACCGCAAATAAAGCATCGGCACGATGATGTACCGCTCGGTAACCCCACCAATGGACTCTGTTTTGAGAAGCGAAAGAATGTAGTTGTTGAAATAATGTAAACCGGTATTTGCGGGAAGTTCTTCGAAATATGTTTTATTGAGGATCTGAGGAAAGCAAATATCACGATCCGGATAAGCAGTATTCATACACCCGTTCATGTAACTTAACCTCCCAGGTTCAGAGGCAAAAGTCAATTCTCCAAAATCCACATCCTGCAGGGTGTAGTTTTTTCGCAAATAATTAAAATCCCCATTACCTTCAAACATATTCCCCTCGAAAGTCCCGGAGTTTAATATCTTCATTTTAACAGATCCTGCAAACAGTTGCAATCCCTTCCAGCGAAACACACCCTGATCCACTTTATAAGGATCACCGGTTGATGCAACCCTGTGACGGAACCCCATTGCAATGGCGTTGCGTGGGGAGTATGGAAGTTTGAACGGATAGGAATAGGATCCAACTTCGCTGAAGATTGGCGACTTCAAATTCATGGTGAGCGAAAAATCAGGCGGCAGTTCAACCGGCTGGGAGCCTATGACCAGAGAGAGCATAATGAAAAGTTTAGTAATTGCTAAACCGAAAGCTTTAATCCCATCGCAATTTTCTGGTCAGTCCCTTCTGCGCGGCAGGCATTAATATATTCCTGCATTTCGACATACTGTGCATCAGCGCTGCCAAGCTTGATGATTGAAAGTTCGCGGTTGATATCATAACGACTGCGGATGGCTGACACGGTGTGCTGATCAATCTCTTGATATGCCCGGCAAACTGATAAAGTGGCAGTTGCCTCTTCAAACGTTATCTCGCTCACTTCACATCTTGAATCCTGGATTGCCAGCAGATCAGCGACCTGGTCATCTGTGCAGTCAACTCCATGTAACTCAATATCCCCCGAACGGTCATAGAGAAAATGCTTCACCTGGGTTTCACTCATGGGCTCAGAAGAGGGAACTTGAAATCCATAAAGCTCACCATCGATAAAGATCTGTTTACTGAGAAAATATTTCATATTACTTTATTTTTAAAATGTTTACGATACCACTGTTCGATCCAGGGGCGGTAATCGGGAGCCACTGAAAGGATTTGCTTTATCACGTAAACAATCGAATCGGTTCGCTTTGCGTGCGAGAGAAACGATGCTACGCGGTTTTGATTAGCATCCTGAGCGAGTTTGTGTTTTATTCGATAGAGTGATCGCTTGCGAATCACCCGGCGATTAAACCATGTTTTGTATCCAACGAAATCAATCCCTTCACTGATGCGGGAAATCTTGGTTTTCTTGTTCATCCTTAAACCGAGTGAATCCACAACTTCTTTTATCTGTGGAAGTGCGTCCTGAAGGCGCTGTTTTGAATCACACAGGATTACCATATCGTCCATATACCGGACATAATGATGGAATTTTAGGACCCGTTTTATAAAGTGATCCAGTGGATTTAGGGCAAGGTTGGCCAGGATCTGCGAAGTAACGTTTCCAAGGGGAAGTCCCTTTCCCGATTCATGCTTGTAAAAAAGCTTCAAAAGATCAAGGGTTTCTTCACATTTAATGATCTGCCGAAGCTGGCCATCCAACACCTTATGATCGATCGAATAAAAATACTTTTCAATGTCGATCTTTAGGTAATAGCCCACACCAGTGTAATTAACCAGGTAGCTTTTAAGCTGATCGCTGGAGGCATGCGTGCCTTTTTTTACGCGACAGGCATACGAATGATCGATGAAACGATTTTCAATCAGTGGACCAATAATCGAAAGTAGCGCGTGCTGAACAATGCGATCCTGCAAAACAGGAGCTTCAATAAGCCGGGTCTTTGGATCATGAACATAAAACAGGCGTAATTTTTCAGGGCGGTAAGTCCCGTTTTCAAGGGAAGTCAGCAGGTTTGACAGGTTAACAGCCAGGTTCTGCTCATAAGAGAGGATAGTAAAGAAGTAACTTTTATTATGCTTAACCTCATACCAGGCCTGAAGTAGCGCCTCGTAATTCAACCAAAGATGTTTAAGCCCTCCTGCTCTTTTCATAAAAAAAACGGGCTGGCCAGATTTTCGTTATTACCTACTCAAATGGCCAGTCCCTTGAATTTTTGTCATTTCTGACAAGGATAATGTTCCCTTTGGAATTTCCATTGCTCTGTCCCAGTAGGACATGCACTCTCAAACACAGTTACTCCAGAGTCAGCCACGAACGGACACATTTCTGTTTGCATTCGTTCGATTGTTATTCAAATTGAGCGCGCCCACGCCGGCCCGGCCAATGTTATTCCAATTGCCAAAACCAATAGGCGCCAAAACATTATCAAGCATTACCCTTTAATCTGTTGCTTTTATCCAGGATCCAAGCATTCTCCCAACTTCATCCACCATGAGCTGACTTACGCGGTGTTTCTTCGCATCGATGTACTGAAGTTCAAAAGCCAGATTTATCATCTGGCGAATCACTTCATGCTTTACATCGAACTCGGTAAACGTTGTTTTCTTGATGTACTTTTTATTGGCTGCAACAGCCAATTCAAGAAGGTCATATCCCATCTGGCGGATTTTGGCAGCAAGCAAATACTTTTCATGTTTTGGAAATTGCTTCAACATGATATTGTTGTAAACAATCATGTCTCGGATTTTCTTTTCGATCAAAAGATACTCACTCACTTATCTGGGCATTGAAGACTGGATAAAAACAAAATTAGTTTATTCCTTTCACAAACTCACGTCAAAATGTCAAAGAACGAAAAAAAAAATTCGAAGGGGGCTCGCTATCGCATCGCCCCGGACATTCAATCAATCAAAAGGCAGCCACGAACGGACACAATCCTGTAGGCATACGTACGAGCGTAATGCAAAAGGAGCGCGCCCACGCCGGCCCGGCCAAGGTCAGCCCAATAGCCAAAACCAACCGGCGCCAAATTGTCAGCTAAAAGATTATAATAGTAATCGTTACCGTAAGCAGTTGAACCACCTGCGCTGTACGAACTTGCGGCCTTGCACAACAGCGCAGAACCGATCTTATATGCCGCTGCGGTGCGATCTGTGCTACCATCGAACACTTCGTTTGCCCCATTGCCCAAATTTGAATCATCGGCTCCAGAGAGGTCCGGAGTGATCTCTTCGAACATGGCCGCTATGCCGGTTGACCCCCAGTGATCAGTGGCTCCGGAGTTTCCACCAGTGACGGTTTTGATATCAACTGTATCTTTTAAGATATACATGGTTGATCCGGCCGAGGTTAATCCCTGCAGGAAAATCCATTGATTTCCGTTGATGTCACAAACTCCGGAGGCCTGTCCGTTGTGGGTGGTTTTATTAAAAACAGATCCCGAACCACATTTACGAGCTTCCATAGGAGCTGTCTTAGCCGACCAATAAGCATCAGTACAAGCAGAAAACGTAACCCCAGTGTCATTGTAATCGACCCCATAATTATTATTTCCTTTTGGAAAATATGGACTGACATCATTCCAGGCGCAGAAATTTACTCCTACTGCAGCTGTTTGATGAGCCTTGACCAGGTCAAATAGCAGTGCCCGGGCAAACACACTCATTATATGGAAATTATTTCCACGCGATTTAATGGCTGCAAACCCACCGTAATAAGCATCAACAGGGGTTTGAGTATTGCTCCTGCAGTTTGCGAATGAACCGGCATAAAGATTATCTGACCCGGTAACCAATTTGCGAAGGGAGACGTTTTCTGAAGATATCGGATTGCCGTTTTTGATTGAAGACAAAACTCCTTTGCCCGAGAGTGATCCGCTGGCATCAAGATCAGCAGCCGTGATCCCGGTCAGGGATGCGCCGTATTTGTCGATGAAGATGCCTTTTTTGATCGTTGCAACACCCCCTGAACCATTAACGAATACACGCGGAAGCATGTAGCTGGCAGCATTTGCAGCAGCCTCCGTGGCAAAATAACCGGCCGGTTTAACATCCCATGGGTTGCGTTTTACCCAGCAAAAAGGGACCCAAACCATAATGGAAGCATCCTTTGCGCACATGTAATTGCCATAATTATCTGAATTGATATCATAGCATCCGGGCAGAGAGAATATTTCTCCCCCTACATTCGCTGAATTATAAACCGCCAATGTTTCAGGAGGACAAATGCCCACACCAAAACCGAGTCCACCAGGCGTACCAATGTGGTTTATCATAACACCTGGCGAAAGCATTGATTTTATGCCGGCACTGTCTTTGATAAATATCTGTCCAATACTTCCAGCGAACATTCTTTGAGTCCCTGCAGCAGGAGAAGCGGGATCCGCTGATTGAGATGTGAAATCACGGTAAGCCAATGTTTCACTCCCATTGAGTGAAATGTTGATCCAAACAGCTGCGCCGGTGGTTGCGTCCTTGCATTGATAGGCGCTACTGGTGGCCGTATTGACCCACAAACACCCGTTGAAGAATCCATTTGCGGCATCACTGGTGACTCCGGGGGCAGTGGTTGTAACGGTGATCAGTTTATCAACCTTTTCGTTGATCGTCTTCTGCGTGGCCAGTCCGGTGAGAAGTTTCGTAAACGTGCTGGTCACATCCACCTGGGCATCGTTAACCGATGAGACTTTCTTCCAGACAGCGGCTCCAGTGGTTACATCTGCAGCCTGATAAACATCCACAGAGGATTTTATCCAAATGCATCCAACGAAGTATCCGGCCGTGGTGTCGTCATTCACGGTTGGAACACTGGATGATATGGTGATGAGCTTGTCCAACTTCTCATTTACCAACTTCTGTGTGGCCAGTCCGGTGAGAAGTTTCGTAAAAGTACTTGTAACATCCACCTGGGCATCGTTTACGGACGAGATTTTCAACCAAACGGCTGCACCGGTAGTAGAATCCTTGCACTGATAAGCATTACCTGCGGTTGTATCAACCCACAAACACCCAACGAAAAACCCGTTGGCACCATCACTGGTGACCACGGGAGCCGTGGTTGTAACGGTGATCAGTTTATCAACTTTCTCGTTGATCGTCTTCTGGGTGGCCAGACCGGTGAGAAGTTTGGTAAAAGTGCTGGTGACGTCCACCTGAGCATCGTTAACCGATGAGACTTTCTTCCAAACAGCGGCTCCAGTGGTTACATCTGCAGCCTGGTAAACGTCAACAGAAGATTTTATCCAGATGCATCCCACGAAGTACCCGGCTGCGGTGTCGTCATTTACCGATGGGGCGCTGGATGAGGTCGTGATGAGCTTGTCAACTTTCTCATTTACCAACTTCTGTGTGGCCAATCCGGTGAGAAGTTTGGTGAACGTGCTGGTCACGTCCACCTGGGCATCGTTAACCGATGATACTTTCTTCCAGACAGCAGCTCCAGTGGTAACATCCGCGGCCTGGTAAACATCCACAGAGGATTTTATCCAGATGCATCCCACGAAATATCCGGCCGTGGTGTCATCATTTACTGTCGGAGCACTGGATGAGGTCGTGATAAGCTTATCCAGCTTCTCATTTACTAGCTTCTGCGTGGCCAAGCCGGTAAGAAGTTTGGTGAAAGTGCTGGTCACATCAACCTGAGCATCGTTAACCGATGAGACCTTCTTCCAGACAGCAGCTCCAGTGGTTACATCTGCAGCCTGGTAAACGTCAACAGAAGATTTTATCCAGATGCATCCCACGAAGAATCCAGCTGCGGTGTCGTCATTTACCGTTGGGGCGCTGGATGAGGTCGTGATGAGCTTATCCAACTTCTCATTTACAAGCTTCTGTGTTGCCAGACCGGTGAGAAGTTTGGTGAAAGTGCTGGTAATGGTAAGCTGAGCATCACTGTATGAGGATACTGTCCTCCATACAGCGGCACCTGGGGTTACATTAAGCGCCTGATAGACGTCAGTTGATGATTTAACCCATATGCTTCCTATAAAAAATCCGAGAGAAGAATCATCAGTAATCGCCGGAGCACTGGATGAAACGGTAATTAATTTATCCAAGCGCTCATTAACCAGCTTTTGGGTGGCCAGTCCGGTGAGAAGCTTGGTAAACGTACTGGTGATGTCAACTTGGGCATCGTTGAGCTTTGAATCGACACGAGAATATGTATCAGTTGAAAGGGTATACCCAAGCATGTCTCCCGGCTCAAATAAGGTGCCTGTTTCACCGATCAAAACATAACCACCCTCAGTGATCAACCACCACCCTGAAACAGTTGATACTGGAGGAATAACTGGGAGCAAAGCCGTTCCTTCAGAAGCATCGAGCGTTCCCTGGAAACCTTTAAGTAAATCTGCTAAACCGGTAATATCTTCGGCATCATGGGGATGGGAGATTACCTGCTGCATTAATGAGTCATAGTGTGTTTTCATCGTATTTTATTTTATCCATGAATAATCAAGAGTTAATCTTTCTGATGCCTTGAACGTTCTTTCGAGCGAACCTTCGGCCCACTGATAATACCAGGCGGTTCCATTTTTTTTAGCCCGGCAAATTGCCCATTTCGCCTGAATTTCACTAGTTGTACCTAATTCAGGATAACAATAATAAATTGTTTCCTCATCTGCGATATCGACAATACCTGCATTTTGGCTATAATCTTCACTGATTTTCATAGTTCAAAATATTTATTTGTAAAAATATCGGTTGGGACTTTTGTATTAAAGGACAATGAATTGGGATAAAATAACAGGATGAGTTTTCATATTTACTGTGTTAAGGACAAGATGAAATCATTTGTACCGGTTGAATATTTACGATTCCTTTTGCCCATCCTGCGGTTGATTTGGTTTCAATCCACGTACCTATTTTAACAGGAAAAGCCCACGGGAGGGAACATCCATAAATATGAAAATATGAATCAATGGCCGTGGCAGATCCATCTACAAATCCATCCCCATCATCGTAAATTCCAATTATATAACCGTTATATGCACCGCCATCAAGTTCAACCTTGATATCGGCTATGCCATTTATAACCACCCAAACAGAATTACCATTAACCGCAGTATCATAAACAATCCCGATTGGTATATTTGAACTGTTAGCGATATTGTACACCTTCGACACACTTCCATCGTCTTCGGAAACTACAATTCTGCCCCTTTGTAAATTTTCACCTGCCGTCATTTTAACGGCATAGCCCCCCTCCTTAGTGATTCGAAATTTTGGGCCTGAAATAGAATCGGAAACTTTGATATTTTTTGTAAAATTCGCTGTTGAATCAAATCTTGAAAATCCATTCACATAGAGAGCATAAGGTGGAGTTGCCCCGCCCCATGAAAAACCACCGTAACGTGAAATAATAAGCGATGTGAAAAGATTTATTTGTTTCAGAGTTTTTCCACCCAAATATGTATTTGGAGCAATACAGAAATGACTTACTCCCGTTTCATTGGTGTACCACCTTACATCGTCTTTTAGATAAACCTCATTCAGCCATGACCATGCGCCAGCACTATAAATCAGGTAGCCTGCGCCAGTTTTTGGAATTGATGGTTCATAAGTACCAGAATGATCATGGCCGGAAGAGGCTGCCCCGACCTCCGAATAACTATAGGACGGCTTGGTACCGGCTTTAGCCCAGGCAGAAACCAAAGGATCGGTTTCTGTGTACCCGGTTATATATCCCATGCTGGTCCAGGGGGTACCGGTGACATAACCCATCGACGTCCAGGGAGTGCCTGTAACATAGGTATCATTCACAAAACTCCAGGCTGACCCGGTCCACTTTGCATATCCGGTGGATTTTGAAATCGAAGGTTCATAAGTCCCTGAATGATCATGGTCGGAAGATGCTGCCCCGACCTCCGAATAACTGTAGGACGGCTTGGTACCGGCTTT
>JBAXVX010000006.1:0-121193 GCA_037128705.1 Bacteroidota bacterium | reverse complement strand
TGATGCGCGACCCGCGTATGGTGGAACGTAAAAAATTCGGACAGAAAAAAGCCCGTAAGAGATTCCAGTTTAGTAAACGTTAGTATTTTAGAATTCATAGAACAATTATATGTCAAGAACGAATTTTGATGCATTATTGGATGCAGGTGTCCATTTCGGTCACTTGCGCCGCAAATGGAATCCTGCCATGGCTCCCTATATCTTTATGGAACGCAATGGGATCCATATCATCGACCTGTATAAAACAATGGCAAAAGTTGACGAAGCAGCTGCAGCGTTGAAGCAAATTGCCAAGGCAGGGAAAAAAGTGCTTTTTGTTGCTACAAAAAAACAGGCCAAGGAAATCGTGGCCGAGCACATCAAGCGCATAAACATGCCCTATGTGACAGAAAGATGGCCGGGCGGTATGCTCACCAACTTTGCCACCATCCGTAAAGCCGTGCGCAAGATGATCTCCATCGACAAACTGATGAGCAGTCCTTCGTACACCAACCTTTCAAAAAAGGAGCGCCTTACCATCACGCGTGAACGGGCCAAACTGGAGAAGAACCTTGGTTCAATCGCCGACCTGAACCGTCTGCCGGCGGCTATTTTCATCGTCGACATCCTGAAAGAGCACATCGCCCTTGCCGAAGCCAAGAAGCTGAATATCCCAACCTTCGCCATCGTCGATACCAATTCCGATCCGAGAACCGTGGATTTCCCCATTCCGGCCAACGATGATGCCTCCAAATCAATCTCCCTTATCGTGGATACCATGGTCAGGGCCATTGAAGAGGGACTCGTGGAACGCAAACTTGAGCGCGATAAAAAAGAGGCCAGCGATGAACGCGGCGAAGGCGACGAATTCGAAAGCAGGCTTCAATCCAACATACTCGATTCTGACGAGGATGAAGTGGACGAAGACGGCATCAAAATCGTAAAGAAGGATTTCGTTGATACGAAGGTGGCCAAGATGAAAGCCATGGAGCCCGCACCGGAAGATAAAAACAAGCCGGCCCGCAAGCGTATCAGCAAACCCGCCGGAAGAAGCAACAAGAAGTAATGACGAATGACGAATGACGAATGACGAATTATATTTCGCTACTTCGCCACCACGTTAATTCGTTATCTGAATTTAAGTTTTTAATCAAAAATTTTCTATATGAATATTACTGCTGCTGATGTAAATAAATTGCGCCAGATGTCGGGTGCGGGGATGATGGATTGTAAGAAGGCCCTGCAGGAAACAGAAGGTGATTTTGATAAAGCCATTGATTATCTCCGTAAAAAGGGACAGAAAGTAGCCGGGAAACGGGCTGATCGCGATGCAAACCAGGGATTTGTTATTGCCAAGGTCTCTGACGACCAGACTTTTGGCGCTGTCATCATGGTCAATTGTGAAACCGATTTCGTTGGAAAGACCGAAGAGTTTATCCAGTTTTCAAAAAACCTCCTTGACCTTGGTGTTGCAAACCGATTTCATTCTGTTGCCGAATTAATGCCCATGTCAATCGGATCGACGACCGTAGTGCAGAAACTCGATGAATTGCTTGGTAAAACCGGAGAGAAAATTCAGATCGCCCACTTCGAGGTGGTCGAGGCGCCTGTTGTGTTTGCTTACAACCATTTCGGAAACCGCCTTGCCACAGTCATCGGCATGAGTAAAAAAGATGCAAAGAATGTTGGTGAGATCGGGCACGAACTGGCCATGCAGGTTGCTGCCATGAGCCCCGTTGCCGTTGATAAGGAAAACGTGACCCAGGAAGTAATTGACCGCGAGATCGAGATCGGAAAAGATCAGGCACGCCAGGAAGGCAAACCGGAAGAGATGCTTGAAAAGATTGCCCAGGGTAAACTTGGCAAGTTCTTTAAAGAGATGACCCTGCTGAACCAGGATTTTATCAAGGATTCTAAAAAATCCGTCCGCCAGTACATCGCTGACAATGATAAGGATCTGGCTGTGACCGGTTTTAAACGTCTTCAACTCGGATCATAGTTTTTTTCAAAAATATAAAGGGATTATCTGATAACTTGGGTAATCCCTTTTTGTTTTAATTCGCAAATGCAAAGTGACAACCAATACAACCTGCAGAATCTATCATACCTTGTCACCCTGTCACCTTGTTACCTTGTCACCCTGTTACCCTGTTACATTAAACCATGATTGAAGTATCCAAAAAGGAGGCCGTACGCGTGATGTTTGACGACATCTCCCCAAAGTATGACTTTCTCAATCATTTTCTTTCCTTTGGTATTGATTACCGCTGGCGTAAAACACTGGTCAGCATCCTGAAAACCTATCATCCGAATTCAGTACTCGATGTAGCAACCGGGACAGGAGATCTTGCCATTGCGATTGAACAGATCAAACCACAAAAAATCGTCGGGATCGACATCTCCGAGAAAATGCTGGAGATCGGCCGGCAGAAGATCAATCAAAAAGGTTTGAACCAGGTGATCACCTTGCGCCGGGCTGATGCCGAAAAAATTCCCTTTTCCGATAACACCTTCGAAGCAATTACGGTAGCTTTCGGGGTGCGAAATTTCGAAAACCTTGAATTGGGGCTAAAGGAGATGAAAAGGGTGCTTCGGCCGGGCGGGGTCATGCTGATCCTTGAATTTTCCCATCCCTCCTCATTCCCGATGAAACAGCTCTATCGGATATATTCCCGCTTTGTTATCCCGGTGATGGGCCGGATCATCTCAGGTAACCGCAAAGCCTACACCTACCTTCCGGAATCAGTGGCCGCCTTTCCCTCAGGACAAAAGTTTGTGGACATTCTCTCCGGACTTGGATTAATCAAGGCCGGGAGGAGGAGTCTCAATTCCGGAATAGCATCGATCTACCTGGCTGAAAAATAAATTCCATAAACCAACGTTAATATCTCATATTTCTCACGGTACTTCATTGAAGATTCAACGGCTTAGCGCTTTAATCCTGCTTTTTCTCATCATGGCTCATCCCTTTGTCGCGAAGAGCCAGCGGATGGCGGTACTCAATATGCCCACCTTTGATCAGGATAGATTCCGCTTTGGATTTGTGCTTGGCATCAACCAGAGTTTTGCCACCATCCGGCCCATCGCCGACCTCAATACCCGCATGTTCACCGCTGAATACATTCCCGACATTCTCCCTTTACCTGATTCTGCCCGTGTTCTCTCCATCAATTCTTCACCCATCCCGGGATTTGTCATCAGTATCCTGGCAAACATGCGGATGGGAGACCATCTTGATCTCCGGTTCATCCCCTCACTTTCCTTTGGTGACCGTACTTTGATCTACAACATTGAAACATATTCCACCCTGGATGGCGCCAAAAAGCCAAAGGTCGACAATCTGGTCATTAACAAAAAAGTTCCTTCAACCTATATCAACTTCCCGATTGAGGTCAGGTATAAGGCTTTAAGGTATAACAATTTCAGACCCTATGTGATGGCAGGTGCGCAGTACTCCCTCGACCTTGCTTCCCAGGCTAAGAAGCGTGAGAAAAACAGCAGTGAAAAAATTGTAAAATTCAACCAGAATGATTTCTATGCCGAAGCCGGCGTTGGATTTGATTTTTACAATGAATGGTTCAAATTCGGGGTCGAGCTCAAAATGATGTATGGTTTTACCGATGTGCTTAACCGGGAAAATAATATCTATACGGAATCCATCGATAAAGTGAGTTCGAAAATTTTCCAGCTCTCCTTTACATTCGAATAGTCCTTCAATCATTCCCTAATGATTATCTTTGTCGGTTCAAATACACATTGAATGGAAAGAATTGCCGTGTTCCCCGGCTCCTTCGACCCGGTGACAAAGGGACATGAATCAATCATCCGGCGGGCCCTTCCGCTGTTCGACAGGGTGATCATTGCCATTGGCGAAAACGGAGAAAAAAAATCATTGTTCCCGCTTGAAAAAAGACTGGCCTGGCTGAATGAAATTTTTGCAGGCAACCCGCGTATTGAAATTGATTGTTATTCGGGCCTGACGGTTGATTTTTGCCGGAAAAACAAGGCTGGTTTTATCCTTCGCGGGCTTCGCACATCGTCCGATTTCGAATTCGAACGCGGAATAGGGCAGATGAACAAACTGATGTTCCCGGGTATCGAAACGGTGTTCCTGCTTTGTGAACCTGAATTCGCTTCGCTGAGCTCCTCCATCGTAAGGGATATTATCCGCAACGGGGGAGATGTCACCCAGTTCGTTCCTGCCGGCATCACCCTGTGACAGGACTGATAATTGTCAGACTCAATAAATAATTTTTATGAAAAAGATCTGTTTTTTTTTGTTGTTCATGCTGTTCGCATCGGCTTCGTTTTCACAGGCCTGGGTAAGAAATTTACCATCGGACAAATCCAAAGGAGAATTAACCCTTTTTGACTACAGGAATGCTTTTGAAACCTACTGGGCTCCCTACAACGTTGACAAGGGATTTTATCTCGAAAATGGAGTGAAGAAAAAAGCCATGGGCTGGAAACAGTTCAAGCGTTGGGAGTATGAAATGGAAAGTAAGGTAAATCCTGCAACAGGTGAATTCCCGAAACAAACCGCGGAAGAAATTTATAAAGCATATTTAAAAGCCCATCCTCAGTTAAAATCACCGGTCTCGGCAAACTGGACCCAATTGGGCCCTGACACTTCGCTTGGCGGGTATAACGGCATTGGCCGGATAAACTGCATTGCCTTTCATCCTGCCGATTTAAACACCTATTGGGTCGGGACAGCTGCGGGCGGATTGTGGGTTACCATAAATAACGGTTCATCATGGAGCTGTCTGACCAACAACAATGGCGTGCTCGCTGTCAGTGACATCGTCATTCCGGCAGATTATGCCACATCAAATACAATTTATATCGCCACCGGAGATAAGGACCACTGGGATAACCGCAGCATCGGCGTGCTGAAGTCGACAGATGGCGGCTCAACCTGGAATGCAACAGGGATCGCTTTTGACATTTCAGACGGAAAAATGGTCAACCGGATTTTGCTGGACCCGAATAACAATCAGAACCTTATCGCCGCAACAACAAACGGGGTATATATTACCACAAACGGAGGCACAACCTGGAATACGCAGTTGACAGCGACTGATTTTATTGATATGGAATTTAAACCCGGGGATTTTAATACACTTTACGGCTCAACAAAAACCGGTCAGATTTATCTCTCAGCCAATGGGGGAGGAACCTGGACCCAGGCTTTCACCAATTCGAGCGCCTACAGGATTGAACTGGCAGTTACACCTATTCAGCCCACATGGGTATATGCCATAGCCGTAAATTCAGGCAGCGGCTTGTATGGAATATACAAATCGACCAACAGCGGGGCGGCTTACACACAGGTTTTCTCGGGAACAACCCTCAATTTACTGGGATGGAGTTCCAACGGCGGTGACTCAGGCGGTCAGGGCTGGTACGATTTAAGCCTTGCTGTTTCTCCCTCCAACGCGAATATCCTGCTGGTGGGGGGCGTAAACACCTGGCGTTCACTTTCAGGTGGTGCATCATGGTCAATTGTCAATCATTGGTGGGGTGATGGCGTTCCGGCCGTGCATGCAGATAAACATAATTTATCATTCCGCAGCAATGGCGATCTGTTTGAGACCAATGACGGAGGTGTCTATTTTTCATCCAATAATGGAACCGGGTGGGCGGATAAAACCAATGGCATAGTGATCAGTCAGATGTATAAACTCAGTGTTTCAGCAACGGTTTCCAATGAAGTCATCACCGGTTTGCAGGACAACGGGACCAAACTTTTATCCGGCGGATCATGGGAAGATGTAAAAGGCGGAGATGGCATGGAGTGCCTGATAGATTATACCAATGTCAATGTTCAGTATGGTACATACGTAAATGGCCAGATCGACCGGACTACAAATCACTGGGCTACTGCAAATGCCATTCAGCCTTCGGGAGCCGGTAATGGTGCATGGGTTACCCCCTATATCATTGATCCTGACAATGCACAGACCCTGTATGCGGGTTATGCCGACATATGGAAAACAACGAACAGGGGAACGAGCTGGGTGAAGATTTCGACGATGAACACTTCGAATAAGATCCGTTCCATGGCCATTGCTCCATCAAATACACAGGTTCTGTATGTTGCAAACCAGACAACTTTATGGAAAACCATCAATGGCGGAACTGGCTGGACCGACATTACCGGCACTTTACCGGTGAGTTCAGGAAGTATCACCTACGTTACTGTAAAAGAGGATGACGAAAATACGATATGGGTCACGCTGGGCGGGTATAACAATAACAACCTTTACCAATCAGCTGATGGCGGTACTTCCTGGATAAATATCTCAAGCGGGCTTCCGCAAATCCCGGCCTATGCGGTTGTGCAGAATAAACAGTCAACCGCGGAAGTTCAGCTGTATGCAGGTACCGAGCTTGGCGTTTACTTTAAAAAGGGTTCTGACAATTGGGTGCCCTACAGCACAGGTTTGCCGAATGTTAAAATTGGAGAGGTGGAAATTTACTATGCCTCCAGTCCGCAGAACAGTATTTTACGGGCAGCTACTTTCGGAAGGGGACTTTGGGAAACGCCTGTTTACTATACCTGTACTGCTCCATCGGCCCCGGTGGTCGGGACCATCACACAGCCCACCTGTACCGAAGCAACAGGGAGCGTTGTTTTAGAAGGTTTACCTGTTTCAGGTATTTGGATAATAAATCCCGGGGGGATCACCGGCGCGGGATCAACTATCACGATAGCCGGACTTGCCGAGGGAACCTATAACTTTACAGTTACAAGTGCTGAAAATTGCACCTCCCTGCCTTCAGAGAATGTGGTGATCAATGCCCAGCCGGTTACGCCATTGGCTCCTGTCGCGGGAACCATCAACCAGCCTTCCTGTACCACCGCTACGGGAAGTGTTGTACTGACTGGCTTGCCATCATCCGGAACCTGGACGATAAACCCGGGCAGCATCACCGGAACAGGAACGGAGACAATAATATCGGGACTTATTTCCGGAACTTATCAGTTTACCGTAACCAGTGAAGAGGGATGCACATCCGTTGCATCGGCCGATGTCGTGATCAATCCACAGCCCTTGACACCCCCGACACCTGCGATAACACAAAACGGTTTTGTATTGCATTCCGATGCTCCGGCAGGGAATCAGTGGTATGATCAAAACGGGTTGATTGCCGGGGAAACGAACCAGAATTATACCGTTACCGCCAACGGAGATTTCCATGTCATCGTTACGCTGGAGGTATGCAGTTCTGAACCATCCAACATCATCACGATCACCAATGTGGGTATTGGCTCTGTTGCGAACAATGGAAAAATCAATGTTTTCCCGAATCCGGTATCCGGAGAATTAATGATTGAAATCACGGGGAATTTACAGAACATCCGCTTTGAAATTGTGAGTTCAACCGGAAACACTGTCTTTAAAGGGAACCTGTCGGACAGAACTGTTGTTAAAACAACCGGTTTTACCCCCGGACTGTACATGATCAAATTTGAGAACGGGAGATCTTTTGAATTCAGGAAAATTGTGAAAAAATAGCTTTCTCAACCATTGACGGCTAATCCCTCCCTTTTTCTTACCTTTGCCGGTTAAACCGGGTAGTTGTGCATTGGACATTGAGATACTTTTTAATTTTAGGGACTGCTTTATTCTGCCATGATCTGGCATTGTCCCAAAAAACCATCATCAGCGGAACCGCCCCGGGTGCTGAACGAAAATTGATCAGGGTAAGTGCCCCCGGTGACCTGATCACCTTCTGGGAAAAACCGCTGGGATCGGCCCGGGTTGATTCAGCAGGGCGCTTCACCATCTCTGTAGCACTCGATAAAATTACGGTAGCATCAGTCTTTATCGACTTCCACCGGTCAGAACTGATCCTTGAACCATCAGGGAAATATGATCTCAGGATTTACCCGCCCGATGATGATGTATATACAGAGGTAGACCCGCTGTTGGAATCACAAAGTCTGAATTGTTCCATCATCAATGCCGATTCTTCTGAGCTCAATAACCTGGTTGGCGAATTTGATTCCCTGTACAGTGGTTTTCTGACGCAGAATTTCAATGCGCTGTACCATGACCGCAACAAGGTGTTGCTTGACACATTCCGGATCCGGATAAACCAGCGGTTCGGAAATGTGAAAAATCCATATTTTATTAACCATATCTCTTACAAAATAGCCTCCCTGGAGCAACTGACCCAATATTATAACCAGTCACAGCTTGCAAAAAAATATTTTTCAGACAAACCGGTATTGTATAATAACCTGGAGTACATGGATTTTTTTAACAATTATTTCTCCAGGTATCTTACGGTCACATCGAATGTTCTCAGAAAGATTGATTTGCATCCTGTTCTGAAATCTGCCGATCCATATGCCGGAGTATTAAAGAGCATGACGGCAGATACCTTGCTTAAAAATAACCGTTTGCGGGAGCTGGTCATGCTGAAGGGCATGATGGAATTATACAGTACGCCGGGTTATGACCAGGCTGAAGTTCTTTCTGTTATCAAACGCGCCGGCGAAAAATCACCCTTCGCTGAGAACCGTGAAGTGGCCGGGAACATGATCAGCCTGCTGACAAAGCTGAAGCCCGGAACCCTGGCGCCGGATTTCACCCTGCTAAACCGCGACCAAAAAGAGGTGTCATTGAAGAACCTGCGCGGGAAACCGGTGGTTTTGTGTTTCTGGACAACCTATTGTGATGCATGTTTGTCGGAGATGGAAATGATCAGGCCATTGTATGATTCCTTCAAGGATAAAGTACAGTTTATCAGCGTTTCGGCTGATAAATCATTTACGAAAATGCTTTTTTTTATTAAACTGAAGAAAAATTTCATCTGGACATTTGTGCATATTGGTGATCACGTTGAGGTGTTGAAAGACTATGATGTGGGTACTTATCCATTGTTTGTCCTGATAGATAAAGAGGGAAAAATTTATAAATATCCGGCCGCACAACCGAGTAACGGATTGGAAGCCGAATTACAAAAAATATCAGAGGAGTAGACAGAATCATGATAGATTTTTTTAAAAAAATGCTGGGCAGTAAGTCCCAGCGTGATATCCGGGAAATCAACCCGATGGTTGACCAGGCCCTGAAGGTATACGAAGAGATCAAAGTACTTTCGAATGATGAACTTCGTGCCCGTACCCTTGATTTTAAACGCAGGATCAGCGAATACATATCGGTGAAGCAAAAGGAAATTGCTGATTTGAAAGAACAGATCAATTCCGATGAACTTGAAATCGATGAAAAGGAAAAGTTATATGGTGTGCTCGACGGGCTCGAAAAGGAATCGTATGAGCTGACCCAGGAGATCCTGCGTGAAATTCTGCCGGAAGCATTTTCAGTGATGAAGGATACCGCAAGGAGATTTTTCGAAAATGAATTTGTTGAGGTAACTGCAACCCAGAACGACCGAGACCTGGCCGCCAGAAAGGCAAATGTGGAAATTGAAGGCGATATCGCCCGGTTCAGGAACAGCTGGACGGCCGGGGGGAACATGATTACCTGGGACATGGTTCACTACGACTGCCAGTTAATTGGCGGGGTGGTGCTGCACGATGGGAAAATCGCTGAAATGGCCACCGGGGAAGGAAAAACGCTGGTCGCCACCCTCCCGATGTTTCTGAATGCCTTGCCTGGTAAAGGGGTACACATTGTGACCGTAAACGATTACCTGGCCAAACGTGACTCTGAATGGATGGGGCCCCTCTTTGAATTTCACGGGCTGAAGGTTGACTGCATCGACCGCCATGAGCCTAATTCGCAGGCAAGACGCGACGCTTACCTTGCTGATATTACCTATGGGACCAACAACGAGTTTGGTTTCGATTACCTGCGTGACAATATGACCAGCAATCCTGAAGAGCTGGTGCAGCGCCCGCACAATTACGCCATTGTGGATGAGGTTGACTCCGTTCTGATTGATGATGCCCGGACACCGCTCATCATCTCCGGTCCTACACCAAAGGGAGAGAACCAGTTGTTTGATGATCTCAAACCCAATGTTACCAAGCTGTACAATGCGCAAAGAAACCTGGTGACCAAGCTGCTTTCAGATGCAAAGGCCTTGTCCGAAGATCCGAAGAATGATGAAAATATGAAAAAGGCGGGAGAACAGCTGCTTCGCGCCCATCATGGATTGCCCAAGAACAAGGCCCTCATCAAATTTCTCAGCGAATCGGGGATGAAGGCCCTGATGCTGAAAACCGAGAATTTTTACCTTGCCGAACAGTCGAAGAACATGCCTGTGATTGATGATGAACTCTATTTTGTCATTGATGAAAAAAATAATACCATCGAATTGCGCGATAAGGGCATCGACCTGTTAACTGAGTCCTATGAAGATCCGACCTTCTATATTCTTCCTGACATCGGATCGGTGATTGCGGATCTCGAGAAGAAAAACATTTCAGATATTGAAAAACAGGAGACGAAGGATGAGCTGATGCGCGATTACTCCATCAAAACCGAACGGGTCCATACCGTAAACCAGCTCGTCAAAGCCTATGCTTTGTTTGAGAAGGATGTGGAATACGTGGTCATGGACAACAAGGTGAAGATCGTGGATGAACAGACGGGCCGTATTCTTGAAGGCCGGCGCTATTCCGACGGATTGCACCAGGCCATTGAGGCAAAGGAAAATGTGAAAATCGAAGCAGCCACGCAAACCTACGCTACGGTAACACTCCAGAACTATTTCCGCATGTACAAGAAACTGGCGGGGATGACCGGTACCGCTGAAACGGAAGCAGGGGAGTTGTGGGATATCTACAAACTGGACGTTGTGGTCATACCGACCAACAAGAAGGTTGTTCGTGACGACCGTGAAGATATGGTATTCAAGACCAAGCGGGAAAAATTCAATGCCGTCATTGACGAAATCGAAAAGCTGGTCCAGGCTGGGCGTCCGTGCCTGGTGGGAACAACCTCGGTGGAGACGTCGGAATTGCTCAGCCGCATGCTGAAGCGAAAAAATGTTGCACACAATGTACTGAACGCCAAGTTGCATGCAAGGGAAGCAGATATAGTTGCCGAAGCAGGCCGGGCCGGTACCGTCACGATCGCCACCAACATGGCTGGTCGTGGTACCGACATCAAACTGGGACCGGGTGTAAAAAATGCAGGCGGTCTGGCCATCATCGGTACAGAACGTCACGAGTCGCGCCGCGTCGACCGCCAGTTGCGTGGCCGGGCTGGCCGCCAGGGTGACCCGGGAAGTTCGCAGTTCTTTGTCTCCCTCGACGATGACCTGATGCGTATGTTCGGGTCGGACCGGATTGCAAAAATCATGGACCGCATGGGAATCAAGGATGGTGAAGTGATCCAGCATTCGATGATCACCAAATCCATTGAACGGGCTCAGAAAAAGGTGGAGGAGAACAACTTTGGCGTTCGTAAGCGGCTGCTCGAATATGACGACGTGATGAACATTCAGCGTGAGGCCATTTATAAGAAACGACACCATGCCCTTTTTGGCGATCGCCTGGCTGTGGATATTTCAAACATGATTTATGACGTGTGCGAAACCATTGTATTGGATTCCCAGGAAAGAAGGGATTTTCATAGTTTTAACCTCGACCTGCTCAAGGAATTTGCTGCAGATTCGCCCATCTCCGAATCGGATTTCGGATCATTGAATATTGATGAACTGGGAGATAAATTGTATGGTTATATTTACAAACGGTATAAATCAAAATGTGAACATATTGCCCAGAAAACCTTCCCGGTGATCCGTGATGTGTTCCTGAATGACACACGCTACGAGAACATTGCGATACCTGTGACCGATGGTCTGAAAACCATGCAGGCTGTGGCAAACCTGAAGAAAGCCTATGAAGACAAAGGCAAGGAGGTTGTGCTCAGCATCGAAAAGGGGATTGTACTCGGGATGATTGACAATGCCTGGAAGGAGCACCTGCGCGAGATGGATGATCTGAAACAATCGGTTCAGAATGCAGCCTACGAGCAGAAGGATCCATTGCTGATTTACAAGTTTGAATCTTTCGAGTTGTTCAAGACCATGGTTCAGCGTACCAACAAGGAGATCACCTCTTTCCTGATCAAAGCGGATGTGCCGATCCAGGTCGAAAATGTAAAAGAAGCCCAGGCTCCGCGTAAAATGGACCGGGCCCGCATGAAGGAAGAACGCAGTGATCTTTTGTCGCAGTCAAATTCAAAAACGCAGGAACAGGCACGCCCACAGCCGGTAAAGGTTGAAAAAAAGGTTGGCCGCAATGATCCCTGCCCATGCGGAAGCGGTAAAAAGTATAAGAATTGCCATGGAATCAGTGAATAAAATATAACAGTATGAAAAAATTCAAAAGAATTCTGTTAAAGCTTTCAGGTGAAGCATTGGAAGGGAACCAGGGTTACGGCATTGATCCTGTTCGCCTGGCCGATTATGCCGCCGAGATCAGGACGGTTGTTGCCGAAGGAGTTCAGGTTGCCATCGTGATCGGGGGAGGGAATATCTTCAGGGGATTGGCAGGAACCACCGACGGAATGGATCGCGTTCAGGGTGATTATATGGGCATGCTGGCCACGGTCATAAACAGCATGGCGATCCAGGCTGCCCTCGAAAAACTGGGGGTGCAATCCAAACTCCTTTCAGGATTAGCCATCGAACCGGTGTGTGAAGCCATGAGCCGGCGTAAGGCCATCAGCCACCTTGAAAAGGGGCAGGTAGTGATCATTGCCGCAGGGACCGGCAATCCTTACTTCACCACCGACAGCGCCTCTGCGTTGCGTGCTGTTGAGATCAAAGCCGACGCCATCCTGAAGGGTACCCGGGTGGATGGTGTTTATACCGCTGATCCGGAAAAAGACCCGGCTGCCGTGAAATATGACACGCTGTCCTATGAAGAAGCTTATGAAAAGGGGTTAAAGATCATGGATCTGACGGCTTTTACGCTTTGCCGCGAAAATAAAATGCCTATCGTGGTTTTCAACATGAATCAGCCGGGTAATTTGCTTAAACTCATAAAGGGCGAGGCCATTGGAACCACTGTGAGTTAAACTCCCGATGACACAATGCAGACAATACTGATAAACTGAAAAATAATACGCTGTATGAATGAAGAGATAGAATTTACCCTGGATGAAGCCAATGAGGGTATGTATCTGGCACTCCTGCATCTTGAGAAAGAGTTGCAAAAACTCCGGGCCGGGAAGGCCAGCGCCCAGATGCTTGATGGTGTAAGGATCGATTACTATGGTGTAATGACACCCATCGACCAGACAGCCAACATCAGCACCCCTGACGCAAGGCAGATCATCGTCCAGCCATGGGATAAAAGCGTTCTCGGTTTGATTGATAAGGCCATTCAGGCCGCCAACCTGGGGTTTAATCCTAAAAATGAGGGAGAGATCCTGAGGATAACGGTTCCGCCCTTAACCGAGGAACGCCGTCGTGACCTGGTTAAGAAGGCCAGAAACGAAGCTGAAAACGGAAAGATCAGTATCCGCAATATCCGGCGGATTGCCAATGAAACAGCCAAGAAATTGAAAAAGGACGGACTTCCTGAGGATGAAATTGACAAACTTGAAGCTGATATTCAAAAACTTACGGATGAATACATCTCCAAGGTGGATAAAATCCTTGAAGTAAAAGAGAAGGATATTATGACTGTTTAACCTGCCTGGCAGGCAAGGATCAGAGGTTAAAAAACGACAACCTCATCCGTAAACATCCAGCATTCCTGACCAGCACCCTCATGCCAAGAGGGGCATACACCCAGGTTTTTTGCCTTCACCCTGATATATCTTGCCTTTGTATTTTCCATGAACTGGAAATTGAAAGGTTGAATGATCGCTTTCTCCTCCTTGGGCGAAATTTTATTTGGAACCTCGTTGAACGAGTGATATTTTTTCCCATCCGAGGATAAGGAATATTCAACAACGACCGGCAGGAAGATCCAGCTGCGCTGATTCTGAAGAAAGTTCATTTGAACCGTATTAACCGGCATCTCCTTCCCAAGGTCAATGACCAGGTCGAGGTTATTTCCCATGTACCCCTGCCAGAGCCCGTCACGGTGATTGACCGACCCGCGGAGCCCGTCGGTGAGCGCCTCTTTGCCTGCAGCAGGATAGCGATAGGAATAGTCAGAGAAGTACTTTACCGGCTTGCCAATGGCCAGGTGAAAAATGAGTGGCATGGCAGGGGAGTTTTCCTTCAGTTTTCCATCAACAAAAATTCCTGCCCTGATCACCCCGTTGGCCTTCACTTCAACCGGTCCGGAATAGACCAAAGAAGTTGGTTTTACATCGTCGCCGTTGAGGGTATATTGGATCGGAGCTTCAAACTGTTCCGATTGAAGCACAACCTTCATCGTTCCCGATTTTTTATCATGCATCGTGTTTACACCGACTTTATAGGATCCTTTGCTGTAATTGACCTTCATGTAATCAAGCCGTTTGAACTGATTGGGCAACCGGCGTTGAAAATCATGCCAGTTTCTTGTGCTTTTTGGCGACCATACCACCTCCGACAGGGCAATCATGCGCGAAACAGCCATGTATTCCACATGCGATGTGGTGGGGATGAATTCAGTCCAAACATTGCCCTGCGCCCCGAGAATATGTTTGGCCTCGGCTGCAGTTAATTCAGCCGGTGTTGGTTCATAGGAATAGACTTTTTTCAGGGAGGTAAATCCCCCGATGGCCTTGGGCTCCGATGCAGGATCAGCCTGGTAATAATCAAAATAGCAATGAGAACCGGGTGTCATGATGGCGTCGTGTCCCTGCTTTGCTGCAGCGATCCCGCCTTCCACACCCCGCCACGACATGACGGTCGCTTCAGGCGCCAGACCACCTTCAAGAATCTCATCCCAACCAATCAACTTGCGATTTTTAGAGACAATGAATTTCTCCATCCGCTTGATAAAATAGCTTTGCAGCTCTTTTTCATCCTTTAATCCTTCGGTCTTAATGCGTTCCTGGCACTTCGGACATGTTTTCCAGTTGGTCTTATCTGCCTCATCCCCTCCGACATGAATGTACTTTGAAGGGAAGAGGGCCATAACCTCCTCTAATACATCTTGCAGGAATGTAAACACTGAATCATTGCCGGCACACAGAATATCGATATTCGGCCAATAACCACCGGTTGGAACAGTGAAAGGCCCTCCGGTACAGGAAAATTGCGGGTAAGCGGCAAGAACCTCTTTATTATGCCCCGGCATCTCAATTTCCGGGATAATGGTGACATAGCGGTCGGAGGCATACCGTACAATTTCGCGGATTTCATCCTGGGTATAATAGCCGCCATAGGTGGCCCTTTCGCCGGGTTTTTGCTCCGGACGCCCATCCCAGGGCATGTCTTCATGATCAACCCTCCAGGCTGAAATCTCCATCAGCTTCGGGTACTTCTTGATTTCGACCCGCCAGCCGTTGTCATCGGTAAGATGCCAGTGGAACGTATTCATCTTGTACATGGAGATGAGGTCGATATAACGCTTGATGAATTCTTTCGGAAAAAAATGACGCGACACATCAAGGTGCATTCCGCGGTAGGAATACCTTGGATAATCTTTGATCTCAACACAGGGCACATCCCATGATCGATCCGAAACAACATGATTCGGCTGGCAAACCTCTGCAGGCATGAGCTGCAGCAATGACTGGATGCCGTAAAACAAACCGGCGCCAGATGAGGCCCTGATATCTGCTTTTTTTGGTGAAATCACCAGTTCATACCCCTCGGAATGCAATTTTGATTCTTCCTGGGTCATCGTGAGAAGAATGGCGTTTGAAATTTTATCGCCTTTTGTAACCTCTTCCACCTTAAAATCCGGTCCGCCAGCCAGGTGCAGCTGGTCGGCAAAAAAATGTGCAACCCGAATCAGGTTCGTATCCCCGGAGGAGATGAATAGCTTTGTTTGTTTATCAATCGTAAACTTGCCGGGTTTGAGCTTCATCTGGGCAGGTATTGGCACGATGGATGGGTTGGTGATGGTTGAATGCTCAGCTGCTCCGGCAGTGAACGAGCATACGATCAGCAAAATCAGGGAGAAGAATACTTTATGCATCATGAGTCAGATTTTCAGGGTTATTGGGTATGCAAAATAAGGAATAAAAAACGATTTTTCATCCTTTCATTGCTGTGGTAATAATTTCGCGCATGGACGGGAAATTTTGTTCCATACACTCCAGCAGCCTGAATTGCGCCCTGGCCCGTTGCAGGTTATGGCCAGGGAATCCTGTTTTGAAATACCGGTCCCCGTCGATATGGTCGGTTAGAAATCGAAGTCCGATAAGGTAGGTCATGAATTTGGCTGAAAATGCAAGATGGTCGGTTTCAACGGCATTCAGGAAATGCCGGGCGATTTCAAGATACCCGGTCGAATAAGCTTCAAACAGGTCCAGGTCAATGTTCACTTTCGAAAGATCCTTTTCGTCTTCCGCACCCGTGCTGGCCCCCGTGCGGATTGCATCTCCGAAATCAAATAAAATGTAGCCCGGCATGACCGTGTCGAGATCAACGACAGAGATGGCCTTGTTGTCCTCGTCAAACAAAACATTGTTGAACTTTGTATCGTTGTGGGTGACACGCAATGGAATCTGGCCGCTTTGACCCAGCTTCAGGATGGTGTGCATCTCCGCCGACCGGGCCTCAATGAAGGCGATCTCATCTTTAACTTCGCTCACCCGTCCTGCTGGATCAAGCATTACAGTTTCCCTGAATGTCGCCAGCCGCGAGGCTACATTGTGAAAATTTGGCAGCACTTCATACAAGGCTTTGGCATCAAATTCATTGGCCAGGTACTGGAAAATCCCAAAGGCTTTGCCTGCCTCATACGCCTGTTCAGGTTTCTGAACAAGGTCGAAACTCCTGCTGCCTCTCACATGGTTATACAGGCGCCAGTAGTTTCCCTCCCGGTCGCGGATGAAATAGTTCCCGTTGAGGGCCGGCGTGAGCTGGATTACCTGGAAATACCGATATGCTGAACTCCCGGTGAGCAGGGCTTCCTTTAAATGCCGCGTGATCCGGAGGATGTTGCTGGTCAGTTCAGGGACATTTGTGAAAATGTGGTGATTGATCCGCTGAAGTACATAGTTGGTTGCCGGCTCGGGAGAGGTCGTTACCAGGTAGGAATCATTGATGTGGCCTGAGCCGAAAGGTTCGACCGAGGTAACCATCCCGTCGGTTTCAAATAGATTTACGATATCGATCAGGTCGTTCATTCATGCCTTCTTTAACCATTCCGGAAAACCGGCAGAGGTTGAAATCCAGGTTCTTTCCCCCGGTCAAAAATACAAAGAATTTTTTCGGTATTTTCGCGGCGAATCTTTTGAATCTCTCATATGTCAAAATCTGCCGGGACAAACAGCATTTCATCCTTTCCCAAAAATTTCTGGACCGCCATTTCAATGGAGTTTTTTGAGCGGGGTTCCTATTATGGAGTGATGTCGGTGCTGTCGGTTTACCTGGTATTGTCCAAAAGTGAGGGAGGTCAAGGGTTTTCGAAGGAGAGCGTGGGCGTGATCAAAAGTACCATTACGCCGTTGCTCTATTTCCTTCCCATTCTATCCGGGGCCATCGGCGACCGCTTCGGATACCGCAAAGTGCTCTACTTTGCCTTCTTTACCATGAGCCTGGGATATCTGTTTGCAGGATTTTCAAACACCTATGTCACCGTATTCAGCAGCCTGATCCTGGTAGCGCTGGGCGCCGGGTTTTTTAAACCGATGATTTCGGGCACCATTGCACGGGTTACCGATGAATCAAATTCTTCGCTGGGATTCGGGATATATTACTGGTCGATCAACCTGGGAGCGTTTTTGTTCCCATTGATCCTTGTGCCATACCTGAAATCCATCTCCTACAATTATATTTTTTTTATGGCGGCCGTCGGGACCGGCTGGCTGCTTCTGCTGAACCATTTCGTCTACAAGGAACCTACCGGGTCGCGCGCTGCAAAACCCCTGGGACAGGTCTTCACGGAGATGCTCACCGTATTGCGCGACTTCCGTTTTATCCTGATGATCGTGATCTATTCCGGGTTTTGGATCATGTATTTCCAGGTATATGATTCGGTGTTGTGGTATCTGAAGGAGAAGGTCGATATGACGGGCTTCAACGATCTGATCAACCATATTCTTTCGTTATTCCTGAGAAATCCCTCCTGGAAATTCGATGCGGAGCATGTTACCGTCATGAACGCCGGGGCGATCATTTTGCTGCAACTGCTGGTCTCGAGTTTGGTTCGCAAAACCAGGGCGCTGCCCACCATGATTTTTGGAATTTCACTGGGCTCCATAGGAATGGGAATGCTGGCCATCTCTCCAAACGGATGGATCTTCCTGGCTTCCATGTTTATTTTCACGCTTGGCGAGATGATTGCACACCCGAAATTTATCGCCTATGTCGGGTTAATCGCCCCGGAGGATAAGAAGGCCCTTTACCAGGGCTGGTCGTTCATGTATGGCGTGATCGGAAGCGGGGTAGGGGGTGTGCTGGGTGCAGCCCTGTACGTGAAATTTGTCGAAAAGATGAATCAGCCCCACCTCCTGTGGATCACCTTCAGCATGATCGGGGTTTTCACCATCATCGGATTGCTCCTTTACAACCATTTCCTGGTTCCAAAAAACAAAACTGCCTGAGAATGCTGACCGCACAGCTCATTTTCACAAGATGCGCCGAATCATTCACGTTATTTTATTTTTTTCCCTTCACGTTTTTGGTTGATGTATCACCCTTGTTAAAAGGTTCCATGATAAAGGAATAGGTGTATTCCTTCGCCGGCAGGGTATATTCCGCATGGGTTCTGGCTCCCCAGCTGTCATCACCACCCACTCCCATCTGCCTGAAATCAATATTCAAATCTGTAAACGCCTCCTTTTCCAAATCATTCAGGTGCTTGCCGCCCTGCCTGAATCCCTTCATGTCATCATACGTAAACGGGAGTGAACTGAAGCAGATCAAAGGTTCACCTGAAAACTTCAGTGAAATGTCCTTGATCCCCGATAGGGTTACCCAGCGGACATCGGTTTTATAACCATTTTCCTGTGGCCGCACATAAGGCGTATATTGTTCATCAATGGTACTTTGATACAAACCAATAAATGAGGCGGTATTCCGGTCCCAATAATTCTCCCACGGGCCGCGCCCAAAATATTCTACTTGACCAAAACCGGGGTTCAGTCGCATGTTAAGACCAAAACGGGGCAACTCAGGCAGTTGGTCCTTCATCAATTTCATGGTTGCCGTCACGTGGGTTTTTCCATTGCTGAAAAATGTATAGGCAATCATCTCAGTTGCAATATCATCGGCCAGTGCGAAATGTACCAGGATATCCACCTCTTTGTCCGAAGGCTCAGATACTTCGACCTTGGTTACCCTGCGTTTTTCAGAGGCGTCGAACCATGCTTTGCAGCGCTTCGGCATCCCGTTCCCGATATCGTTATCCGTAGGAGCCCGGAGGAAATTTGGGAACGGCCCGCGCACCAGCAGTTCGGTATCATGAAATTTGTAGGAGGTCAGTGTCCCCGATCTTTTATCGAATCCAATGGAAAAATGATCCCCGGTGACAAAGACGGAATCGCTGTTTTCCAGAACCTTCAGCAGTTTTTTATCAGCCATGGCAGCGGCAGCCTCTTTTCCCTTTCCAGGCAAAACAAACTGTTCGGACGCCAGGATATGTCCCGCCGGAAGCAAACCCCGGGGTGAAGTGGTTTTAAGATAAACATTGAGAAAATATTCAGTAGGCAGGGCAGGGTTCAATTCAGGCAGGGGAACTGCGATCTCCCTGGATTCATTGGGCAGAAGTTTGAATGGAGCTGCTTTCCCGGTTTGAACGATGGTCCCGTTCGCCGATAATTCCCATGAAATTACTGTGTTCCCGAGGTCATAGAAATCGTACTTGTTGAAAACTTCAAAAGATGATCCCGATGGATTCTTCAATTTGAATTTAACGTTCTGGTAGGCCTTTTTGACCTCCCAGTATCCCGGATGGGGCTTCCGGTCGGGAAAAACAAGGCCGTTGCACAAGAAGTTCCCGTCGCTGGGAACATCTTTAGGCCCATAGTCGCCCCCATATGTCCAGTATTCCCTTCCCTTCTCATCCTTCGCATAAAGTCCCTGGTCAACCCAATCCCAGATGCATCCACCCTGGAGTTGCGGATATTTTTCAATTACGTCCCAGTAGTCCTGGAAATTCCCGGTACTGTTTCCCATGGCATGCGCATATTCACACATGATGAGCGGCCGCAGCTGGCGGGAATATCCATACCATTTCAGATCGGAAGGGGTCCAGTACATCGGGCAGAAAATATCTGTGTTGGCCCCCTGCTCAGCCCGTTCGTACCACACCGGCCTGCTCTGATCGCGGTGTTTAATCCAGTCGTAGGTGGCTTCAAAATTGCATCCGTTCCCGGCCTCATTTCCCAGTGACCAGATAATGACACAGGGATGGTTTTTATCGCGCTCTACCATGCGCTCCGTACGGTCCAGGTGAGCCTTCATCCAGGCCGGGTTATTCCCGAGCGTGCGGTCAGGGTCATAGCCCATGCCATGCGATTCAATATTGGCTTCATCAATCACGTATAAACCGTATTCATCGCACAGTTCATACCAATAGGGATCATCAGGATAATGGCAGGTACGCACCGTATTGATGTTGGCCTCCTTCATCAGTTTAACATCCTTCAGCATCATTTCATGGGAAATGACGTGTCCGGTCAGCGGATCATGTTCATGCCGGTTCACCCCCTTCACAAGGATTGGTTTCCCGTTGACAAGAAATTGACCGTTTTTTATCTCCGAAGATCTGAAACCTATGCGACATCCGGTCGATTCAATGATCCGGCCTTGTCCGTCCTTCAGGGTCAGCACCAGATGGTAAAGGTTGGGCAGTTCGGCACTCCATTTTTTCGGATAGGGAATGAATTTCTCAAACAGCAAGGTGTCTTCAGGATGATCATCGATTGGAAAGCTCACCGATTCGCGAAACTCAGCCATTTTAGAATTTACGGACTCAAACAGGGCGATCTCAAGCGACCATTTGGACTGCCCGGGTGCTGATCCCCCTGATTTTCCTCGCGGGAACTCTTTCAGGTTTTGTATGATTGTGGTTACCTTTACAATCCCATGATTATAGTTTGAAAAAAGGTCACCCACCGCAAAAAAATCACGGATCCTGATCTTTGGCGTAGAATAAACGTAGACATCCCGGTTGATCCCACTCATCCGCCACATATCCTGGCATTCCAGGTAGGAACCATCCGACCATCTGAAAACCTCAACTCCCAGCCTGTTTTTTCCCGGACGCAGGTACTTCGTGATGTTGAATTCGATGGGTGTTTTTGCATCTTTGCCCATGCCGATCCGCTGACCGTTCAGGTAGACGTAACAAAATGATTTCACCGCGCCGAACCTCAGGAAAACTTCGCGGTCACTCCATGAATCGGGAATCTCAAACTCACGGCTGTAGCTCCCCACCGGGTTGTAATCATGGGGAACCCTGGGGGGGTCGGGTTTCATGAGATGCTTGAACTCATAGGGCTGGTTGACATAGATCGGGTATCCGTATCCCTGGATTTCAATGGTGGAAGGCACACGGATGTCTTTCCAGCCGCTTACGTCATAGGTGTCTTCATAAAAGTTCACCGGACGTTTATCCGGATTTTCCGACCAGTTAAATTTCCAGGTTCCATTCAGCAAAAGAGACCAGGGGGAGGCAGACCAGTCGTTCCTGAGGGCTTGTTCCTCGTTGTCGTAAGGAAGGAACGTGGCGTGCGCCGGTTCATTGTTGATGCCGGTAAGCTGGGGGTTTTCCCAGTCGGGAGGTTGATTGGCCTGGGAGTATCCTGATGTGGGAATAAGGAGAGATGCCAGGAGAAACAGAATGGAGAAAAGTCCCTTCAATCTGATTTTCCTGAATCTTGCGGAATCGGTAAGGGTATGTTCATATTCAGATTGATCTTTTTTCCCCATGAAGACACTGGGCTCCTCAAAGGTCATCCGGCTAGGTTCCTGCTTCTCGAGATGGAGGTGCACCTCTGTTGCACCAGTTTCCCTGATCAGTTCAACAACATTGTGCTCCTTTACCCCGCTGCCAGGCATGATGATGATCCGGTCCTTTGCCCGTGAAATCAATTCTTTGATGAGTCCGGCCCCTTCAAAGGCTGTGGCCTGCTTTCCTGAGGTGAGGATGCGGTCAATGCCAAGCGATATCAACTCTTCCATGGATTTATATGGATCGGCAGTCATGTCGAAGGCCCGGTGACAGGTAACGCGCATTGGCCGCGACAAGGTTACAAGCTCCTCCATGCGCTTCAGGTCGATGGTGCCGTCAGGAAGCAGGATTCCGAAAACGACGCCATCAGCGCCGAGGTTTTTCGCCATCCTGATATCCTCCTTCATGATTTCAAATTCATCATCGGAATAGAGGAAATCCCCGCCCCGCGGACGGATCATCACAAACAGGCCGATTTGGAGGTTTTTCCGGGCAAACTGAATGGACCCGGCGCTGGGTGTGGTTCCGCCATCATGAAGGTTTTCGCAGAGTTCCACCCTGTCGGCGCCTCCCTTTTGGGCTTCGATGGCCGAGATTGCAGAATTAACACAGGCTTCAATGATCATGACTCAGGATCGTCGCTGTTTTCCTTTGACTTGTTATGCTTTTTTTTCTTGTGCTTTGACATGAATGTCTTGCCGAAATCAAAAGCCTTCGACACGATCGAAGAGGTAGCCGACAGATCACTTGCTACGGTCGTAACAAGGTTTTTTAGCGTAAATGCCTCCAGGATGTTGCGGTAGCCGGCGTGTATGTTTTCCTCCGCCTTCGTTATTTCAAACCGCAACCGCTGTTTTTCGAGACTGATGTCATTCAGCGAATGGATTTTCTCCGGTTTTACCTTATATCTTTTACTCGTTTTCATCCTTGTCCTCCATTAGAATATTGGTTAAATGCGACACTAATGGATTGATGAAGAGCTGGTGCCTGCGGTAATAGATGAACAAACCGCTGATGATATAAAATGCAGTGACCAGAAGCGCCCCAACCCAGGTGGGCCCGAACTCATCACCAAACCAGAACACAAAAAATATGGAGAGAAACAGCAGGAGAAACATCGCCAGGATAAAGAAGATTACCGCCAGCAGGAAAAAGGCGGATAATTTTGCAATCTTCTCGGTGAGGATGAGTTTTGCAAGATCAATGCGAAGATTCACATAGTCCTTGACATTCTCAGTAAGCATTGAAACATTGTCAGAAATTTTTCCTGGTGCCATCACTTACCCTCCTCATCTTCGATTATTGTCGCATCCACCATGTCTTCCTTTTTTTCATCCTGGGAAAAGGCTGACTTGAAGGCATTCAGTTTTTCAGAGAGGTCATCCTGCATGAGGTCGGCAATGCCCATGATACGCTTTTTCAGCCGTTTACGGGTTTTTTTACCCTTTGCCGGAGCAATGAGCATTCCCAGTCCTATACCGGCGGCAAGCCCTATTGCTGCAGCCAGTAAAAATTTTGAACCTGTTTTTGCCATTTTGGAGATCTTTTGTAAGAATTAATATCGTAAAGTTAGTTCTTTTTTCAGATATGTTGTATGACCCTGAAATTGCTCAGGAATTCACGGGCGATAATCTTGATAAATCCATATGCAGGTACGGCAACGACCATCCCTAAAATTCCGCCGAAACTTGCTGCGGCAATGACCACCAGGAAAATCTCCACCGGGTGGGCCTTTACGCTCTTTCCCTGGATCAGCGGGGCAAACACGTTGTTGTCAATGGTTTGAACAACAAACATCGCGACAAGGATCCTGATCACCATGGGCATGATCATGGCATAATCGCCGGTGCTGATCACCCCGGTCACCCCGAGGATCACCCCCAAAATCATGGAGATGATGCCCCCCAGGTAGGGTACGATGATGATGATCCCGGTGAAAAACCCGATCACGAGCGGGCTTTTAACCCCGACAATATACAGGGCAAGCGAATAGGTCACGATGTTTGCCATGATCTGAATGATCAGGCCGATGAAATACCGTGAAAGTAAATCCTTGCTTTTCGACATCACATTCCTGATCTGGACGTCATATTTCTCAGGTGTGATGAGCAGGATGAAGCGGGGAAGCATTTTATTATCCTGTAAAAAGAAAAAGGAGAGGAACACAATGGAGAAGAGGTTGAAAAAGAAGGTTCCCGTAAAGGAGATGATCGAAGTGAGCACATTTGAAAACATTCCGAAATCGATGATTTTCAGGATGGCCTGCTTGGCGACCGATTCAATCGTGGCTCCGCGGGGCATGATCCCATAACGAACCAGCATGGACTGAAGCCACGAAATATCATCATGGAAGTAGCTGACGAGTCCCTTCCCGTCGATATTGCTGATCATATTGGCCTCATTGACAACCAGGGGGATGAAGAGGCTGAACATCCCGATAAACATCAGCAGGAGAAGAAGGAGGGCAAAGGTGACACTCAGCGAATGGGGGAAACTGAAACGGCCGATTTTGATCCGGTCAAGAAATTCAACCAGGGGTGCTCCAACGATCGATATGACGCCGGCTACAATAATGAAAACAACTATGTTGGCAAAGTACCACACCAGGAATCCTGCGCCAGCTGTAATGACAATCAGGAAAAAGAGCTTGTTTTTCTGATAAAGTTCACGCATGGAAGGTTATTTTAATTACAAACCTAAGTTTTTTTTATCAGATCAGGAAATTATCATGCGATCGGCGATCAGGGCGATCATGACCAGGAGCATAAAGAGGTTGGCTGCAATGAAAATCAGCCGGAAACGCATGGGAGAGGCCAGGAAAAGCTGGTAACCCACAACAATCAGCGTTGCGATGTTGATGGTTAAAATACCATAGCCGATGGCCGGATGCTGAACGATTCTGAAAAAGACGAATAGGATGGAGGCCCCTGAGGAGGCAATCATCCATATCATCACAATGACTTTGATCCAGAGGTCGCTGAACAGGTCGTTGAGTACAGGGAAGCCGGCATTCCGGTATTCATGGCCATATTTGAGGGTCAGCATCCAGAAATGGGGCATTTGCCAGATGAAAAGGAAGAAACCAAAAAACAGGATCCTGGGATCCATCAGGGCACCTCCCATGGCGCTCCATCCCATCAGGATGGGAATGACACCGGTGAAGGCTCCAGGGACAACAGCAAAGGCAGTTTTTCTCTTCAGCCAGGTGTAGAGTCCGTTATACCAGATCAGGTTGATCACCCCGAGGGAAAAGCATACCCAGTTCGATTCGTACATCAGGATCACCACTCCGCCCACAATACAGATCATGGCAATACGCAAACCCTCCGCAGGGCTGATTCTTCGTGAAGGAATCGGGCGCCTGCGTGTGCGTGCCATCCGCTCGTCGTAAGGCCATTCCTGGTATTGGTTAAATGCCGATGCCCCCGACGCCAGAAGGAATATGCCTGCAACCGGCCATATCATGGCCGTCTGGATATCACCTGCAGCCAGGATCATGGCTGTGAAAGCGGAAAAGGTGACAGCCAGCGACACCAGAAATCGTGTCAAAGTGATGATATCTCGGAAGCTTGAGGTATGCAACGACTGAAAATTTATTAAAAGAGGGGGCTAAACTATTTAATCGATTGTAAATATTCTGTAATCTTTTTCAGGTCATCATCCGACACGATGCCTTTGTAAGTTTTCATGATCCCTTTCTGATAGCCGACTACAACATCTTTGTCGGGATCATACACCGAGGTTTTGATATATGCATCATCAACCATCACCGATCGCTCTTTTCCATTGGTGACAACCTTCTCAGTGGTGCCAAATAATCCCTTGAACGAAGCGCTCACAATTTTGGTTCCGTCAATGGAATGACATCCGGTGCAGGCGTTTTTCTTCAGAATGGTCAGTCCCTCCGGTTCGCTGGTCTTCGCCGGCAAGGCCTTTAACCAGGCAAGGTAATCCGCCTCCGGCACCACCTTCGCCTTGGCCTCCATGTAGGAGTGCCGCAATCCGCAATACACGGTGCAAAGGATATCGTATTCCCCCGGTTGCTGGGCAATGAACCACATGAAATTATTTTTTCCGGGAACCACATCTTCCTTGATGCGGAAGGCCGGAATGTACAAACTGTGGATGACATCTTCGGAATGCAGGTTCAGCCTCACCGCCTTATTCAAGGGAACAACCAGGTCGGGAGATTGCTTTCCGCCCTCGTATTCGAAAGTCCAGTTCCACATCCTGGCAATAACCGTGACGGGGATGGCATCTTTGGGCGCAGTGCGCATCGGGCTGAATGCAATGTAGCCATAATAAAACATCAGCAGGACAAGGATGATCGGAATGGTGATCCAGGTAATTTCCAGAATGTTGTTGTCTTTTATCTGAACTGCCTGTGGATGCCGTTTTCGGTTATAATGGAAAACGAAATAGAGCATGACCGTGGTAATCCCGACCAGGAAAAACAAGCTGATTCCAAAAATGATCTTAAAGGCCAGATCAACTCCTTCAACAAAATTAGAAGCACCCATATGTTTGATTTACGATTTACGATTTACGATTTCCAAATTGTCTTGTCATCTTAATAAATAATCAACAAAAGTCCCCATGATGACCAGGGCATAAATGGCAAGAACCATGATGACCAGGGCACGGAACAGGGATGATTCGAATTTCAGATGCATGAAGTAGGTGAGTACGATATAAGCTTTTACCGAAGCGATCAGCATTGCCACCAGCACGGTAATCGCCGACAAATCAATCCAGGTCACGGTGATGGTGATAAATGTGAGCGTCAACAGGGTGATCAGCACCCAGGCAAGGGTCCGGTAGGGGGTGATATGAACAGTTTCGGTGTGCATATTGTGTGAATTTATGATTTACGAATTTTTTTATTACTCTATTACTCTGTTACTCTGTTACTTTTTTATGTGATGAGGTATAGCAACGGGAATAAAAAAATCCAGATCAGGTCGACCAGGTGCCAGTAAAGGCCTCCGTTTTCCATCAGGACATACCGGTTCGCATTGATGGTCCCGGTCCTGACTTTCACCAGGACGATGGTCAGGATGATTGCGCCAATGACGAGATGGAGCATGTGCAGGCCGGTCATGAAAAAATAGAGACTGAAAAACATCACCTCGCCATGGTTCAGGGTTATCATGAGATCAGATCCCGGGTAAAGGCCGATGTGAATTTTATGCCCCCATTCAAAATATTTGTTAACCATGAACACTGCTGCACAAAGGAGGGTCAGGAGGAGCAGGTTCACAGCCAGCTTTGTATTTCCCTTTTGCACGGCCGTGATCGACATGGCCACCGTGGCGCTGCTCACGAGCAGGACAACCGTATTGATGGCGCCGATGAATGCATTCAGGTGATGGGCTGCATGATGAAAATCAGCTGAATACCGGCTGCGCATCACAGCATATACCAGAAATAACCCGCCAAAAAGAAGAATCTCCGTAAAAATAAAGACCCACATACCCAGCTTTGCTCCAATGTCGTCCCGATGTTCCATATGTCAATTTACGATTTACGATTTTTGATTTACGATTTTTTCGCCAGTTCACTATTTATAGTCATACGGCTGATCATTTTCACCCACCTCCGGCAATTCATCAAAATTCTCAACGGTCGGGGGTGAAGCAATTCTCCATTCAAAGGTGTTTCCTCCCCAAGGATTATCCGGGGCCTTGGCACCCTTTTTACTGAAAAGGTTTTGCAGCATGATGATTACGCCGATGCCAAGAAGCAATCCTCCGAGTCCCGACAGCTGATGCCCGAAGGTGTACTGGGGAAGGTAATCAAAATACCTGCGCGGCATTCCCATGTAACCAATGATGAACTGCGGGAAATAAAGGAGGTTAAATCCGACAAACAGGAAGCCAAAGGCCCAGTTCGCCCGCTTAAAATTATACATCCTGCCAAACATTTTCGGATACCAGTAATGCACTGCGGCAAAAAAAGCAAAACCGACTCCGCCGAATACGATGTAATGAAAGTGAGCCACCACATAGGCCGTGTCATGCACATGGACATTGATGGCGAGCGAACCCAGGGTGAGTCCCGTCATACCCCCGATCATAAAGAGCCAGATAAACCCCAGTGCAAAAAGCAGGGGCGGTTTTACATCGATCGATCCTTTATACATCGTGGTTACCCAGTTGAAAACCTTGATTGCGCTTGGAATGGCAACCAGGAAGGTGAGCAATGAAAATATCCATCGTGCCTGGACACTCATTCCGGAGGTGAACATGTGATGCGCCCAAACGAAATATCCGACCCCGGCAATGGCCAGGCTTGAAAATGCGATGGCTTTATATCCGTACACATTGCGCTGGGCAAAGGTTGGAATGATCTCGGTGATCACGCCCATGGCAGGCAGGATCATGATGTAAACAGCCGGGTGCGAATAGATCCAGAAGAGGTGCTGGTACAATATCGGATCGCCGCCCAGGGCAGGATCGAAAAAACCGATGCGCAGCCAGCGCTCGGCGATGATCATCAGCAGGGTGATCCCGACAATCGGCGTTGCAAGCACCTGGATCCAGGAAGTTGCATAAACGGCCCATGGAAAGAGTGGCATTTTGAAAAATGTCATGCCGCGGGCACGCATCCTGTGAATGGTGACGATGAAATTCAGCCCGGTGAGGATTGAGGAGAAACCGAGCACAAATGCACCGAATACAGCGGCCACCACATTGGTATGGGTCCTGATGCTGTAAGGAGCATAAAAGGTCCATCCGGTGTCGGGAGGCCCGTTTCCCATAAACTGGGAGGAGACCGCAATGGCCGCGCCCAGGATAAACAGGTAAAAGGAAAAAAGGTTAAGCCGGGGAAAGGCAACATCCTTGGCCCCGATGAGGATCGGAAGGAAAAAATTGCCAAAAACCACAGACAGACCGGGTATGACAACGGTGAAGATCATGATGATCCCGTGAATGGTGAATATCCCGTTGTAGGCCTGCGGACCGTAAAACTGCTGGCCCGGCCAGAATAACTCCAGCCGCATCACTTCGCCAAGAATCACGCCAATAACAAAGAAAACCATGATGGCGAACAGGTACATCAGCCCGATACGCTTGTGATCGGTTGAGGTAAGCCAGGCCATCAGGCCTTTCCTTTTACCTGTATCCACAAGGTAACTTGGCTCGGGGTGATGAGTAATTTCTTCTGTCATATTAAGGATTTTGCGTTTTTGTTTTCTTCCGGGATGACCGGGTAATGAGAATAATCAACAACACCACCGCGAAAAAAATAATGATGGTAGCAGAAATTTTGGTTACCTGCAGGGTGTATCTTCTTCCCTCAGGGTCATAACTGAAGCAGTATTCCAGCACCCGGCTGATGGTAGGCCGCGATTGTCCCTTTTGCGCCTCGATGATGGCCATTTTCACATCAAACGGCAGGTAGGAGGTGCCATAAAGGTACCTGGTCACCTTCCCCTCCGGACTGAGAACCACGATGCAGGCGGGATGCATGAAATCATTTCCTGTCCGCGTGAAATTGTAACCCAGGGTGTGGGTCAGGGAATGGATGTTGGCGCTGTCGCCGGTTAGGTATTGCCAGTATTCGGCCCGTGGCTTGCTGTGTGGGCGCAGAAAGTTCTTTTTCTTCTCCACCGAAGCCGCAGGCGTGTCGTCATCATTGAAACTGACCGTGATCACCTGGTAATCTTTGCCAAGCTCAAGCCCCATTTTTTCAATCACATCAGAGACTCCGCTTAAAAGCATCGGGCAAATTCCCGGACAATCATAATAGACCAGCGAAAGGATGGTGGGTTTGGTGATGAGCGATTTGAGCTGAACGGGTTGCCCCTGCTCATTGTTGAAGGTTATGTTTGCCGGAATGATGGTGTCGAGATGCTCAACAATGCCAACCTCCTCCTCCGTTGCCTGCCCCTGCGCCTTCACGGGAAATGACCCGCTTCCTGCTCCGATCAGGGCCATTATTCCAAAGTATAGAATCTTCTTTTTCATCATCCTCAAATTTACAAATCTGAACGTCAATCCGAATGATCTTCCTTGTAGATCCCAGCAATCAACAGCGATCCGCCCATCAGGGCCGTATCTTTCAGCAATTCGATCAGCGCCATGTTGGCTGTAGCCGGTTCGAACAGGCCGGGAATATGAATGGTACAGATAAAGATCAGCAACAGCAGAGCCAGCAGGAGACAGGCAATCTGAATAAACTTTTTCGATATGATGGCGATGCAGGCTGCAATTAGTGCCAGGCCCGTGATGATGACCGTAAAACCACCACCCGGGATGAATGAACTCACCATCCCCACATAATAATTGTACATGAAAAAGTGGTTCAGCCCGAGAATGCCAAAGGGTAAGGCAAACAGTATCCTACCAATGATTGAAAGTTGTTTCATATTAAGCTACCCTCTTTTTGCCAAGCTTCCTGAGCCTGGACATGGAAAACACAATGTAAAGAATAAACCCCCAAACGGTCAGGACAGTAAGGGAATAGGTAAGCAGGACCCAGACCGGGGCATTTCCCCGCGTTGACCACCATGCACGGGTTTCGGTTAAACCAGGTTTATTCATGGGAACACCGATCGCAAAGTTTCCGGTTGCCGGGGTAGTCTTCATCAGACTTTTCGGATCGTTCACCATGGCCGAAACTTCAACATAACCCTCGGCATTGCCGGGAAGATCGGCAGGAAATTCAAACAAGGCCTGGCCACTGGCACTGGTTGTTTTTATATCTCCCACCTGCATTTTTCCAAAATACCGCTTTACAAAAAGCATTACCTCAACACCCGCGGCAAGCCCGGTCTTGCCATCTTTTAACTGTTCATTTGCCGTAACGACGATCTTATGCATCGGGGTGCTGTATTCCATCGCCAGCGTCACAACCCGGCCGGTGAATGCAGTTTTTGCAACCGGGTTGGGCTGGATATACGCGGGATTGAAGGAGCGGATAAAAGCGATGACCCCCCAACGTTCATCTTCAGTGAGAATATTCCGGAATTCAGGCATGGGTACCTTCCCGGTGGTAATCCGGTAAAATAACTCTCCGTCACTCTGCTTCTGGGCTTTTTCCTTTGCCAGATCGCCCGGGGGAGGCGTAAGTTTCGCCCAGTTGTCCTTCGTCGGAATGCCGTGGCACGACTGGCAGTTCTTCAGGTAGAGTTGTTCTCCCTGTTTTTGCATGTCGGGCGTAAATTTGAAGGGGGCCACCACCGCTTTCTGATCGTCAGGAACAACCCAGGTCTGAGCCGAAATTTCCGTTCCGATGAAAAAAATCAGGATGATTGGAAGTAGTTTGTTGAAACGCATAGTTCCTTGAGGTTTTCTGGATTAATCGAATTGAATGTGGTCAATGCCTTTTTCCCTTGCGGTTTCATGAAGGGGAATTACCGGGAAAAACTTGGAAATCAGGGTAATGATCATGAGAACCAGGATGAAAGGTGCGATCGAAATCAGGGTCTCAATCAGCGTAGGTGAATAATGAACAAAGTTCTGCGGAACATGCTGGATTGGAAGAAAGGGATGCTCCTGGGTTGGAATGACAATGAGATACCTCTTGAACCAGGCCGCGATCAGAACCACCACCGAGATGATCAGGATGGGCAGCGGTTTCCTGAATCGCCGGAAAAGCAGGAACAGAATGGGCAGGATAAGCCCGCCAACCTGCACGGTCCAGAACATCAGGGCATCCTTACCCGCAAAAAGTTCCTGAAGGTGAATGGCATCCCCGCGTTTCAATTTGAACCCGGGAACCAGGAACTCATTGATGTTGAAATAGAGGTAGACCAGGGAAACCGTGGCGAGCACTTTTCCCATGTTATCAAAATGTAAATCGGTGAGGTAATCCTGGAGTTTGTAATTCCTGCGGAAAAAGAACATGGCGATGACAACAGCAGCCGAACCGGCAACAAAAGCACCCGAAACGAAGTAGGGTCCAAAAATGGTGCTGTCCCACCCGGGTCTTGAGGTAACGGCAAACAGCCATGAGGTGACGGTATGGATGGATAACGCCGCCGGAATGAGCAGGATCAGCAGGATGCGGATGGCACGGTTGATAATTTTATTTTGCTCGGGCTGGTCGGTGAAATTCAGCGACAATACTTTGTAGACAGGTTTGAGCCATGTTGGCAGAGAGGCCACCCGGCGATGAATGATCGCCATGTCGGCAATCAACGGAAGAAACATCAGCAACAGGCTCAGGGTAAAATAGGTAATGATGACGGTAACATCCCAGAGGATCGGCGACTGTGGCCTTCCATACATAAAGACGTATAAAAGCCTTTCGGGGCGCCCCATGTCCGAAACGATGACCAGTCCCGCCACAGCTGCAAAAGCCACGGCGATGGTTTCAGCGATCCGGGTAATCGGGGTGAGCCATTTCATTCCGATCAACCCAAGTACCGCACTGATGAGCATCCCGATCAGGCTGGCGGCCACAAAAAATACAAAGTTGGAAAGGTATAGCCCCCAGGTAACGTAATCACGGATGCCGGCCACACCCAACCCGTTGCGAAGCTGGAGGGAATAGGCATAAAGGCAAACCAGCAGAGATGCAGTGAGAAATCCCATCCAGATCAGGAACCCTTTGTTGATCCTGATATGATGCGTGAGATCGCTGGTGATTTTGTCGATGGTAAATTTGTTGTCATCCATGTTCATTAAACGTTTTCGGGTGTTTGATCCTTGGCTTCTTCAAATGGGAACAGTCGGTTCTTCGGCGGAAGGTAATAGACCCGTGGTTTCGTTCCCAGTTCGGGCATGAGCTGATAACCGGCATTGTCGCGCAGGAGCTTGCTCAGTCTCACTGTCTCTTTTGTGGTGCCATTGGTCACTGCATCTTCGTTTTCATCGCCAAAATAATAAACGCCATTGGGACAGGCTTCGACGCAGTAAGGCAATTTCCCTTCCCTCAGGCGGTCGGCGCTGAACAGGCACTTTGAAACAGTCCCCAGCTTTTGGGGAACATTTAGTTCTGCGTTGTATTCCTGGCCAAGGTGATTGGCTGCATCTTTTGGTTCGATCCAGTTGAAAATACGGGCTGAATAGGGGCAGGCAGCCATACAAAAGCGGCAGCCGATACACCGGTCATTCTCAATAAGAACAATGCCATCCGGACGCTTGTAAGAAGCATCAACCGGGCAAACAGCCACACAGGGAGGATTGTCGCAATGCTGGCAGTTTTTAGGCATGTTGTAGGGAGCAGTTCCGGGCGTGTCCTGCATCTGAAGCGTATTCATATGATATTGCTCGGGTCGCAGCTGATGGGCATCCTGGCAGGCATTGATGCATTTACGGGCATTGCGGCATTTCGAAAGGTCTGTCACCATCACCCAGCGGCGGCCGGGAATTCCTTCACGGCACAGGGTTTCGCTGAGCTCTTCCCCGGTTTTTTCCATTGCTTTGATCTCAAGGGAGTCAACCTGAACCAGTTTGCCATCCTGTGTGAGCAGAACCTTTTGGTCACCGGAAACCTCCTTCTTGGCTTCAAAAATGTGACCCGAATAGAGTGCCGCTGCCCCGGTTGCCACACCAACCCCGGCCAGGCCAATGTTCTTCAGGAAGTTTCTTCGTGTGGAGCCTTTTGGATCTTCTGATTCGTTTTGTGAATGGGAGGAATTATGTTCTTCCATAGATATATTGCTTGTCGGAATTTATATTCACAAATGTAGATAATTAATCAGACCTTCAAATACCGAAATGAAATTTCGAAACAATCTAAATTAGTGACGAAAATACTTTGTTACGCTGTTACTTTCTTAAAAAGGAAATATCATGGAGATCTTGTAGGCAAAGTTATCCCCGACATTGTCGAATGAGTAGGGCCCCCAGCGGTAAAATGCCCCGATTCCGATCGTATAGATCTGCAGGTTGACCAGGTTGTTGATCAGAAGTCCCGACTCATAATAACCGAGGTTCATCTCTTTCGGGTTTATGCTGTTGGCAGCGTATCTTTCGGGATGGTCAAGCCAACCGAATCCTATGTTTTGTGACAGGGCAAATTCGGGATGAAACCATTTCTTTCCCTTGAAAAGCAGGTAGCCAAAGTCATGATAGAGATATAGGGAGGCATATTTGTTCGAAAGAAATTCATTGCTTCGCATGGTCCCAAAACTGTTGGGTGCCCAAAGCGTCACCAGCCGGTAACTTGCCGGGGCGTAATAGAGGTTGCAGGCCGGAATTGGCTGGTCAACAAGACCTCCGTTGAGTTGAATGGTCAGTTTGCCAAGATATTTAATGTTGAATGTTTTACGTATTTTCAGATCAAAACGGTCATAATCAAATTCACCGCCAAGGAAATTTTTCAGGCCCCGGGTGTATTCAAACCAAACCACCGGGTACTTTGTTCCGAGCGAGATCTTGTTATTGATGGTCTGGATGAACTTTTCACCATAGGCCCATTTGAATCCGGCCGTGATGGTCGTGAACCTGAACTGATCCTGTAAAAGCAAAACATTCCCTTCCTGCGTGGCAAGGTCGTAGGTGGTGGTTTTCTTGAAATCACTGGAGATCCCAATGTTAAAAAGCACATATTTCAACGCCCTGAATCCCATAGTGAAGTTGAAATTCTCAGTCCGGTCAAGTTTTTTAAGCAGCAATGGCCTGAAGTTGCCCGACAGGATCGACTCCTGGTCTGCAGGAAAACTTAAACCGCCCGATTCAACGAGGTCAAAAGAACCCGATACAGCCAGGGTGATGTCGTGACGCCGGCTTACCAGGAAACTTGCATCCCCGCCGTACTTTGAAGTCGAAATTCCAAAGGCGTATTGATAAAATCCACCGATTTTGAACCATTGCGACAAACGGTCATTGGTGTGGATGCCCACTCCAAGCACCAGCCCTTCATAGGTGTTGTAATTGACCAGCCTCCTGAGGTCGAAATCAATCGGCCCCCAGGGGATCCGGCCGGAGAGCAGGGTCTGAAGGGTTTTGGCCATCTTGTCAAAATTGTTGGCCTTCCCGACGCTGTCCAGCACTTTGTAGGTTTGCCGGTCCTTTCGCGTCAGGCTGTCAACACGATACTGATCCCAAAAAGGCTCGCTGCGGGCTGTGGCATCCTTATCAACCTCCACATCAAGGTGGTTGAATTCGCGCCTCACCAGTTCAGGGTTGAGCACGATGTCGCGGATGTAACTGCGGCCACTGCCCACCGGCTTGTACTTGCCGATCCGCATATTGTTGAAAGCCACGTCGGTATTGAGCTGCACCGGGAACCACTGCACCCCGTCGATCAGTTCATAAAGCTGGTGGATCCTGATCATGAACCCGCCGGTATTCGGAAAGGGCTCGGCCGTTACATTCTGAATGGCCCAGTTATGGGTGTTGATGGAAATGACCCCTTTCATGCCATCGAAATTCGTTCCTTTTCTTGGCCTGAAGGATAAAATGTATACCGTGTCCTTTTCCGAGTAGGTGGTATCTTCAATTTTAAAGAAATATTTGCTGAAACTGCCGCTCCCGATCGGGTTCACATAATCCTTCATCATGATCGAAATGAAGGGCTTGTAAAAGGAAAACGACTGGATCTGGGTAGCCAGGAAAACCAGGATGGGATCTTTGAATCCCGACATTTTGGTGGCAATCACTTTGTTGTAATTCCTGTCGGGCGCCATGAATTTCCGCTTGGTCACATTTTCCATCAGGAAGAGGTACTGGTTGCTGATCAGTTTTTGAATGAGCCGGGTGGCCGAATCCTTCATGGAAGAGTCCATTTTCACCGAATCGGGGCTGATGGAAAAACCAACCTCCATACCTTTGACATTCTGCATCATCGAAGTGTCGACAAGGGCTGAAAAATCATTTTTCAGTGTCGTATCCAGGTCAACAGTGAATACGGTTTTATCATAGGCCGTATAGGAGAAGGTGTTTACCTTTTCCGGATCGTTGATGTCACGGTGATCGATCGCATTTCGGATGATGCGATGCGCAGGATTGATGCCAGGCAGGATCTCCACCTCCTGCAGATCAACATCCTTCTGGCTCATTTGGATGAGCAGGTCGCGGGTCCGGCTGCCAATCGTAACCTCCCTCGACTCATATCCGACATAGGAAAGGTGCAGTGTTTGCAACGGTTTTGGCGACCGGAGGTTGAATTTGCCGTCGATGTCAGTCGTCCCGCCGATGTTGCTGTTGCTGACGACGATATTGACGAAGGCCAGAGATTCCCTGGTCCTTGAATCGATCACTCGCCCGGTAACGGAAAATGCGTCCTGGGAAAGACACCTTGCGGAAATGAATAGGGTAAAGAGGAGCAAGGTGAGGAGGCGACGCGTCATGGAAGATGTTTTTTCAAAGATAACAATTTAAAATAATCGTAACTTTCCGAAAAATTAGCCTTGGAAGATAAGATGACGTTCCCTTTGATTGCGAAGACAATATCCGGACTCGAAGAGGTCCTTGCCCGTGAATTGACCGATCTGGGTGCAACCGATGTGTTGAAACTGAACCGTGCCGTTTCATTTACGGGCGATACCGAAATGATGTACAGGATCAATTATACCGCGCGGACCGCCCTGAGGATCCTTAAACCTTTGTTTCATTTTGAGATCCTGGAACAAAAGGATCTGTATGAAAAAATTCACGATTTTCCCTGGGAGGACTATTTGAATGCGGAACAATCGCTGGCCATTGATGCGGTGATTTCTTATACGGTCTTCACCAATTCGCAGTTTGTAGCCCAGAAATCGAAAGATGCCATCGTGGACAGGCTGAGGGAAAAATCAGGGAAGCGTCCGTCTGTCGACCTTGAGAATCCTGATCTCAAGATAAACGTGCATCTCTTCAAGGATTCCTGTACCGTGGCCCTTGATTCATCCGGCCAATCACTACACCGGCGCGGATACCGGAAGAGCACGGGCCCTGCCCCGATCAATGAGGTACTGGCTGCCGGCCTTGTGAAACTATCGGAGTGGGATCCCGCCATACCCCTGTTCGACCCGATGTGCGGATCCGGCACCCTGCTGATCGAGGCTGCCATGCTGGCGAAAAACATGCCGGCCGGTTTCTTTCGCGAACAATGGGGTTTTATGAAATGGAAGGATTTTAATGGCGTGATATGGGAGAAGGTAAAAAGTGATTGCGATCAGCTCATCACGACTGAGAAATTGAAAATGCACGGATCCGACCGGTCCGACCGTGCCATTGATTCGGCCAGGGAAAACCTGCGGTTTACAAACCTGTATGAGGATATTACCCTAGAAGTCAGGGCCTTTGAAGATTCAAAACCTCCCTTCGAAAAGGGCTTCATCATTTCCAATCCGCCCTACGATGAGCGGCTGCAAATAGAGGATTCACTCGGGTTTTATAAAATGATCGGCGACACCCTGAAACAGAGATATGCCGGTTATACCGCCTGGATGATCTCCTCCGACCTTGAATCGGTCAAATTCATCGGTTTGCGTCCCTCCCGCCGGATCCCGGTTTTCAATGGCCCGCTGGAGTGCAGATTTTTGAAATTTGATTTGTTTGCAGGCCGCAAAGGGTATCCTCCTGCATCAGAAAATTCGGCAATTCTCTGATTTTGCGTCCAGGGATCTTTCTTTATTGTCCTGATTCAATCTGGAACAACAGGAAATTAAAATTAGTACTTTTGTCAGTAAGAAATTGAATGACGGACTACACGCCTCTCCATTAAAATTGATCAAATTCAGCAATATATGTCACAAATAACGCGAATCGGTGTTTTGACCTCCGGGGGCGATTCTCCGGGAATGAATGCGGCCATCAGGGCGGTAGTTCGTACCTCTATCTTCTGCGGCCTGGATGTTTTCGGTATCTACCGGGGCTATGAAGGCCTGATTGATAACCAGATCGAACAGATGTACAGCAATTCGGTGTCCAATATCATCCAGCGGGGCGGTACCATTCTAAAAACCGCACGAAGCAAGCGCTTCATGGAATACAATGGAAGATTAGAGGCATACAACAACCTGAGGGAACACCGCATCGACGCCCTTGTGGCCATTGGCGGGAACGGTACATTTACCGGGGCATCCATTTTTGACAAGGAGTTTAATTTTCCCATCATTGGTTTGCCCGGCACCATCGACAACGATCTGTACGGAACCGATGCAACAATAGGATATGATACGGCCGTCAACACGGTCGTTGAGGCTGCAGACAAAATCCGTGACACCGCCAACTCCCATGAACGCCTGTTTTTTATCGAGGTGATGGGACGTGATGCCGGATTTATTGCCCTTCGAAGCGGCGTAGCCTGCGGTGCCGAGTTCATCCTGGTGCCTGAAACCACCACATACATCGACAACCTGGCGCGCCTCCTGAAACACGACTGGCGCAAAAGCAAGACCTCCGGAATTGTGATTGTCGCTGAGGGCGACGATTCAGGCGGAGCCTATGAAGTTGCCAGAAAAGTAAAAGAAAAACTTCCCGAGATGGATGCACGGGTGACCATTCTCGGACATATTCAGCGTGGCGGATCGCCAAGTCAGTTTGACCGCGTTCTGGCAAGTTCCCTGGGATTTCTTGCCGTGAAAGGATTGCTGGAAGGTCATCGCGGCGAAATGGCAGGAATTGTGAACAAAGAGGTGGTTTTTACCCCGTTTGAAAAAGCCATCAAACATCATAAGGATATTAACAAGGATATGCTGGAAATGTCACGCATTCTGGCCCTGTAAAGCATTAACGCTTTTTTCATTGGAACGGATTACCCTGTTTGCTGATGTTCTATTGCCACTCCCGGTAGGTGCGACATTTACCTACCGTGTCCCCTTTGAGATGAATCCACACATGAAGGAGGGAATCAGGGTGGTAGTTCAGTTTGGCGCCAGGAAAATTTATACGGCCCTGGTCACCAGGATCCACGAAGAGGTCCCCAAAGACCGGATTCCGAAATATATTTTATCTGTCCTGGACGAACTTCCGATCCTTTCACCGGTTCAATTCAGATTCTGGAACTGGCTGGCTGAGTATTACCTCTGCCACCGTGGCGAGGTGATGAATGCGGCGTTGCCCTCAGCGCTTAAACTGGCCAGTGAATCAAAAATTGCCCTGAATCCGGTGCTCCCCGACGATCTTTCGGGGTTGAACGAAAAGGAGCTGCTGCTGGTTGAAGCGCTTCACAACCGCAAAACCATCGCCATATCAGAGGTCGCTCAAATCCTGGATCAGCAGAAAACCATCCCGGTGATCAAAACCCTGATCGAGAAGGGTATCATCCTTCCCGAAGAGGAGCTGAATGATCCCTACAAACCGAAACATGAAACTTTTGTGTTGCTGCTGCCTGAATATGCCGATGATGAAGAGGCCATAAAGAGGCTGTTTGACCAGCTTGAAAAGCGGGCTAAAAAGCAACTTGAGATCCTCATGACCTTCATCAGGATCTCACAATATGGTTTTGGAACAATAAAGGAGGTAAAACGATCCGATCTGCTTAAACAGTCAAAAGGAACCGCCGCCCAGCTTGAAATTCTCATCAGCAAGGGAATCTTTGAAACATACGAAAAGCTCACCAGCAGGTTTGATTTGTCGGGGCAGGCGTCTTCAACAGAAACGATCGAACTGACCGATGGCCAGAAAGAAGCTTTTGCAAGCATCAATGAATCGTTTAAGACCAAAGAGGTTGTCTTGCTGCATGGCGTCACCTCCAGCGGGAAGACCGAAATTTATATCAAACTGATCAGGGAGGTCATTGACCAGGGAAAACAGGTGCTGTTCATGTTGCCTGAAATCGCCCTGACAACGCAAATAATCAGCAGGCTGCGAAAATATTTCGGTGACAGGGTGGGGGTTTATCATTCGCGCTTCAACGAACACGAGCGGGTGGAGATCTGGAATGGTGTGCTTGAACACAGCCTTCAGCAGTCCGTCAACAGGCGATATGACATCATCCTTGGTGCCCGCTCTGCGGTGTTTCTCCCTTTTTCAAATCTCGGACTGGTGGTAGTGGACGAAGAACACGATCCCTCCTTCAAGCAGATGGATCCTGCCCCCCGCTACAATGGCCGGGATGCAGCCATTGTCCTTGCCCAGCTGCATGGAGCAAAAACCCTGCTGGGTTCGGCTACCCCCTCCGTCGAAAGTTATTTCAATGCAGTGCAGGGGAAATACGGGCTCGTGGAATTATCTGAGCGGTATGCCAACATGGAGATGCCATTGATCCAGGTGGTCAACGTCAAGGAATCCCTGCGGCAGGGATTGATGAAGAGCCATTTTTCTTCCGAACTCCTGGTTCAGCTTGAATCAGTGCTGGCCAACGGGGAACAGGCCATTCTTTTCCAGAACCGGCGGGGATTTTCTCTTCGCCTTGAATGTGATGTCTGTCATTGGATGCCTTCGTGCAAAAATTGTGACGTGTCACTGGTATACCACAAGAAAAGCAACCAGCTCCGCTGTCATTACTGTGGTTACGTGGCCCCGATTCCCGTCAGATGCCCTGATTGTCATGGAACCAACATTAAGATGCGGGGCTTTGGAACCGAAAAGGTGGAGGAGGAGTTGGGATTGATCTTCCCGAAAGCCAGGATTGTGCGAATGGACCTGGATACGACCCGGAGCAAGCACTCCCTCCAGCAGATCATCGGCGATTTTGAATCAAAGAAAATTGATATACTGGTCGGGACCCAGATGGTGACCAAAGGGCTTGATTTCGACCACGTCAGCCTGGTCTGTGTTCTGAATGCCGACAACATGCTGAGTTATCCTGACTTCAGGGCAGTGGAACGGAGTTTTCAGCTCATGGCGCAGGTCGGCGGCCGTTCGGGCAGAAAGAATAAACAGGGAAGGGTGATCATCCAAACCTATAACCCCGATCACCTTGTCATCCGTTATGTGGTGAAACATGACTACAAGGCGATGTTCATGCAGCAATTGGCTGAAAGGCAGAAATTCAAATACCCGCCCTACACCCGCCTGGTCATGCTGAAACTTAAACACAAGGACCCTGATTTACTGAATAAGGCGGCAGACAACCTGGCCTCCTCGCTGAGGAAGGTATTCGGGAAACGAATTCTGGGGCCTGAATTCCCGGTAGTATCCCGGATCATGAATTATTATATCAAACAGATCCTTTTTAAGATCGAACGCAACTCCACAACAGGATCAATGAAGACCAGGATGGTTGAAGAGATTGAAAAATTTCAGGAAAATCCCGGGTTCAGGTCGGTGAAGGTGATTATGGATGTCGATCCGCAGTAGTGTCAATCACGAGAAAAACATCCTCTTTCCCCTTTTTCATCAGGTAGCGCTCCCGTGCAAATTTTTCAAGCTGCAGACTATCATTCAACAACTGGTAGGTCAGGGTCGAATCTTTTTTTATTTCCTGCAGATAGAACTGTTTTTCAACATTGAGTCCATCCAGATTCTCCTGCAAACGGTTTCTCGTCAGGAGGTTGTTGCTGTCGAAGAATACCATCCATACAATAAATGCAACCGTGGTAAGGAAGTATTTATTGATGAGGATACGGAAGATAAATTTCAGGACAGACAATTGGAGTTACGAATTACGAATGAATAATGACGAATTTTTTCTGCATGGCGATCATTGCCTTAATTTTACTACACCTGTTCCTTCAGGTAATTATAGATCTCTACCTGCGAACGGATGGCCGGGCCGCTGGTTTTTTTATATTGGTTCTGCACTTCCGGACCAATAATTCTGGCCTTTACATTGTCCGACAATTGAATATCAAGCATCTTTTTGATCTGGCCCTGGATCCCGCGATCAAAGATCGGAGTGGCCACCTCGATGCGGTTGTCAAAATTCCGGACCATCCAGTCAGCGGAGGTAATGTAGTACTGGTTGTCGCCGCCATTACAGAAAACCACGATGCGTGCATGCTCGAGGAACCGGTCCACAATACTGATGGCTTCAATGTTATCGCTCAGTCCCGGGATCCCTGGTACCAGGGTGCATATTCCCCGGATGATGAGCTTGATCTTTACGCCGGCCTGGCTGGCTTTGTAGAGCTTTCTCACCATGGCCCCATCTACCAGGCTGTTCAGTTTAATGATGACCCATGCCTCCCTGCCTGCCGCAGCATGATGCATTTCATTGTGAAGCATCTTGATATAAAAATTCCGCATGTTCACAGGAGCCACAACCAGGGCTTTAAACTTGAACGGACGGTAGCTCTCTTCAATCAGGTGAAAGGCATTGACCACGTCGGTGCAAATGGTCTGGTTGGCAGTAAGCAGACTTACATCGGAGTATATTTTAGCCGTGTCTTCGTTGAAGTTCCCGGTTCCGATGAAAGAGAAAAAGAAATTGTTGTTGTTCTCTTTCCGGCGGATCAGGATGAGTTTGCTGTGGACTTTAAACCCCGGAATGCTGTGAATGACCTTAACACCCTCCTCGCGCAGTCTTTCAGTCCAGAAAATGTTGGCCTCTTCATCAAACCGCGCCTGAAGTTCCATAAAAACGGTAACATATTTACCATTCCTGGCGGCATTGATCAGGGCGTTGATGACGCTTGAATTTTTCGCTGCCCGGTATATCGTCATTTTGATCGAACGTACCTTTGGATCGATCGAGGCCTCACGCAAAAGATCAATGATGTACTGGAAGGACTGATAGGGATATTGAAGAAGAATATCTTTCTGCCTGATAGAAGAAAGTATGCTCCTGTTTATTGGCAAATCCTTATGCATCAGCGGGACGAGCGGCTCATATTCCAGCTCCTTGTGCCCGAGGTTTGGGAAACCCATGAAATCCTTGAAGTTGTGATATCTCCCGCCACCCCTGATGGGATCGTCTTTGGTGATTTCCAGGCGCCGGGTAATGATCTTCAGCAAATCCTGCGGGATCGATTTGTCATAAACAAATCTTACCGGAATCCCGCGCTTCCGCTGCTTCAGGCTTTCGGTCATCACCTCGAGAAAACTCTTTGAAACATCCGTGTCGATGTCGATTTCAGCATCCCGGGTAATTTTCACAGTATAAGCCGAAAAAGTATCGTAACCGAAAATGGAAAATATTTCAGAAAGACAATACCGGATGATGTCGTCGAGCAGGATGATGTATCGTTTATCTCCCTCTGTGGGCAGGATCAGGAACCTGGAGATGGTTTTCGTGGGAAGTTCGATCAGCGCATAGTCATCTTTAAGCGCCTTGTCCTGTCGGCCGATGGTTGCAGCCAGGTAGATTGATTTATCACGCAGGGAGGAGATATCCCTCAGGCTGCTCACCATGATCGGAAACAATACACCGCGAACCTGCTCCCTGAAATATTTACGTACAAAGATTCCCTGGGATTCCGAAAGTTGCGTTTCGTTGATGATGAAAATGTTGTGACGTGCCAGGTCGGTGACGATTTTTTCGTAAACCTGCATAAATTCACGTTCCTGTGTCTGAACCAGTTCTCCAATCTCTTTCAGCGCTTTCTTCGGGTTTACCGGGGTATCGTAATGAAACCGTTCGACCTTGAGCATGCGGTTCAGTGTGGCGACGCGAACCCGGAAAAATTCATCCCGGTTATTGGAGAAAATTCCCAGGAATTTCAGTCGCTCCAACAAAGGATTCCGCACATCAGCAGCTTCCTGCAAAACACGGCCATTGAAATAGAGCCAGTTGAGGTCGCGGTTGAGGATGGGAATTTTCCTTTTTACAGTCATTGCGTCAGCATCTTTGGAAATACAACGAATTCTCGGATGGCCTCATTCGAGGGAATGTCGTGCCAACCGTCGATTTGGAAAGAAAGACAAACGCAGCAGGATGTGGGCATGGCTTCAATCCCGGGGTGCAAAAAAAGGTTCGCCAGGTTGGTGATCGTCGGATTGTGACCAAAGATCATCAGGGAATCAATCTCCTTGGATGTGCCGTAGATGATATCAAGAATCCGGTCATAGTATCCGTCGTAAATTTTCCGGTCGGTCTTGATTTTATTTAACGGGTAATTCAACCCGGTGGCCACGATTTTTGCAGTTTCGAAAGCGCGAACGGCCGGGCTTGAGATCATAAGGTCAACAGATGTTCCTCTCTTCTGAAGAAAATCCACGATGAGACTGGTCTTTTTGACCCCCTTGGGGATCAGCGGCCGGTCGGCATCCGACACTCCGGGTTCATCCCAGGAGGCCTTGGCATGACGAACTAAATACAATGTTTTCATCAATAGGCAAATAAGGGGAATTCAGCCATCATCTCGTTGACCTTTTTGCCCACCTTCACGATTTTAGCTTCATTTTCAATATCGCTGATAACTTCGTCGATCAGGGTGACGATTTTCGGCATATGTTTTTCCTTCAGGCCCCGGGTGGTAATTGCTGGCGTGCCAACCCGCAAACCAGATGTCTGGAATGGCGACCGGCTGTCGAAGGGAACCATGTTCTTGTTTACGGTAATATCGGCCCTCACCAGGGTGTTTTCAACCTGTTTTCCTGTAATGTTCGGGAATTTTGTCCTCAGGTCGATCAGCATCAGGTGGTTGTCGGTTCCTCCTGAAATAACATGATACCCCTTGTCGATAAATGCTTTGGCCATGGCGGTGGCATTTTTCTTCACCTGGAGTACATAGTCCATGTATTCATCCGTAAGGGCTTCGTAAAATGAAACGGCTTTGGCTGCGATCACATGCTCCAGGGGGCCGCCCTGAATTCCGGGGAATACGGCTGAATCGAGCAGTTGCGACATCATTTTTATTTCACCTTTCAGGGTGGTGAGTTTCCATGGATTTTCAAAATCCTTCCCCATCAGGATCATCCCTCCACGGGGCCCGCGCAGGGTCTTATGGGTGGTGGTGGTCACGATATGGCAATAGGGCAGGGGGTCGTTCAGCAACCCGCGTGCAATCAATCCTGCCGGATGCGCGATGTCCGCCATGAGCAGTGCGCCGATGCTGTCGGCTATTTTACGCATTCTCTGGTAATCCCAGTCACGCGAATAGGCTGAGGCGCCGGCAATGAGAAGCTTGGGCTTGATTGCCAGAGCCTTTTCTTCCATCTTGTCATAATCAATAACGCCCGAATCCTGTTCAACCTGGTAGGCCACCGCTTTATACAGAATTCCGGATGAATTTACCGGGGAGCCGTGCGAAAGATGACCGCCATGTGAAAGATCCAGCCCCATAAATGTGTCGCCCGGCTTGAGACAGGTCATCAGGACCGCCATATTGGCCTGTGCGCCTGAATGCGGTTGAACATTGACCCATTCGGCGTTAAACAGGGCCTTTGCACGGTCGATCGCAAGTTGTTCAGATTCGTCAACATTCTGACAACCACCATAATATCGTTTACCGGGATAACCCTCAGCATACTTGTTGGTCAAACAGGAACCCATGGCCTTCAACACCTGGTCGCTGACAAAATTTTCCGAAGCAATCAGCTCCAGTCCGCTGGTTTGCCGATGCAATTCATTTTTAATGACCCTGAAAATCGCACTATCTTTTTTCATAACAGGTTAAAATTTTGGGGATAAAATATCGTTGAATGATTAAAGTCGTTCGGAAGAACAAAAGTAAAATTATTTCAGATAAAATTGGGATATTTGCCGTGAAAAGTCAAATCTTCATGCTAAACAATCATTCCCGACGATTTCACTTGCCAATTGTCACGCGTCACGCGTCACACGTCACGTGTCACTCGTCACTCGTCATTCGTCGTTCGTCATTTCTTTTTTTCCTCCTCCTCCCTTTCTTTCTCTCCGCCCAACAGGATGTGACCAGGAATGTCACTGTTAACCTTGGAAAGGATGCTGCAAAATCAAATGCCTCCCTGACCGGCATCGACCCTTTTTTACCCGTAACAATCAACCCGGGGGTCCCGGTCACCCTGACGGCCCAATATGGCATGATAGCCAATGGAGTCGCCACGGTGGACAACAGGGTGCAAGGCCCCTTTGACATTGGGTTCCCATTCACTTTTTATGGCGATGTTTATACAAAATTTTCAATCGGAGACAATGGCTGGATAAGTTTTACCCATGATATCAATTGGGGAGCAACGCGAAATATCCATCTTCCAAGTGCAGACCCCAAAAGTCCGAAAAACTGTATCCTGGGTGCAATGGAGGATTATGATCCGGGCCAGGAGGGTGGCCCGTTTATTTTTTACCAAACCATAGGTGAGGCCCCGAACAGAAGCCTTGTTGTCATGTGGTGTCAGTGCCCCATGATTGGTTGCCCTTCAACCCCCGTTACTTTTCAGATTGTTTTGAAGGAGGGCGATACCATTGAAACACATATTTCAAGCAAACCGGTCTGCGTCAGCTGGGATAACAAATGTACCATCGGAATTCAGGATATTACCGGGTATTTATTTGAAACTCCGCAAAATATAAATCGGAATTCCACCTCATGGAGTGCGAACCAGGAAAGCTGGAGATTTGTCCCTACCTCTCTTACTACCTATTCGGTTACCTCAATACCTTATAAGATTGTACCCATCACCCCCGGCGATAAAATTGAATACCGGTGGTATGAAGGTTCCGGTACCGAACCATTTTCGTGGGATCAGACGGTGGTCGTTGTGCCCAACGAAACCACAACCTATCTTGTCACTGCGACAATTTGCAATGGGGAGACATTCACCGAAACGGTTACAGTGACTGTTGAACCACAGATGCCCAATGCTTTCGCCCCCAACAGCATTCACCAGGAAAACGCAAAATTTAATATTAAGGGACTTCCGGCAGATTACATTACCAGGTATAATATCAAGATTTATAACCGCTGGGGACAAATGGTTTTCATGTCGGACGACATCCTTGATCCATGGGATGGGTCACTCAATAACAGCGGCGTTGATCAATGTCCCGACGGGGTGTATGTGTGGGTGGTCTATTATGAAACCTCCAATAAATCAAAGGTTACCAACAAAGGAACCGTAACCCTGTTTCGATAAAATCCCTTTCAATAAATCCACCAGTACCTGCTTCACGAAAGGCTTTTCAAGGTAATAGTTTGCCCCTTTGGAAAAAATGTACTCCTTCTCATTCTGAAAAGTATATCCTGTTACAGCAACAATGGGTGTATTTGCATATTCAGGAATTTTCCGGATTTCGGTGATGGCATCGATCCCATCCATTCCCGGTCCCAGGTTGATGTCCATCAGGATAGCCTGGTAGACGGTCTTTCTCACCATCTCCAGTGAACTCTCTCCATTCATGGCCACATCGAGCCTGAAATCCTTTTTCAGGTACATCCGGACCAGGGCGATATTGGCATCGTTGTCCTCGACCAGGAGGATCATCGGGGGTTCGGCCGGGGTTTTTGCAGCAGGAAATCCTTCCCCGGCATCGCCCGGATTAACCTTGGGAAGGATTTTTTCAAGCTGGAGTCCCATGGGCAGAATGAGGATCACCTCAGTGCCTGAGCCTGGTTCGCTTTCGACCCTGATTGTTCCATGAAGCAGCTCTATTGTTTTACGGGCGATGGATAATCCAAGTCCGCTCCCTTCATAAGGGCGGTTGTAACCCTCTTCAGCCTGCCTGAACTCCTCAAAGATGACGTTTTGCTTCTCCTTTGGAATGCCGATACCTGTGTCGCGGATGGTAATCCGTACTGATTTTTTATTTTCACCGGTGTAATTGGCCGAGAGATGGATGCCCCCTTCGCTTGTAAACTTTACTGCATTCTCAATAATTTTCAGCAGGGTTGTCCGAAGGAGGTTTTCGTCGGTATGTAAAAACAACTGGTATTCTGCCTCGATTTCAAGTTTCAGTCCTTTGGCGGTGATTTGTTCCCTGAAGGTTTCACCTGCTTTGGAAACGAGGGAGGTCAGGTTCACATTCGACAGGTTTAATTTCATTCCCCCTTCCAGCTGGGCAAAAAGCATGATGGCATCCAGGGTGTTCTGAAGCCGTTTTCCGGATGTAAGGATGTGCCTGGCCATGACCTGGGTAGACTGATCGGTCAATTCATTATTTAACAATTCAGAGAACCCGAGAATTCCGTTCATGGGCGTCCTGAACTCATGGCTCATATTCTGGAGCATGGCCGACTTGAGCCGGCTTGATTCCTCCGCAGCATGCTTTGCCAGGATCAGTTCCTGCTCAGCCCGCTTATCTTCCGAGATGTCTGTCAATATTCCCCCAACCATTTCTTCCTCATTCCCCTCACCATGAACAATATACCTCTGATCAAAGATCCACCGGACCAATCCATCCGGTTTCACGATCCGGTATTCACAGGAATGCACGCCACGCATCGGAAGATCCCGGAGAAATTTCATGAAAAGTTGTTTGTCCTCTTCCCATACATGATCAATCCATTTTACCGGGTTTGCCTGTTTGTCATCAACAGGAATCCCGAAGATCTTTTCAAAAGCAGCGTTTACAATGTACAGCCTCGTCATGTCCATATTGGAAAGCCAGACAACATCCAGCAGATCCTGGATCAGTCGCTGAAAACGTTTCTCTGTTTGTGAAAGAACGGATTCAATACGCATTTTTTCGCGCTTCATTGAAGTTTCGTTCAACTCCCTTTTCACGGCCGGGCCAAGCCGGTTCAGGTGTGTTTTCATGAGATAATCATTGGCCCCGCCCTTCATAATGGTCACCGCAATGTCCTCCCCAACCGTTCCGGATACCAGGATGAAGGGGATGTCGGGTTTTTTGGACTGGAAAAGTTCCAGCGCCTCCCCACCCCCGAATCCGGGCAGTGAGTAATCGGATATTACAATATCCCATCCGCCCCGGGCAAGACCTGCCTCCATCTCTTCCCGTGTCTTTACCTGGAGATGATCCACTTCGAAACCCTCCTTTTTAAGTTGCCGGACAACGAGCAAGGCATCAGTATCATTATCTTCGACGAGTAAGAGTTTTAGTTTCGTCATGCGTTTTGTTTTTTGACTGTTATATTGAGATGAATTTCAATCAGGACAAGGTAAAACAGAAGGCAGCTCCTTTTCCGGGTTCACTCTCGGCGCTGATCCATCCTCCATGCTTCAGGATGATCCTTTTTACAGTGGCCAGGCCGATCCCCGTGCCGATAAACTGATCATCGCTGTGCAGACGCTGAAAGGGAGTAAATAACTTTTCATAATGTCCCATGTCGAATCCAACTCCGTTATCCCTGATAAAAATGAGCTGTTTCCCATCCTTTTCTGTGAGGCCGAACTCTATTTTTGCTTCAGGCTCTTTGCCGGTGTATTTCCATGCGTTGTCAAAAAGATTCTGCAAAGCGATCTGAGTCAGCCTGGCATCGGCCTCAACAACCATGTCGGGCTGGATGATGACATTCACCACCCGGTCAGGATGTGCTCTTTTTAAATTCTCATTTATTCCGGCAGCCATTCCAGATAGATTGACTTCCGTAATATCCAGCTCCTGCCTTGCAATGCGGGACAATTTTAACAATTCCTCAATCAGAATATTCATGGAAACGATCGATTCCCTGATCTTTACCAGGAAATCCGTTGCATTTTCATCAAGTTGCGCTCCATAATCTTCAATCAATGCCTGGATTAGTCCTTCGATCCTCCTCACCGGTGCTTTGAGATCATGGGATACAGAATAGGAAAAAGCCTCCAGCTCTGTATTGGTTGCGGCAAGTTGTGTTGTACGGTCCGAAACCTTCTGTTCAAGGCTTTCATTCAGTCTCCTTATTTCGTCGGTTCGCTTTAATACGAGGATCTCCAGTTCTTTGGTTTTTATCTGGCGGATCCGTAAAACAAAGAAACCATAACCAGCCATCAGGATAAATACAAGACAAAGGGTGCGAAACCACCATGTCTGGTAGAAAAATGGCTGAATGTAAATTTGGGCGGAGGCTTGTTGTGCACTGATCATTCCCTGGTTATTTCTGACCTCCACCCTGAAGGTGTAATGTCCTTCAGGAACCTTGGTATATATGGCAAACTTCCGGTCCCCGGCCTCTGTCCATTCATGGTCATATCCCTCCAGCTTGTACCTGTATGTTAATTTTTCAGGGGCGATATAACTTGGGGCGGTATAGCAGATCTCCATGTGGATTACCCCGGCAGGAAGATCAAAAGCACCATTGCCTGCCAGTGTTTTATTGTTCACTTTAATGGAATCGATCAATACCACGGGTGAACTCACCTGCATTGAACAGGTCGAAGGATCTATTTCTGCGATACCTTCATTTGTCGGGAACCAGAGTTTTTCATCCGGGGTTACACATCCGGCCGGGAAAACAGCACCGACACAATCGCCCGGAACACCCTCTTCCACTCCCAGATATGTTAAGCCAGGCATTTTGTTAAGTCCCTTAACATATCCATCCAGATCTTTTTTCTTTATGGCATAGATCCCGTCTTCTGTTCCAAGCCAAAGATGATGCGCCTTGTCTTCCATGATCTGGCAAATCGGTTTCTGTTGCAGGTTAAGGCTGTCGAGCAGGCTGATCATTCCTGTTTTTCCATCAATCCGGTTTAATCCGCGGCTGAAAGTCCCGATCCAGATAGTGCCATCAGAATCTTCGTACATTGACATGATGATGTTATCCGCCAGGCCGTTTTTTTTCGTCAGGACAGACGTTTTATTGTTGTCGATGATGGTAATCCCACCCATGGTGCCCACCCACATCTTTCCCAGGTGATCTTCAAGGAAACACAGAACCCGGTTGTCGGATAGTCCGTTTTCGACAGACATTGTTTTCATTTCCTGTCCCTTGAAAAGATAAACCCCTGCATTGGTGCCAGCCCACATTGTTCCCTTCCGATCAAAATAAACTGCATGAAAAAGGGAATTGTCGAGACCTGAATGGGCTTTGAAGATGTTCTTCTGTTTCCCGTCCCAGGAAATGATCGCCCCTTCCGTGGCAACATGAATTTTATTTTCCGAATCTTCAGCAATTGAAAATACGGGAAGCCCGTCAATGCCTGCTTTTGATGATATGTCACTGAATTTCCCGTTCATATACTGCGAGATCCCTCCCTCCCGGTGACCGACAAGGATACTCCCGTTTTTCAGTCTGCATACGCTCATGCAGTAATTTTCAGCCATCCCATCCCGCTTTGAATAAGAGCGTACCGCATTTTTCCGTATTCTGTTCAGGCCATTCCCCTGGGTCCCTGCCATGAGATCGCCCTCGGCATTGGTGATAACGGCCGTTATCATATTGGATGACAAACCATCCGCGGTTGTGACGTTTTCAAATCGCTTCTTTGCAGGGTCATAAAGAAATAACCCATCCCCCTTGGTCCCGATACAGATCTTTTTATCGGGCCGGACAATGATGGAACTCACCAATCTCACGTTTCCAGGGTGGCCATTCATAATTTCAGATACTTTCCCGTTAACCAGCAGCATGAGTTGCCCATCGGTACTCCCCGCCCACAGTGTGTCTCCCGACATGCACAGGGCAGTGATATCGTTGGATAAAAGACCGTTTTGAAGGTTGAAGGCGGAGACTACATTTTTATCCTTGATGCAACAGATCCCTGCATCGGTGCCAATCCAGATCTCATTGTTCAGTCCCCGGGTGATGGCATTGACCTCATTCGAGGGAAGTCCGTTGTTACGATTGAGTTTAAAAAACCCCTCTTTTGAATATTTTACAAGCCCCATGCCTTCGGGGGCAATCCAGATGCTCCCGTCGCCATCTTCGCAGATGGCGTTGATGGACTTTCCATAAAAGGAGTCCCTGGCTCCCAGCGATTTAAAATGGTTGTTTTTTAACCGGTACACCTGGCCGTTGTCCATCCCGCAATACAGGGTCGAATCGCGAGCGAGATAAAGTACCCGGCAAAAATTTTCAGTCATCTCTTTGGTGTTCTGACTGTGAAACCAGTAAATATTTGTTCCGTCAAACCTGATAATTCCCGATTCATATCCCATCCAGAGAAAACCATCCGGTGTTTGCGCCATCGAATAAATATTTGATATCAAACCGTTGTTGGAATTCCATTTCCGGATGTTATACTGCCCTGAATTTGTCTGGTCCACCATTGTCTGGGCCCCTGCATTCAATGGAAAAATCAATGAAAGCAGGACACAAAGGAAAAAATCTGTTTTATATCTCATGAAAAATCAATTTAACCCTATCAAATATATAAATTATTTTTTTTCTCAATTTTTTTTAATTTAGTACCATGAATTGAAATTGGTTTAGTCGTGTTTAGCAATCATTAAAATCAGGCAACATGGTCACATTAAATGTAAAAATCGCGCAATCGCAGACTGATCTGAGAGTTCAAGGAATTGCTCTGGATCAGCATTCGCCCATTGATGTTATTAAAAAGGTTGCCCTGTTGGCTCCGAAGAAAAAACCACCCTCAGGCACTATCTGGTTGATGAGGCCTCTTGGTTGGCGTCTCGGAGATCCTGTGCTTGACCAGTTTGAAACTTTTAATTTCAATGCGACGGATGACACCATCTCGTACGAACTGGTTGAGGTTGGTTAACTTCAGATTTCACCAATGAATGATTGACTGATCCGTAATTTCCTGATCTTACGGTTTGGTTTTAATTTTATTTCCACCAGAATATAGTCATTGATATGTACGGCACCCGCTTGCTCATTGGTGTTTTTTTGGGATTCCTGAGCGGAATTCCCTGCACCTTTTCCCAATCAGCAGTAAACAACCTGCAAATGGTTGAAGTCATTAAACCCATGGAAACTGCTGCACAGCACGATGCCCGCATGGCCTGGTGGCGTGACGCACGGTTCGGGATGTTCATTCACTGGGGGTTGTACGCGGTTCCGGCAGGCGAATGGAATGGCAAAACAGGATATGGCGAATGGATCAGGACATCGGCCGAGATCCCGCTGGAGGTGTATGATCAGTTCCGCCCGAAGTTTAACCCTGTTCAGTTTGATGCCGATGCCTGGGTGAAAATGGCCCGGGATGCCGGGATGAAATACATCGTGATCACATCCAAACACCATGATGGTTTCTGCATGTTTGATACCAGGCAGACCGACTTCAACATCATGACCACCCCCTTCAATCGAGACCCGATGAAGGAACTGGCGGCAGCATGTAAAAAACAGGGATTGAAATTCTGCTTTTACCATTCTATCATGGATTGGCATCATCCCGATTATCTGCCACGCCGGGAATGGGAAAAAAACCGTTCGGCCGGGGGAGCCGATTTTAACAAGTATGTAGCCTACATGAAGGCTCAGTTGAAGGAACTGCTTACAAATTACGGCGACATAGGCGTTTTATGGTTCGATGGGGAATGGGAAAATACCTGGAACGAAAATTATGGAAAAGAGATTTATGACTATGTCAGGATGCTCCAGCCAGCGGTGATCGTGAATAACCGCGTGGGGGCTGGCAGGCTTGACATGGAGGGGCTGACGAAGGAGGGGGCCTTTGGAGGGGATTTCGGAACCCCTGAGCAGCAAATCCCGGCCACGGGTCTTCCGGGTGTTGATTGGGAAACCTGCATGACTATGAACGACCACTGGGGTTATAACAAGGCAGATAAAAATTTTAAATCCTCGAAAGAGATGATCAGGATGCTGGCCGACATTGCTTCGAAAGGAGGGAACTATCTGCTGAATGTTGGTCCTACCGCAGAAGGATTAATTCCACCTGAAAGCGTTGAACGGCTGGCCTCAATCGGCCGCTGGATGAAGGTGAACAGCGAATCGATCTACGGCACCATGCCAAGTCCGTTCAGTCATTTGTCGTGGGGCCGGTGCACGCAAAAAAAAGAGATCAATGGATCGGTACTTTACCTTCATGTTTTTGACTGGCCTGTGAACGGGAAGCTGATTCTCCCGGGGGTAATGAATTCACCTGAAAATGCCTTTCTTCTTGCTGACCCCGGCAGGAAAGCCTTGAAAATCAAACGTGAAAAAGATGCACTCATCATTTCGCTGCCGTCGTCTCCCCCCGATTCGGTGAACAGTGTAGTTGCAGTTCACCTGAAGGGAGCCCTTACGCTAACCAAAGGAATGGCTGTCCATTAAAAGGAGTTGGATTGAAATAGATCAATGAAAATCGAGTGGGTTTTAAAAAAAAAGTAATTTTGTCGCCAATTTGGTTCAACCCAGCAAACAAACGATGCCCATTGCCAGGAATCTTCTATTTTTAATTGTTCTGTTTTCTGTAAATTTTGCCAGGGCAGTTGTAAAACCACATGACAGCGTTTACATCCACGATTTGATCCGCGAAGGGGTAAAAATTCACCCGATCGATCAACACAAAGAGATTTCCCTTTATCAGCTTGCTTTGAAGTATGCCGATTCACTGAATTATCAGGACGATATGGTCATTGCTGCCCTGGTAAAGGTTTCCGATTATCTGACCTACCGCGGAAATGTCGACTTGTCCATGAAATATGCCTTGAAAGCATTGGGGTATTATGATCAGCACGGTCAGAAAACAAAATCCATCGATATGCTGATCCGCATCGGCGACATTTTACGGGGAAACGGATTCTATGATCAGGGCCGGATCTATTTTACCATGGCTTTGAAACTGTTGTCAGGTTCAACTGATAGTGCGCTATACGCCTCAGTCTACAACAATATAGCGGCGAACTTTTTTGAGGACGATCAATATTCACTGGACAGTTCATGGATATACGCGAAAAAATCACTCCTGATTGCGCAGAAACTCCGTTTACCCGACAAGGTTTATTCGAACCTGAACATCCTCGGCGCCATTGAAACAAAACGTTCAAATTATCCTCAGGCAATCGATTACTTTAACAAAGCACTTCCAATTGCCCTGGTCACCGCCAATGGGGACGACGCATTGATCCTGAATAATCTTGCTGGTATTTATAAGAGTTTGAAGCAATATAAAAAATCTGAAGAACTCAACCTGAAGGCCATGAACCTGGCTTTACAATACGACATTCCGCAATATCTCAGATTATCCTGTCTCAATTTATATGACTTATATAAAACAACAGGAGATTATACAAAGGCCTTGCTGTATCACGAAAAATACCAAAAGGTAAATACCCAATTATTGAAACAGCAGGTCATGATCTCGGTTCAGGATTTTAACTACCGGATCGAACTTGATTCCAAGGAGGATGAGCGTAAATTGCTGGAAAAAGAGCAGATAGTCACTAAAAATCGTCTTCAGATAGTCATCATTCTGACCATTTTACTGTCGGTCATTTTATTTTTATCCATCACGTTTGTCTTCTATCAGCAGCGCCAGAAGAAGAGGAAAATGCAGATGATCGCCATGCTGGATCAGTCAAATAATGTTCTTCGCAAGTTTATCTCCATTCTGGCCCACGATCTCAGGTCGCCGTTCAACTCCATTCTTGGGTTTTCGGAAATTCTGAAAAATGATAAGGAACTTTCTGAGGAAGACCGTTCCATTATCATTGATCATTTGCATTCGTCAGGCAATTCTACCTTTCAGCTTCTTGAGCGTTTGCTTGAGTGGTCCAGGCTTGAATCAGGTATGGTTAAACCCAATAAGCAATCATGCGATGTGAACAGGCTCATCAGTGAGATTGTCTCGCTTGTGGAGGCTTCAGCAAAGCTCAAAAACATTTCGGTTGAATATGTATCAGGCCAGTCTCCGGTGGTGAATGCTGACCAAAATATGATATCTGCTGCAATCAGGAACATTGTTTCCAACGCAGTGAAATTCACCATGCCGGGAGGAAAAATTGGGGTATACACCACCATCAGCAATCATGATGTCGTGATCTCCATTGAGGATAATGGGGTAGGAATGACCAGGGAACAAGTTGAAAAATTATTCAGGCTGGAGGAAAATTATTCCTCAAAAGGGACCGCAGGGGAAAAGGGGACTGGTTTGGGGCTGATCCTTGCCAAAGAATATGTGGAGATGAATGGAGGAACTCTTGAGGTGACCAGTGACCCTGGAAAAGGAAGCAGGTTTGTAGTCAAATTGCCGTTGTCTGTGTTGAAAACCAAATAAAAAATAATGAATGCCGCTACTGATATTGGATGACGGGACCCGGTTTACGGGTCAATCTTTCGGGGCGCAGGAAGCCGCTGCGGGCGAAGTGGTCTTTAACACGGCGATGACGGGTTACCCCGAAAGTCTTACCGATCCATCCTATAAAGGCCAGATTTTGGTGTTGACCTATCCGCTGATCGGGAACTATGGTGTTCCGGGCCGGTCGATCAAAGAACATCTTTCAAAATATTTTGAATCCGACCGGGTTCACATTGCGGGTCTGGTTGTGGCCAGCTATTCTGCCGAATATAGTCACTGGAATGCGCTTGACAGCCTGTCCGACTGGTTGAAAGAACACAGGGTGCCCGGTATCTGCGGGATTGATACCCGTGCGCTGACGAAGTTGCTGCGTGAACGGGGAACCATGCTGGGTAAACTTGTACAACATGATCAGGCAGAAATTGAAATGTATGATCCCAATACACAAAACCTGGTTGATCAGGTCAGCTGCAGGGAACCAATGATCTACTCAGGAACAACGATCATGTCAGGAGCACCGGCGCTTCGGCGATTCAGAGATGAATCTGAATCAGGCAACATCCGGATCATGTTGGTTGATTGCGGGGTGAAGAACAATATAATCCGCTGTTTGCTCAGCCTCGGGGCTACAGTGATCAGGGTTCCATGGGATTATGATTTTACCGGGGATGATTATGACGGGCTGGTGATTTCAAACGGGCCCGGTAATCCCCAGCAATGCGGGGCAACCATCCATCACCTGGAGAAGGCCATCCAACAGGACCGGCCAATTTTCGGGATATGCCTTGGGAACCAGTTGCTCTCACTGGCCGGTGGTGCAAATACCTATAAATTGAAATACGGACACCGGGGATATAACCAGCCCGTATTGCAGGTGGGAACCAACAGGGCTTACATTACATCCCAGAATCATGGATTTGCCGTGGATGACCGGACCCTGGGAGCAGAATGGGAGTCATTGTTTGTAAATCTCAACGACCAGACAAATGAGGGAATCCGTCACAAAACCAAGCCATTTTTTTCCACCCAGTTCCATCCTGAGGCCTCCGGAGGTCCGACAGACACCCGGTTTTTATTTAACGATTTCATAGACATGGTCAGAACCTTTAAATCCGGAATCCCCAATGATCAACAAGGTTAACAAAGTACTTGTTCTGGGCTCCGGCGCCCTGAAGATCGGTGAAGCAGGCGAATTTGACTATTCAGGTTCGCAGGCTTTAAAAGCCTTGAAGGAAGAGGGAATCTTTACAATTCTGATCAATCCCAACATTGCCACCATTCAAACCTCTGAAGAGATAGCCGATAAGGTGTATTTTCTTCCGGTCACCCCCCAGTTTGTTGAAAAGGTGATCGAAAAGGAACGGCCTGATGGAATCCTGCTGGCCTTCGGGGGGCAAACCGCCCTCAATTGCGGGGTCGCCCTTTATACATCAGGGATCCTGGAAAAATATGATGTGAAAGTGCTTGGTACGCCGGTGGATACGATCATTCAGACCGAAGACCGCGATCTCTTTTCCAGGATGCTGCATGCCATCGATGTGAGAACTCCCAAGAGCTTTGCGGTGACCAGCCTTGAAACGGCAAGAACGGCTGCCTCAGCGATCGGTTACCCTGTAATCATCAGGGCGGCGTATACGCTTGGAGGGCAGGGCAGCGGCTTCTGTTCCAATGAATCAGAACTTGAGATACTGGCATCCAATGCTTTTTCATACTCAGGCCAGATCCTGGTTGAGGAATCATTGAAGGGGTGGAAAGAGATTGAATACGAAGTGGTGCGCGACCGTTATGACAACTGTATTACGGTTTGCAACATGGAAAATTTTGATCCGCTGGGGATCCACACCGGCGAGAGCATTGTGGTGGCCCCCTCGCAAACCCTCACCAACCTTGAATATTATAAACTCCGTGAGCTTTCGATAAAAGTCATCCGTCACCTCGGGATCATCGGTGAATGCAATATCCAGTATGCCCTCAATCCCGATTCGGAGGACTACCGGGTGATTGAAGTCAACGCCCGTTTGTCCAGGTCATCGGCGCTTGCCTCCAAGGCAACAGGTTATCCCCTGGCCTTCGTGGCAGCCAAACTTGCTCTGGGATATGGATTGCATGAGCTGAAGAATTCGGTGACCAAAGTGACAACAGCCTGCTTCGAACCCTCCCTTGATTATATCGTTTGCAAGATCCCCAGGTGGGATCTGAGTAAATTCACCGGGGTGTCAAAACTGATTGGGTCCAGTATGAAGAGCGTCGGGGAGATCATGTCCATAGGCCGCACCTTCGAAGAGGCCATTCAGAAGGGTTTACGAATGATCGGCCAGGGGATGCATGGATTCATTGGAAACAAGGAACTCCGCGTTGAAAATATTGAACAGGAGCTCGCCTTTCCCACCGATACCCGCATTTTTGTCATTGCCCAGGCATTTGCCGAAGGGTATTCGGTCGACCGCATCTGGGAACTGACCCGCATCGACAAATGGTTTCTTTACCATCTGAAAAATATTTATGACATGGGGCTGGAACTGGCTGCCATCAATGAGCTGTCCTCTATTCCCCCCGATTTGTTCAGGGATGCCAAACGTCAGGGATTTTCTGACTTTCAGCTGGCACGCTTGGTGGCGAAACATCAGAAGGGCGAGATTGAACAGGACATGCTGATGGTTCGGTCGTACCGTAAAAAACTGGGGATCCTGCCCAGCGTTAAAAGTATTGATACCCTCGCTGCAGAGTATCCCGCCCAAACCAATTACCTCTATCTTACTTACAACGGAGATGAGCATGATGTGACCTTCCCCGACGACCGGCTGTCGGTGATTGTCCTGGGGTCGGGGGCCTATCGCATTGGCAGTTCCGTTGAGTTTGACTGGTGCAGTGTGAACACGCTGAATACAGTGAAATCAGCGGGATTCAGGTCGGTGATGATCAACTATAACCCCGAGACCGTCAGTACCGATTACGACGTTTGTGACCGGCTCTATTTTGATGAACTGTCCTTTGAGCGGGTGATGGACATTGTTGAACTGGAAAATCCCAAAGGAGTTGTTGTATCCATGGGTGGGCAGATTCCGAACAACCTGGCGATGCGCCTGTACAGGCAGGATGTCCCTGTTCTTGGAACATCTCCTGTGGACATCGACAATGCCGAAGACCGCCATAAGTTTTCCTCCATGCTTGACCAGCTTGGAATTGATCAGCCCCGCTGGAAGGAGATGACAAACCTGGAGGAGATTTATGATTTTGCCTCTCAGGTCGGATTCCCGCTGCTGATACGTCCTTCATACGTCCTCTCCGGCGCTGCCATGAACGTGGTATCGAATAATACGGAACTTGAATATTTTCTGACACTGGCAGCCAATGTATCCAAAGAGCATCCGGTGGTGGTCTCCGAATTCATCCAGGAGGCCAAGGAAGTTGAGATTGATGCCGTGGCGAGAGACGGAGAAATGGTTGCCTATGCCATCTCCGAACATGTTGAATTTGCAGGCGTGCATTCCGGTGATGCTACCATTGTATTTCCGCCTCAGAAAATTTATGTCGAGACCATCCGGAAAATCAAGCGGGTCGCCAGGGAAATAGCCGGTTCCCTGAATATTTCAGGTCCGTTCAACATTCAGTTCCTGGCCAAGGATAACGACATCAAAGTGATTGAATGCAACCTTAGGGCCTCGCGGAGTTTCCCTTTCGTGTCGAAAGTTCTGAAGATTAATTTTATCGACATTGCCACCCGCATCATGCTGGGAATCCCTTTTACCAAGCCCGACAAGTCAATGTTCGATATTGATTACATCGGAATTAAGGCACCGCAATTTTCCTTCTCCCGACTGCAAAAAGCCGATCCGGTGCTGGGTGTCGACATGGCTTCGACCGGTGAAGTAGGCTGTATCGGTGATTCCTTTTACGAAGCCATCCTGAAAGCCATGCTGTCTGTGGGTTACAGGATACCGGAGAAGAATATTATGATTTCATCCGGTCCAACGAGGTCGAAAACGGTGCTGCTCGAATGCTGCCACCAGTTGCATCAGAAAAACTATTCCATCTTTGCCACCCGGGGAACAGCGGCGTTTCTGTTGTCAAACGGAATCCCCTCAACCGTGCTGCACTGGCCCGATGAGGCGGCCGAACCAAATGTGCTGGAATATTTGAAGAACAGGAGGATCGACCTGGTCGTGAACATTCCCAAAAATCTTTCAAAACACGAGCTGGATAATGATTATTCAATCCGCAGGTCGGCCGTCGATTTTAATATTCCGCTTATCACCAATCCAAACCTGGCAGCGGCTTTTATCATGGCCTTCTGCAAAATCAAACCGGGTGAAATAGAGATCAAGAGCTGGGACGAATATTAATGTGTTGGTTTTCCTGAGATCATCTGTTTGATTGTCTTGTTGCCGATTACGTTCCATTCCTGTTTTTCCGAAGGAGTGCGTTTACTCATGTATTCCATGATCTGCCTTACCTGTTCAGGATGGTCTTTCGCAACGTTAACCTGCTCCCCGGTATCTGTTTTCAGGTTATACAGCTCAACCCGCCGATAGGGCTCCTTGATTAAATTTCTCCATATTCCTTTCCAATCGCCCATTCTCACCGCCATCGAACCTCCTCTGCCGGGGTATTCCCAGTAGAGAAAACTATGTTTTTTCTGTCCCTTTCTGCCCAGAAGTTCAGGCACCAGTGATAATCCATCCTGCCCTGGAGGCAGTACCATCTTAGTCAGGTCAGCAAAAGTAGCCATGAAATCCCATGATGCGCAGACCAGTCCTGATATCTTGTGCGCTTTTATAACGCCGGGCCACCGCGCAATCATCGGCACCCTGATTCCTCCTTCAAACAGCGAACCTTTTCCGGCCTTGAGCGATCCATTGCTGCGGAAGAAATAGGGATCGGCACCACCCACCTCAAAGGTGGCTCCATTATCACTTGTAAAAAGGATCAGGGTGTTCGAATCGATTCCGGCATCCTTCAAACTGGCAACGATTTTGCCTACATAATCGTCCAGCGCCGAAATCATGGCAGCATATGTCGCGCGCGGATACTGGCAGGGAAGATACCCGCTGAATCCGCTATAGGGCTTATCGTTCAATTTTCCCATATACGGATCGAGGTATTTTTCCGGAACCTGCAGCGCCAGGTGCGGCAAACTGTAACTAAGGAACAGAAAGAAGGAAGAGTCACGATGTTCCCTGATAAAACGTGATGCTTCCTCAGTGATCAACTCCTGGGAATATATTTCCCCCTGGTATTTTTTATAGGATTCAGGACGGGCAGGATCTCCCTTGAATTTTTGATGTGCTGAAAAAGAGGGATTTGCCAGGCCTGTTTTCGTTTCATTCCTCCACAGATAATCAGGATAATAGTTGTGGGCCTGTCTTTGACAAAGATAACCATAGAAGTATCCGAACCCCTGTTTGGCGGGTATCCCCGGCGAGCCAGGTCCCCCTAAACCCCATTTTCCAATAAATGCTGTTTTAAAGCCGGCCTCCTGCATCAGGGTTCCCAATGTAAATGTTTTTTCTTTCAATGGCATCTGGCCCATAAAGGAATCCCATTCCCCCACCTCCACATTGTCCCTGATGTAGGCATGACCGGTGTTTTTACCTGTCATGATGCTGCAACGGGATGGGGCGCAAACCGGGCTGGCCGCATAAAAATCAATGAACCGCATTCCTTCACGGGCCAGCTGATCGATATTCGGGGTTTGAATGATCTTTTGCCCGTAACATCCGGTTTCGCCATAACCCAGGTCATCGGCCATGATCAGGATGATGTTGGGCTTCAATCCCTTTTTCGGATCCCTGGCACCACCGTGAAAACCCGCAACATTTCTTGCGGATATAAGGCAGATCAAAATACAAAATGCGGCGAAAACCCACTTCCTTTTCATGCAGCCCAAAATTACCTAATTTAGCAATCCGAAAATTCTGTTATGACCTGTCTCAAAAAACTTTTCTTTCCCTTCCTGTTCACTGCTTTCCTTATGCTGACTTTTACCGGCTGCGGGGTTACCAAACAGGCCCAGCAGGTTTCTGATCTTGCCGGTTGCGATTTCAGGATTTTATCCGTTGAAAATGTGAATATGGATGGGGTGATGATCCAAAATATCAAATCAGTCAATGATCTGAACTTCAGTGATGTGGCTCGAATTATGGCAGGCCTGGCCAGCCCGGTGTTCCCTTTGTCACTTCAGCTCAACCTCGAAGGGCACAACCCAAATAAAAGGGAAGCCGGACTGAATCGCCTTGAATGGATCCTTTTCATTGACGATATTCAGATGACTTCCGGGATCCTGGAAAAACCCTTCATCATTCCCTCGAATGGCACCACAATCATTCCGGTTCAGATCGGGCTTGATCTGAAACAGGTACTGTCAGGAAAATCTGCGAGTGCAATTATGAATTTCTGCATGAACCTCAACGGCCTGGGGAATGTCCCGACCCGTTTTAAAATCAAAGTAAAACCGACCCTCCTCGTTGGCGGGAAACCGCGTACCCTGCCGGGTTTCATCACCGTGAAAACCTCCTATAGCTCTAAATAAATATTGACAACATTGTGTCACGTGTCACGCGTCACGATTTTATGTCACGCGTCACGCGTCACCTGTCACGATTTTTCGTCACGCGTCACGCGTCACCTGTCAAGCTTTAAAGATGATCACCCTCATCGCCCAGTAGGCGATTGATCCCGCAAGGAACCCGATGAGTGCCCAGAATGAAATTTTCCTGAAATACCAGATAAAATCAATTTTTTCCATTCCCATTACAGCAACACCGGCGGCTGAGCCGATAATTAAAATGCTTCCCCCTGTCCCGGCACAATAGGCCAGCATCTCCCAGAAATAGTGATCGGTTGGGTAGGTGTTCTGATACATTCCGATTGCACCGGCCACCAGTGGAACATTATCGACCACCGACGAAAGCAACCCGATCATCACGGTGATCAGGTATGGGTTCCCGATGTATCTGTCCAGGCTGTTTGCCAGCAGGGTAAGATGCCCGGCCGACTGAAGGGCTGCCACTGCCAATAAAATACCCAGAAAGAAAAGAATACTCGGCGTATCAACCCTGCGAATTACCCCGGAAACAGTGACCATCGGACGATGGGCATCATTTTTTGACTTGTGCATGATTTCAGTCACAGCCCATAATGTGCCGAGTCCGAGTAAGATGCCCATATAGGGCGGCAAACCTGTCAGTTTATTAAAAACAGGGACAAAGAGCAATGACCCGATGCCCAGAAAAAAAACGATATTCCGCTCCAGTGGAGTTGTTGAATTACGGTGTTCTGCAACTGACCTTACCGGTTTCTTGATATCACCCTTTAATGTGAAGGACAACAGGGCCAGGGGAATAACCATCGACAAGACGCTGGGTATAAAAGTCTGTAAAATGATGTTCAGTGTGGTGACATATCCACCAATCCAGAGCATAATGGTCGTAACATCACCGATCGGGCTGAAAGCACCACCGCTGTTGGCTGCGATGATGACCATCCCGGCAAAGAACCAGCGCTCTTTTTTATCCCCGATCAGCTCTCGCAGCAGGGCAACCATCACAATGGCTGTGGTGAGATTGTCAAGTATGGACGAAAGAAAAAAGGTGATCAGGCTGATTATCCAAAGCAGCTTTACTTTGCGGGTCGTTTTTATTTTGTTGGTGATGATCCGGAATCCTTCATGGGAATCAATTAATTCAACAATGGTCATGGCTCCAAGAAGAAAAAACAGGATGGCCGAGATTTCCGATAAATGCTTCATGAGTTCGGCCTCGAAACGGATGGACTCTTCACTGAAAACAAAAAGGATCCACATGATTACTGCCAGGAGCAGGGCTGTGGCCGATTTATTTAATTTCAGCGGATGCTCCAGGGCGATCATAACGTAACCCACGATAAAAACGATGATCATTGAAACGAACAAAGTGAATTGGTTTTAAGTTTCTTTTTTGGTTGAAAGGCAAGCCAAAAATACAAAATGAACGTTTTCATCCTGTTTTTTTTTGGAAAAGAAGAGCGGCAGTAGGAATTGTTAGAATAATAACTAATTTTATCTGGTCATTTTCCACCAGAATTTAGAATCACTTCAAATCAAAAAAAAATCATGAAACTACCAAAATCCATTTCCAACTGGATCAGCATCACGGGCTTTATTATCGCAGTCAATAGTTTTATTTTAATTCTTGTATCATTTGTACAAGATCTGGTAACGGAACATCAGAATCCTTATACTGGTATTTTTACCTATATCATTCTTCCAGCCATCATGATCATCGGCTTGCTGATGATTCCTATTGGCATGCTGATGAACCGTAAAAAAACGCATGACCCCGATAAGCGCTGGCCTGTGTTGGACATGAATGTTCCAAGGCAACGCCAGAAACTGGTGTTGATTTCAGTCTTCACTTTCTTGTTTCTCATTGTTTCAGCCATGGGCAGCTATGAAGCTTTCAATTATACTGAATCAGTCGATTTTTGTGGTAAACTATGTCATAATGTGATGGAACCCGAATATGTCACCTATCTGCATTCACCCCACGCCCGCGTGGCCTGCGTCGAATGTCATGTGGGTGAAGGTGCTGGCTGGTATGTGCGATCCAAACTTTCGGGTCTTTATCAGGTCTATTCGGTTGTCTTCCATAAATTTCCCCAGCCCATCGAAACACCCATTCAGAATTTGCGCCCGGCTCGCGAAACCTGCGAACGCTGCCATTGGCCGCAAAAATTTTATGCACGCAAACTCCGAAGTAACAGGGTTTATATTACAGATTCACTCAACACCGAATTCAATTATTCGCTGCTCATGCGCATTGGACCGAATTATAGTCCGATGGGGCTTACTGAAGGCATTCACTGGCATATAAACAAAGATATGCGCATCGAATATGTTGCATCTGCCAAGGATCGAGAAACCATTCCCTGGGTGAAATTCACCAATCTGAAAACCGGGGAAGTACAGATCTTCCAGGATACGGATAATATGCTGGATAAGAAAGCGCTTGATACGCTGCCGCATCGTGTCATGGACTGCATGGATTGCCATAACCGGCCCTCCCATTCGTATAAATCTCCGATGGTATATGTCGACAATGCCATGATCTCCGGAGATGTTCCCAAAGAGCTTCCCTTCATCAAAAGGGTTGCTATGAATGTACTTAAAGGTTCCTTTACAAACAAGGATTCCGCATTCATTTACATCCGCGACAGCATAACCAATTTCTACAAGTCCGGCTATCCGTCAATCTACAAAACCCAAAAACCATTGATAGAAAAGGCCATTACCGGGATACAGGAAGCATTTTCACTGAATGTCTTCCCATATATGCGGGCTTCGGCAAACAAATACCTGAATCACATCGGGCATCTTGAATCGGATGGATGCTTCCGTTGTCATTCCGATCGCCACAAAAGCGAAAAAGGCAAGGTCATCTCCAGGGACTGCAACATGTGCCATACAATCATTGCGCAGGGCCCCACAGGAAAGGTAAAATATTCCACGATCGATACCATCATGGAGTTTCAGCACCCCATCGATATTAAAGACAAATGGAAGAACTATTTCTGCACTGAATGCCACAGGGAATTGTACCCCTAATCGGCTCTTTCTTTCTTTCTTTTTCCCAGTCACAATAAATCATCCCGGATTTAAGTTATAATGATTTTAAATAATATTTTTTTGTACATTTGCACACTTAATTTTGAAGCATATGTTCCTAAATTCAGATAAATTCCGGGGTGAGGGGCTGACGTATGATGATGTGTTGCTTGTGCCTGCCTATTCTGAAGTACTTCCGAGGGAAGTAGATGTTTCAACTCTTTTTTCAAGAAACATTAAACTTAACATTCCTGTTGTGTCGGCTGCCATGGATACCGTGACGGAGTCGCGAATGGCCATTGCCATGGCACAGGAGGGGGGAATTGGCGTTCTGCATAAGAATATGTCCATTGAGGATCAGGCATTGCAGGTTCGCAAAGTCAAACGTGCCGAAAACGGGATGATCCTCCAGCCCATTACTTTGATGGAACATTCGCTGGTTGGCGATGCCCTGGCAATCATGAAAGAATTCAGCATCGGCGGGATCCCTGTTATCAATGCCCAGAATGAGTTGGTTGGGATTGTGACAAACCGCGACCTGCGCTTTGAACGGGACCATGCGCGTCCGGTTACGCAGGTGATGACCAAAAGAGTGATCACCATCAGCGAATTCACTGATTTTGAGCAGGCTGAAGCCATTCTCCAGGAGCATAAGATTGAAAAGCTGCCGGTAGTTGATAAAAACAACAAACTGATCGGCCTGATCACCTATAAGGATATTTTAAAGGTTAAGGCCCGTCCGAATGCCTGCAAGGACAGTCTTGGAAGATTGCGTGTTGCTGCAGGGGTAGGCGTTACCTCCGATACCCTTGAACGGGTAGCTGCCCTGGTTCGCGAAAATGTTGACGCCATCGTGATCGATACGGCACATGGCCATTCCAGGGGCGTGATGGAGATGGCAAAACTGGTAAAAAATGCTTATCCTGAGGTCGACCTGATCATTGGCAACATTGGGACCGGCGAAGCCGCCCGTGACCTGGCCAAACTCGGTGTTGACGGGGTGAAAATCGGCATAGGGCCTGGTTCCATTTGTACAACCCGCATCATCGCCGGAATCGGCGTTCCGCAATTGTCTGCCATCTACGATGTAACAAGTGCCCTGAAGGGAAGCGGGGTTCCTGCAATAGCCGACGGTGGTATCAGGTATACCGGCGATATCGTCAAAGCGCTCGCGGCCGGGGCACATTCCATCATGGCAGGATCATTGTTTGCAGGTGTGGATGAATCTCCCGGAGAAACAGTCATTTTCGAAGGACGAAAATTTAAAACCTACCGCGGAATGGGGTCGATTGAAGCAATGCAGCAGGGCTCAAAAGACCGCTATTTTCAGGATGTGGAAGATGATGTCCGGAAACTTGTTCCGGAAGGAATCGTTGGCAGGGTCCCTTACAAAGGCTCATTGTCAGAGGTCATCTACCAGATGGTAGGCGGACTCAAGGCAGGAATGGGATATACAGGCTCTCAAACCATTGATATTCTTCAAAAAGCAAAATTTATAAAAATCACCTCTGCCGGGGTTACTGAAAGTCATCCGCATGATGTGACCATCATCAGCGAAGCGCCAAACTATAGTCGTTAAAACTTGCCCTGACCGGCAATTAATCACAGGTTCAAACGTTATCATTAATCAAATTAATATCGGGAAATATGAACAGCTTGAAATGTAAAATTTTATTATCCGTCTTTGCATTTATCTCCTTCATTACTGTAACAGCTCAGGTTAATAATGACGATGTGCTCATGACAATCGCAGGAAAGCCGGTGAATGTCAGTGAATTCATGAACATCTATCAGAAAAATAATGTCAAAGGCGAAAACGTCGATAAAAAATCTTTGAACGAATATCTTGATCTGTTCATTAATTTCAAGCTGAAGGTCCGGCAGGCTGAAGATTTGGGGCTCGATACCATGACCTCTTTCATCAACGAACTGAATGGATACCGCGAACAGCTTGCCAAACCTTACTTTACAGATGAGGCAACCATCGATCGCCTTGTGAAGGAAGCTTATGATCGTGAAGCCATTGATCTTCGGGCTAGCCATATCTTTTTCCGGCTTATGCCCGATCCGACTCCCGAGGATACACTCGCCGCTTTTAACAAAGCCAAAACCGTCAGGGAAAAACTGATGAAGGGCGAATCCTTTGAGAGCCTCGCCCTGGAGTTTTCCGAAGATCCGTCAGCCAAAGACCGGGAAGCAACCCAGCAGCATCCCTTCCTTAAAGGGAACCGCGGCGATCTTGGATTTTTTACTGTATTCGATATGGTTTATCCTTTTGAAAATGGGGCATACGTTACCGAAATCGGGAAGGTTTCCCTGCCGGTCCATACTGAATATGGCTTTCACCTCATCAAGGTAACTGCCCGTCGCCCTGCATTGGGAAAAGTCACAGTGGCCCATATTTTCCTGAGTATTCCAAAAAATGCTACAGCTGTTGATTCAGCCCGGGTCCAGAAACGCATCGATTCTGTGTACAACCGCCTTACTTCAGGGGTTGCTTTTGAAGAGCTTGTCAAGACCTATTCCGACGATAAAGGTTCTGCCTCAAAAGGGGGAGTTCTTCCCGCATTTGGTGTGAACCGGATGGTTCCCGAATTTATCGATGCAATATACACGCTTAAAAATACGGGCGATTATACCAAACCCATCCTGACTCCTTACGGATGGCATATCGTCAAACTGATCGAGAAGAAAACTGTCAAACCGTTCGATGAGGAGAAAGCCGATTTGAAGCAGAAGGTTCTGAAGGACAACCGCGTGGAATTGTCACGTAAGGTGGTACTTGACCGTATTCGTGCTGATTACGGTGTAACGGAGAATCATGAAGCGGTGAAGGAGATATACCCGCTGGTGACTGATAGCATTTTTATCGGAAAATGGAAAGAACCGCAGACGACTGATCTGACCAAGATGATTTTCAAAATCGGGAACATGACAGTAAGGCAGAAAGAATTTGCCGATTACCTGGCTACCTCACAGCGCAAGCAGGAAAGGCAAAGCATTCCGGTCTATGTGGATAAAAAATATACCGCCTTCCTTGATGAAAGCATGATGAAATATGAAAATACAAGGTTGGAGCAAAAGTATCCTGAGTTTAAAGCCCTTATGTCGGAATACCGCGATGGCATTCTTCTCTTTGACCTTACTGACCAGAAAGTATGGTCCAAAGCAGTGAAGGATACGGTTGGGCTGAAGGATTTTTACAAAAAAAACCGGAACAATTATATGTGGGAGACCCGGCTTGATGCGAGCATCTATACATTGAAAGACCCCGGCCAGGTTCAAAAAGTGAAGAACTTTATTAAATCAGGCCTGTCGGATGCCGATCTGCTGAAAGAGATGAATACCGACTCCCTGAAAATTCTGACCATCGAAAGTGCGAAATTCTCCAGAAAGGATAACGCTTTAATCGACTCGGTTGCATGGGTTCCCGGATTTTCGAAAGACATCGTTTCCATTGGTTCTGTCGTTTTTATTAATGTTCGCAAGGTTGTGAAACCTGAGCCCAAAGAACTTGCTGAAGCTCGTGGCCTGATCACGGCCGACTACCAGAACTACCTGGAAAAAGAATGGATCGTTGCCTTACGGGCCAAATACCCGGTGGAAGTGAAGAAGGATGTCCTGGCTAAAATTAAATAGAAACCCTTGAACAAATCGATTGTCTTTTTATTGATTTTCCTAACCTCCTGTACGGCATTTTTCAAAAAAAAAAGTGAGCGGGTGTTGGCCAGGGTGAATGACGAATATCTTTATGAATCCGATCTGAAAGGGATCTTTACTCCCGGGATGGTTCAAAAGGACAGCCTGGCCATTACAAAAAGTTTCATTGAAAACTGGGTGCGTCAAAAGCTCATTATTCATCAGGCCGAGAAAAATCTTTCGAATGAGCAGATGGACTTTTCAAGGCAACTTGAAAATTATAAAAATTCATTGATCATCTATGAGTATGAGAATGCTCTGGTGCGGCAGAAACTTGATACCCTGATAACCGACGAAGAGATCCAGAATTATTACGATGGGAACCAGCAGAATTTTCTCCTCAAAGACAACATCATCCAGATCCAGTATGTGAAGCTTCCTTTGAAGACCGGCAATTTGAAACAGTTTAAAAAAATGCTGTCGTCGAACAACCAGGAGGATAAAAACACCCTGTCGGATCTTTGTGAAAAACAGGCGGCCGATTATTTTTTAGACGATCAGAATTGGCTGTTGTTCAATGATCTGTTGAAGCAGATTCCGATTAAAACTTATAATCAGGAGGATTTCCTGAAAAATCACAGGGACCTTGAATACCAGGATTCCTTGTTTGTTTATCTGGTGAGGTTTAAAGATTTTAAGATCAAGGAGAGTGTCTCCCCGCTGAGCTTTGAAAAGCAACGGATCCGTGACATTATCATTAACAAGCGAAAGATTGACCTCATCAACCGCATGCAGGATGATTTATACTCCAACGCACGGAAAAAAAATATTATTGAGATCTATTAATGGAATTTAATTCCCGAAATGCCCAGTCATGAAAATCCTCTGTAAAATATTCATCATCATTCCCCTGATGGTACTTTTCGCCTCAACATTGAATGCCCAGTCAGCAAGGGATTCGATTGTCGATGGTATTGTCGGGATCGTCGGCGGGAATGTGATCCTGATTTCTGATATTGAAAACCAGTACATGCAGATTCGTAGTCAGGGAAATATAAAGGGGACGGCACCCACACTTAAATGCCAGATTTTTGAAAACCTGCTTTTTCAAAAGCTTCTGTTGCACCAGGCACAGGTTGACAGCATCAAAGTGACCGACGATCAGGTTGAACTTGAAATGGACCGCAGGATGCGTTATTTTATCTCGCAGGCTGGAACGCCTGAGCGGCTGGAAGAGCATTTTGGCAAATCGTTGCTGGAGATTAAAAATGAACTCCGAGAAGTGATCAGGGAATCGATGCTGACCGATCAGGAACAGCAGAAAATTGCGAAGGATGTGACGATTACCCCGGCTGAAGTAAAAGTTTTCTACAGGAAACTTCCCAAGGACAGCATCCCACTGGTCAACTCGGAACTTGAGATCGGGATGATTGTGCGCCAACCCTCCATTGGGGATGAAGAAAAACAGGCAGTGAAAGATAAACTTAAGGGGTTTAAAGAAAGGTTTGCCAAGGGTGATGATTTCAGCACCCTTGCTGTCCTGTACTCCGAAGATCCAGGCTCTTCAAAGCAGGGAGGGGAACTGGGGATGTTCAAACGGGGTGAAATGCGCCCTGAGTTTGAAGCTGCAGCTTTCAAGCTTAAACCTGGTGAGATCTCCGATGTTGTGGAAACAGAAGATGGATTTCACCTGATCCAGATGGTCGAGCGCCGGGGTGAATATATCAATGTACGCCACATTCTTCTCCAGCCTAAAGTTTCACCGGTTAACCTGGCCAAAGCGAAATTTTCCCTCGACAGCGTCGCATCGCTGATTGAAAAAAAGAAAATAACCTATGAACAGGCTGTGATCAAATATTCGGATGACCCAACCAGGTTGAGCGGAGGATTGATGATCAACCAGGCAAGCGGGAATAGTAAATTTGAGTCCAGCCAGGTTGATGCGAAAATTTTCTTTGTTATAGACAAACTCAAAGTGGGAGAAGTCTCTACTCCGATACTGACCAACGAACGCGGCAAACAGGACTATCGCATCTATTATTTGAAATCGAGGACCAATCCCCATAAGGCAAATCTGGAAGAAGATTATTCACGTATCCAGATGATCGCACTGGACAGGAAAAAGATGGACGTAATTAATGCGTGGATTACCACTAAAATGAATACGACCTTTATTTCGATCCTTGGCGATTATCGCAATTGTCCCTTCCAGCGGAAATGGATTAAAAATTAAATCGAACCATCATGCAGTTTTCTTCGGACGTTGAAGCAGTTGATGCACTTGTAAACAAATATCATCTATTAAAAGCAGAAATATCAAAGGTAATCATCGGGCAGGATGAAGTAGTCATGAACCTGCTTATAGCCATCTTTTGTAAAGGACATTGCCTGTTGGTCGGGGTTCCCGGATTGGCAAAAACCATGATGGTTAATACGTTGTCGAAGGCCCTCGGCCTGAGTTACAACCGTATTCAGTTTACCCCCGACCTGATGCCCTCCGATATCATCGGTACCGAAATCCTGGATGAATCCCGTCATTTTCGTTTCATCAAGGGCCCGGTGTTCGCCAACATCATCCTGGCTGATGAGATCAACCGGACGCCACCAAAAACTCAGTCGGCCCTTCTGGAGGCCATGCAGGAAAAGGCCGTAACAGTTGCCGGGACCAGTTACCATCTCGATGAACCTTTTTTCGTCCTGGCCACCCAAAATCCAATCGAACAGGAGGGCACTTACCCTTTGCCTGAAGCGCAACTCGATCGGTTTATGTTCAATATCTGGCTCGATTATCCCTCCTTCGAAGAGGAAATTCTTATTGTAAAAGCAACGACCACCGACAAGTCCGTCACTCCTTCTGTGGTTCTCCTCGCTGATGAGATTCTTTTTTTTCAAAACCTGGTGCGCAAAATTCCTGTTCCGGATAATGTTTTCCAATATGCAGTGCAGCTGGTTTCGATGACACGCCCCAAAACGAAGAACGCAAACAGTTGGGCCAATGAGTACCTTACCTGGGGCGCGGGACCAAGAGCTTCTCAATACCTGATTCTCGGTGCAAAATGCCATGCCGTGCTGAATGGAAAATATTCACCCGATATCGAGGATGTCAAAGCTGTCGCAACCTCCGTGCTCCGTCACAGGATTGTACGAAATTATAAGGCGGAAGCAGAGGGAATCAGGGTGGAAGATATCGTCAAGCACCTTTTGTCATGAGCCTATGAAGTTGAAGAATCCCATTTTTATTAGCTTTTTCATTTCGGTATTGGCATTGGCTGCATTCCTCTCTTCCTGCAATCAGCAGGCAAATACCAATGGGGCATCGGCAAATGACTCCCTTAAGGGAAAAATAACCATTTCGGGGGCCTTTGCACTTTATCCCCTCACGGTAAAATGGGCTGAAGAGTTTCAGAAACTTCATCCCCGGGTCACGGTGAATGTATCTGCCGGGGGAGCAGGGAAAGGCATGACCGATGCCCTTTCAAAAATGGTTGATTTAGGAATGTACTCCAGAGCTGTAAGCCCGGAAGAACAGGGCAGGGGAGCCTGGTGGATTGCCGTAGCAAAAGATGCCGTAATTCCGACCATCAATGCCAATAACCCCGTGCTGGCCGATCTGAAGAAAAAGGGATTGACCAGGCAGAAATTTTTCGATATTTTTATTTCGGGGAAGATAAAAACCTGGGGACAGGCTACCGGAGGCAACTCAAAGGTCGAACTTCAGCCATTCACACGTTCAGATGCCTGCGGCGCTGCCGACATGTGGGCCAAATATCTGAACAACAAGAAGCAGGAGGATTTGCTGGGTTTGGGCGTCAATGGCGACCCGGGTGTGGCTGATGCGGTAAGGAGAAATGTTGAAGGGATTGGTTTTAACAACATTGGTTTTATTTATGAAATGCAATCCAGGAAAATTTACCAGGGGCTCGATGTTATTCCCATCGACCTCAATGAAAATGGCTTGATAGATGCGGATGAAAATTTTTACGGAAATATGGACGATGTTTTAAAAGCCATCAATGATGGGAAATATCCCTCACCGCCTGCCCGTGACCTGTATTATGTTTCCGGTGGGAAGCCCTCCAGCAGCCTGGTAAAAACATTCCTGAAGTGGGTTCTCTCTGATGGACAGAAATTTGTTACTGAAGCCGGTTACGTGACCATCAAGCCGGAGCAGGTAGAAACGGAACTGAAAAAGTTGAACTGAAATGTACCTTCTCAACCGCGAACAGCGCCATGCTGTGAACTATACGTGGATGATCATCAGTTTGCTGCTGGTCGCATTTTTGCCGTTTCTCCTTTTCATTGGTCTATACTTCAAATCTTTTCTGCTTATTCATGACTATTCGCTGGTTGACCTGATTTTTTCAAAAACCTGGAAACCTGCCAGCGGGCAATTCGGATTTTATCCCTTCATTGTCGGGTCGGTTTGGGTAACCCTCCTGGCGATGCTCATAACGGCACCTGTTTGTCTGCTGACAGCCATCTATGTCACTCAATATACCAGGAAAGCTTTTCTCCGGATCATGCATCCGGCCATCGATATTCTCGCCGGCATTCCCTCAGTGGTTTACGGACTATGGGGCATCCTGGTGATCGTTCCCTTTATTTCACGGTATCTCGGTCCCTGGATGGGGGTTCATACCATGGGATACAGCATTCTTGCTGCATCATTTGTCCTTTCCATCATGATCATTCCCTTTGTTTTGAATATCCTCATTGAGATTTTCAGGGCCATCCCCATGGAATTGAAAGAGGCAACCCTGTCGCTGGGTGCGACACAATGGCAAACGATCAAACACGTGTTGGTGAAAAAAGCACTCCCGGGTATCATCGCAGCCTTCGGGTTTGGATTGGCGAGGGCGTTTGGCGAAACCATGGCGGTTTTAATGGTGGTGGGAAATGTGGTGCGGCTTCCAAAAAGTGTTTTTGATCCGGGCTATACCTTGCCGGCCCTCATTGCCAACAATTACGGTGAAATGCTTTCCATCCCGAAGTACGATTCGGCCCTGATGTTTGCAGCGCTTTTACTGCTGGCGGTTTCACTTTTTTTTAACCTGGTGATGCATTTTTTTATTGTCAGATATAATAAATATTAACCGTTGACCAGAGGACAGAAAATAGAAGAAAATATTTTCAAGTCGTTGATGATCTTTTCGACCTACTTCATCCTTGCCATTCTTGCGATCATCATCTACAGCATTTTTGAAAAGGGGCTGCGCTCCATTTCCTGGGAGATGCTGACGCAGATTCCGCAGGGGGGGTATTATTACGGAAAGGGTGGAGGTATTCTGAATGCCATCCTGGGTTCATTGGCACTCGCCTCGGGAGCCACCGTGCTGGCCTTCATCATCGGGCTGCCCGTGGCGCTGTACCTGAATGTCTTTCTGATCCGGCATAAAAAAGTAGTCGACGTGATCCGGTTTCTGCTCGATCTGGTTTGGGGAATCCCTTCAATCGTGTATGGTGCCTTTGGATTTTCACTGATGATCTTCTTTGGATTGCAAACATCCCTGCTGGCTGGAATCCTCACGGTTACCTTGTTCATCCTCCCCATCATGATCCGCTCGATGGATGAAATCCTGCGAACGGTGCCGATCGGATTGCAAGAGGCTGCCTATTCGCTGGGGTCAAATAAATCGGAAATCGCGTTTAAAATTTTTACACGACAGTCGATTTCAGGGATCATCACGGCAGTGTTACTCTCTTTTGGCCGCGGAATCGGCGATGCCGCTGCTGTATTATTCACCGCCGGTTATACCGATCACCTGCCCAATGGTTTGCTGGAACCGGTAGCCACCCTGCCTTTGTCAATCTTTTTTCAACTCTCCTCACCGGTGCCGGAAGTTCAAAACCGGGCGTATGCCTCCGCATTGGTGCTGACATTAATTATATTAATCGTAAGTTTGTTTTCACGGGGGATAGGCAAGCGATATCATAAAACAAAAATTAATTTTTAGTTGGAATCTGGGATGGATCATAAACCAAAAATAGAGATCAGGAATCTGAATGTCTTTGCGGGCAAAACCCAGATTCTCCGGGATATCAACATCGATATTCCGAAGAATAAAATTACGGTCATTCTGGGGCCTTCCGGATGCGGAAAAACAACCCTCCTGAAATGTCTTAACCGGCTGACTGACCTCTACCCCGAGCTGAAGGTAAACGGGCAGATCATGATCGACGATAACAATATCCTTGCTGCAAAGGAGGATATCTATAAACTTCGTCAGCAAATGGGATTGCTATCACAGCGTCCCTATCCACTTCCGATGACCATCTACAACAACATTGCCTATGCCTTGAAGCTCAGGGGAATAAAAGGCCGGAGGGAGACGCATAAACTGGTCATGCATTATCTTCAGCAGGCTAATTTATGGGATGAGATCAGAAACCGGCTTCGTGAACCTGCATCGCGACTTTCCATTGGCCAGCAACAGCGCCTTTGCCTGGCGCGTGGTTTAGCCGTTAACCCTGAAATAATCCTGGCAGATGAGCCAACTTCTGCCCTTGACCCGATTTCCAGCCAGTTCATTGAAGAGACCTTTATCAGGCTGAAAAGTGAATATACGATTGTATTGGTCACCCACGTTTTACGGCAGGCGAAACGGATTGCCGATAATGTTGTATTTATGTATCTTGGTGATGTTGTTGAACAAGGAACCGTGGAGGAGGTGTTTGAAAATCCAAAGATGGAAAAAACAAAACTTTACCTGGGCGGAACATTTAATTAGTTGATTTTACAGTGAAATTTTAATTATTTTTATCGGCTGGAAATAATTCCTCATATATTAAATGACTAAGCCAGAAAAAAATATGGAACTGACCTTTCTTCAGAAGATAGTTTTACTTGCACTGGATGATAAGGGATGGTTCGGGTCTTCTGAACATAAGATCAAGTTCGGATTGGTTGGGGCCATTCTGTTTGAATTGTATAAACTGGAGCGAATCGGATTCCAGAATGATGAAGTCTATGTGTCCAATCCGAAATCGACTGATAATGTGGTGCTTGACCGGGTATTGAACCTGATCAAATCTGCAAAAAAACAACGCAGTCTCCGATCATGGATCCAGCGCATTGTATATAAAAAACTCTTGCTCCGTAAAACGATTTTAAAGCAACTGATCAACGAAAATGTAATCACCAGAGAAGAATACAGCCTGATGATTGTTTTTTACCAGACAAAATTCCCTTTGGTGAATCTTGAACTGAAACGGAAACTTCAGGAAGAGATTTATGAAAACATCGTTTCCGATAAAGTGCTCTCCGATCATGACATCATGCTCCTGGTTGTAATGAATAATTGCAAAATGGTCAGGAAAAATTTCGGGGGCTATATTCACTACCTGAAGATGCGGGGGAAAATAAATGAAATCACCCAGTTCAAAACCCCGAATACCGAATCGGAAGCAATCATTAAATTGTTGCAATCAGCCATTTCACGGGCCATAATGGCTTCGAACGTTTCGATTCACATATAGTATTTCCCCTGCCAGGTATCTTGTTTTTCAAGCTCCTTTTCAATCAGCCGCAGCACTGCATCATATCGAATCAGTGCCCATGAACTGTGATGCAGGAATCGCGGAGGAACCTCCCCCGAAAACCTTTCTATCACGATGTTTGGGTTGAGCCGCTCAGTAAACCTGACAATAAATTCGATATAATCCCGGAGTGAGAATTGGAAAAAATCACCGGGCTTCTCGTTGAATTCCTCCTCCATATGGGTCCCCTTTACGATTTGCAGCTGGTGAAATTTTACTGAATCAAGGGGTAATCCGGAGATAAGGCCGGCATAGGATAACATGTCAGCCTCCGTCTCCCCCGGAAGCCCGAATATGAAATGTGCACCGGTTTTTATTCCGAGGTCATGTGTCTTCAGGATGATCTCTTTGCTCAGTGCAAATCCATGCTGCCGGTTGATCCTTTCAAGGGTGTTGTCGAAGCACGATTCTACTCCGTATTCTACCTGGATATATGCTTTTTCTGATAATTCCTGAAGATACCTTAGCTTTTCATCATCCATACAGTCGGGACGGGTGCCAATGACCAGTCCGGCCACGCCCGGGTACTCAAGCGCCTCTTCATAAAGCGCCTTTAATTTAGGCAACGGTGCATAGGTGTTGCTGTATGGCTGGAAATATACCAGGTATTTTGTAGCCTTCCGGTAACGAACCTGGTGAAACAGGATCCCCTTTTCAATCTGCAGGGGCAATGGTTCAACAGGGCTGCAATAAGATGGATTAAATGCATCATTGTTGCAGTAGGTACATCCGCCGGTTGATTTGGTCCCGTCGCGGTTCGGGCAGGTAAATCCTGCGTCCACCACCACCTTCTGCATCCTTCCTCCAAAGGTCTTCCGGATGTGCTCGGTATAGGAGTTAAACCTCCGGTTATGCCCCCAGGGATAATGTTCGTTACTCAAAATCCTGTTTTTGTTATGCGACATTAAAAAAAATCCGGCGAAGGATTCGCTTCGCCGGACAAAGATAACAAGGAATAGGTCAGGTCTCTATTTTGTAACAGCCTCAAGCCTTTTCATGATAGAGAAGATGAATCCGGCAGCCAACAGGCAACATACCACAAAGATAAGCCAGGCCTGCCATAATTCCAGTCTGGAATAGGCCATTGAACCTATGAAAAGAAATGAGTTGCCAACAGCCGTCGCGGCAAGCCATCCGCCCTGCATCAGCCCCTGGAATCTTGGTGGCGCTACCTTTGATACAAACGAGAGACCCATCGGACTCAGGAAAAGCTCGGCAAAGGTGAGAACCATGTAAGTACTGATGAGCCAGTATGGTGAAACCCTGTCAGGAGACGGATCTCCATGTAATTGCGCCGGGGAAATCAACCCAAAAGAGATGAACATGATGACCATGAAGCCAGTAGCAGCCAGGATCATTCCGATTCCGATTTTCCGCGGGCTGGAAGGCTCGATATTCCGTTTGCGTAAAAAGGCAAACAAGCCTACAACAACAGGCGTCAGGAATACAATCATGATGGGGTTGAACTGTTGAAAGATCTCAGGTTCAATTGTGTTTTCAAGGGTAAAGGTAGAATAGAAATAATAGAGTAATCCTGCCCCGGCAATGAGAAGAGCCCCACCTAAAAAGCGTGTCATTTTCTTTACCTCTTTTTTGGTAATCATCATAAAGCCAAAAATGGCTCCGATGAGGGATAGAAAAGCAGGTAAATAGAAAAAGATATAAGTAAGAGGCCCTACCTGTTTATCAGTATAATCACGGGCAAAAAGAGTGAGGGTCAATCCATTCTGGTGAAATGACATCCAGAAGAAAATGCAGACAATAAAAACCAGCCCAAGTGCGATAAGGCGTTTCTTTTCTTCAGCCCACGGCATCTGGATGATTGAAGCATCCTGTTTAACCATGGCCTTCCTGTCAGGTAAATGACTCTTGAAGATCAGGTAAATGACCAGTGAAATGATCATTGCAATGGCTGCAACCCCGAAGGCATAATTGTACCCGGTAGAAAAAACCTGGACATACTCATTTGCAAAAGAGGTCAGGTCTGCAACCGGAGTGCCGGACGTTGTGGCCTTGTTTGCCAATTCCTGAAGTTTGGAAGTATCGGTTAATGTACCACCCATCATACGGTGACAAAGTGCAGGCAGGTCAGGATCATAATTAAAGCCATGAGAGTGAAGCCACCAGCTTCTTACTCCACTGGCAGCGCTGGGTGCAAAAAACGCCCCGATGTTGATCCCCATGTAAAATACACTGTATGCTGAATCCCTTAGCTTACCGTATTTTTCATTATCATACATCTGTCCGACCAATGCCTGCAGGTTCCCTTTGAACAAACCATTTCCCAATGCAATTGTTAAAAGACCAACCAGCGTGAATGGTAGACCCATCCCGGGAACAGCCATTAAAATATACCCCATGAACATTACGACCTGTCCGACCATGATCGTCCCTCTGTAATTTTGCAACCGGTCGGCAAGAAAACCACCCAATAATGCCATCGCATAAATTGAAAAATAAAATATAGCATAAATGTAACCGGCATTTTCAGCCGTCAGATTAAACTTAGCCTGGAGGAAAAGTACCAGGATTGCCATCATGGTGTAGAAGCCGAACCGTTCCCCCATGTTGGCGAAAAAAGCTACATAAAGTCCTTTAGGATGTCCTTTAAACATAATGTGTAAATTGTTGGTGAATAATGGTTGGATTATTGTGGATGACTATTGCAAAAATAGTCAAATTTGCATACGGTACAAATTCATCGCCTTCAAATAGAGGTTTTTATATTTTTTTGAAATTGTGTAATGTTTTTATCCTGACATCGTCTCCTTTCCCATATGGATCTCCAGGAATATAAAATAAAGATTTACCCGCTGAAAAACAAGCTCTTTCGCTTTGCCAAGCGAATGCTGGACCATACTGAAGAGGCTGAGGATATTGTTCAGGAGGTATTTATTAAACTATGGAACCGTCGCGATAAGCTTGATGAATACCGGAGTGTGGAAGCACTGGCTATGATCACAACCAAAAATCTATGCCTCGACAGGATTAAGGCAAGGCGCTATCCCGTGGAGAATATGGAAAATCACCGCCGGTTCATTGAAAACATGCCGGAAGAACTGAACGCAGATCATAGTGATCTGATTTATGGCATTCATCAGGCGATTAAATTACTGCCGGAACAACAGCAGATGATCATCCACCTGCGAGATATCGAAGGATTGGAATTCGGGGAGATTGCGGAGATTGTGGAGATGAACGAGAATGCAATCCGTGTGGCATTGTCACGCGCACGGAAACGGATCCGTGAATTGCTTACAAAAACAACAGCATATGACTACCAGGGAAATTGAAGCTTTGCTTGAAAAATATTTTGAAGGGAATACCACCCTTCAGGAGGAAAATATCCTCAGGGTGTTTTTCCGTAGTTCGGATGTTCCCGACCATCTGAAATCATACCAGGAGATGTTTGGCTATTTAGCTGAACAGCGTGTGGAACAATTAAATAATCCTGTTTTTGAACAAAAACTCTCAAAAATCCTGGTTGATGAACCAGCGAAAACCCTTGAAATATCAACGCTATCACACAGGAACAGGTTTGTTTACATCACCGGCATTGCAGCAACCATATTGCTGATGATGGGTCTCTTTTTTACCTATAACCAGGATGTATTTAAAGGTGAAAAATCAAATCATCTGAATGCAAATCAGGAACTGGCCTATGCCGAAGCCAGCGAAGCACTGATGATTGTATCTGCAAACCTGAATGCCGGGTTAAAACAGGCCGACCGTTTACAGATGGTTGATAAAGCAATGAAAAATGTACAACTCCTCAACAGATTTTATCAATATCAATCCATAATTATTAACCCGGACGAAATCCAACAAAAGTCCATTAATTCCAAGTAGCCATGAAAAAGTTAATGTTATTTCTAGTTTTTGCGACATTCCTGATGATCCCTGCCATCACGAATGCCCAGAGTCCACTCGACAAGGTTTTTGACAAATACTCCGGCCAGGATGGTTTTACTACTGTAAATATCTCCAAGGAACTCTTCCAGATGATGATGCAGATTGGGCAGGGTGATGTAAAGGATACCAACATGGTGGAGATCAAAAAAATGATGGAACAGCTTACAGGCCTTAAAGTGCTGACCTTCTCCTTCGATTCAACCAAACTTGTTAAAGCGGTGTCAGTTTATAATGAATTTGCAGGTGTCTTCCCGGCAAGTCAGTACAAAGAGCTGATGACAGTCAATGAAGGTCGCCAGAATATCAAATTTATGACCAAACAGGATGCAGGCGGCAAAATCACAGAAATGGTGATGCTGATGAAAGATAAAAACGAAGTTGCGGTGCTAAGCCTGACCGGAAATATCGATCTTTCAACTGTTTCAAAACTTTCCAAGGGTATGAATATCAAGGGGATGGAAGGCCTTAATAAATTGAACAAACATAAGCATTGAGACCTTCTGCAGGGAAATCAAAGGATGCCGGGGAAATCTGATCATTTCCCCGGCATCCTTTTTTTTAACTTATAGTTTCAGAAGTAATTGCCCTGTCAGTTCACACCGTGTGTTTCCGTCTGTCTGGTCAAGACCGGTCCCTATTGACGACCGGTCGGTGTAAAAACTTAATCCTCCTTTCACCCACAGATCAATCTTCGCAGCGATACCGAATTTTAATACCAAACAGCCTCTGATGCCTTTTCCCTGGTAAGCAGGAACAGAGAACCCGTAAAGAACCTCCGGCTCATAAACATAGATTCGCGATGCATAATCAGGAATATCAAATAAAGCAAAACGAAGCGTGATGTTCTCCATCCATTTGAACGATTTAACACTGGCCTCCTGGTAAACGAGATATCCAAACCGGTGCGCCAGGGCATATTCACCCGCCTCCTTTACCTCGATCCGGGTCTTCAGCGAAAGCCTGGAATCAATGAGCCAATCAATATTGAAACGGTAGCTACGGGTGATGAGATCTGTTAACTTGCTTGTGAGCTGATCCTCAGTTTCAGGACCATTTCCCCGGACGTTTTTTTGGTAATACCGGATGCCGATCATTACATTGCCGGCGGCCTGCCAGGTGGCCATGGCTCCGAATTCCTGGCCCTGGCTGGGAGAATCAACCCGGTATTTCAGCCAGGGAAACGTAAAGAGATCAAGATAGGCCGATAGGTTAAATTTTGGATGGATCGCCGCACTGACGGCGGCATAGATTCCACGTTCGTTGGCATTCAGGCTGTTCTGCCCAAAAGCATTCGAGAACATGTTCTGATAGGAGGGCTGGTAATTTCTGTATATCAAGGTAATGCAAATCCTGGGATCAGGCGTGATGGTTCCCCCCGAAAGCCATGCTATGCCTCGATTCAGGCTGCGGCTCACCTCACCGAACAGGTAGAATCTCTTGTACCTCAGCTGAAAATCCAATCCCAGGTTGAGGTTTTCATATCCTCGAAAACCAAACTGGTTGTAAGGATATGTTTTTGGCGTTATGGATGATGAAAACCGGCTGTAGATCCCGGTAATTCCTGTTTTAAAGCCAAGTTGCTGGCTCAATGCCATGGAGACGCTGACATTTCCTCCGCAAATAAATTCAGTAAGGGCGTTCCTTTTTGCCAGCTCCGCGGCATTGCGGTGGTAACCTGTTGTGACAAATGAGCTGATCTCGTCCATTGTGGATGAATTGGTATCCCATACGACGATGGTTGCGTCGCGTGGATGGTAAGATGCAAATCCGCTGATTTCAACTTTCTTTATTTTCAATGTTGCTGCGAGTCCGCGCAGATAGGATCCCTCATTCATTCCAAGTCCCGGACGTATTCCTGCTGCCATGGGGATGTTCATCTGGAAACCCGGGACTGATCCCAGTGAAAGACCGGAGCCAAAGGTGAGTCCCTGGCCCCAGGAAACACGGTAGTTGCCTATGACAAGATTTTTCAGGATCCCCAGGTTAGTTAAGCTCAGATATGCTGCATAAAAGTCCATCCCCGATGCCTGGGCACCAAGAAAGAACTGTTCTCCCGGATCTTTCTCCCCGGCGATCCCGATCTTTATTTTATCAAACCAGTTGTAAGTGTACCTGAAATAATATCGCTGCGGACTTCCCAGGTAACAGGCATCAGGATTATTCGCCTTGACTGAGTCATCGGCAAGAAAACCCCGGGATCTTGGAAATACCTGCTCATAACGCAACAGCAGGTCGTGATGCCCGAACCTGACCAGGTTATTGGGTGTTGGCTTTGGAATTTTCGACGGGGAGGAAATAGAGATGAATGGCTGGATTTTTTTTATTAAAACCGAGTCAAATCCCGGAATCGATTGAAGTTCGTAAATGGACAGAACCTCCCCGTAGGTCTTAAGAAAATCAAGCAACCCTTTGCGCTGAGGCACCGACAGGTATGGAATCGTATTGACAGACTCTTCATCTGTCTTATTAATATTGACCGGGTTTCTGCTTAATTCCATCAGATCATCAAATATCTCGGTATAATCCTGGTCTGTTTCCAGAAATTCAGCTGATTTCTCGATCTGTTCACCAAGCTTATCCTCCTGCGCTGTTGATTCGGATGAGATAACAGTCAGAAATACCAGGAAAAGAAATTTAGTCTGATTGAAAAACATCTGCGGATTATTTTGTTTTTATCGAATAAATGATGGAAACCGACGGGCTGAAACCCAATGCCTGATGATATTCAGAAGCCAGGTCCGCTTTTATTTTTCCAAACTCAAGTCCGAATCCAAAGGTGAATGACATCGGGTTGGACGCGATGCCAAGCCGGGCATAGATGGATTTGGCAAAGCGATACTCGGTTCCTGCCCGGAACAACAATTTATGCTCAAGATCCTTCTCTGCTTCCAGGGTTGCAATGAACATTTCTGAAAACCGGTAGGAGAGGCCCACAAGCACAATAATGGGTAGCTGTTCAGCAGGATGATCGGTGATTTTAACCGGGATAGGATTGAGGAGATGGACTCCGATTGCCAGGTGATTCGCCGACTGGTACATCAGGCCGATTTCGCAAGAGAGCAGATTCCTGGTCCCGTAATCTTCTGCTACGTTAATCCGGAGATAATTCATTTGAACGCCTACTGAAAAGCACTTTCCAAATTTTCGGGCATAACTCAAACCTGCCTTAATTTCATTGTACCGGTTGTCTCCAAAACGGTTTACAATCAAGCCGAACGTTCCTGCCCTGATGCCAAGGCAAACGCCAACCTGCTCGAACATCAGCTCTTTTAGCAGAAAACTATTTTCAGCATAAAGCCCGGCACTGATCCCCTTTAACCATGCACCTCCGGCCTGATTGTTACTGATTGACCAGAAATCGGAAATCGCTACGGAACACCCGCCCATGGCCATGGCCCGTCCACCTGCAGGCATGTGCTCCCCGATGGCGAATCCTTCGGCCATTGTGAAAAGGAAAAGCAGGTAAAGTGAGTCCTTGAGTTTCATAATTCCGTTTAATGCTTAATCGGGAAAAATGAAAAAGGTGACCGGGTTTGGAGATGTTTGTTAATAACAAAATGTCATGTACATTTGCTGGAAAGAACAAAAAAATGAAAAAACAGGTGCTTGAATTCCTTGCCCATCTGGAGGGAAATAACAACCGCGAATGGTTTCAGGCAAATAAAAAACTTTATGAAGAGGCCAAAAATGAAGTTGAGCTTTCTGTCAACGCAATCATCCCGAAAATTGCCAAATTTGATGATTCTATAAAATTCGTCGAAGCAAAGGATTGCCTTTTCCGGATCTTCAGGGATGTGCGTTTTGCGAAAGATAAGTCTCCCTATAAGATCAACATGGGGGCCTGGATTTCAAGGGCCGGGCGGAAAAGCTCCGGGCCGGGTTATTACCTGCATTTTCAGCCGGGTGGTTCCTTCCTTTCAGCAGGAGTTTATATGCCTGAACCAGATCAGCTAAAAAAGATCAGGCAGGAGATCTATTACAATGTAACGGAATTTAAGGCGATCCTGAATGATAAAACCCTTAAAAAGTACAGCAACGGCCTGGCGGATATGGATAAAGCGAAGCTGGCCCCCAAGGATTTTCCCAAAGATTTCTCCGACATCGATCTGCTAAAGAACAGGCACTACATTCTTTCTTATCCGGTTAGGGATGAAATGATCGAAGCCGATCACTTTATTGAACTGGCGGGAATTGCTTTTAAGGCGATGTATCCGTTGAATGTGTTTCTTAAACGGGCACTCGAGGAATAAAACTCTTTTAACTGAGGTGGCCGATGATGGTTCGCTTTCCGATCACCTTTTGATTCAGGGAAACTTCAAGTTTCGTGTCGACAGGTAGGAGCAGATCAACACGTGAACCGAATTTGATAAATCCGAGTTCCTCTCCCTGCAATACGGGTTCCCCGACTTTTGGATAGCATTTGATCCTGCGGGCCATTGCCCCGGCAATCTGGCGAACCAGAATTTTGCGATGATCCATGGTTTGGATGACGGTGGTTGCCCGCTCATTCTCAAGAGAGGCTTTTGGATTGAAGGCCACCATGTGTTTGCCAGGGTGATAGTAGTAATAGATGATCTCACCGGCAACTGGAAACCAATTCACATGCACGTTGGTAGCAGACATGAAGATGGAAACCTGGATCCGTTCGTCCTTGAAATATTCCGGTTCAATCGTGCGTTCAATGACAACAATTTTGCCGTCTGCAGGGCAAAGGATTACCTTTTCTCCACCGTTGGTCTCCCGTTTTGGTGACCGGAAGAAACGAACGATCATGATGAAAAACCACAGGCCAAGTACATACAGGGCGAAATGGAACCATGTTTGACTGGTCAGGATATCATTAAACGCCAAAAGAACGGCGGCAACGAATAAAAATGCGATGATGATGGTCTTATACCCCTCTTTGTGGATGGTCATGGATCTTAAATAATGTGTCTGAAAAAGAAATACAAAAATACAAAAGGCGCTGAAATAAGCATGGTGTCGAAACGATCAAGTATACCGCCATGTCCGGGAAGGATGTTCCCGGAATCCTTAATGTTCAGACTTCGTTTGATGAGAGATTCAACGAGATCCCCGTTTGTGCCGAAGAACAGAACGATGCATGCCAGTGCAAGCCAGTCAAAAAGGGGAAGAACGCTGATTAAAAAATGAAGACCGTTGGCAGCAATTAAAGTGACAATTATTCCTGAAATGGTACCTTCCCAGGTTTTTTTCGGTGAAATCCGTTCGAAAAACATATGCTTTCCAAACTGTTTGCCGAACAGGTAGGCGGCGGTGTCGTCAAGCCAGGTTAAAAGAAAATAACCCACAAGAATGACCGGCATACCCCAAAAATGAAGTACGTCAGGTTTGTTAAAATAGAGCAGGAGGGAAAATGGGAATGCCACATAGTAAAAGCCAAGTGTGGTCATGGCGATGTTGATCAGCGGGTATGGTTTCTTCCTGTATATTTCAATAATGAATGATAAGAAGAAGAGTGGCACAGGAAGGATGAAAGGAATAAGCCTGAACCAGATTTGATCTGTGTTAGTTGTAGGAAAAAGAATGGTAACGGCAGTAACCACATATAACAAAATGCCGGCTGCAGTTCCATAATACCGCTGTGGATGACACTGGGCACTGGCTATAAGACCATAGAATTCCCAAAGCCCGAGTATGGTGATAACCAGGAAAATAAGCATGAAAAACCAGCCGCTGAACCAGAGCGCTGCAAGCAGGATGAAAACCATTGACAAACCGGTTATGGTCCGGGCCCAGAAATTGCTCATCCTAGGTCTGTTTAGTTTGAGGGTATAGAGTCATCAATCAAAAAAACAAAGAGCTCCTTTGGCCCGTGAGCTCCCATCACCAGCGTCTTTTCAATGTCGGCAGTTCGGCTTGGCCCGCTTACCAGCGAAACCATTGAAGGGAAATCACCCCTGTATTTTTTCTTCAAATTGGTCAAGGCCTGTTCTAAATCCGGAACAAGTTGTGAAGTAAATCCAAGAACAACGTGAATTTCAGGATAAACTGTAATTTTTCGGCCAGGGCTCAGTCGTGATGAAACCATCACGCTGCCTAACCTTGCAATGAGATATTCGCAGCGGGTCAACCCAATCCGCGCATCAAGGATATGGTCGGTATGGGATTCATATGGAATCCCGCCTGATTTGAGCAGAAGATGAAGTTTTGGATCCTGGCAAAAAAGCACGCCCCAGTCTTTTTCAACGATAAAGGATTGGAGGATCGAAACAAATTCATCTTCGCTTTCGCAATAAACAAATTTTCCTCCTATCCGTACAAGTTCTTCTGCAAAGGCGACATCAAGGGGTTCAGTTAACTCACGGTAAACTGATGATTCCTGATCAATGATGGGGTAGGGTGGTTCTGTCTTCTCAATCAGGGCATCCCTGACTTTTTTCAGAATCTTTTCTCTTGCTGTACTCTCTTCCATAGACTGATCGGGATGAGGTTAGGTTAACAGGGTTGGTAAAGGCAATTTTTCCTCTTCTTTATCCCATGGGCGTTTGCCAAAAATCTCTTCAAGATCTTCTCTGAAAATGACTTCGCGTTCAAGTAACAGCGATGCCAGTTTTTCAAGTTTTTCCCTGTTTTCGCTCAGGAGTTGTTTAGCCCTTTCATAGGCCGACTCAACAATTTTCCGCACCTCCTGATCAATGGTTTCCGCCGTTTTTTCGCTATATGGTTTCTGAAAGGAATATTCACTTTGTCCGCTTGAATCATAAAAACTTATATTCCCGATCTCCTTGTTCAAACCGAAGTAAACCACCATTGCGTAAGCCTGTTTTGAGACCTTTTCCAGGTCATTCAATGCTCCGGTTGAAACCTTTCCGAAAATGATCTCCTCAGAAGCACGTCCTCCCATGGCTGAGGTTATTTCATCAAACATCTGTTCATAGGTGGTGATTTGCCTTTCCTCGGGCAGATACCATGCAGCACCCAGTGCTTTTCCGCGGGGCACAATGGTCACCTTGACCAGCGGATGAGCATATTCAAGCAGCCAGCTGGTTGTAGCGTGACCGGATTCATGGTAGGCAATAACCTTTTTCTCGTGAACTGAGATGATCTTGTTACGCTTCTCCAATCCTCCGATGATGCGGTCAATGGCATCCAGGAAATCCTGTTTTTCGATGATTGTTTTATTCTTTCGGGCAGCAATCAGAGCTGACTCATTGCAAACGTTGGCAATATCGGCTCCTGAAAATCCCGGCGTCTGTTTGGCAAGAAAATCGACATCAAGACCAGGATCAAGCTTCAATGGTTTCAAATGGACTTTGAAAATAGCTTTCCGTTCTTCAAGATCAGGAAGCTCAACATTGATCTGGCGATCGAATCGACCGGCCCGCATAAGGGCACGGTCAAGAATGTCTGCCCGGTTGGTTGCGGCAAGAATGATTACACCGGCATTGGTGCCGAAACCATCCATTTCGGTGAGTAACTGGTTCAGGGTGTTTTCACGTTCGTCGTTGGCTCCGGTAATGGCGTTACGGCCACGGGCACGTCCAATGGCATCAATTTCATCAATGAAAATAATACAGGGAGCCTTTTCCTTGGCCTGGCGGAAGAGGTCACGCACACGTGAAGCTCCCACTCCAACGAACATTTCAACGAAATCAGATCCCGAGATGGAGAAAAATGGCACCTTGGCTTCACCGGCAACTGCTTTTGCCAGGAGCGTTTTACCGGTTCCCGGAGGACCAACAAGTAAAGCTCCCTTAGGTATTTTTCCGCCCAGATTGGTGTATTTTGATGGATTTTTTAGAAAATCCACGATCTCCATGATCTCAACTTTGGCCTCTTCCAGACCGGCAACATCATTAAAGGTAATGCTCACGCTGGTATCTTTGTCGAAAAGCTGGGCCTTTGACTTCCCGATGTTGAAGATCTGCCCGCCGCCGCCGCCGCCGCCTTTGCTCATGAAGCGCATGATCAGGAACCAAGCACCTACCAAAAGAAGAATCGGAAGAAGGTACCCGAAAATATCTCCGAAAATATCCTTTCTTGTATCAGTGGAAGGAGGATAGGGATACTGTTTCTGAAATTCAGAGATCTGAGCGATCGGGATACTGTCCCTTCTCATCTTGGAAACAACGCTGTCGCGTGTATCTTTCAGCAGTCCATGAAAGATTTCCTCCGTGCCAACCTGGTAGGTGTATTCCGGACCGGTTGAAGAGGAACTTCCAAAACTGCGTTTGAGAAAATCCTTGTATGCGGTATCCGATTTAAGCTTTTCCTTCTTAATGTAGATCTCAGCCTTTTCCTTGTTTACGATTACAATTTTATCGATATCCTGCTGCCTCAGCATCTCGTCCAGCTTTGACCAGGTTACCTCTTTAACTGGATTTGAATAATTGAAGTACTGTATGGCAATAAACACAATTGCCAGGATTGCATAAATCCAGTAAAAACTAAATTTCGGCCTTTTTCCTTTGGGAGGTATGAAACTCTTTCCTTTTTCTGCCATTCTGTCTGATTCCAATAATTATGTACGTCTTATTCTGGTTTTGTGTCGACCCTGGTAACAACAGCATCGGCCCACAATTGTTCTATGTTGTAGAACCTGCGCCGCTCTTCCTGAAATACATGGATGACAACATCACCATAATCAATCAATATCCATTCCGCATTTTCAAACCCCTCCTTGTGCCAGGGGTTTTCCCCTGTGTGTTTTTTGACCTCCCCGATCACATGATCGGCGATGGCCTCGGTTTGGGTCCGTGAATTTCCATGACAAATGACGAAGGCATCACAAACGGTACCCTTCATGGCGGTAAAATCCATGATGACCGGGTTCCTGGCTATTTTGTCTGTCATCGCCTTCACCACGGTCTCAATGAGAATCTCACGGGGGCCTTTTTTCTTTCTTCTCGGGGGCATGAAGGTGGTATTATTTATTATGCAAATTTAATTAAAATAACGGATCGTTTTAGAAGTTGGGTTTCAGTGCATAGGTCTTGTAGAAATCGGTGATGCAACTCACGGCTTCCTGCGCAGTATCAACAAGTTTGAAAATATCAAGATCCTCTGTGCTAATGTTTTTTTCATGCAAAACGGTGGTTTTGATCCAGTCGATGAGCCCCTGCCAATATTCCCTGCCAACCAAAACAATTGGGAAACGCACAAGTTTGTGTGTTTGAATGAGGGTGATGGCTTCGGTGAGTTCATCAAGCGTGCCGAATCCGCCGGGTAAGGCAATGAATCCCATGGAATAGCGCATGAACATGGTTTTCCGGACGTAAAAAAAATTAAAATTGATCAGCTTATTGCGATCGATGAAGGGATTGGGATTCTGTTCAAAGGGAAGGTTGATGTTCAACCCGACAGATTTTCCTCCTGCAAAATGGGCGCCCTTGTTCGCAGCTTCCATAATCCCGGGTCCTCCGCCAGTGATGATCCCAAAACCAGCTTTCGTCATCAGGTAGGCGATCTCTTCCGTGAGTTTGTAATAGGAGTTGCTTTCTTTCACGCGCGCAGAGCCAAAAATGGATACACAGGGGCCAATCCTGCTTAGTTTTTCAAACCCTTCCACCATTTCAGAAATCACCTTGAAAATTTCCCAGGTATCATAACTGATGGTCTCTGACCAGTTTTTAGGTTGGATCGACTCTTTTAACTTTTCAATATCTTCAAGTTCCATGAATCATTACTTTGATGTATCAAATGTACGTAATAATCAGTTTATGCCGAGGATTTGTTTGAGATAAATGGCCGTAAAACTCGCCGGATGCTGTGCAACCTGCTCCGGTGTTCCCTGTGTTAAAACTTCGCCTCCGCGCTCACCGCCTTCCGGACCCATATCGATGACATGATCTGCAACTTTAATCACCTCCATGTTGTGTTCGATCACAAGAACCGTATTCCCTTTTGCAACCAGTTTGTTCAGCACACATAGCAAAACCTTTACATCTTCGAAATGCAATCCGGTGGTGGGTTCATCCATGATATAGATGGTATTGCCCGTGTCCTTTTTTGAGAGCTCTGTTGCCAGTTTTACCCGTTGTGCCTCCCCGCCCGAAAGGGTGGTTGATTGTTGTCCGAGGGTGATATAGCCCAACCCGACTTCATGCAGTGTACTGATTTTGTGAATGATGAAAGGTATATTCTCAAAGAAATCAACTGCCTGTTCAATCGTCATATTGAGAACATCGTTGATCGATTTGCCTTTGTAACGAACTTCCAGTGTCTCCCTGTTATACCGGTGACCGTGACAGGTTTCGCACGGCACATACACATCCGGTAAAAAATTCATCTCAATCACGCGCAGCCCTGCACCCTTGCAGGTCTCACACCTTCCGCCTTTCACGTTGAATGAAAACCGTCCTGGCAGGTATCCCCGCATTTTTGATTCCGGTAACTCGGCAAACAGTTTCCTGATGTCATCAAATACCTTGGTATAAGTTGCCGGGTTTGACCGTGGAGTCCGCCCGATGGGTGACTGGTTGATCTCGATGACTTTGTCGATGTGCTTTAGCCCGTCGATTGATTTGTACGGGAGGGGTTTTTGGTCTGATTTATAAAAATGCTGACTCAGGATGGGGTAAAGGGTTTCATTGATTAGGGAAGATTTTCCACTCCCCGAAAGGCCGGTAACACAAATGAATTTTCCAAGTGGAAGTTCAAGGTCAACGTTCTTCAGGTTATTGCCCGAAGCCCCCGTCAATGTTAACATTTGACCGTTGCCTGGCCTGCGTTCGCCGGGGATATTGATTTTCCGTTTTCCGCTCAGGTAAAGCCCGGTAAGATGGTCGTTTTTCATAATTTCTTCCGGTGTTCCCTGGGCCACGATCCTTCCTCCATGAACTCCGGCTCCCGGACCGATATCGATCACATGATCGGCTGACATAATGGTTTCCTGGTCGTGTTCAACCACAATGACTGAATTCCCGGCATCACGCAGACTCTTCAATGCATGGATCAATCGCAGGTTGTCGTGCTGGTGCAGGCCAATGCTGGGTTCATCCAGGATATAGAGAACCCCGACCAGTTGAGAACCAATCTGGGTGGCCAGCCTGATCCGCTGGCTCTCTCCGCCGGAAAGACTGCGCGCCGTGCGATTCAATGTCAAATATCCGATGCCTACATCAAGCAGGAATTGGATCCGGTTTCTTATCTCACGAATGATTTCGTATGAAATTGTTTTTTTCCGTTCATCGAGCCGGGCAGGAAGCTGGTCAAACCAGGTTGAAAGATTTACCAGGTCGGTATCGGCCAGTTCGGAAATATTTTTACCCCCGATCCTGAAATAAAGTGATTCCTTTTTCAGCCTTGCTCCATTGCACTCGGGACAAGACTTTTTATTCATAAAACTGCTGACCCATTTCATGATGCTGGCCGGGGCAGCCTCGGCATGCTGAGAGTTGATGAAACTGACAATCCCTTCAAAATTCAATGAATAGCTTGAAGATACGCCCAGGTATTCGTTTTTCACCCTGAAAATCTCATCAGATCCATTTAAAATAACATGTATGGCATTCTCGGAAATTTCAGAGATGGGCGTATTGATGTCGAAACCATATTTCACACCGATGGCTTCAATCTGTTTGAAGATCCAGGAATTTTTGTATTCCCCGATCGGAACAATCCCTCCCTTTTTAATGCTTTTTGAACGATCGGGGATAATCTTGTTCAGGTCAATCTCTGAAACTGTTCCGAGACCATTGCAGTTTGGACAGGCTCCATAGGGGGAATTGAATGAAAAGGAATTCGGTTCCGGTTCGCTGTAAGAGATTCCGGAGGTAGGACACATCAGCAAACGGCTGAAATGGCGTATTGCGCTGCTGGCCTGATCGTGGATCATCAGCACATCTTTGCCGTGACGCATGGCCAGAGTGACTGATCCGGAAAGCCTTGATTTAGATTCAGGTTTTATGGTGATCTGGTCAATGAGGATTTCTATATCATGAATTTTATAACGATCCAGTTGCAACCCATGACTGATCTCCTTAACCTCCCCATCAATCCTGACATTGAGGAAGCCCTGCTTCCGGATCTGCTCAAATAATTCCCGGTAATGACCTTTCCGGCCCTTGACAACCGGCGCCAGGATCAGGATATCTTTTCCGGTATAGTTTGAAATGATCAAATCAACGATTTGCTGTTCACTGTATCTCACCATCTGTTCGCCGGTGACGTATGAATGCGCATCGGCTGCCCTGGCAAAAAGCAGGCGCATGAAATCATAGATTTCTGTGATGGTCCCAACGGTTGAACGAGGATTGCGGTTTGTCGATTTTTGTTCGATTGAGATGACGGGGCTTAACCCGTTGATTTTATCGACATCGGGCCGTTCGAGATTCCCTATAAACTGGCGGGCGTAGGCCGAAAAGGTCTCCATGTAACGACGCTGACCTTCGGCATAGATTGTATCAAAAGCGAGTGAGGACTTGCCGCTGCCACTCAGACCGGTAAAGACCACCAGCTTATGCCGGGGAATGACCAGGTCGATGTTTTTCAGGTTGTGGACCCTGGCACCGAATACTTCCAAATGTTCTTCCAAGGCAGTAGTGAAAAGCGGTTTTGTTAGTGAATTTCGTTGATTTTAAGCGTGTCATGAAAAAAGGTGTCTTGCAGCGGAACTTTTTTCATCAGCGTCTCATAATTCATGGCTCCCTCAGCCGGGATTTTGAAGGAGTAAGTTTTTCTGGATTTGTTAGGCAATGTATAATTCTGTATCCAGGGATTCATCTCCCGAAGAATCCTGTAGTTAACCGAAAGATGCTTTGCAAATGCAGGAAGGTTGCCAATGGTACTGTCGATGGATACTACCCGATAGGGTATTTCCGGATAAAAATCCTGCTGACGAAGGTAGAACCCATAACGAACCGGATGGTTGTACACCTCCTTCATGGCAATGATGCGAAAAATATAACGGGCGGTCTCGTCATTGAGATACAGGTCGTAATAGTCCGTCACACCCTGTTTGTCCAGTGCTTTGTCCATGCCATCCATTCCACGGTTATACGATGCAGCCACCAGAGTCCAGTTGTTGAATTTCCTGAAGGCATCCTTGAAATAATCACATGCAGCCTGGGTCGCCAGTTCCATGTTATACCGCTCATCCACGTTGTCATTGATTTCAAGCCCCATTTTCTGTCCGGTGGGTTTGATGAATTGCCAGTAGCCTTCAGCACCCGCAGGTGAAACGACATTGGCCAGATTGCTTTCGGCCAGGGCAAGGAACTTGAAATCATCGGGGATCCCGTTCTTTTTCAGGATAGGTTCAATAACCGGGAACCATCGGTTCGCCCGTTTGAACATGAGCAGAGATGAGGTATGCATGAAGGTGGTTGCCATAATTTCACGCTCAAAGGCCTCTTTAACATAATACAAATCCTGGGGGACCTCTTCGCCGGAAAAACTGGCCTTTGGAGGCGCTTCAGGAGAGAATATCTTCATATGCCGGAAAAACAATCCCTGGTATTCCTTCTCCTGGTTTTTCACCTCGAAAACGGCGCAAACTGACATGGTGCATGCTAAAATCAGCCCGATGCCGGCAATATAATAATATGTTTTTTTTGTCATTTTACCATCCTTTTATTTTCGGGTTTACGCTTCGGGGCCATGGCAGCCCGGTCGTTTTAAAACGGGCTTACAATCTCAGCAAATCGGGGCGAAACCCTGTCTTTGTCAGAAATTGTCGGATCTTTCACCTCCCAGTTGATATTCAGATCAGGATCATTCCAGAGAATACTGCCCTCTGAAATCTTACTGTACACATTGGTGCATTTGTAGAAAAAGATGGTATCATCCTCCAGCGTGGCAAATCCATGGGCAAATCCGGGAGGAATCCAGTACATCCATTTATTTTGCCCGGATAGAACGATGGATTCCCACTTTCCAAATGTCGGAGAATGTTTCCTGATATCCACGGCCACATCCAGCACTGAACCGCGCATGACACGAACCAGCTTGCCCTGGGCAAACGGAGGAGCCTGGTAGTGGAGCCCGCGTAAAACACCCTTCCTTGACTTGGATTCATTATCCTGCATGAATTGAAGGTCAAGACCGGCCTTGAGAAATTTTTCCTGATTAAAAGATTCAAAAAAATAGCCACGCTCATCCTCAAACACATCCGGTTTAATGATCAGTAAGCCTTCCAGCGGAGTTGTAATAATTTCCATTTACACTGATGATTATAATCAAAAATAATTTCCTTGAATTTTCAGCATTTTCATTTTTGTCAGCAACCGATGATTTGGTTGCATTATTTTAAAGATGGATGCACTCCCCATAGGCCTGGGCAACAGCCTCCATAATTGCTTCCGACATCGTGGGATGAGGGTGAACAGCCTCTATGATCTCTTTTCCGGTGGTTTCCAGCTTCCGGGCCACAACCACCTCTGCAATCATTTCGGTTACATTGTCGCCAATCATATGGGCACCAAGCCATTCTCCGTACTTTGAATCGAAGATCACCTTGATAAAACCGTCTCTGGCTCCCGCAGCAGTGGCCTTCCCGGAAGCGGTAAATGGGAATTTCCCAACCAGAATTTCATAGCCGGCATCTTTTGCTGCCTTCTCGGTCATCCCAACCGATGCTATTTCAGGATGGGTATAGGTGCATCCCGGGATATTGCCATAGTCGAGCGGTTCAACATATTTTCCGGCGATTTTTTCTACACAAATGATCCCTTCATGCGAGGCAACATGTGCCAGGGCTGGTCCATGAACAATATCCCCAATGGCATAATAACCCTCTTCACTGGTCTTGTAATAATCATCGACTACCACCTTCCCCCGTTCTGTTTTGATACCTGTATCTTCCAGGCCAATGCCTTCGATGTTGGAGGCAATGCCTACTGCCGATAATACAATATCGCACTCAAGGGTCTCATCGCCCTTCTTGGTCTTGATATTAACCCTGCACCCCTCACCCGTGGCGTCGACTGATTCAACCGAGACACCGGTAAGTACCTTCATCCCTGCTTTTTTGAAGGAACGTTCAAGTGCTTTTGACACCTCCTCATCCTCAATCGGTACGATATTCGGCAATACCTCAACAAGGGTGACCCTGGTACCCAATGAATGATAAAACCAGGCGAATTCAGAACCGATGGCGCCTGAACCGACAACAACCATGGATTCAGGTTGAGAGGGTAGCGTCATGGCTTCACGGTAGCCGATCACTTTTTTGCCATCCTGTTTAAGGTTTGGCAACTCACGTGATCGTGCCCCTGTGGCAATAATGATATGATTTGCAGTGTATTCCGTTTTTATTCCGGTGGAATCAGTTACCTCAACGATCCTGCCCGGCTTTACCTTTCCTGATCCCTGGATGTGGTCTATTTTATTTTTTTTCAGGAGGAACTGAACCCCTTTGCTCATCTGTTCAGCAACGCCGCGACTCCGGTTTATCATCGAAGTGAAATCAACCCTGGCTTCACCGGCAACGATCCCATACTCGGATGCGTGTTGAAAATACTGGAAAACAGCGGCGCTTTTCAGCAAGGCCTTTGTGGGGATACAGCCCCAGTTCAGGCAAATCCCGCCAAGTTCGTTCCGTTCTACAATGCCTGTCTTGAAACCCAGCTGGGCGGCACGGATGGCTGCAACGTAACCGCCCGGACCACTGCCAATTACTATGATATCGTAATTCATAATACGAATTTTTGGAATTCGCAAAGATAGTAAAATATCACATGGATATATGCCAGGGACCTTGGCCGGTTATAGGAAAAGCAAAGGACTTTTCAACAGATTTTAACAGGGGTCTGAAAAGCATAAAGCCCCCTGCCAAATCTGGCGGGGGGCTTAAAGATCACAGGCAGGCTTCCTATCCGATAAACAAACCTTCGATCCTTACTTTATAACTTCCATCGGGAAGACGGGTAATGGCATTGACCAGGCCGCTGTGCCTCCACTGCAACATACACCGGCGGGGCAGGAACCAGTAACGGCGCCCAAGTTCAATTTTCTCTTTCGATTCTTTGATGATCCCTTCATAACCCTGGGCAACATAGTAGCCGATATCCACAAATCCTTCAGCCCTTGGCCTGAGTGGCCCGGTAACACACCAGTTGATGACCCCGTTCCTGGGATCAGAATCGGTCACGACACCGCAATGGGTGATGGGGCATCCGCACGACATTCCCATCGGACGACCAATCATGACGTCTCCTTTCTTCACCCCAAGTTCTTTAATTAGCTGCGGATTATAGGGCAGGATGGTCTCCCTTGGTCCTGGCTCATTGTCAAAGGAGTCAAGGATAAAATCAAAATCCCGTTTCAGATGATCTTTCCAGTTCATCTTTTCACCCATCTGGCCGGCATCTTTGCAACTAATGCAATTGGTGGCACTTTTGGATTCCGTTCCGTTATGCTTTACGTGTATGCACAACTTCATCTTGACTTCCGACTTGTCCACTGCCTCAGCGAATTCCTCGCATGTTTTATATCCACATACCCCGCAGTTCAGTTGCGGTAACAAATCAAAGGTTTTACTTTCTTTTACTACTGTTTCCATTTTTATTTTCGTTTTTCATTGTTGACCGCAAAAATTTGAATTTGTAGAAAATATGGAGGTCAGGCTGTTTAAAACACCCTTCAGGGAGTGAATGAATACCTCGACATCATTTTCTGTTGTAAACCGGCCCATACTCACCCTGATTGCTCCCCTTGCCTCCAGGGGATTGAGCCCGATAGCCTGGAGCACGTGCGAAGTATGGTGCGACTTATCATTGGAAGAGCAGGCCGATCCTGCTGAAACACCAATGCCCATCTCATCGAGCAAAAGGAGCAACCGGATGGTTTCACCTTCCAGGCCATGAAAACTAAAACTCAGATGACCGGGTAACCGCAATTCGGGATGTCCATTCATGTAAAAGCTTTCATATTCCGATTGTAGAACCTGGACTAGTTTTTCCCGGAGCAAGGTTAACCGGGCAGCTTCATTATTCAATTCATGCAGGCAAAGTTCAGCAGCCCTGGCAAATCCCACAATGGCCGGAATGTTTTCAGTGGATGACCGTAAACCAGCCTCCTGACCGCCTCCGTGCAAAAGAGGAACAATGTTGACTCCTTTCCTGATGTATAAAGCCCCGATGCCTTTGGGGCCGTAGATTTTGTGGGAATTGATCGTGAGCAGGTCAATCCCCGTTTTGTCCACATCGACCGGGATTTTCCCGAATGACTGACAGGCATCGGAATGGAAGTAGACCTGGTTCTCTTTGCATATCCGGCTGATCTCCTCAATGGGTTCGATTGTGCCAATTTCATTGTTGGCGTGCATGACCGAAACGAGGATGGTTTTTGGATTTATGGACTGTTTCAGTGCAAAAATATCGACCATTCCATCTGAATCGACAGGCAGGTATGTCACGAAAAAACCCTCATCGGTAAGCCAGTTGCAGGTATTCAGGATGCAGTCATGTTCAATAGCTGAAACGATGATGTGCCTGCCTTTGTGCCGGTTTGCCCTGGCGATGCTTTTCAACGCCCAGTTGTTGGATTCTGTTCCGCTCGAGGTGAAATATACTTCGTTCGTCGCTGCCCCGATACAACGGGCGATTGTTGCCCTGGAGTTTTCCATTAACTCCTTTGCCTGGGTGCCAAAATGATGGAGACTTGAGGCATTCCCGTATATTTGGGTGAAACCGGGGATCATAGACTGGATCACCCTTTCGTCAACACAGGTTGTTGCTGCGTTATCCAGATATATTCCTTTTTTCAGCATGTTTTCATTATTCACCAACATAAAAAAGCTCCTGATCAAGCGTGCGGAGAACTCCAAAGTGATTTTTCGCACCAATCTCCTTTTTTCCTACACAGATGGTGCATGTTCCCACAGGCGGATTTCCCCTGAGAAACATGGGGAACTCCACTTCAGGGGTTTTAAGGATTTGTTTCACAATGGGATCAATCCCGATTCCGTATAAAGCATTGCTTTCTACAACCGTTATCCCTTTGGCCGATTCAAGCACGCGATAGCGGAACACCTCACGCTCAGCCTGAGAGATGAGATCGATCTTCGTAATGACACTGATGTCGGCCAGCGTAAGCATCGGGCCGATTTTCCTGGGAAGATTCATGCCGCTGGTTGCCTCAAGAACAACGACACCCAGTGAATTTTCAACATAGGGAGAACACCGGAGGCAAAGACCAGCCGTTTCGACAAAAAGGTAACTTGCACCGGATTTTTCAGCCCATTCAACTGCTTCATCCAACACGACGACATTACAATGGTCGGGACACAACTCACCAGAATAGATTTTCTTAACCGGGATACCAAATTCCTTTTGAATAATGGTATCGTCATCAGCATAAAGAACATCGATTTTAAGATAGGCTGTTTTAATCAGTTTTGCAGCCATTCGCTTCAGTATCTGCCTGATGACAGTGGTTTTTCCACAGGTTGGCGGACCGGCAAAAATCACGAGTTTCATATAGTCATATTAAAAGGTTAACACTTTAAAACTATCCTTGAACACAGACTCGGTAAGTTCATCGCCCGAACGGATGATCTGCCTGAAATCAAGCATCATGTCATCGATCTGTTTCATTTTGGTCGCAACATTCTTCTCCTCCAGGCGGGTTGTGATCAGTTGTTGCATCGCCCCGTTTTTCATGACGATTCTGAAATCCGACATAAGGGCTATACAGGGGTCGTGCGTGACGAAGACAAATATTTTTTTATACCGCTTCAGTAATTCAAGCGCCTTTGAACGATGGATCCCCGCATTTTCGATCTCATCCAGCAGAATAATAGGAGAGTTGCCGATGACAACAGCATCTGCAATAAGCAATGACCTGGTTTGACCGCCCGACAATTCGGTCATCCCGATGTCCCTTATGATGGCTTCCCCGGTAAGTTCATTGGCAAAGTTCAGCGTCTCCGTGATGATGGATTCAACATCTTTTGCTCCCCTTACGGTTGCATGAATGGTTAGAAATTCCTCGACAGGTAAATCACTCAGAAAATTGGTATGCTGCGAAATCAATGCAATGGGATGATTTGAAGGATCGAAGATAAAATCCTCCGGAACCGGCTCATCATTGATTGAAACCCGTCTGCCTGAAGGGGTGTTCTCGTTTGCAAACAGTTCAATGTCATTGATCAGGGTGGTCTTTCCACAACCCGTTGGGCCGACAATACTGACAATATCGCCAACCTCCATGCTGAATTCTTTAACTTTCTCCGGTGAACCGTCTTTGCCAAAGCCTCCGAACAGGGTAATCTTATTTACTTCCATGGTCATTTTAATTTTTTACAAAAATATACACTATGTACACCAATTTAGTGTACATTTGTCCAAAACATTCAATACTGGGATATTAAATTTTTTATACCCGAACATTAAAAAATATGGATTCAGTTGAAAATATTGACAACCTTTTCAATTGCAAAAATTGCGTCTTAAATACCCTGACAGGATTTTATTTAAGTGAAAGCGAACGCAGTGATATTTGCGGGAGTGCAAACCAGTTGCATTTCAAGAAGGGAGAGGTGATTTTAAAGCAGGGTGCAAATTCAACCAGCCTTGGTTTCCTTCACAAGGGGATAGTGAAATTTACCTATCAAAAGGATGCTAAGAAAAATTACATCATGACCGTGGTCTCCGGACCAAAACTGATCGGCCAGGCGAATTTATTCTTTAAGGAGAAAAATATTTTTTCGATCATTGCAGTCGAGGATTGTGATATCTGCTTTTTAGAAAGCCGGAAAGTAATTGACACACTGGTGAATCATGGTAAGTTCCTTCTGGCCATGGTTGAGCGGTCGTCAGACATGTTTCAGTCTTCCATTTTCAATTTCATCAGCCTGGCGCACAATCATGTGCATGGCCGGATTGCGGATATCCTGATTTTTCTCTGGGAAAATGTATACCGGAACTCAGAATATGAATTTACCATGACCCGAAAGGAGATTGCCGAATTTGCAGCCTGCTCCCACGAAAATGTCATCTCGGTTTTATCTACCTATAACAAGGAGGGTCTGATCGGATTTGAAGGAAGAAAAATTATTATCAAGGATCTGAACAAGCTAAAGGAAATCAGTAAAAACGGATAATCGCGTACCATGCTCTCACAAAAAACACGATACGCAATGGTTGCACTGACCAGGCTTGCCCGGGAATACGGCCAGGGTACGCTGATGATCAGTGAACTTGCGAAGAGTGAAAAACTTCCTCAGCGTTTTCTTGAAAACATTTTACTGGAATTAAAAAAAATGGGAATCCTTGGAAGCAAGCTGGGGAAATCGGGCGGGTATTTCCTGTTGAAACACCCAAAAGATGTCAACCTGGCCGAAATTGTCCGCATGTTTGAAGGACCCATCGCGTTGCTTTCGTGTGTGTCTGAAAGAGCTTACCAATCCTGTGAGTTCTGCAAAGACGAAAATACCTGTAACATTCGCAAAGTATTCAAGGAGATCAGGGATGCTACTTTTGAAATCCTGGAACATGCCACACTTGAAGAACTTATCAAGTAACAGCGAAAAAAGTTAAAGCCGTAACCCTTCATTCTCACCCAGAATATCCTGCCAAAAATCAAAGTTAATGAAGGATTTATCCCCACAATAAAGTAAATTTGTACCTGGAACCAATCAAATCATCCGGGTATGAAAACAGATCCATCAACTAAGATTTTCGAACTTTTACAATTTGGCGAATACGGGGATGTAAACCCCTCAGTTTGCGATTCGGCCACATTTACTTTCATGCAGGCTAAAACCATGATGGATACCTTTCATGGAGAATCCGAAGGATGTTTCCTTTACTCTCGTCACTGGAACCCCAGCAATAAATACCTTGCCGATGCCCTGGCCGCCATGGAAGGAACGGAATCAGCCTGGGTTACCGCCTCCGGAATGGCTGCCATCACCTGCTCCATCCTGCAGATATGCAGCAGCGGCGATCACATTGTCTGCAGCCTCACGACCTATGGGGGCACCTTTGCCTTCCTCTTCAATTATGTGAAGAAATTCAACATCGACGTAACTTTCGTGGATATAACAAATCTTGACCTGGTAGAGCAGGCCATTCGTCCCAACACGAAGATGATCTACACCGAAACAATGACCAATCCCCTGCTGCAGATCTCGGATATTCCTGCCCTGGCCAAGATCGCCGACACTCACAACCTCAAATTGGTGGTCGACAATACCTTCACGCCGATGATCGTTGCCCCGCATCGGTTGGGTGCCCATGTTGTTGTATACAGCATGACCAAGTTCATCAATGGCAAAAACGATTGTGTTGCCGGCGCCATTTGTGCATCTCATGATTTTATCAATTCTTTGAGCGATGTCAATGCCGGAACCGCCATGCTGCTTGGTCCCGCGCTCGATCCTTTGCGATCGTCGAGCATTCTTAAAAACATGCATACACTGCACATCCGGATGAAGCAGCATTCGAGTAATGCAATGTATATAGCGGAAAAATTCAAAGAATCCGGTGTAAAAATCAACTACCCCGGACTTCCGGGCCATAAGGGCCATAAAAAACTCAAGGAGATGATGGTCCCCGAATTTGGTTTCGGCGGATTGATTGCCATTGATATGGTGACGGCCGAGCGTGCCTCCAAGTTGATGGAAATGATGGAGTTAGCCGGCGTTGGATACCTTGCGGTCAGCCTGGGTTATTTTAAAACCCTTTTCAGCAATTCAGGGAAGAGTACCTCCTCGGAGGTCCCTGAGGAGATCCAGCGTGAAATGGGGTTGTCCGAAGGTCTTGTCCGCTTTTCCGTTGGCCTTGACAATGATATAGATCATACCTGGCAAAAAATCAAGGGTTGCCTCGAAAAAATGTGATGTCTATGGCCCTTGACCCCAAAGTCAAAGAACTGCTGACAGCCATTGCGGCTGCAGGTTTACCTTCCATCGATTCAATTCCCCTGGAGGCCGTCCGGGAGATGGTAGAGAAGGGATATGCGGCAATGAGAATTCCGGTGATGGCGGTAGGTTCCATCCGGAACAGGAGTTTTTCTATTTCAGACGGCAAGATCGATGTCAGAATTTATATTCCCCGGGGTGAAGGGCCCTTTCCGGTGATGGTTTTCTTCCACGGCGGGGGATGGGTGTTATTTCATCTGGATGCCTACGATCCCATTTGCAGCCATATTTGTGCATTGGCAGGAATTATCGTGGTCTCAGTCGAATATCGGCTCTCTCCGGAGTATAAATTCCCTCTCGCCACGGATGATTGTTTGGAAGCAACCCGTTGGACTGCCAAACATTGCAGGGAATGGAACGGAGATCCCTTCCGGATATTCCTGGCGGGTGACAGTGCTGGAGGAAACCTTGCTGCAGTGACTGCAATGCGTATCCGTGATGAAGGAGGGCCAGATATCAGGGGCCAGGTGCTCATCTATCCTGCCACTGATTATTATGAGCCCGAAAAACCATCCTATGTTGAATTTGCTGCCGGTTATAATCTCTCTATGGATGATATGAAATGGTTCTGGAAAATGTACCTCCACAACAAGGAGGATGCAAAGAACCCCATAGCTGCCCCCTTGCTGGCTGCTGATCTTTCAGGTCTTCCGCCGGCACTGGTGATAGTTTCAGGGTTCGATCCATTGCGTGATGAAGGAATCGCCTATGCTGATCGTTTGAAAAAATCCGGTATACTAGTCAGGCTTTCTGTTTACGAGGAAATGATCCATGGCTTCCTGAGCTATCTGGGAATCCTGAAACAGGCCAAAACCGCCATCGAAGAGATATCCGGATGGCTCAATGAACGTATCTGACCTCCGCTATTTTTTAACCGGGGCAAATTTCAACAGGTTGTATTGCTTCCAGTCAGCATAAATATTCTGTGCAATGCTTGCTGCAGCCTGGTCAACATAATTCGGGTCGGTTACAGTAATATCGGCAGTCCATAATGGGTCCTTGCTTGCCTTGGTATAAACACTTGCCTTCAGGTTTATAACAGAGGTGGTTGTCCAGTAACCACCGGTAGTCACTGCACCACCACCATAGCCGCCATAATAGCCGCCGTAATAGCCGCCGCCCCAGTAACCCCCGCCCCAGTAGCCACCAAATCCGCCGGTTACATAAGTTGTTGGGGGAATATAGCTTTCTGATTTATCAGTTCCTTTATAAACAAATACCAAAATGGCATCGGCGCCCAGACTATCGCATTTTTTCTTGATATCGGAAATCTCGTACTTAATGTTTGGATTCAGAAAATCAAGAGAACCGATGGCCTTCAGTCCCTGTGAATTGAAATAGGCATCCATGGCCTGTTCAAAAGGTTTCATGTATTCGAGTTTTTCGAATAACGGCATGACCACAACTTTTGAAATCTGCGAGTTGTCAGCAGGATTCTTCCAGCTGGTTAATGTGACAGGAGATCCGCAGGAGGTGATAACAAAGGCAGCAACGACTGCCAAAAGACTGAAGTAAATTTTACTTGTTTTCATAAAAATTGGTTTAGGTTATAAAGATATAACTTTTTTCCACTTATCCGGAAACACAGCAAAGATTCCGGTCCCCGAAAGCGTCATCAATCCTTGTCACTGTTGGCCAATATTTATCTTCTTTTAATGTTTCAACAGGAAAAGCAGCCTTCTGCCGCGAATAGGGGAGAATCCATTCGTTTGCCGAGACCATCTGCACCGTGTGGGGCGCTTTCATGATGACATTCACCGATTTATCTGCCTTACCAGAGTCAATTTCATCTATTTCGGCCTTGATCATCACCATGGCTTCGATAAACCGGTTCAGTTCAGAGTAGGGTTCGCTTTCCGTAGGTTCAACCATCAGGGTGCCATGCACAGGAAATGCTACGGTAGGGGCATGAAACCCGTAATCCATAAGTCGCTTGGCAATATCAATGGCGCCTATGCCGGTCTGTTTGGTTATCCCGTTGCAATCAACGATCATCTCGTGGGCGCAGCGTCCGTTCTTGCCTGAATACAGGATCGGGTAATGGGGTTCCAGACATGATTTAAGATAGTTGGCATTCAGGATGGCCATTTTTGTTGCCTCGGTGAGTCCGCCGCCACCCATCAATTTGATGTAGGCATAGGAAATGGTCAGGATCAGTGCACTGCCATAGGGAGCTGAGGCAACGGCTGTAATACCATCACTGCCGCCTGTTTCTACCCAGACATGTTTGGGCAGATAGGGGGAGAGATGCTTTGCAACAGCAATAGGACCTTCGCCCGGACCACCGCCGCCATGAGGAATGGCAAATGTTTTATGCAGATTCAGATGACAAACATCGGCTTTTATAATCCCGGGGTTGGTTAATCCTACCTGCGCATTCATGTTGGCGCCATCCATGTAAACCTGTCCTCCGTTTTCATGAATGATGCTGATAATGTCAAGGATATCCTCCTCGAAAACGCCATGTGTTGAGGGATAGGTTACCATCAGCGCTGACAGGGTCTCCCTGAACTGCACTGCTTTCTCCCGAAGATCATCGACATCAATGTTGCCCTTTTCATCGCATTTAACAACCACTACCTTCATCCCGGCCATCGCAGCGCTGGCAGGGTTGGTGCCGTGGGCCGAAGAGGGAATGATGCAAACATTACGGTGACCCTCGCCATGGGCGATATGATATTGCCTTATTACCATCAGGCCGGCATATTCTCCTGCCGCACCGGAATTAGGCATGAATGATACTTTGTCAAAACCGGTGATGGTAGCCAGGTCTTTTGCCAGTTCAGCAATCAGGAACTGGTAACCTTCAGCCTGGTCCTTGGGAACAAATGGATGCATCCCCCCAAATTCGGGATAGCTGAGTGCGAATAATTCAGATGCAGCATTCAGCTTCATGGTGCATGACCCCAGCGGGATCATTGAACGGTTCAATGAAAGGTCTTTGATCTCCAGTTTTTTTATATAGCGCATCATTTCCGTCTCGGAATGATATGCGTTAAATACTTTTTGTTTAAGGAACCCGGTGGTACGTGTCAGCGCCTGCGGAAGGGTGGTGATCATTTCACACTCTTTGGGATTGCAAACGAATTCCACATAGGTTTTTCCATTGGCTTTAGCCAGTATTCCAACAAGGGTGTTGATGTCTGAAAGAGCGGTGGTTTCATCTATGCTGACACCAATACGTTTGCCATCGATGTAGCGCAGATTCATCTGATGTTCAAGGGCACCATGGCGGATTGTCTCCATCTGCACATCTGCTGGTAACTCAATCAAAACAGTATCGAAAAAGGATTTGTTCAGTTGTTTGTAGCCGTACTTGTGAACCTCCTGCGATAAGACTCCGGTGAGAATGTTAATATGACGGGCAATCTGGCGGATTCCTGTCGGGCCATGATATACGGCGTACATTCCTGCCATTACGGCCAGGAGAACCTGGGAGGTGCAGATGTTTGAGGTAGCTTTTTCGCGCTTGATATGTTGCTCCCGTGTCTGGAGAGCCATGCGTAAAGCCCTGTTTCCATTGGCATCAACTGAGATTCCGATGATCCGGCCCGGCATCTGTCGTTTATATTCATCACGGGTTGCAAAAAAGGCTGCATGAGGACCGCCATAACCCATCGGGATACCGAAACGCTGTGTGGAACCAAATACGATATCAGCGCCCCATTCCCCCGGAGGAGTCAGCAGGGTCAGGCTTAGGAGATCAGTTGCAACTGCCACCATGGCGCCAGCTTCATGCGCCTTGCTTACAAATGCGGAATGATCGTGCACGGCCCCCAATTGGTTCGGATACTGGATCACACATCCGAAAACCATATCACTGAAATTGAACTCATCCGCCTTCCCGATAATCAACTGGATCCCAAGGGGAATGGCACGGGTACGGATAACATCGATCGACTGTGGAAAAAGCTCCTCCGATACGAAGAACTGGTCTGCGCCTCTTTTGACCGCATCCCGCGACCGGCTGTTGAAAAGCATGATCATGGCCTCCGATGCCGCTGTACCTTCATCCAGCAACGATGCGTTGGCAATCGGCATCGCCGCTAAATCGCAAACCATGGTTTGAAAATTCAGCAAAGCCTCGAGCCGGCCTTGCGAAATTTCAGCCTGGTAAGGAGTATAGGCGGTATACCATCCCGGATTCTCAAGAATGTTGCGCAGAATGACCGCGGGAACAATCGTATCGTAATATCCCAGGCCGATAAAACTTTTATACAGCTTGTTTTTCGCCCCGATGGATTTGATATGGTTGAGGTATTGGTACTCATTCATTCCATCCGGAAGAGGGAGAGGCTCTTTCATCTGGATGGATGGTGGAACTGTTTGATTAATAAGTTGATCGATGGAATTAACTCCGATTTTAGCAAGCATTGCGGTGATTTCTTCACCGACTGGTCCGTTGTGTCTTCTTGCAAAGTTATTGCTGATCATATGGAAGGATTTGGTGGATTAACGAATACAACGCAAAAGTATCAAAACTTTGTGAAAGAATAAACAAATTTACCCTGTCAGTATGGAACTAAACCGAAAGGATTCCAATAAAAAAGCCGCCCTGGATTCCGGAGCGGCTTTTTTCTTCCCAATGGGTTTCCTATTTGGTTTTTATCAGTTTTACAACAAGGTTCGTCCCTTCTGATGAATGGATCCTCAGGGAATATATTCCTGTTGGAAGCGATGAAACAACCAGCTCGAAGTGGTTTGCTCCACGCATCAGGGCGAACTGTTTCGTGATCAGTAAATGACCGGTAAGATCATAGATGTCAGCCTGTACCGTAGAAGATTGTTTTATATCCAGGTCGACCGAAACCTTGTCATTTACCGGGTTCGGATATACGTTCCATGAAGAGACCGTGGATATCTCCTCTTTCATTCCAAGAATGCTGTTCCCGACAAATGTCATGGTCACCTCGGCATTCGGTTTTTCAGGCGTAAGTTCGATCATAACATTGTCGCTTGTAATGCCGGGCATTTCAGGATGCAGGAAATAGGTGCCAAAGGCCAGGGTTGGGAAGTTGAATTCGCCGGCATTGGATACATCGGTGAATCCGATCGCGGTTCCCTGTGCATTCAACAGGATCATGCTGACTTTATCAACCAGGAAGGTCGACTTCAGCTGATCCATGTTGATCTGTCCCGTTGCTGATCCTGGTCCGTTTGTCATATTGCCGGATGCTAAAAGGTTGATGTTATATGGATTATTGGCCGTGCCCAGACTGATGACCGTGGCCTGCTGCCATGTAAGTACATTCCCGTAGTAGGTTGGCAGGTAAGCTGTTGAATCGAATGGGATGGCCAGGATGTAGTAATTCCCGTTGGGGACCATGGTAAAATAATACACCCCGTTCGAATCGATGGGGAAAACATCAATATAGGGTTGATAATTGCCGGTAGTATCGATCGAGAAAATCATCGCCATTCCCATGTTGATCGGGAAATTTCCGGCAAATACCTGGCCGTAAACCTGGTGATAGTTTACACTGTCCAGAATCTCAACTGTCTTGCAAAGGATACTGGTGCAGTTATTCCCTGCAATGGTAAGACAAACGTTATAATAGCCGGGTGTTGTATAGGTGTGGCTTGGATTCTGAATGGTCGAACTATTGTTGGAGCCCGACAGGGGATCCCCGAAATTCCAGGACCAGGATAGCGGATTCCCCTGCGAAAGGTCGGTGAATGTTACAATATTGTTCCCCGGGCCGGGATTGATGGCATAGGAGAAATTGGCCTGGCACCCGGGACCGGTTCCGACAGAAATCGTATCACAGAAAACATCAGAACAGTTCCCGGATCCGTAAATGGTCAGGCAAACCATATAGTAGCCTGGTATGCTGAAGGCATGTATGGGATTTTGTAACTGTGACACATTGTTGGCCCCGCTTGCAGGATCACCAAAGTTCCAGGACCAGGAAATAATGCCGGGCGATCCGGTCGACAGGTCAGTGAAATGATATGTGTTTATGCTGTCAGCAATGGCTGTATATGCTGCATGGCAGGGTGTCGGAGTTCCGACTACCAGGGTGTCACAGTAGTTGTCATAGCAACTGCTGTCATTTCCCTGGATCGACAAGCAGACTAAATAGGTGCCTGGCGAAGAATAGGTGTGGTTAACATTGGGATTCCCCGGAAAAGTAATGGTCTGGCTTTGACCATCGCCAAAACTCCATGTAAATATTGCGATGTTCCCCGTGGATTGGTTGGCAAAATAATAGGAATTGACAGCGTTACTGTCGGGATAAACCATAAAATCGGCATGGCATCCTGTTGATCCCAGGGTAGTGAAAGTAGCGTCATTTCCGTAGGAGGTCCCGTTTGAGTTGGTTCCCATGAGCCGGTAATGATAAAGGGTTCCCGGGGTAAGGCCAGTCAGTTCCTGGGTGACCGGGTAGATTGAATCCCCTGTAAATTGACCACAGGATAAATAGAAGCCATACGAGGATGTTGTTCCAAACTCAAAGTTGACACTGGTTTGTGATCCGTTTGGATTTACCAATCCGTTAAGTATTGCACTCGTACTGGTTATCCCGGTGGCTGATCCGGTTGAAAGTATGGGAAGCCCTGGTGAAGCAGTACCGCAAATCTGAAAGTTCACGGTGAATGTCATTGAAGAAGGATTATAAGTCAACACCGCCTGATGCAGGTTGTTCTGGCAATCACTGGTCCTGACATACAGAATTCCCTGGCTTCCCGATGGAACCGGAACCGTATCCATGTAAAATCCATTGTCATTGGTGTAAGTTGTGTGATAATAGAACCATCCAGCGGTAGAGTCATTTGAGATGGTCACCGCATGGTTAGGAATGGGATTGCCTGTGACCGAGTCAGTAATTGTCCCGCTTATGGATACAAGTCCCTGCGCCATGACGGGAAAAACAAAGAGTAAAAACAGGATCGGGAGAAGTAGCTTTTTCATTTTTTTTAAGTTTTAATGATGCATTTTTATCTGATAACCTTAGAAACACTTTCCGGATGTTTTCTTATCTATTAACCCGGCCCTTTCCAAAGGTTGCCTGTAAAATTGAATTAATTGAAACTGATAATTATTGCAGTCCGGATGCCCAGGGACCAGGGTTTAGTTTTATTAACAGGTTTTTCGTATACGGAATTGAAGTAATACCGGCCACATGGCTCAATTTCAAGAATCAAATTCCTGGTTAAATTTATCGACGCATTGAGCCCGCCCATGATCTGCCAGTTCAGGTTCACCTGCCCGGGTGTGATGTCGTTGATGCTGACGATACGTTTTGTCCCGGGATCATATTCCCCCGATAACTGTTTTGTCGTGAGAAGTACCGACATGACTGGTCCCACCCGGATCCCCACCGAGAATTTTTCAGACCGCCAGAAATCATATCCCATGATCAACGGAATCTGAATATAGGTATATCTTTTTATAACCTTCGGGTAGTCGAGCTTTAACAAACTGTCCCATATGTCCTGCTGGGTCATGTAATAGGTTGGAATATACTGGTGTGAAGGATCATTCCACGCAAATTTCATCGAATCCAGTTGATTGTAGGCCCCCAGAAAATCATTGTATTCAACGGTAAGTTCATTCGTTCCTTTTGCCACAGACAGCCCTGCACCGGTGCGAACCGAAAACCTGCCAAAATGAAATGTTCCCTCCACTCCGAAATTGTTGACAAATTTTGACCCTTCCATGGTGTTGAACATCCATTCCGGAGTATAATAGAAACCAATGTTTGGCATCCATCTCCTGTCCTTTTCAACAGCTCTCCTGAGGTTGTTGTTTTGCAATGTATCAGAACTTGCAATGGTACCCGGTTCTTTATTCATGATTGATATCCCGGAATCTGCCGATGTGGTTGTTCCCTGTTCTGTTACCACGGCAATACCGGGAGGATTTAAACTATCGGAGTCCGGCTTTTGGATGTTATTAAAGGGTTTTATTTGATCCTCACCCACCAAATAACTTTTCACACCTGATGTATCCGGTACAACAGATTTTAATACAGCGACCTGATTTTGCCCGGATGCTTTTGCATCAGGAACTAAAGATTTTTGGACTAACCCGGGTTGACTTGATGCAGGAAGATGTACCGGGTTTTTGTTAACCTGGGTTGTAAAACCCCTGCTGGTTTGATTTGTTGAGCTAAACGATTTGTTTATGGATGATTTTGATTCGTTGGCTGAATTTGGGGATGATTTGTGTGAATTGATAGACCACATGAATATGCCGGCTCCAATGAGTGCAATGAGAATGACCCCAAGAAGGATTATTCCTTTTCTCCGTTTTTTATCGGATCGGGGAAGCTGCATGGCATCGCTGAGGAAGGCCTTTTTACCGGCATCCGAAGGCGTTATCTGATGATCCTTCAGGTTTTCCCTGAAATACCCATCAACAGGATGGTTATACTTTTTCATAGGTCGCTAATGTTTTTACGTTGACCATTTGATTCAATTTTTTCCGAAGCATAGCACGGGCCTTTGAAAGTTGTGATTTCGATGTATTTTCCGAGAACTGGAGGAGCTCAGCGATCTCCTTATGGCCATATTCCTCAAACACATACATGTTGAATACAGTTCTGTAGCCAGCGGGCAATTCACAAATGAGATTCATGATCTTTTCCTGGCCCATGCTGAGGTATTTCTCCTCCTCATCAATCTTCTCTTCATCATAATGGTTAAGTTTCTCAAGGATGGGGTCAATATCCACGAAACTTTTCTCTTTCATTCTGTCCCGAAGAAAATTCAGGGCAGTGTTGACCATAATACGGCGCATCCAGGCTTCCAGGGATCCATCATTACGCATCCTAAACGTCTGGATTTTCTGGATAATTTTAATGAATCCATCGTGAAGGATATCTTCAGCATCTTCCCGGTTACCGCAGTAGCGGAAGCAAACACTTAACAACGAAGGAGCATAGCGATCATACAACGCTTCAATGGCGCTTGCATCCCTTGCAATTGCTTTTTTTATGAGGGCTTCCTCCACGTTAATCAACAATGATCCATAAAGGTAACACGAATAGATCCAAAGGTTGTCTTGATTCTGATAAAAAAAAGAGGCTGAAGGAACTATTCCCGCAGCCTCTTTAATGCAAGTAGTTGAAAGTTAGTCTCTAATGCGCATCTTATAAAATGAACGGTAAACAAAATATAATGCTACCGCAAAAAACGCCAATCCGATGTAATGAGCAATGGGTCTGAAATCGGCCGATAAAGCAATTTCCATCGCCAGCAATCCAAAAAGGGTGGTAAACTTGATAATGGGATTCATGGCCACGGATGAAGTATCTTTAAATGGATCCCCCACAGTATCGCCAACAACCGACGCTGCATGAAGTTCTGTTCCCTTTTCCTTCATGTCAACTTCAATCACCTTCTTAGCGTTATCCCATGCACCTCCGGCATTGGCCATAAAGATGGCCTGGTATAAACCGAAAAAGGCAATCGAAATCAGGTAACTGACAAATAGTGACACCGGCAGGGCGTAATTCAGTTTTTCAGCAGGACTCATGGAGTCGGTCAATCCAACAGGGGAAGAGAGAAAGGCAAACGCCAGTGCAAAGGAGAAAATGGCAATGAAAATATTGAGCATCCCCTTTTGAGCGTAAACCGTACAGATCTGAACAACCTCTTTTGATTTGGCTGTGTCGGCTTTTTTTGGTGCATTCGGATCAAGGTTGATGTTGTTCTTGATATAGGCAACGGCCCTGCTTGCTCCGGTGGTGACCGCCTGGATGGAAGCACCGCTGAACCAGTAAATGACCGCCCCGCCAAGTAAAAACCCAAGGATAGTGTAGGGATTCAAAAGGTTCAGAACCTGTTCAGGTTCAATGCCCAGCGATTTTTTTATCACCAGGATGAGCGAGAAGATCATCGTGGTGGCCCCGACTACGGCAGTTCCGATCAGCACCGGTTTTGCCGTTGCCTTGAAAGTGTTGCCGGCGCCATCGTTGGCCTCCAGATAATGTTTTGATTTTTCAAAATCAGGTTTAAAACCAAAATCCCGTTCTATTTCAGCAGAAATACCAGGAATCTCCTCGATCAGCGAAAGCTCATAAATGGATTGTGCATTGTCGGTAACCGGGCCATAACTGTCAACAGCAATGGTTACTGGTCCCATGCCCAGCATACCAAATGCAACCAGGCCGAATGCAAAGATGGAGGGATAGATCATGAAATTGCTCAATCCGAAAGTGCTTGCAAAATATGCGATGAACATCAGCAGGAAAAAAACCATGCCCTGCCAGAAGCCGCTGAAATTTCCGGCAACAAGTCCTGAAAGGATGTTCAGGGAAGCGCCACCTTCCTGCGATGCAATGACCACCTCTTTTACGTGGGTGGATTTGGGAGAGGTGAAAAGTTTTGTGAACTCCGGGATCAGCGCAGCACCGAGCGTGCCGGCCGAGATGATCACCGACAAGGTGATCCAAAGGTCATGAGGAAGATCACTGATCGTCACATAACTGATGGCAAAGGTTACAAGAATGGAAAGAATCGAGGTGATCCACACGAGTGAGGTCAAAGGTTTTTCAAAGTCAAGATCATCAACATTGAAGTATTTGGCTTTACTGATGGCATTGTTGATCCAGAAAGATACAATGGAAGTGATGATCATAAAGATTCTCATGACAAAGATCCAGGTAAGCAATTGAACCTGAATATTCACGTCGGCAACAGCCAGGATGATAAATGAGATCAGTGCAACACCGGTTACACCGTAGGTTTCGAAACCATCGGCCGTCGGGCCTACGCTATCACCTGCATTATCTCCAACGCAATCGGCAATGGTGCCTGGATTTCTGGGATCATCTTCTCCGATCTTAAAGATTACCTTCATCAGGTCGGAACCGATGTCAGCAATTTTAGTAAAGATACCTCCGGCAATTCTTAACGCTGAGGCGCCAAGTGATTCACCAATGGCAAACCCGATAAAACTTGCACCGGCGTATTCCCCGGGCACAAACATCAGGATGATAAGCATCATGATTAACTCGAGCGAAATCAGAACCACGCCGATGCTCATTCCGGCATTTAAAGGAATGTTCAGAAGTTTGATCGGTTTTCTTTCAAGCGATGCGAAAGCCATCCGTGCATTGGCCAGCGTATTCATCCTGATCCCGAACCAGGCTACGCTATAGGATCCCAGGATACCAATAACGGTCCATCCCAGAATCATCAAAACCCCGCCGAATCCAAAATGAGCATCTGAGAGCCATCCGAAATAAAAGGCTACTGCCGTGCCAATAAAGAGAAAAAGAATCATTAAAAATTTTCCCTGCTGAATGAGATAGGTCTTTGACGTCTCGAAAATCACCTGTGCCACATCCAGCATGGATTTATGCGCACCGATTTTTTTTACTTTAAGAAATTGGAATAATCCAAACATAAAACCTGCAAAGGTGATCAGGAACCCCCAATATAATATGGATTGGTTTCTGATCCCGTCAGGAATCACAAGATTAGCCTCACCCGCCATCGTTAAAAATGGCAAAAGCATAATCGTTAGAATCGTAATGGTTCTTTTCATATGTACCTATTTATTTATTTAGACTGTTGACAAAAATAGGAAGAATTTCGAGAATGAATAGAATTTTTCCACATGTTTTGTCTGTTATGGAAATTTCCCGTAGGTTTGTATGGCGTAAAATCCGGATGTTATAGTGGAAAAAATCAGATTGGATATCATCGGGATGTCCTACAGCCAGTCACAAAGCGGCGCTTATGCCCTGATTCTTGGTGAACGTGATGGGAAACGACGCCTGCCTATCATTATTGGCGGGTTTGAAGCACAATCCATCGCAATCGAACTTGAAAAAATCAGGACGCCCCGCCCACTGACCCATGATCTTTTTAAATCATTCGCCGATGTCTACCATATTGAAATTTCGGAGGTGGTGATCAACAAGTTCAGTGAAGGGGTGTTTTATGCCAAGCTGGTTTGTACCGATGGACAAAATGAACAGGAGGTCGACTCCCGCACTTCCGATGCAATTGCACTGGCACTGCGATTTAACTGTCCGATATATACCTATGAGAGTATTATGGTTGCTGCCGGTATCCTGATGGAGGAAGAGGCAGAACTAATGAAACCGGAAGAGCCGAAACCGCAAAGTGAACCCGAAGAGGTTGTGGATTATACCGATGCAGCTACGGCCGACCTGAAACAAATGCTTCAGCAGGCCATTGAAAATGAAGAATATGAGAAAGCATCCAAGATCAGGGATGAACTCAATAAACGGAAATAACAATTCCCCGCTTTTACATAAGAATTAACTCTCTTTCTGATGACGATAAAACACCGACTCATTCTTCTTAATTTTTTACAGTTTTTCATTTGGGGTTCATGGCTTCTGACGATCGGAGCTTACTGGTTTCAGACAAAGCACTGGACGGGAACCGAATTTGGAGCGATCTTCTCGACCATGGGCATTGCCTCTCTTTTCATGCCCGCCATCGCTGGTATCATTGCCGACCGATGGATTAACGCAGAGAAACTCTACGGAATCTTTCACATCATTGCTGCCGGGATCCTGTTCATGGTTCCGAGGGTAAACGATCCATCCACAATGTTCTGGGTCATGCTGATCAACATGATTTTCTATATGCCCACCATTGCACTCTCCATCACCGTGGCTTACTCTACCCTTAAAAGTAAGGGATTGGATATCATTAAAGAATACCCTCCCATCAGGGTATGGGGAACCATCGGATTTATCGCGGCATTATGGATCATCAGCCTCTCCGGACTTGAAACTTCTGCCGCACAATTTTATGTTGCTTCGGCTGCATCCCTTTTCCTTGGAATTTATTCTTTCACACTCCCCGCATGTCCTCCATTGGGTGGTGGTCATAAAAAAACATTCGCCCAGGCACTCGGATTAAATGCATTTGCACTGTTTAAAAGTTCCAAAATGGCTGTCTTTTTCATCTTTGCCATGCTTCTCGGTGCATCACTCCAGTTGACGAACGCTTATGGTGATACCTTTTTACATGATTTTGCCAAGTTTCCCGCATTTAAAGATTTGATTGCCGTTAAATATCCGGCCATCATTATGTCAATCTCCCAGATTTCGGAAACGCTTTTTATCCTGACCATACCATTTTTCCTGAAAAAGTTCGGGATCAAAAAGGTGATGATCTTCAGCATGATTGCATGGGTTCTGCGATTTGGACTCTTTGGTTTTGGCGACCCGGGTTCCGGCCTCTGGATGATCATTCTCTCCTGTATCATCTATGGAATGGCCTTCGATTTCTTCAATATTTCAGGCTCGCTGTTCGTCGAAACACAAAGTGAACCCGGTATCAGGGCCAGTGCCCAGGGGTTGTTCATGATGATGACCAATGGTTTTGGAGCCTTTCTGGGCAGCCGTCTTAGCGGAATTGTGATTGACAATTATTTCATTTTAGGCGATGGCTCGTTCGATTGGAAAGGGATTTGGTTTGCATTTGCCGGATATTCACTGGTAGTGGCTGTTTTATTTGCAATACTTTTTCGCCATAAACATGATGCAAATATATTCTCGTCCCCCATCCAGCACTGATCTTTATTAATGATTGTTGTTTTGCCGTTTTTGTTATGAAGCAATACCTTGATCTTCTCGATTATGTTTTAAAAAACGGGATTCAAAAGCAGGACCGCACCGGCACCGGTACAATCAGCGTCTTTGGATATCAGATGCGGTTCGATCTCCGGGAGAATTTTCCTTTGCTGACCACGAAAAAACTGCATCTTCGGTCTATACTGCATGAACTGCTTTGGTTTCTGAAAGGAGCAACCAACGTCAAATATCTGACAGATAACAAGGTGTCCATCTGGAATGAATGGGCTGATGCCAATGGCGACCTGGGTCCGGTCTATGGATATCAATGGCGATCCTGGCCGAAGCCCGATGGTTCACATGTTGACCAGGTAAAACAGGTGGTTGACTCCATCCGCAATAATCCCGATTCACGAAGGCACATCGTTAGCGCCTGGAATGTCGGATACCTTGACCAGATGGCTTTGCCGCCTTGTCACCTCCTGTTCCAGTTCTATGTAGCCAATGGCGAACTTTCCTGCCAGATGTACCAGCGTAGTTGCGATATTTTTCTGGGGGTCCCATTCAACATTGCCTCCTATGCACTGCTCACTGGGATGATGGCCCAGGCAACCGGTTTGAAACCGGGCGAATTTATCCATACGCTGGGAGATGCGCATATTTATCTGAACCATATGGAACAGGTGAAGCTGCAATTGACCCGGGAGCCGCTGCCCCTGCCTCAGATGAACATCAACAGCGAAGTAAAGGATATTGACGGGTTCCGGTTTGAAGATTTTCAGTTGATCAATTATCAGTCTCACCCGCATATCAAAGGTGATATCGCAATTTAAAAGTTAAAGGATGATATCTATCATTGTCGCCATTGCCGAAAACAGGGGTATTGGCAAAAATAATGACCTGCTCTGGCACATCTCCGAAGATTTGAAGAGATTTAAAAGAATTACCAACGGGCACCCCGTGATAATGGGAAAACGCACTTTTGAATCTCTGCCGCGCCGGCCGTTGCCCAACCGCCGGAATATTGTGATTACCGATATTCCCGATGAACAGATTGACGGCTGTGAAATGGCCTATTCAATCGAAGATGCGGTGGCGAAATGCAATCCGGATGAAGAGAACTTCGTCATTGGAGGTGCCTCCGTGTATCGACAGTTTTTACCCATCGCCAACCGGCTTTATCTGACAAGGGTTCACAAATCATTTGATGCCGATGTCTTTTTTCCGGAGATAGATTTTTCTGTATGGAAGCTTCAGTCCAAGGAAGATTTTCCTTCAGATGAGATCAACGACTTCTCGTACTCCAATGAAATTTATGACCGCGAACGATAATCCCTGATCAAATTTTCCTAGGTCTTTCGCTTTTCCTTTTTTGCGGCAGGGAAAAGTATGTTGTTGAGAATAAGTCTGTATCCGGGAGAATTTGGATGCAGGTTCAGGTCTGTAGGCGGATCTCCGACCAGGTGCTGATAGTCCTCAGGGTCGTGCCCGCCCAGGAATGTCCAGGTTCCTTTGCCAAAATCTCCATGAATGTATCGCGCCTCATTCAGCGATTTAGTCTCTCCCAGCACAATCACATTGGCCTGCACATATTTCTCATTAAACGCGGTGGTTTGCCCCATGAAGCCGTGAATGAGGGTAGCATGATCCTGGCAGAGCATACTGGGGACAGGGTCCCATTTTGCTGAAAAGTCAAACAAGGTGAAAAAGTCGTTTTCCCTTGTGATGTTTTTTGGCCTTGTCTCGGTCACATCGATCGATGATATCTCATATTCATAGGGATTTGTGCTGAGGGTGAAGTTCTGGAAAGCAAAACAGTTATTAAAGTTCAGTTTTGACTGGGCATTCGGTTCCGGCGGGTCACCATCGAACATGACATCGCAAATATCGACACCATCTGCCGACAATGCAACGTCGTAACTGTCGGGGGCTGAACACATCGCAAAAAGATAACCGCCACCTGCCACAAAATCACGTATATTTTTTGCCACGGCCAGTTTCATTTGTGAAACCTTGCTGAATCCAAGTTTTTTTGCACTTTCCTCCTGGGCAATTACATCCTCGCGGTACCAAGGGAAGTTTTTGTAAGCAGCCCAGAATTTTCCGTACTGCCCTGTGAAATCCTCATGATGCAGATGCAGCCAGTCGTACAGGGGCAGGGCTCCGCCCATCACCTCCTCGTCATACAGGATGTCGTAGGGGATTTCGGCATAGGTGAGCACCAGCGTTACAGCATCATCCCACGGTAGCTTGTTCTTTGGGGAATAAACCGCGACCCTGGGCACTTTGTGAAGCTTGATATTTTCCATGTTGACCTGGGGATCAGAAATTTCCTGAAGGATGGCTGAAGCCTGTGCATCAGCAATAACCTGGTAGGTGACCCCCCGAATGGTGCATTCCGATTCGAACGTTTTGCTGAACTGGAACATGAAACTTCCTCCACGGTAATTTAGCAGCCAATCCACCTCCACCTCCTTTTGCAGTACCCAATATGCAATCCCGTAAGCCTTCAGATGATTCTGCTGCGCCTCATCCATCGGTATAAGCACAAAGGCTGCACGAGTTGGAAGAATGATGAAGAGAAACAATAGAATGATCATTCCCCTTTTCAGGTCAGAATGGAGAATCCTGCGCATCATCATCATTCATTTTCGACATCACGTTACGGGTCCTCATGGAACCATCAAACGATTCATTGGAAGGAATCATTTTCATAGGGGTATAGTCCATTTCAGCATCGACAAATTTAGCGTACTTGGAAACAAACTTTATCCGGACATCTTTCAAGGGACCATTCCTGTTTTTTGCAATGATGATTTCGGTGACTCCCGAGGTGGATTCACCATTTTCATCCTGGTCAATTTTATAATATTCAGGGCGGTAGATGAACAAGACCATATCGGCATCCTGTTCAATGGAGCCTGATTCACGCAGGTCGGACAGGATCGGTTTTGCAGCTGCCGAACGTTTTTCAGAGGCCCGGCTTAACTGCGACAAGGCAATGACAGGAAGATCAAGCTCCTTGGCCAGGGTTTTGAGCGCCCTTGAAATACTACTGATCTCCTGCTCACGGTTTCCTCTTGTATCCTGGCTACCCTGCATCAATTGAAGATAATCTACAATGACCATCTGGATATCATGGTGGGCCTTTAACCGGCGGCATTTTGCCCTGAGGTCGAAAACCGATAATGCCGCGGTATCATCAATGTAGAGCGGGGCATCGATAAGGGGTGTGATTTTAGTGTTAAGCTGGGCCCATTCATGTTCTTCCATGGATCCTTTACGCAGTTTTTCCTGTGGAATTTCGGTCTCACTCGACATAAGGCGGGTTACCAGCTGAACCGATGACATTTCAAGGGAGAACACGGCAACTGGTTTCTTGAAATCGATGGCTGCATTGCGTGCCATGGTCAGCGCAAAGGCACTTTTACCCATCCCCGGACGAGAAGCAATGATGACCAGGTCTGATTTTTGCCACCCTGAGGTAATCCTGTCCAACTCTGTAAATCCGGATCCCACCCCGCGCAATTTGCCCTCCTGGTTCCTTCCGGCTGCAATTTCAATGATGGCCTCCTTGATGATGGATTTCATATCCATGTAAGACTTGCCGATGCTGCTTTCGCTGATTGAAAAAAGCCCGGTTTCAGCCTTATCCAAAAGATCGAACACATCGGTTGTGTCTTCGTAGGCATCTTTAATGATTTCAGAAGATACCCTAATCAGCTCACGCTGGATAAACTTTTGTAAAATGATCCGTGAGTGAAATTCAATATTAGCTGCTGATGCAATACGGTTTGTAAGCATCGTTATGAAGTAGGGGCCGCCGGCAATATCAAGTTCGCCGCATTTTCTCAATTCCTCGGTCACAGTGAGGATATCCACCGGTTCATTTTGCGCAAAGAGGCGCTGAATGGCTGAAAAGATAATCTGGTGATTTTCTTTATAGAAGACTGCCGGCTTCAGCACTTCAATAACCTCGGCCAGTCGGTCATTTTCAAGCATCATGGCCCCAAGTACCGCGGCCTCCAGATCCAGGGCCTGTGGTGGGATCTTTCCATGTTCAAAAATAATTTCACTCACACCGGTTGGCCGGGTCCGCTTTCTGGTACTCTTTTCTTCCATGGCTCAAAAGTAGGGCTTATCCGGTTTGATTAATCAGTGCTTCAGAATTTTATTTATTAACAACTAAAGGCAAAAAGTAAGGGCCAGGTGAACCCATTTATGCCACCATCCATTATGAAAATCAGGACTTACCAGAAATTGCTCCACATCAAAACGAAAACCGCCGGAGGAGATTGAAATCCCTCCGCTCGCCTGAAATACCACCCTGGATATCTCGCTGGCGGGAATAGTATATAAACTTGACCTGTTGAGGAGTCCTCCCTCCAATGTTGCATCATAACCAACCAGTTTTCCTGCTCCCTTGACGAAAAAAATGCACTGGAATTTTCTCAATCCCTGCTCCTTGAGGATCGGTCTTTTGGCAAGGCCCAGGTTTGCAAAATATGGATTCATCCATCCGGCCCTTAACTGAACTCCCCCGCTGAAATTTGTGTATAGGGTCCCCACATTTCCCATTGAGGTAATGTTGAGATCAATATTTTTGGTTGAAATTACCCCCTTTTCATAGGTGATGGAATAATTGAGAACAAGATCGTTCTGTATCTGGTACTCCCATCCCAACGGTTCATTATTGGTAGGCACACTGTTATGAAATGAGCGTTGAACCCATTCTCCGTATGAGTTCGGCCCGATAATGCCAAGGTCAAGTTCACTGGTCTGCCTGAAATGATGTTCGGGGTCATTGGTGATTTTAAAGCTTCCGGCATAAAGGTATGAAGCATAAGGCCGGTCGCCATAAAGAATTCCTCCCGTTTTGGTGGTGGAGGGTGTGTACATGTTCTGGACCAGGGTAAGACCGTGGTAGTTTTTGCCTGATGACCAATATGGAACCATCAGTTTCGACAGTGGATTCATTTGCAGACCCGGAGTGATAATCTCGATTTTTATTCCATTGGTGTAAAAACGGTCAGTATAATCCAGAATGTCATTGTCAAAGTTGATCTTCAGAAATGACTCACGGCTCAGGGTGATCATCGACTGGAATGGGAGGTTTTCGACAGCTGAACCCAGGATCTGGTTATTCACAGGTTCATTAAGATCAAGCTCAATTCTGCCTGACCTGATATAATTCAATCGCGCAACAAACAGCGAATCGTTGCGTGAAATGCTGAAATTTTGACGAGGTGCGGATGCTTTTTTTGTTTTGTGTTTTCTTTTTTTTGCAATTTTCTGATGACCGAGTGATCCGGTTGCTGGTTTTGTATTGGTGTTGTTGACCGGCCTTTGTCTCATTGTCTGAGGAGTGAAAGGAAGGGAAAATTTTTGCTTATGAATGGATGTGCCGGATGGAGGAGATTCTTCAACATGGTTACATTGACTGAAAATCAATACAAAGAAAATTAATACGATCCATTGTTTCATTCTGGTTACTTCTACTTTGGTAAATTGAATTCATAATATCGGTTGATGTCGTTTTGCCTTTGTC